>NZ_JBTLRW010000002.1:0-729362 GCF_054483875.1 Paenibacillus sp. BAC0078
GTAGGGAGGGTTTGCCCCGAACGGGATGCATACTGCATCGAACGCTTGTGGAGATCATGTAAGACCTTTCTACAAAAAGGCAGCGATCGTCGAAACAAGAAGCCCCCGCCTCTATAGGCGGTGGGAATATTCACAAGACTTCTAAAATGTTAATATAGGATTAGGAAAATTTTCCTATGGTAACAAGAACTCAGTCTTGATGGTCAGCAGGCTGAAGTATACGTAGTCCTGGACATCTCTGGTTCTATGCGGGATTATTTTGAGGATGGAATCGTGCAGGACATCATGACACGCGCAGGTGGCGCTGGGTCTTGGTTTTGACGCTAATAAGCAGATTGACGTGATTACTTTTGAAGTACCCATTCGAGAGCGACACTCATTACTCCAAAGCGATTAAAATGGTCAGTGATAAAGTAGATGACTCCACTAGATCAGGCATCTTTCGCAGAAAATCAGGAGGCCCTATGAAAAATCCTATTTACGTAGCCTTCTTTACAGATGGAGACAATCAGGACAAGGCTGCCACAACCAAGCTGATCACTGAACTTAGCGGACGTGGCATCTTCTTCCAATTCATCGGTATAGGGAATCAAGCATTTGATTATCTGAAAAAGCTGGATGATTTACAAAATCGCATTCTGGACAACGCAGGATTCTTTGCGGCACGCGATGTTGAAGGGCAAGACGACACCGTAATGTACCGTAAAATGATTAAAGAATTTGCTGCATGGATTCCGCAAGCCCGGGCAAAGGGATTCATCGTCTAGTACAGGTGAAGTGCAATTTGAGGGGAAACTCTTGAATCGCACTTCATTTTTCTGGTAGGTGCATCTCATTATTCATAACCTCAAATGCTTCTGCTAAAAAATCCATGGAATGCTTAGGAAGCAGCGACTCATAAGGTTTTACGTTTTTATACAGTTCTTCGTTCTTTACCCCGTCATTGAAAAACAGATGATTTAATGGAGCATCTGCAACTAATTCTTGCAACTGTTGCTGTACGATAGGATGATCTGGCTTAAGATCGTTTACGATGGCTCGATTAACAAGCAATAACAAATTGTATACTTGTCCATCCAAGTAAGTTTGCTTAGAGATGTCCTCCGGGAACACCTTCTCAATAATATCTTTAGAGACATACTTTTGGAGCAGCTTTTTTTGAGCCTCCTCAACACGCATGGAGTTCATAAGCAGCATAAGTATTTCTGTGTTTAATTCATTTAATTGATCTTGTTCAGTTAACAATTTTATTCGTTCAATTAATGCTAAAGAACAATCAATGGCTTCTCTCCTCTGTTTTAGTGATTGTTCTTGAACTCTAATTATTTCGTCAAAAGAATATTGCGGATTTTCCAGACAGACTTTAATTTCATTTAATGAAAGACCCAGACTTTGCAATAATTGGATTTCATGAAACCTTTTAAAATCCTCATTTACATATATATAATGATCATTTTCATTTTTTTGTGAGGGCACTAATATTCCAAGCTGCCGATAATGTCGTAACGTACGAACCGTTGTGTCCGCCAGCTGTGCAAATTTGCTCACCGTCAATCTCATCTAATTTCCCTCTCTTCCAAAAAATCATTTCTTGTATTTTCTAGCCAGAATAATTCCGATAGCAGTATTATAAATCGTATGGGCAAGTATTGGTGGAATTAACGACCCGGTATAATAAAAGAGTAATGCAAAAATCAAGCCATTTACAAACACACCTATAAGGATACCCGTGGCACTTTTATATTGGGGAACATGTATTACCCAAAATAGAAAGGTGCTTATTAGAATGACGAGCCAATCCACTATCAAAGAGTATCCAGTAAATAATCCTATTAGGACACCTCTAAAAAAGAATTCTTCAAAGACACCGCCGCCTATTGCAGCTACAGCTATACCACTTGGTCTGATCATTACTTTTTTAATAATATCTGATCCCTCGGTTTTAGGGAGTTCCGTTTTTGTTTTGGTGAATATTACTAGAACAATAGTAGTTATAAAAAAAGCAGAAACAAGACCAATGATTATTGCGGATAAAATACTAATTTCGTCTGGTATAAATAAGGAAGCTATAAATGGCAACATTTCTCCCCGCTTGAATAATCCAATAATAACCAATCCGATAAAAAGAAATGACGAGAGTGGCAGCGACGCTTTCAACAGTATTTTATACTGTTCCTTTGCATTGATTTCAGTCATAAATATAAACTCCTTTTATCTAACTTTTTTTTCATTGTAGATTGTGACGCAGCGTCCCCCGCAACAGCTTTTTCAAAACCAACTGGAAGTTGACGACTCTATGAAAATTCTAATCTCTGCACATCAATACACAAATCTCCGCTGCGCCCAGTAGCTGAACAGGAAGATCGAGACCTCGGTCAGCAGCTTGGCGGCGGCGAGCGGGATAATGAGCTTTTCATTGTAGAAATAGAGCAGCCCGTAATTGAACAGAAGTACCAGGATCACCAGCGCAAAATATTTGGGCAGCGACTGCTGGATCTTGGAGGTCTTGCCGCCGGTGAAGACGTATCTCCGGTTCATTGAATAGTTGAAGATGGAGCTGCATAATCTTGCGACTGCTACGGAGAGGAACAGGTTGCCGGTGAGGCTCTGGAACAGGAACAGCAGCACAAAGTCGAGCAGGGCCGACACTAGAGAAGAGGTGCTGAACATAAGAATCGGCAGATAAATCCGGAAAGAATCGGCCAGCGGCCGGAAATGAGACGATTTGTTATGGTCCAGATACACCGTATCAATGTATTCCTCTGTAATGGTATAGCCCTCTCTGTGGGCGGTCAGCAGCATGTTCATCTCATATTCGAAGCGATCGCCGGGAATCTGGCACAGCCAATCGAGCATGGAGAGGGGGAAGCCGCGCAGCCCGGTCTGCGTATCATAGATTTTCGTGCCTGTAGTGAGGGCGAAGACCGCCCGGGTGACGGAGTTCCCGAAACGGCTGCGCAGGGGGATAGTCCCGCTGAAACGGCGGCTGCCGAGCACAATCCCGGGGGAAGTCTGGTTCTGGAGCACCCCGACAATTCGTTTGATATCATGGGGCAGATGCTGCCCGTCGCTATCCGCACAGACCACAGGGCCAGATAATCCGGCCTCCTGGATATATCGGAACCCTGTTTTCAGGGCGACCCCTTTTCCGAGGTTAACGCTATGTGTCAGGACCGTACAGCCGAACGCCTCAGCCATCTCGAAAATTCTGCGGTAAGCCGGTCCGCTTCCATCATCTACGAGTACGATAGGTTCAAGCTTGTACCTATGCAGCTCTACAATCAAATCCAGCAGCCGCTCATCCGGTTCATAGGCAGGAATAAGTATAGTCATGTGTGTGGTCACTCCTTGATATAAAGTATGTCGCTGACGCCCCGCTCCTGGTTCTTGCCCTGCGGGTTATTCACGACCCGTCCCATGAAGTACATGGTGGAGGAACCGCCGCCGTCCAGATTGTAGGCTTCCGTGGCTCCAAGGTCTTTCATGAGATCTGCCAGCTCGGCAAGAGTCATTCCGCGGCTGTACCCTTCCTTGCGTCCGTCAACTACGACGAATACATAATGGTTCGGTGCAATCATGCCAATCGCGGTGCGGGGATTTGCATTTTGAATGGAGCGGTTGCCGAAATTGGTGTCAATCTGCACGTTGCTGAAATCACTGGTGATCTTGCCGTCCTGAATCAGAATCGGTCCGAAGGAGAGGGTATTGGTGACCCCTTGTGCCAGCAGCTCGGAGGAAGAAACTTCATCTTCGTTATAGGTCTGCATCGTTCCGTCATTGAACAGTGCCATCGCATCCCGCACGGGATCATCCCGGTACACGGTACCGTTTCGGATTATGACTCCATCGTCGCGGAAGCCGTAGTAATCGCCATTGATGGCAAAAATCGCATTGTTCCCGGAAGCAATCACCGACGTATCCTCCACAATATTCGTGCCGAAGCTGTTGTCGGCAAATGCGGAGCGCAGGCTGCTGGCGTTCTTCAGGACCACATCTGCGACAAAATAAGTGATCTGGTCTGATCCGGTCCCGGTCTGCACCTTGTTAATCCCGATCTGAATATCGTCGCTGCTGTAGTTCCAGTCATCTGAAGTCGCATTAACCTCGGCGGCTGTGACGGCTGAATCGCTTGAGCTGCCTGCTGCGGTTGTATCATCCGCTACGACGACTTCGACATGCTCGATCAGGTAGCGGTCCGCCAGACTATATATCACTGCACCGATACCGAGGAGGACCACGATAACTACAGTCCACAGCTTTTGTCTAAAGCTCAGTCTTTTTTTCTTGCCGTTCTTCATCATTGAAGCATCACCTCGTCATATAAGTTCTTAAGGAGCATGATACGCGGGATACCTTTAGTGAAACTGAAACAAGGAACGAATCATTGAACAAGCTTTTAATGCTGCACAGTCAAGATAAAGCTTGGTATACTTTAAAAAGTGCATTTTAGAGTCCAGGGAGGTTATTTCATGCCACAGCGTGTGCTGCTGATAGAAGATGATGAAGCGATAAGCGAGATGGTGCGTTCCTATTTGATAAAAGAGGGGTATGAGGTTGAGACGGCGTTTGACGGAGAGGCTGCGGAAAAGCTGTTTCGCCGCGGCGGCGCCTACGATCTAGTTCTGCTGGACCTGATGCTCCCGAAACGGAGCGGGACGGATGTGCTGCAGACGATACGGAGCGGGAGCCTGGTGCCTGTGCTGATTATGTCGGCCAAGGACAGTGATGTGGACAAGGCGCTGGGTCTCGGCTTTGGCGCGGATGATTATATAACGAAGCCGTTCTCGATGATCGAGCTGGCGGCACGGGTGAAGGCGGCGATCCGCCGGGCCGGATATGCCGCAGCGGGCAGCAGAGACCAGGAGGCGGCTTCCGCCCGGGAGACAGCCAACGTTATTTCGCTGCGCGGCCTTACAGTGGACCTCGATAATTTCTCGGTGCTCAAGAACGGGGAGGAGGTCAAGCTGACCGCGAAGGAATTCCATATCCTGCGGCTGTTCGCAGGCAGCCCCGGCCGTGTGTATACTAAAGCGCAGATTTACAGCATCGTCTGGGAAGACGAATATTACGGGGACGAGAATGTCATTAATGTACACATGCGCAGATTGCGCGAAAAAATTGAGGATGACCCCTCGAAGCCGGAGTACATCAAAACATTATGGGGCATCGGCTACAAGCTGGGGGATGTGCTGGAATGATCGCTATTTTCATTGCGGTGGTTGCTCTGCTCCTGCTTGTGATTCTGTGGCAATACATACGTTTGCGGGAGCACTCGCGCTCGCTCAATTATGTTCATAACAAGCTGGAGAGCATTATGGACCGGGGCTCGCATGAAAGGCTGCTACTATTCAATAGCGATCCCCATCTGCAGCAGCTGCTTACCGATCTGAACCGGCTGCTGGATTTTAACCACAAGGGAGCGGTGGAGCTGGCCCGGCTGGAAAAGTCGATGCGGAGCATGCTGGCGAATATCTCCCATGATCTCAAGACCCCCCTGACGGTGGTGCTCGGCTATATTGAAACGATTCTCCATGATGAGTCAATAACGGAGGAGGAGCGGGAACGCATTCTGTGGACGATTCACGGAAAGGCGGGAGAAGTGATCGGGCTGATGAACCGCTTCTTTGATCTGGCCAAGCTGGAGTCGGGGGATAAGGAAATCACGCTCTCACGGGTGGAGCTGGGTGAGGTCTGCCGGAGGAACATTTTGTCCTTTTACGATATTCTTAGCGCCAAGGGCAGCGAGGTGGAGATTGAGATCCCGGGTGAGGCGATGTACATCATGGGCAATGAGGAGGCGCTGGACCGGGTGCTGTCCAATCTGCTGTCCAACGCGATCAAGTACGGGGATGCCGGCAAGGTGCTTGGACTTAAGCTGTACAGCAATGGGGGACAAGTGTGCATAGAGGTGTGGGACCGGGGCAAGGGGATTACCGAAGGCCATCAGGACAAGGTTTTTGAGCGGCTCTATACCCTGGAGGATTCGCGCAACCGGGACTATCAGGGCAGCGGCCTGGGTCTGACCATCACCAAAAGACTGACCGAGCAGATGAACGGCAGCATCACCCTGACCAGCAAGCCGTATGTCAAAACGGCATTTACGCTGTCTTTTCGCAGGCTGACCTTCTAAACTTCACAGCTTAAGATTTTCGTAAGATTCAGGTAATAAAAAAGAAAATTCCGCTGTGTACAATAAGTACCAAGAAGACAAACGAAGAAGCCAAAGGGGATAACGGAAATGACCACTATACTGCGGACGCGGGATTTAACGAAAGTATATCAGGGTAAAGAAGCTGTGAAGAACGTGAATATGAATATCAGGCAGGGTGAAATTTACGGGTTCCTGGGACCGAACGGCGCGGGCAAAACGACGGTAATGAAAATGATCACCAATCTGGTAAAGCCGACAGCGGGCGAGATTGAATTTTTCGGCGAGAAAATGACGGATCAGTCCTACGAAATGCTGAAACGCATGGGCTGCATTATTGAATACCCGGTGTTCTATGACAAGCTGACAGCCAGAGAGAATCTGAAGCTGCACGGAGAGTATATGGGCTACTATGATACCAAGGCGATGGAAGAAGCGCTGGAGCTGGTGAAGCTGACAGGAGTGGACAAAAAAGCAGTCAAGCAGTTCTCCCTGGGGATGAAGCAGCGGCTGGGCATTGCCCGGGCGGTGATGACGAAGCCGGAGCTGCTCATTCTGGATGAGCCGATCAACGGGCTGGACCCGCTTGGGATTAAGGAGCTGCGCGAGGTGTTCCGCATGCTGAGCCGGGAATACGGAATGACGCTGCTGATATCCAGCCACATTCTGGGCGAGGTCGAGCAGATCGCCGACACGATTGGCGTCATCCGCGAAGGTATGCTCGTTGAGGAAGTGACGATGGATACGATCCGCAGCCAGAACACGCAATATATCGAGCTGATTAGCAGCGAGTGCAATAAGGTTGTCTATATCCTGGAGCATAAGCTGGGCTTATCCAACTTCAAAGTGCTGGACCCCCGCACGATCCGGATTTACGATGGGATTCAGCAGCTGGAATTGAACAAAGCGCTGGCGGAAGCGGATGTGGAACTGGAAAGTCTAAGCAAGAAGAATCACTCGCTGGAAGATCATTTTATGGAACTGATGGGGGGTGAAGGCATTGCTTAAGCTGATTCAACTGGAAATCCGTAAAAATAAGCTGGCAGGCATGCTCAAAGGCCTGGTGGTTGCCAATGTAGTGATTCTTGCCTTATTGCTGCTGATGACTTACGTTGACACGGGTGATGGAGGTGGTGAATTCAAGTCTTATGCAGAGATGTTCGAAGCCGTCTATGTCTTTGTCAAAGGGACCTTCCTGGTGTTTGCTTCGGTAATGCTGGGCAAGCTGGTGATTGAAGAGTATAAGAACAATACCATTACTTTACTCTTCATGTATCCTATCGCCCGCAAAAAGCTCATGGCTGCCAAAATCATCATCGTGTACGTGTTCACTTTTATCAGTATTTTGGTCTCGGATATTGTGCTTAACGCTGTCCTGATCGGTATTAATTCGTTCACCCATGCGATCCCGGGACAGCTGGACCTTACTGCGATTCTTTCAGAGATGGTCCGGATCGGCGCTGAAGCGGTTTATGCGGCAGGGGTTGGATTGATTCCTTTATACATCGGGATGCGCAAAAAATCCGTACCGGCGACCATCGTCACTGCAGTGCTGCTTGTCACTCTGATTTCCTCCGGCTTCGGCAATGGCAATTTCAGGCTGGGCGATCTGGTAGGAGTCTCGATCTCTCTGGGACTGCTTGGCGCAGGCATTGCCTACCTGTCGATCCGCAACATAGAGCATAAAGATATTGCATAATGGGGGTGAAGGCATTGCTTAAGCTGATTCAACTGGAAATCCGTAAAACCAAGCTGGCAGGCATGCTCAAAAGCTGGACCATTGTTAACCTTGCCATTCTTGCCTTTATGATCCTGGTTACTTTCATTGACCGTAGTGATGGCGGGGGAGAGTTCGACACCTATCTTGAAATGTTTGATGGGGTATATGTTTTTACCAAAGCCGCATTTATTATCTTCGCCTCTGTTCTGTTAGGCAAGCTGGTTATTGACGAGTACAAGAACAACACGATCACCGTTCTCTTTATGTATCCCATCCCGCGCAAGAAGCTGATGATCGCCAAAATTCTCATCGTGTTCGTGTTCACATTAATCAGTGTTCTCCTGTCGGATATCGTACTTAATGCTATTCTGGTAATTATTAATTCCTTCGTCCATGTTGTCCCTGGACAATTACAGATGTCAATGCTCCCTTCCCAGTTGATTCGGATAGGTACGGATGCGATCTACACGGCTGGAATTGCCTTGATTCCTTTGTACTTCGGGATGCGTAAAAAATCCGTGCCTGCTACGATTGTTTCCGCAGTGCTGGTCACAAGTCTGGTCAATTCCGGCTTCGGCGATTTCCGGCTGGGCAACCTGTTTGGGGTCTCCATCTTCCTCAGTCTGCTTGGCATAGGCATGGCCTATCTGGCGATTCACAACATTGAGCATAAGGATATTGCATAAGGGGGGGTGAAGATATTGCTCAAGCTGATTCAACTGGAAATCCGTAAAAATAAGCTGCTAGGCATGCACAAAGCTGTGGCTATTGTTATCCTTTGCATCCTTGCCATAGTGACCCTGGTTATATTCATTGACCGGTCTGAGAACGGGGGTGAATTCAACACCTTTCCAAAGATACTCGAACTGCTATATGTTAGTGTCAAAGCCTCATTTATAATTTTCGCCTCTGTTCTGCTAGGTAAGCTGATCATTGACGAGTACAAGAACAACACGATTACTGTTCTCTTCATGTATCCCATCCCGCGCAAGAAGCTGATGACTGCCAAAATTCTCATTGTGGTCTTGTTCACCATAATCAGCGTTCTCCTGTCGGATATTGTAATTGCCGCTGTTCTGGCAAGTATTAATTCCTTTGTCCATTTCGTCCCGGGACAATTACAGCTGTCGATGATTCCATCTCAGTTGGTTCGGATAGGTACGGATGCAATCTATGCGGCTGGAATCGCCTTGATTCCTTTGTATTTCGGGATGCGCAAAAAATCCGTGTCTGCTACGATTGTAGCCTCAGTGCTGGTTACAAGCCTTGTCTGCTCCGGCTCCGGTAATTTCCAGTTAGGCAATTTGCTTGGAGTTTCCATCTTTCTGAGTCTACTTGGCGTAAGCATTGTCTATCTGGCGATTCGCAATATTGAGACTGAAGATATCGCATAACCTGTAATGTAAATCTCCGCTTTGCTAACCCGGGCCTTCTGTGAGGATCAGGCAAGAATGCAGACAGCATGCTTGCCTTATTCCGCAGGAGCTTTTTTTCGTTCAAAACCGCATTATACCAATGTTTTTTGGCGACCAGCCGCATTTTTTTTGCTATAATAATTAATAGTTCATGAGATTCACAGACTTAAGATACATATGATATAGATTATGCTTGAGGCTTTGGATAGAGTGCAGGGCTGATGCAGTACAGGAGGTGGGCTATGCAAAAAGAATGGGCTTCCATTCTGGGCCGGGTGCTTTCTGAGGAAAGTGCTTACAAAGTGTTATTTGATCATCATCCCGACCTGATTATAGTTCTGGATCGGCAGGGGCGCTACGTGGACAGCAACCGTGCTTTTGGGTCTGCGCCTGATACTGACATCACGAAGAAGCTTACGAAGGACCCCTCGGCTAGAATCCGGCTGTGTATGCCTGGAGAGGAGCATTTTGCTGCTGCACTCGGGGGCATAACCTCCGGATTTGAACTGCAGCCGGAAGTGGGCGAAGACAGCAGCCCTGCTGCTATTACGTATGTGCCGGTAAAAGCTGCAGAAGGAATTGCCGGTGTATATGCTATCATCCGGTATGATGCGGGCCGCTTACTGCCAGTTCCGCTTCAGGATTGGTTTGTCAGACTGCTGACACTTGAAGATAGCGAAGAGACAATTATGGAATGTATGGATGCCGATGCAGCAGGATGGGAGCGGGAACGGGACAAAGCTGAAGCGCAGGAGCTGCAGAAAGCGGAGCTTGTGCTGGAAATGGCGGAAGACAGAAATCTCAGCCTGATTCTGAATTCTGTCTCAACCGGGATTTTCGGACTGGATACGGAGGGCCGGACGATCTTTATCAACCGCGAGGGGGCGGACATGCTCGGTTACACGCCTTCTGAGCTGGCAGGCATAAATCTCATTGATCAGATTCAGTATGTCCGTGCAGACGGATCAAGGTATATGAAGTTTGAATGCCCGATATGGCTAACCCTGAAAGACGGCGTTACCCGCATTAAACGAGAGGAGATTTTCTGGCGGAAGGATGGCACCAGCTTTTTTGTCAGCTACCGGATTGCCCCTCTTCTGGATAAAGGAATCATCTGCGGCGTGGTGGTCTCCTTCAGTGATGTTACGAATGAAAGGGAGATTCTTCAGGCCAAGGAAACAGCCGAGCAGGCGGCTCAGGCCAAGGCAGACTTCCTGGCAATGATGAGCCATGAGATCCGCACACCTATGAACGGAATGATCGGGATGGCGGATCTGCTGCTGGAGACCGAGCTTGAGGAGGAGCAGCGGACCTATGCCGAAATTCTGCGCAGCAGCAGCTACAACCTGCTCAAGATCCTGAATGACATTCTGGATTTCAGCAAAATGGAAGCCGGCAAAATGCAACTGGAATCGGAGAAGTTTGATCTGCGGGAGATGCTGGAGAACATCATTGATTTATTCACCCCCAAGGCGGAAGAGAAGAAGCTGGCCTTGCGGTGGTGGGCGGATACCAGCGTCCCGGCAATTGTAACCACCGATCCCAGCCGCTTGCGGCAGATCATTGTCAATCTTGTCGGCAATGCGCTGAAGTTCACGGAGCGGGGCAGTGTCACCCTGTCGGTGAAGAACATCCTGCTTCCGGCATCCCCGGAATATTTGCTGGAATTTTCGGTTCGTGATACAGGCGTGGGAATCGCTGACAGCAAGCTGAATCTGCTGTTCCAATCCTTCTCCCAGCTCCATCCGCTCATTAACCGCAAATACGGCGGCACGGGGCTGGGCCTTGCGATCTGCAAGCAGCTTGTTGAGCTGATGGGCGGAACGATTTTTGTGGAAAGCGAAGAGGGCCGGGGCTCCACCTTCCGCTTCATGCTGCCTTTTCTCAAGGAAGAGGAGGAGCAAGAGGAAGAGACCGGGGCGGAGATTACTTCGAATTGAACTGTAGACAGCAGCAAGATTCCTATGCCGGAGACTTGCTGTTTTTTTGTTGTTTAGGAAATTATGATTTCTCTTTCTTGTAGATAAGATGTGCATAAAGTTGGGGTAAGTAGATGTGAATTTAGCGAATTCACACAAATGAGTGGAAATCAGTCGGATTCGATCGACTTTTTCCAACTAGCGCTGGCGAAGAAGCAGGTAAGCAGTGCTATATAGATTGTACGTAGGATAACCATAGTGGATTTTTTGCATGACTGCACTTCTTGCAATAGAATACTTATTATTTTGCGTCGAATCGCCTTCTGCTGTATTTCGTGCAGTAGATTTTCGGATATAGAGTTAAAAACAGCTTTTCCAAGGGATTCTAATGTACAGAGTGCAGTAGATTGAATTTTTCGAAGGATTTATGGGTCATCTGCTGTAGAGAATGCAATAGAATGCGAGTTCTGAGCTAGCTACTTTTTTAAGTTCAAGTGATATAGTTGGAAAAAGGGAACTTATTTCTCCCCAAAATCAACCATTGTGAGTTTTAGGTGGAAAAAGGAAACTTAATTGGGTCATATTCCTTCGCAAGAACAAAATGAGCTGAATTAGTTAACCTTTTTCCACTTTACCTGCGGAGAATAGGGTACTTGAGCAAATTAGTGATCCTTTTTCCACTTGGAATTACCGAAGGACTCATAAAGGGTCCTCCAGGCAACGCTAACTGAAATCTAAAGCGGCTACGTTGTCCATGAAGGTCGGCGTAGCCGTTTTGTTCTGCTGCCGAAAACAGGAAATAAAAACAGAATAGCTTCTCTTTTTTTGGGATTTTTTTACCTTTATTATATTACTAATCTATCATCATGAATGTTATGAGGTGTTCAAATGTTAGTGCAAGTATTACTTGTATCTTTATTTACTTTTATCATTCACCTTTCCGAGACGCTTACATATTCACTTCGCTTGGCAGGTGTACGTTTAGGAAAATTAGCGGTTGCCATGTCCTTATCGGGGATTATACTGCTCATTTCAAGAACAGCTAACATGGTTCAGGGCCCACTTACGGGTAAAATCCTAGACTTCGCAAAACATAATGGAGATTATAATTTAATTGATCAGTTTAGGATTATAATCGGCTCCGCTACAGTAGGGACATTTACAGCATTATTACTGTTTCCATCCGCTGTGTTGCTTGCTTCCAGGATCATATCCCATTTGGAGGTGGCAGGGTCGTTGCCCCAAATGATCCGTTCTTCGGTTTCCCTTCAAAAGATAAATAATACACGATATCATTTGCGTTCGCCTAAGTTGTCAATGCTGTCGCAATTGAGGATCGGGGGCATACCCAAAAGGCTAGTGCTTCTTAATTGTCTGGTGACCGCAATTTATACAATCGGTGTGTTAGCCGCTCTACTTGCTTCTACATTAACACAAGAATACTCGATTTCCGCATCACAATCTTCTGGTTTGATCAATGGATTGGCGACTATTTTACTTACTATACTTATTGATCCACAAGTGGGCTTAATTACTGATAAAGTCCTTAGGGGAGAAAAAGAGGTTGCTGCACTTAATAAGGTTTTCGGGTTATTAATGATTTCGCGGCTATTTGGAACTATTCTTGCTCAGATACTACTAGTGCCAGCGGCTTATTGGATTACATGGATCGTATCGGTTCTATAGTTACGGATTGAACGAACATTGGGATGTGCATTAAAAAACGAACCCATCCCCCCGCAGTGCTGGGAGTACGGATTCGCAATCTGCTAGTGAATATACATGAGGCCTACTGTAGCGGGACCGCAGTGGCTTCCGATGACGCAGCCGGCATGAGCGATGGCAATCTCCTCGACAGCGGTTTGCTCGCGCAGTGCCTTCTCCAGAAACTTGGCATCCTCTTCCGCGAGGGTATGGACGACAATGAGCAGCTCCTTGTCCATATGGTCGGCATTGGCCAGGGCATGCTGCAGCATTTGCTCGACAGCCTTCTCCTTCTTGCCGCGAACTTTGCTGACCGGCACAATCGCACCGTCAACCAACCGCAATACAGGCCGGATCTTGAGCAGGCTGCCGATAAAGTTCGTCATACCGGAGCAGCGTCCGCCCATGTACAGGTAGTCGAGCGTGTCCACAACAAATTCCGTCTCCACCCGGTCACGGCACTGCTCAAGCATGGCGGCAATTTCCTTGGCACTTTGGCCTTTCTCTGCCGCACGGACAGCCTTCATCACCAGCAGGGCAATTCCGCAGCACAACGTTTTGGAGTCAACGACCTGCACGCGTCCTTCAGGGAACTCACCCGCAGCCAGCAGGGCATTCTGATATGTAGAGGAAAGGCCAGAGGAGAGGCTGATATAGACGATATCTCCTCCGCTGCTGATCACCGGCTCAAAAGCAGTGATGAAATCCGCTGGCGATGGTGCTGCCGTCTTCGGCAGAGCACCCTTTGCGGCTACCTGGCGGTACACTTCCTCTGGCGTAATGTCCACGCCATCCTTGTACGTAGCGTCTTCGAACACGACATAAAGCGGCACGATGCCGATATCATATGTTTCCTTCCAGCCTTGCGGCAAATCGGAAGTGCTGTCTGAAAAGATTTTTACGATAGACATGGGTTTCTCCTTCACCGATTCTCGGATGACAATATTCCGTTATATAAGTCCTATAATCTGTAATTATACCAAGCCTGCACGGATTCTCAAAACAAAAATAATATAAAACAAGACCAACCGCGCCTGCAGTTGATCTTGTGGACACATCTATTGTTCGCTAAGGTTACTTCTTCACTACCGGAATCCACACTTCGCAGACATAATCATCCGCACCCGGGTCACCAGGAGGATACAACTCGAACTCGGGACCGCCGGCATGCTCATAGCCTGTTGACGGGAACCATTCCTGGAAAATCCGCTGCCAGACCTTTTGAATCGCATGCGGCATCGGGCCAACGGAGGTGAATACAGCCCAGCTTGCTGCCGGAACGACTGCCGTCTCATAGCCCTGCGGGTCCGTCTCGAGCGTGCCTTCTACACCGATCCAGTAGGATAGCAGCTCCTTCTCCATGTTCATGCTCATACAAATGCCGAGCAAATCCTTATCGCCGCCAATCTCTACCAGCTTATCCGAAGTTCCATCGTCATTGCATTCGATCCAAAACTTAGGGATTCTGCGGAAATTCTCCCCGTCCCGGGTAGTAACCTCCATTGATTTGCCGATTACGGTAAAAGCTTCTTTCTCCACGATCTTGTATTCCATTTCCTGATCTCCCTTCAATGATAGATGGAAGGAAAGGCGGGGGAACGCTTTGAGCTGCACCCCGGGCTCACGCGCGGCGGAGGGGGTAAGCCCATGCGCCTTGCGGAATGCTTTGGCGAATGCCTCGGGGGAGTCATATCCGTATTTCAGCGCCACATCCAGCACCCTGATTTTCGAAATGGCCAGCTCTTGGGCCGCCAAGGTCAATCTGCGCTTACGGATATAGTCAGCTACCGTAACTCCGGTCAGCATGCCGAACATACGCTGGAAATGGTAAGGAGAGACATGAGCCACCTTGGCAACATCCTCGATGTGCAGCGGTTCCGTCATCTTGCTTTCCATATAATCCAGCGCATTTTTCATGCGGATCAGCCATTCCAAATTTGCCATCTCCCTTTGAATCCATACTATCATGCCAGTGAGGAGCAGTCCTGTTATTCTGTGCTCATTGAAGACAGGTTTCGGTGCATGCTCTTAACACTCCTATAGTATAGCTCAAGAGGAAAAGAGAGTCAGCCCCCGAGACGGCAGACTCTTGCTTCATAAGGGCGCAGCGTTCCCCGGTCCATCGCCGCCGGCTGTTCCGGATAATTCCCGATGATGGTTTCGGTCACGGCGTTCAGTTCTTCCAGCAGCTCCACCGTTTGCGGCACTTCGCTGAAATTAAGCAGCACCAGCCACTGCTCATTCTCCAGAGTCCGGGTATAAGCGTAAATGTTCTCATGCTCCGGCAGGAGCAGCTTGTATTCTCCGTACACCATAATGAGATGTTCTTTGCGCAGGCGGATCAGCTTCTGATAGTAATAAAAGACTGAATCCGGGTCGGCCAGCGCCTGCTCCACATTGATAGTCTCATAGCTCGGATTAAGCTTCAGCCACGGGGTTCCGCCCGTGAAGCCGGCATTCGGAGAGGCATCCCACTGCATCGGCGTGCGGGCATTGTCCCGGCCTTTGGTATGGATAGCCTGCAGAACGCTCTGATGATCCGCACCGCCTTCGGTTACCTTTTCCCGGTACATATTGTGAATTTCGATATCCTGATAGTCTTCCAGCGCAGGAAATTGCACGTTGATCATGCCGATTTCTTCGCCTTGGTAAATGTACGGCGTGCCTTTGAGCGTATGCAGCAGGGTGGCGAGCATTTTGGCGGAAATCACGCGGTATTCCTGGTCATTGCCGAACCGCGAGACCATCCGGGGCTGATCATGGTTGTTCAGGTACAGGCTGTTCCAGCCGCGGTCTGCCAGGCCAACCTGCCATTTATGCAAGATATCACGCAGCTTGGTCAGATTCCAAGGGGCGACATCCCATTTGCCGCCGGGACCTGCGTCGATATCCATATGCTCGAATTGGAAAACCATCTGCAGCTCATGCCGATCCTCATCCGTGTACAGAATGGCATCCTCTACACTAGCCCCCGGAGTTTCGCCGACCGTCATAATATCATATTTGGAGAGCACCTTGCGGTTCATCTCCTGCAGGTATTCATGGACGCGCGGGCCGTTCATAAAATACTCACCGCCGCTGGCCAGTTCCCCGGGAGCAAGCCCCTCTCTGTGTGCGGAAGGCAACCCTTCGACCTTGGAGATCATGTTGATTACGTCCATCCGCAGTCCGTCCACCCCTTTATCCAGCCAAAAGGCAATCATCTTGTAGAGCGCCTCGCGCAGCTTCGGGTTCTCCCAGTTGAGATCCGGCTGCTTGCGGGAGAACAGATGCAGGTAGTATTCCCCGGTGCTCTCATCCAGCTCCCAGGCCGGTCCGCTGAAGATAGAGCTCCAGTTGTTGGGGGCTTCACCGTTCGGACCGCCGGGACGCCAGATATAGTAATCGCGGTACGGATTATCCTTGGAGGAACGGGACTCTGCGAACCAGGCATGCTCATCCGAGGAATGGTTGATAACAAGGTCCATCATCAGCTTGATCCCGCGTGCATGCAGTCCTTCCAGCAGTTCCTCCCAGTCTTTCAAGGTGCCGAATTCATCCATAATATTCTCATAATCGCTGATATCATACCCGTTATCGTCGTTCGGCGATTTGTAGACCGGTGACAGCCAGACCACATCGACCCCCAGCTTCTGCAAATAGTCGAGGCGCGAGATGATCCCCTGCAGATCCCCGATTCCGTCTCCGTTGCTGTCCTGAAAGCTGCGCGGATAGATTTGATAGACTACGGCTTCTTTCCAAAAGGTTCTGTTCATATGAAACTAGCTCCTTTGAATGGGATTTTATTATAAGGTGGGTTAGAAAATAGAATCAGCAACTAGGTCGGCTCCAGGGAAAGTTTGGAGTTCCGGCCGCTGTTGTTCTCGGATTTCTATATTAAATGTTCAATATTGCGGATGAAATCCGAGAACAAAGGCGGACGCTAACGCTCCTACACTTCCAAATTTCCCCTCCGCCTTTCTTGCTGATTCAATTTTCCAGTGAAACTTATAAAAAATATCCCCGAAGCGGAACTTCGGGGAAACGGCAGCAATTACACTGCAACGGAAGAGCCTGCAGCAGTGATGCTGCTCAGCCCGTTCACAGTATACTCCTTGCCATGAATCGTGATGGACGCCGGGATATCGGTTTCGTTGACAACGGTAACCTGTGCATCGGTAACGTTGACCTGCAGCCGGGAGCCGCGGAACATGATCTTGAACGAATAAGAGGTCCAGTGTCCCGGGTTGGAAGGCTTCAGGATCAGCCGGTCTTCCAGCACGCGGAGCCCGCCGAAGCCGTGCACAATCGACATCCAGGTTCCGGCCATGCTTGTGGTATGGCAGCCGTCTTCCGTATCGTTGTTGTAATTGTCGAGATCGAGTCTCGAAGTACGCAGGTACATTTCATAAGCCTTGTCCTTGTAGCCCAGCTCGCAGGCAAGAATCGCATGAATACAAGGGGAGAGCGAGGACTCATGTACGGTAATCGGCTCGTAGAAGTCGAAGTTGCGTTTTTTGGTATCCAGATCATAGCGGTCGCCGAGGAAATATAATCCCTGCAGCACATCGGCCTGTTTGATGAAGCAGGAACGCAGGATGCGGTCCCAGGACCATTTTTGATTAAGCGGCAGGTTCTCCGGCTGCAGATCCTTGACCTGAATGAGCTCTTTGTCGAGGAAGCCGTCCTGCTGCAGGAAGATGCCGCGTTCTTCATCGGCCGGATAGTACATTTTGGCGATAATCTCATTCCACTGCGCCGTTTCGTTCTTCAGCAGTCCAAGCTTGTCAACAAGCTCCGCATAACGGGCGGACTCATTCTCCTGCAGATATGCCAAAGCTTCCAGCGTATATTCCATCGTCCAGGTGGCAATCCGGTTCGTATACCAGTTATTGTTGACGTTGTTCTCGTATTCGTTCGGACCGGTTACGCCCAGCATGACATATTTATCCTTGTGGGGCACATAGTGGACGCGCTCCTCCCAGAAGCGGGAGATTTCCACCAGCACCTCAAGGCCGTATTGGCCGAGATAGGCTTTGTCTCCGGTGTAGTTCACATAGTTGTAGATCGCATAAGCGATTGCGCCGTTACGGTGGATCTCTTCAAAAGTAATCTCCCACTCATTGTGGCACTCCTCGCCGTTCATCGTGACCATTGGATAGAGAGCGCCTTTCGAGAAGCCGAGCTTGCGGGCGTTTTCCTTGGCTTTTTCCAGATGCTTGTAGCGGTAGATCAGCAGATTGCGGGCAATCGTGGAGTCAGCGGTACTCAAGTAGAACGGCACGCAATACGCTTCAGTATCCCAGTAGGTGCTGCCGCCGTATTTTTCCCCGGTAAAACCCTTCGGTCCAATGTTCAGCCGGTCGTCTTCACCCGTATAAGTCTGATTCAACTGGAAAATATTGAAACGGATTGCCTGCTGTGCGGACACATCGCCTTCAATGATAATGTCGCTTTCCTTCCACTTATCCTTCCAAGCCTCGGCCTGTTCTGTCAAAAGCTCCACAAATCCGGCTTCGCGTGCGCTGTGCAGCAGGGTATGTGCGGCATCGACCAATTGCCCCAGACCATAATTGCGGGAGGTGACATTCGCGGCATATTTATAAATAACGACCTGATCACCGGCCTGTACTGTGAGCTTAGCCTTGCTGCCTACATATTTCTCCTGCTGGATGGCTTCGGCTTCGCCTGCGAATTTTTCACCGTTAACCAGAATGTCGAAGAGGTAGGCCGAGGTTACGTGAAAATCCAGCTTTTTCGTCTTCAGTGTAAGATGTCCGCCGTCCGGATTCGCTTGTTTCTCAACTTCGTTCCAGAATTTCTCGTCATAGTTGGAGTCTTTGTTTTTGATGTCGCCGTCGAGGTATGGGGTAACGGTTATTTCTCCGGCAAAGTTAACCGGGATAATCGAATAGCGGATTGCACCGATCTCGCGGCGGGCCATGCTGACCATACGGATGCTCTCAACCTTGACCTCTTTGCCTTCTACGGTTGTGGCTGTGAAGCTGCGGAAGAGCGTGCCGCCCTTCATGTTCAGCACTCTGCGGAATTCGCTAACGGTGCAAGCCGCCAAGTCGAGCGGAACGCCGTCGATGTCAATGTTGATGCCGATCCAGTTGGTGCTGTTCAGCACTTTGGCAAAATACTCGGGATAACCGTTTTTCCACCAGCCGACCCGTGTTTTGTCCGGGTAGTAGACACCGGCCATGTAGCTGCCTTGCAGGCTTGGGCCGCTGTACTTTTCTTCAAAGTTGGCACGGCCGCCCATATACCCGTTTCCGATGCTAAAGACGCTTTCGGAAATTTCCTGAGTCTGAGGATCAAAGGATTCTTCAATAATGGACCATTCGTCGATTTTTAAATATTGTTTCATGGTTACCGGCTCCTTTTAAATGGGGGATGAGGATATATAATGAATCAAAACAGTTGTATTAGAATTCCGGTGACAGCGGCGCCACTGCGCAGAATGTTTGGACTTCCGGCCGCTGTTATAATCAGATTTCTCTATTTGAGGCCGATTGCAGCGGAAGAAATCTGATTATAAAGGCGGATCATAACGCTCCTCCAGTTCCAAACTTCCGCTCCGTGGCTTCGTCACCAAAACTCTAATAACGTTTTTTAATTCATTTTATAAAGAGTAGGGCAGAAGGGACTCACATTACCTATAACTGTTAATGTTCGTCAAACTGCTGCAAATGATTCCCGCAGGGCTGCAACGCTGATCTGCTCAAGGGAAGGGACGACGAGATTCGCCTGGGCCAGCGTCTCTGGCGAACCGATGCCGACGCTGCTCATGCCGGCGCGGATAGCGGCTGTGATGCCTGCTTCTGCATCCTCGAAGACGACGCAGTGCGCGGGAGCAACTGAGAGGGCCTTGGCTCCAAGCAGGAAGACCTCAGGATCGGGCTTCGCGGCGCTGGTGTGTGTACCGTCAATGATGGCATCGAAATAGGGAGTCAGGCCGGTGTTGTTCAGGATGGTCATTGCGTTTTTGCTGGCGGAGCCGAGAGCAACCTTAATACCCTGGTTGCGGCATTCCTTAAGGAATGCCAGCGCACCCGGCAGAATCTCCGAGCTGTCCATCTTGGAGATGTATTCGACGTAGCGGTTGTTCTTCTGCTCGGCGAGCTGCGCTTTTTTCTCTTCATCCAGTACAAGTCCGCCGATTTCCAGCAGAATATTCAGCGAAGCGGCACGGCTGACGCCCTTGAGGCGTTCATTGTCCTGCTCGGTGAAGACAAAGCCGAGCTGCTCAGCCAGCTCTCTCCAGGCGATAAAATGATATTTGGCGGTGTCGACGAGCACACCGTCCAAGTCGAACAGGCAGGCTTTAATTTCTGACATGTTGAAACCTCCTAAAAAGTTTTATATGTAGCGCAAACGTTTGTACAAAGTTCGAAAAAATAAATGAAGCGTTGATAGCTTCATTTATTTTGCTCTGTGATCCTCTGTGATCATTTCTTCGCTGGAGAAAACATGGAAGACTCTCTTACGATTAAACGGTGGGGAATCACGAACCGGTTCGTATATCCGTCATGGTTATCCGGCTTCTGAATGCTCTGGATCAGCACCTGGGAGGCCGTATAGCCAAGATGATAAATTCCGATGTCGATACTGCTGATCGGCGGGCTGGACAATTCCGAGAGCGGAATGTTGTTAAAGCTGACAATCGCCAGATCATCAGGAACCTTGTATTTCAGTTCATTCAGTCCACGCAGTACGCCGAAAGAGACCATATCATCTACTGCGACCAGTGCTGTAGGGCGGTTCGGGAGATTCATGAAGAATGACATCGCCCGGTATCCGCTGTCCTGCAAAAATTCGCCTTCGACGATCCATTCTTCCCGCATCTCGAGTCCGCTGTCATGCATCGCCCTGCGGTAGCCTTCAAGCCGGTCGCGCGAAACGATGAGGTTCGGCGGCCCGCTGACAAAGCCAATACGTTCATGACCCATAGAAATCAAGTGGTTCGTAGCATCGAATGCAGCCATGATATTATCATTATCCACGGATAAAATATTCTCATAGCGGTCGCTTCGCCCGATCAGAACAAAAGGGTAGCCACCCGATTCCAGAAAATCAATTACCGCATCGTCTTTGCGTGAATACAGCAGAATAACGCCGTCAACACGGCGGCCCTTGAGCAGGCGGGACACGGCTTCAAGCTCTTCCTTTTCGTTTGCTCCGGAGCTGAGCAGCACATCATAGCCGGAACGGCTGGATTGTGTGACAATCCCACGGATCAATTCCATAAAAAACAAATTGGAGAACAGCTCTTCAGCCGGCTTCGGAAGAATGATGCAAATGCTGTTCGTAGTCTTCGAAACCAGACTCTTGGCCATCATATTCGGAGTGTAGCCCATTTCCTCCATAATCACTTTGACCTTACGGGAAGTTTCTAGGCTAATTCTTGGATGGCCTGACAACACCCGGGATACTGTGGAGGGAGAAACTCCCGCTTTCTTAGCCACGTCCTTGATGGTAACTGTCATAGAAACCTCCTAATGGAACCGTTTGCTTTACACAGTAATATTAATCGAAGTGTTCATAATTGTAAATAGTGAAAGTCTTTCGGAAGGCCAGCTTGCGGCAAGATGGAGCGGAAGCGGGGGTTCGGAGTAGCTATTCATCATGCTAACCCCAATAAACTGAATTTCAAAATCAACGCAGAAAGTATTGAAAATGTGCAAAAGTGTGCAATTATCTGCGCCTCATTTGTGCAACACTACATGAAATTCTGCTTCATATGTTTTGTAATTGAAAAGGTTATGGATCGTAAATTGCTAGTTGACAACAGCGGAAGTCCAGCATTAGTATGGTGAACATAATATAAAGCGCTTACAGTATATGGTTTTGAACAGGTGTCTTTTGCACTCCAAATAGATGGATTGCTGAATTGTGCCTGTTGATTATTTTTGCAAACGTTTGCGCATTGAATGGGAGTGTTGCACATGGCTTCATTCATTTTATTGACAGGAGGGGGCTGATCTTAACAGGCCTGAGAAGCCGCAAATAGCCGGAGAAGGCGATTCCTTGATCATCTGCTGCCTGATGCAGCTGCAAGGAAAAATCTATGTTTTGGAGGGATTGAAGCAAATGAGATTGGCATTATGGGGCAAAAAAATATTCGCCGTCAGCATGATCGTTATTCTGGTGTTATCCTCTTTTTCTTTTGGTCCGGTCCATGTGAATGCAGCGGCAACCAAGGCTGTGCTGGCAGGCAATCTTCAATCGGAGCTATCGACGGAAGCTGAGCCGACAGGGGACTGGAATCCTGCTGCCACTGTGACGCAAATGACCTATGTGGACAATGGATTGTACCAGTTTACAGGCAAATTGCCTGCAGGAGTCTATGAATACAAGGTTGCTCTTAACGGCACCTGGGATGAGAGCTACGGATACGGCAGCTATACCAATCCGGGCGGAACTGATAAAGACGGCAATATCCAGCTAACGCTCACAGCCGAAACTAATGTCACCTTTTACTATAACGACATCACCAAAAAAATCGCGGATTCTACGTATTACACACCGATTGCGGAGGGAAAGCTGCCGAGGCTGACCGGAACGCTGCAAACGGAGCTGGGAGATGCCAAGGATTCTTCTCCGGCTGATGCAGGGACCACTTTGTCAGATCCTGATTTGGATGGAATCTATGAGCGGACGGCCCAGCTTCCCAAAGGTGAATATACCTATCGGGTATTTGTTCCCGGAGATTCTTCAGACACGGATATGCTCTATCCCGATAAGGACTTGACCCTGAAGCTTCCTGCTGATCTGAAAGTGACTTTTAAGTATAGTGCAAAGGATCACGGGGTCAGCGCAGCTTTTACAGCTCCGTCCGATCCGGGAAAGGTTGTTCCCGTACCGCAGGACCATATGCGGATTCACTATAACCGGACTGCGGGTGACTACGCCGATCAGGGCTTGTGGCTGTGGGACGATGTGGCCTCACCTTCCGGGAGCTGGCCGACCGGCGCAGCCCCGTTTCCTGAAGGGCAAACTGATACTTATGGCGCTTATGTTGATGTTCCGCTGAAGGCCGGCGCCAAGAAAATCTCGTTCCTCGTTGTCAACCGCAGCACGCAGGACAAGGACGGGGGCGACAAGCTTTTTACGATCAATACACCGCAGACAAATGAAATATGGATCAAGCAGGGTTCGGATACCGTAACGCCTTATGAACCCGTAGTGCTTCCTGCGGATACTGTGCGTGTTCATTACATGAGAACGGACAGCAATCATAGCCAGTACGGCTTGTGGCTATGGGATGAGGTGGCTTCACTGCCGGTAACCTGGCCGGGAGATGCAGTTCCTTTTCAAGCTGAACATACCGACTCCTATGGTGCTTATGTAGACATTCCGCTCAAAGCGAACGCCAAGAAATTGGGCTTTGTCGTTGTGAATCGTGCGAGCGGCGACAAAGATGGAGGAGACAAAACATTCAGCCTGCTGGACCGCTATAATCAGCTCTGGATCAAGCAGGGGGATAATCAAGTATATGTGTCTCCTTTTGGCGAGCAGCCGGTCAGTCTGGCAGCGGCGGAAGTGCTGTCCACCAGCAAAATCCTGCTTACCTTCACATTGACGGACGGTCTGGACGCAGCAGGATTAAAGTCAGCGATTACTGTACAGGACAAGGAAGGTGCTCCAATTGCCGTTACTGCCGTGACCATTAAAAGCAAATCTGCGGTAGAAGTGGATACGGCGGCCTTCGAGCTGGATAAAGCTCCGCTGAATGTAACCTATTCGGGGAAAAGTGTATCCGCTTCCGCAGGCTGGAGAATGCTTGACGAAATGTACAATTACACGGGTGATGATCTGGGAGCCACCTATCATTCGGCGGCCAAGTCCGCGACTCTGAAGCTGTGGGCTCCAATGGCCAGCAGTGTGGTTGCAAATGTGTACAGCAAGACAGATGCAGCCAAGCAGGTAGGCCAGGTCAGCTTAACCCAAGGCGCTAAAGGGGTCTGGTCGGCAGAGCTGAAGCCGTCTGACCTGGACGCTCCGGGCGGAGCCGGGGATGTGCGCGGCTACTACTACCAATACGAGGTGACCAATAACGGAGTAAGCAAGCCGGTGCTTGATCCTTATGCCAAATCAATAGCTGTGTTCACTGTGGACACCACGGGTGCGGCGGGGCCGGATGGCGATACGGTCGGCAAAGCGGCTATTGTTGACTTGAGCGGGACGAATCCGCTGGATTTCCGGGCAGGGGATATTCCTGGCTACGAGAAGCGTGAGGATGCCGTCATTTATGAAGTCCACGTGCGGGATTTCACCTCCGATGTTTCGATTGAAAGCGAGCTGGGCGGCGAACGCTGGGGCTCGTATGCGGCTTTTGAGAAGAAGCTGGATTATATTAAATCCCTGGGTGTGACCCATATTCAGCTCATGCCGGTCATGGCCTGGTATTATGGGGACGAAACGAAGATGGGCAACAGGGAATCGGCCTATTCGACCCAGAACAATGAATACAACTGGGGTTATGATCCGCAGAGCTATTTCTCGCCGGATGGCGCCTATTCGCAGAAGCCTGCCGATCCCGAAGAACGGATCAAGGAGCTGAAGGGCCTTATTGATGCCGTGCATCAAGCGGGAATGGGGGTCATTCTCGATGTCGTGTACACCCATATGGCCAAAAAGGATTTCCTGAATGATATCGTGCCGAATTATTACGCCTTTCAGGATGCGAACGGCAATTTCATTGGCGGGTTCGGCAACAATCTGGCGACCAGCCATAAGATGGCCGAGAAGCTGATGGTGGATTCGGTCAAATACTGGTTCAACGAATATAAAATCGACGGCATGCGCTGGGACATGATGGGCGACGCGACAGCAGACGCTGTTCAAGCGGCCTATGATGCCGCAGAAGCCATCAACCCGAAGGCGCTGTTCATCGGAGAAGGCTGGAAAACCTTCGGCGGGGACGCCTCCGATCCGGCACTGGCCGGCAAAGGCGCAGATCAGGCATGGATGGATAAGACAGACAGCGTCGGCGTATTCTCCGATGAATTCCGCAATGAGCTGAAGTCCGGCTATGGCTCGGAAGGCGAGCCGAGATTCATTACGGGCGGTGCGCGTTCCATCGCTACGATCCTGAACAATATCAAGGGGCAGCCCTCCAACATTCCGGCGGATGATCCAGGTGATGTTGTGCCATACATCGAAGCCCACGACAATCTGACGCTGCATGATGTCATTGCGCAGTCCATCAAGAAGGACCCGAATATTGCAGAGAATGAGCTGGAAATTCAGAAGCGGATCAGGCTCGGCAATCTGCTGGAGCTGACGTCTCAAGGGACAGCTTTCCTGCAGGCAGGCCAGGAGTATGGGCGCACGAAGCAGTGGAAGGCAGCGGGGGTTCCTGAACAGAAGTATACAGAAATGAAGGATGAGAACGGGAAATCGTTTGGTTATTTTATACACGATTCCTACGATTCTTCGGATGCGGTCAACATGTTCGACTGGGCGAAAGCAACGGACAAAGACAAATATCCTGTGCAAAATACAACCAGAGCCTACACCTCGGGACTCATTAAGCTGAGACAATCGACCGATGCCTTCCGGCTTGGCGACAAAAGTCTGGTGGACTCGAATGTCAGCCTGATCACCGCACCGGAGATCAAGGCAACCGATCTGGTGATCGGCTACAAGAATAAAGCAACCGATGGAACCGGGCTTTATTATGTCTTTGTGAACGGGGACAATACTGCAAGAACTCTGACTCTTTCCGAGGATTTGACCGGAGGGCAGGTGCTTGTGGACAACGATGAAGCCGGGAATCAGGCGATTCCTGCGGCGAGCCGGAGCGGCTTCACATTAACCGCGGGTTCCATTACCCTTGAACCTTTGACCGCTGTGGTCATTCGCAAGGATGCCGCCGCTGCTGCCCTGACTTCCCTGTCAGCAGATAGTTCAGGCTATAAGCTGCAAATTGGCAGCACCCGTCAAGCGGCTGTAACGGCCAAATATGATGACGGCAGCTCCAGAACGGTGACGAATACGGCAGCCTATGTCTCGGATAAGCCGGAAATCGCTACAGTGACTAGCAAGGGTCTGATCAAAGGAATCAAGGCTGGAACGGCCACAATTACCGTTTCCTACGGCGGACTCTCGAGCAAAATCACTGTTGAAGTCACCAAGGATGCCGTAGACAACAAGCGTTATGTTCAGCTCACCTATGTCCGTGAAGATAAAGACTATAAGGATTGGAACCTCTGGGTGTGGAATACGGGAGTTAAGAACGATCAGATCGACTTCACTACCTTCAAGGATGGCAAGGCAAGCGTGCTGATTGAGGTGGCGCCGAATGCCACAAGTGTTGGTTTTGTGCTGCGCAAGGGAACGGACTGGAATACCGGGAAGCAGGATTATCCGGACGACCGGAACATTCCGCTGAGTGCTGGCGAAGCTTTTACCAAAGTGATTGTAACCAGTATGGTGAAGGAGCTTGACATCAAGCCGGCCATTAACGGCCCTGTGATGAAAGACGGAACTATTACCTTCCGGTATCGGGATGATGCCCTGTTCCGCAGTGATAATATGGCTGCAATCAGTGAAGCGAAGGTAAAAGTAAACGGCACGGCCTATCCAATGGAATATGATGCAGCCAAGGAGTGGTTCAGCTATCAACTGAAAAATGTGCAGGAAGGCACGTACAAGTACACTTTCCTGATTACTAAGGATGGCGTAACCGAAGAGCTGACGGACCCGAAAAACACGGTGAATGGCGAATCGGCAGCCGTCTATCACATTCCGCAAGTAACCATCGAGGCAGCGGTTCAGCCGAAAGCCGTCACCTCGAATGAAAATGCAGTGATTACAGTGAAGGCTTCTTCTTCGGAAGATGTGTCTTATGTGGACGGCTATATGGATCTGACTGCCCTTGGCGGACCAGGCGCAGTGAAGCTTGATACCACGCTGATGAAACAGACGATTGCTGTCAAGGACAGCGCCCAGGCGGGAATCAAGAATATCCCGATTACCCTGCTTGATCAATATGGGAATACGCATAAAGATACTGCCGCAGTTGAAGTGAAAGCTAGAACGTACACGGATGATAAGCTTGATTTTGACTGGGATGAGGCCCGAATCTACTTTGCGCTTACTGACCGGTTCAAGGATGGGGATGCTTCGAATAACGCCGATGTTGATAAAACACATCTGGAAGCCTACCACGGCGGAGACTTCCGGGGAATGATCGACAATCTGGATTATTTGCAGAAGCTGGGTATCAATACACTTTGGATTACGCCGATTGTGGACAATATTGATTTCAACAAGGGCATTGATTTCGGCGGCAAGCAGTATGCTTATCATGGCTATTGGGCCAAGGATTTCACACAGCTTGACGAGCATCTTGGCGATATGGCAACCTTCAAGGAGCTGATTGAGAAGGCCCATGACAAGGGCATCAAGATTATGGTGGATGTTGTGCTCAATCACGCCGGTTATGGCCTGAAGGCAGGAGACAATTATGCAGGCGTTACGGCTGAGGATAAGGCTCGCTTTGACGGCATGCTGCGCACGGACGGCACATCGGCGGACACTGATCCGGTCAAAGGCGAGTTAGCCGGATTGCCGGACTTTAAGACCGAGGACCCGGCGGTTCGTGAGAAGCTGATTAATTGGCAGACTGCTTGGCTGGATAATGCGCGGACGAAACGCGGCGATACGATTGATTATTTCCGTGTGGATACGGTTAAGCATGTGGAGGATACAACCTGGAAAGCCTTCAAAAATGCGCTGACCGCCATAGATCCAAAGTTCAAGCTGGTCGGTGAATTTTACGGCGGTACACTGGATAATGACGGCGGCAATCTGCAGTCCGGCCAGATGGACAGTCTGCTGGATTTCGGCTTCAAGAATGCTGCCAGGGATTTTGCAAATGGAAAAATCGGCGATGTGGATGCATACCTGCAGGACCGGGAAACGCAAATGGACAATACCAAAATGATGGCCCAGTTCCTGAGCAGCCATGATGAGAACGGCTTCCTGTCCAATTATGTGGACGGAGACAAGGGTAAGCTGAAGATCGCAGCCGCCCTGCAGATCACGGCCAAAGGCCAGCCGGTTATTTACTACGGGGAAGAGCTGGGTCGGTCTGGAGCGAATGCCGGAGATATGTCAAAAGGAGAGTTCAGCGAGAACCGCGGAGATATGCCGTGGGATCAGCTTACGGCGGAGCAGGGACTTCACGATCACTACCAGAAGCTGCTGAACATCCGTGCCAAGTACTCCAAGCTGTATTCCAAAGGTGTGCGCACAAAGCTGGCCGGTTCCGATGAGCTGGGCTATCTGGCTTTTGCGAAGCAATACGGAAACGAGAGCATTGTTACAGTCATTAACACGAAGACGGCGGCTGTATCTGCCAGCATTCCGGTTCCTTTTGCTGCACAGACAGTGGTTGCCGATGAGTACAGCGGCAAAATCTATACGGTATCGCAAGATCAAAAGATTACGGTTGAACTGCCGGGCAGGGATGCCGGAGGAACGGTTATTTTGGCGGCTGTGCCTAAGGTGACACCTACGCCAACGCCTACACCTACGGTGAAACCAACGCCAACGCCTACAGCTACACCAACGCCTGCGCCTGTTTCAACTTCGGCTGCTGCGCCAACGGCGACTCCTGCTGAGGGTGCACAGCTTGTGAGTGCGGACAGTCTGAAGAACGCTAAGGATGGTAAGGTGGAAGTGGAAATTGCAGCAGGCAAACAGGCGGTACTGCTCCCGCTTCAGGCTGCGCAATTGCTGGGAACCAATGATTTGCTGCTTAAAACGGCGGAGCTTTCTGTAACCCTGCCTGCCAAGGCGCTTAGCAAGGTGCAAGGGACAGTGACCGGAGGGGATGCGGACGGTGCTCATATTGAGCTGCGCATGATTCCGCTTCAAGGCAGTGCGGCAAGTCTTCTGCTTGAAGGATTGAACAAGGACAATACGGCGGTGGCGGCTGCCTCTAATGTGTATGAGCTTTCACTCAGCATTGTCCGCAAGGACGGCAGTGTTATTCCGATAACCTCGTTTGCAGAGCCGGTCACACTTGCCTTCAAGCTGAAGGGAAGTCCGGACAAGGCAGTGCTTGGCGTCTACTACCTGGGCGATAACGGCAAATTGGAGTATGTGGGAGGTAGCCTGCAAGGAGATGTACTTACAGCTCAAGTTGCGCATTTTAGCAAGTATGCAGCGCTTGAGGTCAACAAATCCTTTAAGGATGTTCCCGCAGCCTATTGGGCGGCTCCGGCGATCAAATCGCTCAGTGCGAAGCAGATCGTGACCGGGGTTACCGTTTCCGAGTTCAAGCCGAAGAACAACGTCACCCGTGCGGAATTTACCGCGTTGCTTGTGCGCGCACTCGGGTTGAAGGCGGAAGGGCAGGCCGCATTTACTGATGTCAAGCCGGACGCATGGTACTCTTCCTATGTGGCGGCAGCGGTCAGCCAGGGCATTGCTGCCGGACGCAGCAAGGACCTGTTCGCCCCGGATGCTGTGATCAGCCGCGAGGAAATGGCTGTCATGGTCATCCGTGCGCTGGAGGTCAAACAGGGCAAGAAGCTTGACCTGGCGAATGGCAGCGTGCGGTTCGGGGATGCCTCCAACATCAGTAGTTGGGCGGCTTCTTATGTGAGTGCCGCAGCGGAGCTGGGACTGCTGCAGGGCAGAACGGACAACCAATTTGCCCCTAAAGCATGGATGACCCGGGCCGAAAGCGCCCAGGTGATTTACAAGCTGCTCGGCAAATAGGCATGGCTCAGCGAACTTGCTGGCTTCTCGGCAGTACGCATTAGCTATCGAATAACACAAACGGCACTCTTCTTCGCGAAGAGTGCCGTTTGTGCTGTATGACGAAATATAAGTGCTTGCAGAAGCGATTGCTGTGCTCGATGCCCGTAGAACACAGTATGGTTGACAGGGAGCTGACGCTAAGTGGAAAAAGTAAAACTAATTGGCTGAAAATCTAGCCGCAACGGACTTTTAGTGGAATTCGTACACCAAATTTAAGCCGTTTCACCATATCCGGCCGATTTCGGCCGAATTAGTGATACTTTTTCCCACTAAGCGCCCTCCAAAAGCCGGATATTTTGAATTAGTTGTCCTTTTTCCTACTAAGGGCCCTCCATGAGCCAGATGAGTTCGATTAGTGGTACTTATTCCACGAAGGATCCCTCACATGCCGGATACTTGGATTAATGCCGGTACTGTCGCCACATGAGCTGCCGTACCCTTAGTTCTCCTATCCCTACACCAGCGCTTTAAGCACCGCATATCCGTAAGCAGGCAGCTTGAGCGACAGCTTGCCGCGCTCGGCGCGCAGCGGATCGCCGGTGAACAGGTTCTCCCAATTGCGGTCCTCCACGTCGATGCGGAAGGTCTGGGCGGTTTCTTCTGTGTTGACCAGCACCACAATAATGTCATCGCCCAGTCGGCGCTCATAGGCCAGCTTGCTGCCCTGCGGTCCTGCTTCCAGGAAGGTGAAGGCGCCGGTGCGGAGCGCAGGATGATTGCCGCGGATCTCGATCAGCTTGCGGTAGTAGCTGAACAGTTCGCGGTCCTGCTTCTCGGGATTCCACTCCATGCATTTGCGGCAGCCCGGATCGCCTTCGCCGTCCATGCCGATCTCATCCCCGTAATAAATACAAGGCGTGCCCATGAAGGTGAACTGGAACAAGGCAGCGAGCTTCATCTTGTTCTTGTCCCCTTCGGCTACGGTTAACAGCCGAGGAGTGTCATGGCTGTCTAGCAGGTTGAAGGCAACCTCGCTGGCCTGCAGCGGATAACGTGACAACTGCTTGCCGATCGCGTTGGCGAAGCCTTCGGCATCAAGCACGCCGTAGACGAAGAAATCGAGCACAGCATCGGTGAATGGGTAGTTCATCACCGCGTCGAATTTATCGCCTTCCAGCCAAGGGGCCGATTCATGCCAGATTTCACCCAGGATATAGGCCTCGGGATTCGCACGTTTTACAACTTTGCGGAAATCGCGCCAGAATTCATGGTCCACCTCGTTCGCCACATCCAGCCGCCAGCCGTCAATGCCCACCTCGGTGATCCAATACTCGGCCACCTTAAGCAAATACTCCTTCACCTTCGGATTCTCAGTATTCAGCTTCGGCATCAGCGGCTCGAAGGCAAAAGCATCGTAGGTTGGGATGCTGTCCACCACCTGCAGCGGAAACTCGCGGATATGGAACCAGTCCTTGTACTCAGAAGCTTCGCCCTTCTCCAGTACATCCACAAACGGGGCAAAGGTGCGGCCCGAATGGTTGAATACAGCGTCCAGCAGCACGCGGATGCCGCGTTCGTGGCAGGCGGCGACCAGCTTTTTCAGCGTCTGTACGTCACCAAAATGCGGATCAACCGTCATGTAGTCTTCCGTATCATATTTGTGGTTGGTTGTGGCGGTGAAGATCGGCGTGAAATAGATGCCGGTAATGCCAAGCTCGCTTAAATGATCCAGGTGGTCCATGACCCCTTGCAGGTCGCCGCCGAAGAAGTTCACCGGTGTAGGCGTTTCGCCCCAAGGCTGTACATTTGCCGGATTCAGACTAGCATCGCCATTTGCGAACCGTTCAGGGAAAATTTGATAAAAAACAGCGTCCTTCACCCAGGCTGGAGGAGTAAATACGTCCCCGCGGTTTATGTACGGAAATTCAAACAGCCGGTTCGGATTCGCCGGGCGCTCTGTCTGGAAATCACTTTCGGTCATCCAGATCCGTTCATGCCCTTTTTGCAGCAGAAAACCATATTTCAGCCGCCGATACAGAGGCACCGACGAGCATTCCCAATAATCGAACATCGCGTCAGAGGTGAACAGCGTCATCGGGATCAGCTCTTTCGTGGCATCCCAGGCATATTTATCGCCGGCCCAGGCGAAGACCTCGGTCAAATCCCCTTTTTTGGCGCGCAGGCGCAGATGAATCGTATCGTGATCATAGGCATAAGACCAGTTCAAACGCGGGCGGTGGTAGACAGCTTCCAGTAACATAGATGATTCCTCCTAAAAGTTTTGTTAGCGACGCTTCCTGGTATTACATCGAGCAAAACTCGCTTCGGAAGCATTCACTTAGTTTTGTGTGAGCATAAGCAACCTGAACAACATCAAGCAAAACTGGCTTCGGAGGCCTTGCAGGGCGAATCCCTGAGCTGGAACAGCAGGCTCGTTCTGTGTCCATAACAAATAGGCACAACCGCCGCCGGGTAGCTTGTCCGAGGTTGTACCTTTTTTTGAAGTAACATTGCCTTTTAGTTGTTTGTTAATGAAGCAGGCAGGCCGCTTATAATGTTTTGGATTATAGCACGGAATAATTTGGCGTTCAATACTTTAGTTCAAACAATTGCACAAAATGTCGTATGACGGAAAACCGGTTTTCTCTTGAAAGAAAACAGTGAAATGTTATGAAAATCAATCTTTTATGAAATAAAAAATACTAATAAATGGAAATATGGAGATAAATCGCTGTAAATCAAAGAAAGTAAGAGTTTTCCTGCGAAATAGGGAGATATTGGGTTAATAATTCGGAAAAATAACGGATTTTTAGCGAATACACTATGTGCAAACGTTTTTACAATCCGTTTTACTGTTGTATTATGAATTTAGTAATGAAGCGCTTTCCAGAACTTGTTGAAGCGTATACAGGAAGGGTCATTCAGAAAAACATACATTTTTTTTGACTCTGCTGAAATCGTTTGCGCAACTGCTGGAACAGCCGCAGCAACAAAGCGAGATACAATAATTAGGAGGGGTTTATGCAATGAATTTAAAAAAGCTCATGGTTCTCACCGCAGCGTTCTCCATGGTAGCATCCATTACGGCGTGCAGCTCCGGCAACAACAACGGAGGAAATACTGCGGCAACAAACGCGCCAAAGGATAATGCGGCAGCCACAGATAACTCGGCAGCAACAAACGCACCAGCGGGTAATGCTACAGCAGCCGCTGAAATCAAACCGGAAGATGGCGCTTCCCTGCTCGTATGGGAGAGTAAAGAGGAAAGACCTTTTGCTGAAGAAATCGCGAAGCAATTCACAGCCAAATATAATGTTCCAGTGAAAATCGAAGAGGTTGCACCGCCGGATCAGGTGGGCAAGCTGACTCAGGATGGTCCTTCCGGCCTGGCAGCGGACGTAGTCCTGATTCCGCATGACAATCTCGGTAAAGCTGTAAGTGCGAGCTTGCTGCTGCCAAATGATATCTTCGCTGAACAGACCAAAGCTGACAACACAGCAGCTTCCATTGTGGGATCCTCCTTCGGCGGCGAACTGTATGGCTACCCAAGAGCGGCAGAAACCTATGCGCTCTATTACAACAAATCCTTGGTTAAAGAAGCTCCAAAAACCTTCGATGACGTTCTTGCCTTCAGCAAAACGTTCACGGACAAAGCCAAGAACAAATACGGAATTATGTGGGAAGTCGGCAACATGTACTTTGGTTATCCCTTCATTGCCACTACGGGCGGTTACCTGTTCGGCAAAGACGGCACTGACAAAGACGACATTGGCCTGAACAACGAAGGTGCCATTGAAGGTCTGAAAACTTACGTCAAATTGAAGGAAGCACTGCCAATCAAGAGTGGAGATATCAGCGCCGACATTAAACGCAGCTTGTTCAGCTCCGGCGATGTTGCTATGGATATGACCGGTCCTTGGGAGCTTGCAGCCTATAAAGAAGCGCTCGGCGACAAACTGGGTGTTGCTCCGGTTCCTACGATCGACGGCAAAACCGCTATCACTTTCTCAGGTATCAAAATTTTCGGTGTAAATGCCTACTCGCAATATCCGAATGCAGCTAAACTGTATGCTCACTTTGCTTCGACCAAAGAAGCGCAGCTTCTGCTCAATAAATTGATCGGCTCGATTCCTACCAACAATGAAGCGCTGAAGGACCCGCAGATTACAGGCGATCCGTATATCTCCGCTTTTGCAGAGCAGGCCAAGAACTCCCAGCCAATGCCGTCCATTCCTGAAATGGGCAACGTATGGAGCCCTGTAAATGCGGCGCTTCCGGAAATTTGGGATAACAATGCTGATCCTAAAGCGGCTATGGACAAAGCTGTACAGCAGATCAAAGACCTCAATAACGGTGCAACTGCTAAATAACAGCCATCTTCAAACAGCAAACCACTAGCACACAGTGGAGTCAACTCGCCCGCCGCCTCTAGCGGCGGGCGGTTGCCTGAATTCCACGCGGAGAGGAGAACGGAAGGGAAATGCAGCGACACCGCAATAGAGCCGCAATACTGTCGACTATTTTCATGGGATTGGGACAAATATATAACCGCCAATTCATCAAGGGACTTATTTTTATTGCCGTAGAGGCAATGGCTTTGGTCTATTTCATTGCTAATTTGGGAAGGGCTTTTTGGGGCGTTACTACACTCGGGGACACTCCAAGCCATTTGGAAAAGGTAAAGGGAATCGCCAAAATGGTTCCCGGGGACCATTCCATCGTTATTTTGATTGAAAGCTTGATTACCCTGCTGTTCTTCGTGTTATTCCTGATTGCCTGGTATATGAATATTAGGGATGCTTATAAGACCGGAGAAGAACGCGAATCCGGTCGTCCATCGAATACATTCAAACAATCTGTGCGCTACGTTTTGGATTACAAATTTGCCCAGAGCTTTTTGCTTCTGCCGGGGCTGGGCATTCTGTTCTTTACTATCATGCCGATTATTTTTATGATCATGCTGGCTTTTACAAACTACGCCGCACCGGATCATATACCGCCGGCGAAGCTGGTAGATTGGGTCGGTTTTGAAACCTTCCGCAACCTGCTTGTCCTGAAATCCTGGAGCCATACCTTCTACGGGGTACTGACCTGGACGATTATCTGGGCGGTTCTGTCGACCGTAACGACTTACTTTGGCGGGATGCTCGTTGCTCTACTGATCAACCAGAAAGGCATCCGCTTCAAGGGTCTGTGGAGACTGATTCTGATTGTGCCGTATGCCATTCCGCAGATGATTTCCCTGCTGATGATGCGCAATCTGTTCAACGGCCAGTTTGGTCCGATCAACCAGTATCTGGGCTACTTCGGACTGGGCGGTCTGCCGTGGCTGACCGATCCGTTCTGGGCCAAGGTAACGGTTATTGTCGTTAATATGTGGGTAGGGATTCCTGTCTCCATGCTGCTGATTATGGGTGTGCTGACTACAATCCCGCGTGATATGTACGAGGCGGCCGAAGTGGATGGGGCTACCAATTATCAGAAGTTCCGGATTATTACGCTGCCGATGATACTTTTCTCCACTGCGCCTACGCTGATTATGCAATTTGCCGGCAATATCAACAACTTTAATGCGATCTACCTGCTGACGGGAGGTAATCCGGTCAACGGGAATTATCAGTACGCCGGCTCAACGGACTTGCTGGTAACGTGGCTATACAAGCTGACGCTGGATCAGAACAAAAATAATATGGCTTCCGCGATAGGTATCATTCTCTTCATCATTGTAGCCGGGTTCTCCCTGTACAATTACCGCCGGACCAAATCATTCCAAGAGGAGGACATGATTCAATGATGATCGGACGCAAGTTTGCGAACTTTATTCGCTTAAGTCTCAGTTATATCGTTCTGGTTGCTCTGGCGATTGCTGCGATCTATCCGGCACTCTGGATATTTTTGGCATCCTTCCGGCCGGGTAAATCCTTGTACAGCAAAACGCTCATCCCTGAGCATTTCACTCTCGCCCACTACAAAGAGCTGTTTACTTCGCCAATCTATATGTTCGGAACATGGTATGGAAATACGCTCAAGATTGCAGTGTTCTCCATGCTGATCGGGGTAGTGCTGACGCTGCTGACCAGCTATGCCTTATCCAGATTCCGCTTCAAAAGCCGGAAAACAACGATGTCGACCCTGCTCATTCTCGGGATGTTCCCGGGGTTTATGAGCATGATCGCAATCTATCTGCTGCTAAAAGAGTTCCACCTGCTGGATACGCATCTGGCGCTGATTATCGTCTATGCGGCAGGAGCGCCGCTCGGCGGTACGCTGATTGCTAAAGGGTTTCTCGATACAATTCCGCGTTCACTGGATGAAGCGGCGCGTATTGACGGGGCAAGCAATTTCGGGATTTTTGCCCGGATTATTCTTCCGCTCTCCCGTCCGATGATCACCTATATGGCACTGACCCAATTTGTCGGCCCTTGGGTGGATTTCATCTTTGCCAAGCTGATTCTGCGGACGAAGGAGAATTGGACGGTCGCTGTAGGGATGTGGGATATGGTCAATACGATGCAGAACTCCAATTTCACGCTGTTCTCAGCGGGGGCCGTACTGATTTCTGTGCCGATTATGATTCTGTTTGGCTTCCTGCAGCGGCTGCTCGTTGATGGCTTAACCGCGGGCGCCAGCAAAGGATAATTCCGTTCCTGCATCAATGAAAAACAGGGTACAGCCTTTATGTGGTCTACTAAGGGCTGTACCTTTCTATTTCTGGCTGAAACGGTATCGTCTCTTTAAAGGACGGCTAAGCCGTTTCAGCTTAGGTGAGGAGAGAGTGCAATGAAACGGCCGCTACATATAAGCTTTAGATCGGTAGGCGTCAAATTGTTCGTCATTTTATTCTGTACCACCGTACTGCTGTCCTCCGTCCTGGGCCTGACCTCGTATTCTGTCGCCAAAGGAATTATCACAGATAAGGTTGCGGCGGCGTCTTCCCAGTCGATTGTACAGGCGGCGGACAAGCTGGATTTCCTCTTTGCAGAATATGAAGCACTCTCAAGGCAGTTCGCTGTAGATTCTGCATTAAAAGCGGACATGGAAACGGTAAACGGTCCAGGAACCGGGACAGTAGCAAAGGTGGAAGCTGAAGACCGGATTCGGCGCAAACTCGACTCGGTCAAGGGCTCCGATGAGCGCCTGCTCGGCATCCGGCTGGTCTCGCGTAGCCTGGTGGATGCCGAGTCATACAAATCGACAGGCATCAGCGCCGTCCGCAGCGATGAGGGAATCCTCGCGAGAGTGAAGCAGATTGATGCAGCCAAGGGAAAGCCCGTCTGGTTTCCGGTGCGGGCCAAAGGCTTCTTCGATGTGTATAACCAATCCTCACTGACGATGGGCCGGCTGCTGCGGAATATCGAGCATCCCGAAGCGGAGTATTATATGCTGATTGAGATCAGAGGCAAGGCGCTCACAGATGTCCTGTCCAATCTGCATATCGGGCAATCCGGTGAAATCCGTATCCTCGATCCGGCGGGAAGTATTGTATATGGCCCAGACAATGCCCATCTCGGAGAAGCTTCGTACATAAAGCCTGCAGAAGAAAAGTCCGCAGCAGAGCGGAAGCTGTCCTTTACCGCCGGGAACGAGCAGGGGACGCCGCAGCTTGTAGTCTATCAGCCACTTGCTACGGCGAAATGGACCCTGATGGGGTATGCTCCGGTCAGCGATTTCACCAAATCTGCGGACAGGCTGCTGTACATTACATTGCTGGTGGTGCTGGCGGCGGTTGTGATTGCTCTCTTGATCGGCTACATTCTGGTGCGTCTGATCGGCCGTCCGCTCGGCAAGCTCGTTCGGCTAATGGAAGAAGGCGAGCAGGGCAACCTTCAAGTGCGTACGAATTTCAAGGGGCAGGATGAGATTGGACGGCTCGGCCACAGCTTCAACAAAATGATGGAGCAGATTTCCCGGCTGGCCGGCCAGAGCAGCCGCTCGGCGTCAGAGGTTCTGGTCACTTCGGCGCAATTGGTAAGCGCGTCCGGCACGATTTCTGCCCATGCCAGAGAAGTGGCGGCGGCAACCGGCGAGATTGCCGGGGGAGCGGCCAGCCTGGCGGCAGAGGCCGAGAGCAGCAACCGCAGCGTAGAAATGATGAGCCTCCAGATTGGCGAAGTGGCGGAGATCAATACAGTGATGAACACCTCGGCAGAACAGGTGATTGCCGTCAGCGACCAGGGGGCTGAAATGATGAAGACACTGGTTGCCCAGAGCGAATCCACGGTGAAGATGATGGATTTGATCCAGGAGAATTCGGTAAGGCTCAGAGAAAGCACCCAACTGATCCGCAGCATTCTCGCGCCGATGATCGCCGTCAATAAGCAGACGAATATTCTGGCCCTTAATGCTTCGATAGAAGCGGTCAGAGCCGGGGCTGCCGGGAGAGGTTTTATTGTTATCGCCGACGAAATCCGCGGGCTGGCGAATGAGTCCAATGAGTCCATTGCCTCGGTATCGCGGATTACGGAAGAGATCAGCAGCCATATCGAAAAAACGGTTCAGGCCGTAGGCGAGACAGCTCCGCTGTTCCGTGAACAGATTTCCTCTGTCCGGGAATCTTCTATTATATTTGAGAACGTCCGGGCGGAAATGGAGCATTTCATCGGCTATCTGAAGCAGTCGCTGGCTTCCATTACGGAGCTGACGGAGTGCCAGCAGCTTCTCGGGGAATCCATGTCCAGTGTCCAGGCAGTTGTGCAGCAGACGAGCGCTTCCACGCAGGAAGTGGCCTCGATGTCCTCGCAGCAGTTCATTGTGAGCGAGGAACTGGTGGCCTTGTCCGGCAAGCTGGAGGCGCTGGCCGAGGAGCTGAAGCAGTCGATGGTTTCTTTTCATGGGGAAACATAGGTGAAATATAGGTAAACTTGCCCCTGTACTGCCGTGCATCTACGACAGGGCGGGGGTTTTTTGGCGTGGCTGCTTCTTCGTTTCTATGGCCGCTGCTTGTTCCGGAAAGGTTCAAGGGATACACTTGTCGTATACAAAATGAACATGAATATCTTGCTGACAGAGAGGAGGGGACTTCCTTGCCGGAAATGAACGGAAGCCTGTTTCAGCAGGCTTTGCTGGACGGAGAGTATGGTCCGCATTTTTTTGCTTACTATTATAAGCAGTGGAATCAATATACGATGGCCTACCATCAGCACAACTCAACGGAGATTATGTACCTGATCTCAGGGAGCTGTGTGGTCGATGTACGGCAGGGTGCGGATGCGGAGGAGCGCTTCCGCCTGAAGCGGGGAGAACTGATTATGCTTGATGCCAATGTTCCGCACCGGCTGATTGTGGAGGAGGGGGCATCCTGCCGGATGCTGAATGTCGAATTCGGCTTCACGGCATACACGGGCGCGGCCCCCTCCATCGGCAGACTCGCTAGCGAGGAAGCGGACCTTGAAGCGCTGCTGCGGGAACCCTTCTCCAGTCTGGTGTTATCGGACTCGGAAGAGGTGTTTCATGTGCTGAAGTCGCTGGTGCTGGAGCTGGACCGGCATGGCATAGACGGAGACGGACAAGGTGGCGGACATGGCGGAATGATGATCCCGCTGCTGTTCTCCGAGCTGCTGCTGCGCCTTTCCAGGCTGCGGCGCGAACAACTGCAGGCAAGCCAGCAGCCGTCTCAGCTCTATGTGCGGCGGGCGATTGAGTTCCTGCACCAGAACTATGACCGCGGCATTCAGGTCAAGGAGGTTGCTGCCGAGGTGAACCTCCACCCCGGCTATCTGCACCGGATCTTCCGGGCGCATACCGGGCGGACGCTGACCGATTATTTGAATATGCTGCGGATGGAGAAGGCCCGGATGCTGCTTGGACAAAGCGAGATTCCCGTGGCGGAAATCGCCGATTATGTCGGCATCAGCAGCCGGCAGTATTTTCACCTCCTGTTCAAGAAGTATGCCCGCTGCACTCCGGTGGAGTACCGGAATTCGCTGGAGCGCTTTTCTTGGACAGATAATCAGCCGGAACCTGAAGAAAGGTGAGGATTGTTGACAGCTTGCCGCTGAATTGGTCATGATATTGGCTACGCTTACTTCAGCCTCCTTGCTACAATGGACAGGAACAATTCATTCATTGGGAGGCTGAGGACAATGTCTTTTAAAGTAGCTTTTATCGGGGCGGGCAGTATTGGATTTACCAGGGGTTTGCTGCGCGATCTCTTGACTGTACCGGAATTCAAGGAAATCGAAGTCTCGTTCATGGATATTAATTCCCATAACCTGCAGATGGTCACCGAGCTGTGCCAGCGTGATATCAAAGAGAATGGCCTGAAGATTGAGATTCAGCCGACAACGGACCGCAGAGCAGCACTTAAGGATGCCAAGTACGTATTTTGTACTATTCGTATGGGCGGGCTGGAGGCGTTTGCGACCGATGTGGACATTCCGCTGAAGTATGGTGTGGACCAGTGTGTAGGTGATACCTTATGCGCTGGCGGCATCATGTACGGGCAGCGCGGGATTGCGGAGATGATGGAGATTTGCCGGGATATCCGCGAGGTAGCTGCGCCGGATGTCCTGCTGCTCAATTACTCGAATCCGATGGCGATGCTGACCTGGGCCTGCAACAAGTACGGCGGAGTGCGGACGATTGGCTTATGCCACGGGGTACAACATGGGCATCAGCAGATTGCCGAGGTCTACGGGCTGGAGAAATCCAAGGTGGATATTATTTGTGCCGGGATCAATCACCAGACCTGGTATATTTCCGCGAAGCATAACGGCAAGGATCTGACGGCCGGCCTGCTTGAAGCCTTCGAGAAGCACCCGGAATTCAGCCGGACAGAAAAGGTGCGGATTGATATGCTGCGCCGTTTCGGCTATTACAGCACTGAGTCGAACGGCCATCTCAGCGAGTATGTGCCGTGGTACCGCAAGCGCAGCAGCGAGATTATGGACTGGATTGACCTGGGATGCTGGATCAATGGCGAAACAGGCGGCTACTTGCGGATCTGCACGGAGGGCCGCAACTGGTTCGAGACGGATTTTCCCAATTGGATGAAGGACCCTGCGCTGGAATATACATCTGAGAACCGGGGAGAGGAGCATGGCTCCTACATTATTGAAGGTCTGGAGACAGGCCGGCTGTACAGAGGGCATTTCAATGTAGTCAACAACGGGGTTATCTCCAACCTGCCGGATGATGCCGTCATTGAAGCACCGGGTTATGTCGATCATAACGGCATCTCGATGCCGCTCGTTGGTGAGCTGCCGCTTGGCCCCGCCGCCGTGTGCAATGTCAGCATCTCGGTTCAGCGTCTGGCTGTTGAGGCTGCGGTGCATGGTGATGACAAGCTGCTGCGTCAGGCCTTTATGATGGACCCGCTCGTCGGCGCAGTCTGCAATCCGAAGGAAATCTGGCAGATGGTCGATGAGATGCTAGTAGCCGGAGAGCAGTGGCTACCGCAATATGGCGCAGCGATTGCTGAAGCCAAGACGCGTCTTGCTTCCGGTAACCTTGTGCCGACACAGGCTGGTAATGCCGGGGCAGCGCGGCTGAAGGTGAAGACAGTGGACGAGATGATGCTGGACCGCGAAGCGGCTAATAAGAACGCCGGTGAATCCGACAAGGGCAAGGACCGCGAGAAGGCTAATTAGGACTTCAAAGGAATTACATGGAAGTAGCCGATAAATTAGAAAGGGTGATTTTAATTATAATGGGGGTATAAGGTATTTGATGAAGAAATTAAATATGAATAAGATTGCAGTGTTCTTTCTGACCTTCGTTCTGACAGTTATGTCTTTGGGTCCTGCAGCAGCCTCCGCAGCGGCATCAAACGTGAAGCCGATCCGTGTCTTCGTCCAGAGTGAGGAAATCCATCCGAAGGCTGCTCCTATCGTGCAAGGGGGCAGAGTGTACATCGAGTTCCGCAGTGTTGTGCTGGCTTTAGGATTCAAGTTCAACTACGATGCAGCCAAAAAGGTGATCACAGCAGATTCGGGGGATACTTCCTACAAGATTGATCTTAATTCGGGGAAGACCTTTCTTAACGGCCGTGAATTTACCTACAGTAAAGATGCTCCAATGATACTGGGTTCCGGAGCCAATGTACTGGTTATGAATCATTTGTTCAATGCTACCTCCAATATCAGAATGAATTATGATGCCGTTCATAAAAATATTGATGTCTACCAGATCGAAGCAGAGTCTCCCGATTATCTCTCCCTTGCCAATAAGGGAGCGGCCGTTCCGGATGCCGACAAGGCAGCCATCTATACATTGCTTGATAAATATATACAAGCAATGAACGATGAGGATGCAGTGGCGCTGATGGCGGTGGATCGCTCTCCTGAAGCACATTATACCAATCGGAATCTGAGCAAAGATCAGGTCAAGCAGCTGCTGGAATACAATTTTCTCAAACACGAGCTGGAGTATGCCAAGAAGCAGGCGACCGTTGTCTCATATGGACCGAATAAGGCCACAGTCTATTTTGTTTATACTGTCAGTGACAAGGATGATAAAGGTTCAATGATAGAACTATTTTATTATCTTAAATCGGTTGTCAAGGCCTCCGATGGCAAATGGTATCTGGATAACAAGGGGGATACTGTGCTGCATGGTGAGCTTTTATTAAGTGACGAATAACTGTCATATTGTTCAAAAGGATATTGACAGCAAAAGACCTCCACCTTTCCGGGTAGAGGTCTTTTCTTACTGAACGGTGTGCTTTTTGCCAAAAAAGGTCTTCAGCGCCTGATAGACCTCCTTCTTATCCTTGATCACATAATGCATGAACTGCTCCTGCTTTAGGTGGCGGTAGGCGGACATTAAGGTGCTGCTGCGGTTGTATTGATTGACTTCGCCGTAGCCGAACATATTGCTCCGCTTCAGCAGCTCGCCGATCAGCTTCACACAGCGCTCATTGTCCGAGGTAAGATTGTCGCCATCGGAGAAATGGAACGGATAAATGTTGTATTTGGATGGCGGGTAACGGCTGTCGATAATCTCCAGCGCCTTCTGGTAGGCGGAGGAGCAGATGGTTCCCCCGCTCTCGCCGCGGGTGAAGAAATCATGCTCGCTGACCTCCTTCGCCTCCGTATGGTGAGCCAGGAACACAATCTCCACCTTCTCGTATTGGCGGCGCAGAAAGCGGGTCATCCAGAAGAAGAAGCTGCGGGCGCAATATTTTTCAAAAGTGCCCATAGAGCCTGAGGTGTCCATCATCGCAATAATGACCGCATTGGAATGGGGTACGGTGATATCATCCCAGGTTTTGTAGCGCAGATCGTCCGGGCTAATGTGGTGGATGCCGGGATTGCCGTTGCTGGCGTTCCGCCGAAGGTTCTCAAGCAGGGTCCGCTTCTTGTCGATGTTGGACATCATGCCTTTCTTGCGGATATCGTTGAAGACGATGGACTTGACCTCGATTTCTTCTTGTGTTCTGGGGACCAGATGCGGCAGCTCCATATCCTCGAACAAAATATCCTCCAGATCCTCCAGATCCACCTCCGCTTCTATTGTATCCTGGCCCGGCTGATCGCCGGCTTTGTCGCCTTTGCCCGGCTGGGCAGACTGGGAATCACGGCCGAGCACGTCTCCGACCTGGCTGTCGCCGTCCCCTTGGCCAACATGCTTTTGCTTACGGAAGTTGTAGATAATCCGGTACTCATCCAGACTGCGGATCGGCACCTTAACGATTTGCTTGCCGTCAGACATAATAATGTTCTCTTCGGTTACGAGGTCGGGCAGATTATCCTTAATGGCGTCTCTGACTTTCTGCTGGTGACGCTCCTGATCCTGATGGCCTTTGCGGTGAAGGGACCAGTCTTCTTTGGATACGACAAATGCATAATGATCTGATGATTGCGGCAGGATGACCACCTCCCAAGGAATATAAATCGGTACAGGCACAAGCGGCAACTGAAGCGGCAGGTTGTAACTAAAGTATATTCATGGGGATGGGGGATATGTGAACTGACTTATTCACTGATTTCCTCAATGATGAGTTTATAGCTGTTCGAACGGACCTCGCCGGAGTATCTGCGCCCGTCGATGGTGTAGAGATATAACGCGGTTGAGAAACCCTGGAGGACAAGGCCCATAAAGGCCGGATTGATCCTGACGGAGTAGCTGAGCTTAACGGTTTGGCCTGGCTGCATTTCCCCAAGGAGCATTGCACCGCTATATGAAGTGTCAGGTGCAGGTACCGTGCTGATCGTAATGATGTCAGGCTCTAGGGTGCATCTTTGCGGAAGGAGCTGAATTATAGTTACGTCGGCGGGATAATTTCCGCTGTTGGCAACAACGATGCTGAACCTGACGATGTCGCCGTGCTCGATGATTGAAGGCTCGCCCGTCATTTCAACAGAAATGACCGGGGAGAGCAGTAGAGTGGTTGCAGTATTGGAGCGCGCAGTCTCTCTTACATTCCGTCCGTCGGGAAGGGTGAATGTATATTGCACGTTTCCCTGATTTTGAATGGCTGGGGTCTGGGCGATGTCTATAGCGGCAGGGATGGCGACCAGAACATTCACTATGGCCGTAGAGCCGGCTGTTAAAGCACCGAGCTGAATCCCTTCTCCGGGACGGATGTCCTTCCGGGGGGTTCCATTCACATTAACGCTGTCCCAGACAAATAGCGTGCCTGCTGGAATGACATCGGTGAGTACTGCTGTTACGGCCAAATTCCCGCTGTTTCGGATGGTGAACTCATAGCGAAGATTATCGCCTGGAGCTGCACTGTACAGATCGACCTTTAGACTAACGGAAATGCCTGATTGAACAACGGATATTACGACACTATTGCTCTTACTTGTTTCCGTAGAGCTTTCGGCTCCATAGGTGACAAGTGCATGGGTGGCCAGCGCCGGGTCCAATGTGGAAGGCAGCGATGCAATCCGCACGCGGAAGGAAATGTCGGCAGCCGCACCTGCTTTCAAGGCTCCAAGCTGTATTCCCTGCTCAGGATCTGCGTCCGGCAAATAAATGCCGCCAGCGATGACGCTGCCATGGATAAAGACGGCTCCGTCTGGTACTGGAATGTCTGCGAGAATGCCGTAGAGATGGCGGGTTCCCTCATTCCTCAACTGGAGCGTATAGGTTACAGCATCGCCAACAAAAGTAGTAAGCGTGCTTGCCGACAGCAGCAAAGAGAGCTGATATGGGATCAGGGAGACCCGTACATTGTTGGAGGAAATCTCGCCCTGCCCCTCCCTCCCTTCGGGAGTGGCAAATGAATAAGTTGCTCTGGCCTCGTTGCTTAGCTCCAGAGAAGGAGGCAATGAGATGACGATAACCTGAAAGACAATACGAACTTCGGTCTGGGGAAATATAGTTCCCAGCGGAATGCCGAAAGACGGCGATGCCCCGGGCAGGGGCACTCCGTCTCTCAGTACGCTGTTGGAAATAAAGGCTACTCCGGCTGGAAGGACATCTGTGAGGGTAGCCAGTGCAGCCGCATTGCCGTCATTTCTGGTGACGAGGGTGTAAATCAGCGTCTCCCCCAGGGAGACGCTTGATTTATCCGCGCTTTTTAACAAGGAAAGAACAGGGCCAACAACCGGAGTATTGACGGTGTTGGAATAAGATATTGCATCCGTACCCGCAGCCGAGTTGAACAGGACAATGGATTGATTGCTGACTACAGGCTGGAGATATGGGTCTGTGCTCATGACGCAACTACCTTTACCTTGAAGGTTACTGTTGAGAAAGCGCCAGCCGCGATCGTACCGATAACAATGCCTGAGCCCGGGTTCGCATCAGGACGGGCAACTGTATCTACTGTCACACTTCCTGCGACAAACTGGCTGCCGGCCGGAATAGGGTCAACCAGCACTACATTGCTGACGGACTCAATTCCGCTATTGGTAACCACAATGGTATACGTTATGACATCTCCGACTACCGCATCAATAGCAGAAGAGCTCTTGACCGCCGTTACGTCTGGAGAGGATACCGGAATAACCAGAACGTTCGAAAGCGAGGAGCCTGAGAGCAGACGGCCGTCCGGCGGAGTGAAGGTAAAGCTGGAAGAAGCCTGATTGACAAGCTGTTGTGCTGGAGGTAAAGAAGCTACGGTAACCTGAAGACTGATGGATACAGTTACGGTTGCTCCTGGAGCGACCGCGCCAATATTGATTCCGCTTGTCGGGTCGGCTCCCGGCAGGGCTGAACCGTTCACGATTATACTGTTCGGAACAAACACAGCACCTGCTGGTATGGGATCTGTAATCGTGACATTTGCCGCCAGATTACCGGTGTTGGTGACATTCAGGAAGTAAGTGACTGTATCTCCGACAGTTGCGTTGGCAGTATTTGCGCTTTTCACAATGTTAATGAACGGCTGATATACCGGGGTAATGAATGTATTGGAGTAAGAGACCCCTGAGAAAGCGCCGGAGGTGAAGTTTACAGAAGCCTGGTTGCTCAGCGTGGTCGAAGCAGGCAGCGCATTAACCAGAATCTTGAATTGGACAACCAACGAATCGCCCGGTGCAATTGTACCCAGAGCAATACCGTTAGCTGGATTGGCTGCGGGAAGCGGAGTGCTGCCAACAACCACGCTGCCTGCGACAAAGGAGGCTCCTCCCGGAATAGGGTCACTGAGTACGACGTTATTAATGGCCTCTATGCCGTTGTTGGAAACGGTAAGTCTGTAAGTGATGGTATCCCCGATAACGGCATCGGTTGCCGTTGAGCTTTTAACCACCTGGACATTTGGCGAGGATACGGGGATCTGATTGATATTGGAAACAACGGATTGATTAAAAGGACGGTTATCTGGAAGGACATACGAGTAGGAAATCGTAGCTTGGTTGCTTAACTGCTGACTAACCGGCAGTGTAACGATCACGACTGAGAAAACTACAGTCAGACTTGCCCCGGCTGGGATGGAGCCAAGTGCGATTCCGGTAGCGGGATTGGCGCCAGGGGAGGGAAAACTATTAATCTGCACACTGTTTGGAATCAGGGTAGTCCCCGCCGGAATGGTATCGGTTAAAGTTGCTGTAGCTGCATAATTGCCGGTATTGCTGACATTCACAGTATAGGTAATCGTATCTCCGACTGTTGCATTTACGGAGCTTGAGCTTTTGACTGCACTAACAACCGGCTGATAGACCGGTGTTGTTACTGTATTGGAGAAGGCAACACTTGAAAGTGCGCCTGAGGTGAAGCTGGCTGAGGACTGATTGCTTAGCAGCCCGTTTGCAGGAAGCGAGGTTACCGTCACGCTGAAAGCTACCGTTACTGAAGTGCCCGTCGCAATGCTGCCTATGGCGACTCCGGTTGCCGGAGAGGCGCTTGGGCGTGTAATGCCATCCACCTTCACGCTACCGGGAATAAATGCCGTGCCAGCAGGCAGCGCATCTGTAAATACAACGTTGTTGACGGCAGAAATACCGTTATTGGTCAAAGCTACAGAATAAATGATTGTGTCATTCAGAGTGGTTGCTGTTGTTTCAGTGGATTTGAGGACCGCGAGATTAGGATTTGAGACAGGGATCGTAACCGTGTTGGAAATAACCGAACCGCCGAGTGTCCGCCCGTCCGGCAAAGTGAAGCTGTAAGCCACGGTTCCTTTGTTGACGAGCAGCTGCGGTGAAGGCAGCGAGGTGATGACTACGGAGAAAGCAACCGCTACGGTTGCCCCCGGAGCAATAGATCCTGCTGCGATACCGGATGAAGGATCGGCCTGGGGGAGCGGCAGCCCGTTAATCAGCACACTGTTGACCACGAATGTGGTGCCGGCCGGAATGTCATCAGTTACCGTCAAACTAGCTGGATAGTTGCCGGTGTTGCGGACGGTCAGTGTGTACGTTACGGTGTCGCCGACAGTGGCATTCGCTGTACTGGCGCTTTTGGCCGCTGTGATCACAGGCTGGAGATAAGGAATGCTGACTGGATTTGAGAAGGTTGAGCCTGAAAAGGCAACGCCGGATGTATACGTAATGGTAGCCTGATTGTTGATTGAAGCGGTGGCAGGAGCAGAGGTGACCTTTACTTTGTAGATGACTGTGGCATCAGCACCGCCTGCCAGCGTTCCAATGGATACCCCGGTAGCCGGGTTGGCGCTTGGGAAAGAAGTATCGTTCACTGTTACACTGCCAGTTACAAAGGTTGTTCCGGATGGAGTCGGATCACTGAGCAGCACGCTGTTCACAGGCTCCAGGCCCGCATTGGTGATGCTTACGGAATAGGTAATCGTATCCCCTAGAGCCGCCGCTGTAGATAGGGTGCTCTTCACTACGGTAACATTGGGTGCAGAGACCGTTATCGTTACAGTATTCGATACTGCCGTGCCGGACAGCAGACGCCCGTCGGGCGGAGTGAAGGTGTAGGTAGCGGCAGCTTGGTTAACAAGCTGCTGCGGAGAAGGAAGTGAGACAATAATGACGGTGAAGCTAACAGTTACGCTGGCCCCGGGAGCGACGGTGCCTACCTCGATGCCGGTATCCGGTGCAGTTCCCGGGTGTGGGAAACCGCCGACGAGTACACTGTTGGGATCAAAAACAGTGCCTGCCGGGATGTTGTCCGTCACCATGACATCCGCAGCCAGGTTCCCGGTATTGCTGACTACAATCATGTAGACAACAGTATCGCCAACCGATTTGTTGAGATTGTCAGAGCTTTTCACCAAGGATATTTGCGGCTGGGTTACCGGTGTGGTTGTGATGTTGGAAGATGATGAGCCCGAGAAGACACCGGAGGTAAAGCTGACAGTTGACTGGTTGTTAATCTGTGAAGGAATCGGCATGGTTATTCTCACCTCGAATGTTACGGCAACTGAGGCCCCTGGGCCCATATTGCCGATTGGAATGCCGGCAGACGGAACTGATAGCGGCTGGGGGATGCCGCCCACAATTACGGTTCCGGGAATGAAAGCTGCATTCTCAGGCAGAGGATCACTGAGAATGACGTGGCTGACAGCAGCAATGCTGTTGCTCGTGAGCACGGAGGTGAATGTAAGAATGTCGCCGGGAACGGCGTCGATTGCATTCACGCTTTTTACGATGCTGACATTGGGAGCGGAGACAGGGACAGCCAGCACGTTCGATACAGCATTTCCTCCGAGCTGACGGCCGTCCGGCAACGTGTAGCTATAAGCGGCAGCGGCTGTATTCAGAAGCTGCTGGACGGGAGGCAGCCCTGTAACGGTGACAAGAAAAGAAACGGCAGCACTGCCGCCAGGTGCGAGCGGACCGACCGGAATACCGGTTAGAGGGCTGTACCCCGGCAGCGGCGTGCCGCCGATGCTCACACTGTTGGTTTCAAAAGCTGCCTGTGGTGGCAGGGTGTCAGTGAGATTCAAGGTGGCGGCGATATTGCCAGTGTTGCTGACAAGGATCGTGTAGGATAAAGAACTGCCTACAGAGGCCTGTGCGGCATTTGCGCTTTTGACCAGACTGATTACCGGTGTGAAGATCGGGGTAGTCACTGTGTTCGACAAAGCTGTTCCATTGAAAGCTCCTGCTGAAAAAGAAGCGCTGGCCCTGTTATTGAGCACGGCCGGACTCGGTAAGAAAGCGGCGTTCACTTGGAAAACAACAGTAACTGTGGCTCCTTGCGCGATGGTTCCAAGTGCGATACCTGCGCCCGGATTGGCAGAGGAGACAGTGGACCCGTTCACGGTTACACTTCCGGCTACGAATACCCCTCCTGCAGGAATGGGATCGGACAGAACTACATTGCCCACAGCTACACCGCTGGGATTCGAGACCACTGCTGTATAGGTAATATTTTCTCCAACAGCGATGTCTGCCAGATTGGCACTTTTGAGAATTGTGATTCCCGGAGCAGATACCGGAAGGCTGACCGAATTGGACAGACTGCTTCCTGAGAAGGAACGGCCGCTAGGCAATTGGTAAGTGTAGCTGCTGCTGGCCTGATTGTTCAAAACAGCAGGAGAGGGCAGCGACTGAACAGCGGCCAGGAAAGTGACAGGAACTGTTGCTCCGGGAGCCACAGCCCCCAGCGATATTCCGCTTAATGGAGAATCTGCAGGACGAACTACGCCATTTACCGTTACGCTCCCAGCCACAAAAGATGAGCCAGCCGGAATGTTGTCACTCAGCAGGACGGTGGCGGCCAGATTTCCCGAATTTTGCACTTGCAGTGTGTACAGTACATTTGCTCCTACAGTAGCGCTGGCTGTATTTGCACTCTTCACAATGCCAATTACCGGTTGATATACAGGTGTAGCAGTGGTATTGGATTGTGTTATTGCAGTAAAGGCTCCTGAACTGTAAGAGGCTGATGAGCGGTTGCTGAGCTGTGCCGGTGAGGGGACGGAAGTCACAGTTACCTGAAAAATGACCGTTACACTGGTTTCAGCCGCAATAGTCCCTACAGAGATTCCTGTGCCTGGATCGGCAGTGGCCCGCGGTGACCCGCCAACTGTGACGCTTCCTGGCAGAAAGGTGCTCCCGGCGGGAATGGGATCGGACAATATAACATTCGTCACTGGGGCAATTCCGTTATTGCTGATGACTGAGGTATAGAGCAAAGTATCGCCTACGGCAACGTCGGGCAGACTTGCGCTTTTGACTACGGCTACGTTCGGCAGCGTCACAGGAATTGTAAGAGTGCCCGAGACGGCAGATCCTGCTATCGTACGGCCATCCGGGACCAGAAAAGTATATGCTGCAGTTGCCTGATCGACGAGCTGAGGCGGTGAAGGCAGACTGCCCACCAGCACGCGGAATTGGACTGTAGAGCTTCCTCCTGCGGCAATCGTTCCTATAGCTATGCCTGTGGCCGGATTGCCGGCTACCGGAGTTCCATTGACCGTAAAGCTGCCGGCAACATAGGAGCTTCCGCCCGGAATGTTATCCGTTATCGTGGTGGCAGCGGCGATGTTGCCGGTATTGGCAATTTGCAGCGTATAGGTAATTTGATCGCCGACGGTTGCGTTGGTGGTGTTTGCGCTTTTGACAATCCCGAGAATAGGTGAATAGACAGGCAAAGATTTCGTATTGGAGGGGATGACCCCGGTCACAATGGTCCCGCCCGCTACACTTTGAAACGAAAATGCAACGCCCGCTGTATTAGCGACAATCTGCGTACCGGGCAATGAGGTGACCTTGGCTTGATATGTAACAGTCATTGATGTGCCAAAAGCTAAAGTTCCTAAGGGAATGCCTGCAGTTACATCGTATGAAGATTTGACTACACCGGCTACGACGACGCTGCCGGCTACAAAGGTTAAGCCTGACGGCAAGACATCTGACAGGACGGCGCTGGTTGCGCTGGCAGTGCCCGTATTGCTGGTGATTACCGTATAAGTCACGGTATCGCCGACGATTGTTCCGGTTACATTGGAGTTTTTGGTTAAGGTAATTTTGGGAGCATTGATATCAATCTGAAGCGCATTTCCATTGACGACGTAAGCATCGCCCGATGTGGTTAAAGTCAACAGCGCTGAAGACTGGTTGTTCACAAGCCTTGCTGAAACATCGACATTGGTGATATCCCAGCCTTGACGTCCGCCAGTGATGTTGGTGCCGGGGCTGCCGTTGGTCTGGTTGCGTGTTCCAAAGGTCCCGGTGGTGTTCAGCGCTCCGGCGTCATTATTGATTTGTGAAGCGAAAAAATTGGTGGAAAAATTGTTGGGACCCGACAGTGCCGCCTGCGTGGCAGAGGTAGGTCCAAAAAGCGCCTGGTCTCCTGAACGGTTGGCATCGCCTTCCTGGGCGCTGAACAGAATACGTCCGCCCAATACGCCGGATACCGGAGTAGCGAAGCCGGTGATCGTGGTGACAACCGGATCAGAGCTGGCCTGCACCAGCACAGCACCTGCCCGCAACGACATGTTACGGAAGGGTAGAGACGGATTCTGATAGATTACCCCGAGCGTCCAGCCGGCATGGTTGGCGGTGGAATCGCCGCTGATGACAATGGTGCCGACTACGCCTCCGGTCGTATACGTCCCTGCTCCGCCTGCCTGAATAATGCTGGTTACGTTGGCTGAACGGACATAAGCGGAAGCTCCGTTTCCGAGGTCTACCGTATTGCTGGTAGCCGCATCCGGTGTGATGCTGAAGCTGGTTCCCGCAGGATTGATAAAAGTTACAGGATTATTGATCGCCGAAGTGAGATTAACCGAACCGTTGATATAAGAACCGCCCCAGATCAGTTCAGCATAGAGCACTGTGCTTCCTGAGGGAATTGTCAGGATGGCCGCAGAGCTGTTGCTTTGATACAGGCTTGTGGTGCCGGCGGGGTACGTCCCGTATACGGATGCTGTGTTGACTGTCGTGAACCCCCCGATACTGTCCAGTGTGCCCGGAACACCGGCTGTGTCAGAGCGGCTCAGCCCCAGCGTATTGCCTGTGAACGTGATGGCTCCGGTAGCATTGATCGTAGCCCGAACGACAAGAGGAATGATTTTCACCTCCTTGCACAGAAGCTGTGTATATCACGTAAAAAAACAGACCGCCTTATGCATCGGGACGGTGTAGATTTCTGTACTATATTAGCCTATGTTCAGTTCGGCCGGAAATGTTTGACCATGGTTAGTTTATCCGGGGGAAATTGTGTCTGCTCTGCGGCTGATGTCTCCGCTCCAGAATTACCCGGGGCTCGGGGTAACGGCTTCTGCTCATGGCTTCAAGCTCCTCAAGGGTGATCTTGCTCTTGACTACAGCCAAATGGTACATAATCTCGTGAACCACATTGGCTTGAAGGGTCTTTAGAACCTCCAGCTCCTCGGCCTCGTACAGCGTATCGTCAAAAGGATATTGATAGAACAGCTCCATCCGCAGCAGCCGGAAATCAAAGGGCGGCGCGGGCACCGGATAATCGGCAATTTCCGGGGAGCAGAGCCCGAAGGAGGGCTGGGAAAAGCAGCTTGTGAAGTACCGGGGAGTATATTCGTCAAACTTCTGTTTGAACAGAGGATTGGAGGCATGAGGGAAACTGTGGGCATAGGGGGCCAGAATACAAACGACAGCCTTATGGCTGCTGATCCGGTGGATCTCCGCCATTACCGCAAACAAATCGGTTACATACGGCAGCACACGGCTGGCCATGACAAATTCGGCAGTATTGTCCGGCAGCGGAATTCCTTCATTGATATCGCAGACGATGTCCACTCCAGGGCAGTCCGTGCGGTCAATTCCCAGATATCCTGACTCTTTGGCTGACCCGCAGCCGATATCTATTTTCAAAGGGAACCACTCCTTCAAGGGATGTTGTAAACTATGGACTCTCCACCATTGTATTAATGCCAGGGCTCTATGCTTCGGGCAGGTGCCTATCCGCCAGGTAAATGGGAATCAGAGCAGCGATATTAGGAAAATATAAAGGACCGCTTCCGAATGTTACCGGAAACGGTCCTTGTGCTGCACCAGCAATGATGTCCGCGGGGTTATAGTGTTATGCGTTATGCGGAGCCTGCATTTACCAGAACGGTTGCAATCATCAGCATGAACAGCAGGAGGATGACACCATTAATAATAGTGCCGATGATTGCGAATACCTTGCGGCGGCTGCGCAGGCTGAGTCCAATAATGCCGATGACGCCCCCGATTACGTTGACCGCTGCAAGGATAAGCACGGACAATCCAAGGTACATAATCGTCTTTGCGGAATCGGAGACGAACTGGTTGTTCTCATTCAGAATTGAAGAAGCCTGAACGCCTACGGATACAAAGGTGATAATGTAACCGATAATTGTAACCAGGGCAATCACGAATGAAGCAATGCCGGGTCCCGAATGTTTGAGATCATATTTGTTTGGTTCTTCCATTGGCGGCACTCCCTAATAGATTGGATGAATAATTTTACATTATCCACTTTTCCATAAGACAGAGGCAAATGCAAGCGTTTGTTTGCAAAAAGTTCCATAGCGCTCTGCGCTGGAAATAAGCGGTGCCCATAAGTTAAGATAAGGGAAGTCCAATACTAAGGAGCTGTATATCCATGCAACGAAGATTTATAGCCTGGGGAGCCCTGCTGGCCATGCTGTCTGTGGCGATAGGCGCGTTCGGAGCGCATATGCTCAAGCCGGTGATTAGTGAGGATTATCTTCAGGTGTACGAGACCGGCGTGCACTATCATATGATTCATGCGCTAGGCCTGATTCTTATTGGCCTCGTTGCCGGACAATGGGGCGAGAGTTCCCGGCTGCTCTGGGCGGGGCGGCTGCTTGCTCTGGGGATCATTTTGTTCTCCGGCAGTCTGTATGTATTGAGTATCACGGGTATTAAGGTGCTCGGAGCGATCACCCCCCTTGGCGGTGTGTGCTTTATTGCCGGCTGGCTTTGCCTGGCCTTCGAAGCCTTTTCCCGTAAAAATTGAAGACTGGCATGTTGCTAAATAAGAACAAGCACCTCCCAAGGAAAAAGGTCCTGGGCAGGTGCTTGTCTGCTTGTGTATTCTAGCTGTCATTTTACAGAAATTCATCAATTTCATTGAGCTTAAAGGTGTACACGTGCTTCTCGTCCACATGGTAGACGCTTATTGAATTGGCCGCTTCATCGAAGTTCAGGATCCGGCAGGGCATGGATACCTGCTTGCCTTGGCGGTTCGTCCGGAGCCGGACCAGTTGATTGTTCTGGATGTATTGTCTGATTTTTCCGTACACATCCGCAGGGGATTCTCCTGGGGTGCCTGTAGGGGGGCTTTTGGGTGCAGGCAGTTCTGTCTGCTTGTCCGCCTGCTTCACTGGCAATTTAAGTGGAATTTGAGCTGCAGGAGCCGACTCATGATTCAGAGCAAGCTTTGCAGAACGGAGAAGGGTGTCAATCGTTCTTCCGAGCTCAAGTCCTGAGTTAATGTTGAAATCGGTAATTTTGTCGCTGCTGTTCAACATTTCAAGAAGATATTGCAGTGCAAGCGGGTTAGTACGGGCATTAATCAAGATGTCGACGTTAAATAAATAATTGCCGTCCGTGTGTTGTAGTTTCTTGTCCATAGATCCCCCAGCTTTGTCGTTAGACACAATTCAAAACAAATTATTAAAGTATATAAACTATACCATTAATTAACCAATAAGCATATACCTCAACGCTTGAAAAAAGGGACTTTGGGCCCTTCATTTTATTTGGGAAAAAGGCCCATCCTTCACACCCTGACCGGGGCTGAAGCATACAAATAAATCGTGCAGGGAGCGGAATGAGAAAATAGGAGGTACTGCAAAATGGTTACAATTGAGCCTGTTACTGTAGGCGATCATACATTCGTTGGCGTCGAAGTAAAACTTCCCAAAACAACGCTGCTGTCTATCAGCACAAGCCGGGGCTATATCATGTGCGGGGCGCTTGATGTGGGCCTGCTTAATCAGAAGCTTAGCGACCGGCAGATTATTGCCGCCCGTGCGGTTGGTGTACGCACCTTGCCAGAGCTGCTTGCCGCCCCGCTGGAGTCTGTTACCTATGAAGCGGAGAAGCTTGGGATTGTACCGGGAATGACCGGGGCTGAGGCCCTGCTCCTCATGGTGTAGGGAGAGGTCTTGCGTTTGTTCAGATGAAAGTAAAAAGGGGCCATTCATGGCCTCTTTTTAGCATAAGGAATTCTGTCTTGGATCATCCTATGTAAATAGCGCCTGCATAAGGACATTTGTTTCGTCTTGTATGCAAAAGGGTAATTTCAATATAGACAACTGCTGCCGAACCATGACTAGCAGCCGGCTAAATTATGGATAAGGAAGGGATCATTTATGTCTAAAACAACTAAAAAAGCTAGTGCCACTTCGCTGGAACAAGTCCTTAACCGTGAGGTTGCAAATTTGAATGTGCTGTACGTTAAGCTTCATAATTTTCACTGGTATGTGAAAGGGGAGCAATTTTTCACCCTGCATGTGAAATTTGAAGAGCTGTATGATGATATTACACTCAAAATGGACGAGGTGGCTGAACGCCTGCTGAGCATCAAAGGCAGTCCGGCGGCTACCCTGAAAGAATATTTGGAGCTCGCCTCCATTCAGGAAGCTACCGGTAAAGAGGACGCCCGCGGGATGGTCCAGTCGCTGATCGAAGACTTCGCTACCATAGCTGAAGAGCTTACAGAAGGCATTGAACTGGCAGAGCAGGCCAGCGATCACCCAACGGCCGATCTGTTCATCAAAATCCGCAGCGATCTGGAGAAAAGCCAGTGGATGCTGCGTACATTCCTCGGCTGATGGTCCTTTAGCGACAGTAGTAAATGCGAATAGCAGATGAGCCTCCCGCGCGGAGGCTTTATTTTTGTTTGGCCTCTGAAATAGACAGGGAAATGAAAAGAGATGTTTGTAAAAAAATATTCTTTGTAATAAAATTAGTGAGAATCATTGATAATCATTATGATTCAATTTATAATTATTTTAATGTGATATAAAATCTAATTGTGCTGGCAATCAGGGATTTCCTGTTACAATACGACTTTCTGATTTCGCAAATTGATGAGTGGAGGGAATATTAATTATGGCAGCAGAATTTGTCATTGAAGGACTGAAGGCGTCGATTGAAGGAAAGGAAATTTTGAAGGGGATTAACCTTCAGATGAAAGGCGGCGAAATTCACGCCATCATGGGACCGAATGGTACTGGTAAAAGTACACTGGCTTCGGCTCTGATGGGCCACCCGAAGTACGAGGTTACGGAAGGTACTGCCGTGCTGGAAGGCGAAGACCTGCTGGAAATGGCGGTGGATGAACGGGCACGCGCCGGTTTGTTCCTGGCTATGCAGTATCCGAGTGAAATCAGCGGCGTTACGAACTCCGACTTCCTTCGCAGCGCGATTAATGCCCGCCGTGAAGAGGGAAATGAAATTTCCTTGATCCGCTTCATCCGCCTGATGGAAGCCAAGATGAAGGAACTGGATATGAACCCTGAGTTCCTGCACCGCTATTTGAATGAAGGCTTCTCCGGCGGTGAGAAGAAACGCAACGAAATTCTCCAAATGATGATGCTGGACCCCAAAATCGTCATCCTCGACGAAATTGACTCCGGCCTTGATATCGACGCGCTCAAGATTGTCGCCGAAGGCGTCAACTCCATGCGCAGTCCGGAACGCGGCTTCCTGGTAATTACACACTACCAGCGTCTGCTTAACTACATCAAGCCTGATTTCGTTCATGTGATGATGCAGGGCCGGATCGTGAAATCCGGTGGCCCTGAGCTCGCAGAGCGCCTGGAAGCAGAAGGCTATGAATGGGTGAAGGAAGAGCTTGGCATTGAAGACGAGACGGTAGGACAAGAAGCTTAAGAGACGCCAGGAAGGAGGAAATCACTTATGACGACGCAAACCATTCTTCCGGTGGATGCAAAGCTGCTCAGTGAGTTGTCTCTGAGTAGCGGTGAGCCGGAATGGCTGAAGATCAGCCGTTTGAAGGCACTGGAGCTGGCCGCAGGGCTTGCACTGCCGAAACTGGAAAAGACGCGGATTGACCGCTGGAATGTAAACAACTATGGAAGCTACAAGGCAGGCCAAGCCATTACGGCTCTTAGCGAAGCACCAGCTTCCATTGCCGGCTTGATTAAGGGCCAGGAAGAGGGCAGCCTGATTATTCAGCGCAACTCGGGTGCTGCCTATGTCCGGCTCGCGCCTGAGCTTGCTGCACAAGGCGTTATTTTTACCGATTTGCAGACTGCCGCTAAAGAGCATGGCGATTTGGTGCAGCGTTATCTGCACACTGCTGTATTGCCTGACGAGCATTCCATTGCTGCGCTGCATGCGGCACTCTGGAACGGCGGAGTATTCCTCTATGTTCCGAAGAATGTTGTTATTGAGACTCCGCTGCAGGCGGTTCTGCTCACCGATGATGCCGAAGCCGCTTTTGTACCGCATATTCTGATTGTAGCCGAAGCAAACAGCTCAGTTACTTATGTCGACAACTATGTGTCGGACAAAACCGAAGCCGGACTGCATAACGGTGCAGTCGAAGTATTCGTGGGTTCGGGAGCCAAAGTCCGTTATGCAACAGTGCACCAGCTTGGCGAGGACACAACAGACGTAACTTACCGGCGTGCCGTTGTTGATAATGATGGAACCATTGAATGGATTGTCGGCGAGATGAACTACGGCGATACTGCCAGCGACACCAAGTCGGTGCTGAAAGGCAACGGAGCAAGCTCCGATGCCAAAGTGATCGCTGTGGGATCAGGCTCGCAGAAGCTCAGCTATACTACACAGGCCCAGCATTTCGGCAAAAGCACGCCAAGTGATATGATCACCCGTGCGGTTATGCGGGATTCGGCGACTTCCATTATTAACGGAATTACGAAGATCGAGAAAGGCGCAACCCGGGCCGACGGCCAGCAGACGGAAAAGGTTCTGATGCTGAGTCCAAAAGCGCGCGGCGACGCCAATCCGATTCTACTTATTGACGAAGATGATGTAACAGCAGGCCATGCCGCTTCCGTAGGACAGGTCAATTTCGAGCAGGTGTACTACCTGATGTCCCGCGGAATTTCACGGCATGATGCAGAAACTCTGATCATATACGGCTTCCTGGCTCCTGTTGTGTCGCAAATTCCACTGGAGGGACTGCGCAATCAGCTCCAATCTCTTGTGGAAAGGAAGTTAGGCCAATGATTAACAGTGCCATCCGGGAGCAATTCCCTATACTGAACCAGAATATCAACGGGCATCCTTTGGTGTATCTGGATAGCGCAGCGACCTCGCAGAAGCCGCGTTCGGTTATTGAGGCAGTCAAATCCTATTATGAATGGGATAACGCTAACGTGCACCGTGGTGTTCATACTCTGGGCAGCCGGGCAACCGACGCTTATGAAGGAGCCCGCGAGAAGCTGGCCAAATTCCTTCATGCCCGCAGCACAAAGGAGATTATTTTCACGCGGGGTACTACGACGGCTTTGAATCTTGTGGCCGCTTCCTACGGCCCGGCCCATGTGGGTGAAGGCGACGAGATCGTAATTACCCAGATGGAGCATCACAGCAACTTCATTCCTTGGCAGCAGCTTGCGAAGAAGACAGGGGCGACCCTGAAATTCATCCCGCTGCAGCAGGATGGAACCATTACGCTTGAGGACGCAGAGCAGACAATTACGGATAAGACCAAGATCGTTGCCATCGCATATGTCTCCAATGTTATGGGTGTTACCCACCCTGTAAAAGAGCTGGCTGCTATCGCTCACCGCCACGGTGCTGTGATCGTCGTTGACGGGGCGCAGAGCACACCGCATATGAAGGTGGATGTTCAGGATCTGGATTGCGACTTCTACGCATTGTCCGGCCACAAGATGCTTGCGCCTACCGGCATTGGCGCCTTGTACGGCAAGAAGGCTTTGCTTGAAGCGATGGAGCCGGTTGAGTTCGGCGGCGAAATGATTGATGATGTCGGTCTGTATGAATCCACCTGGAAAGAGCTTCCCTGGAAATTCGAAGGCGGCACACCGATTATTGCCGGTGCTGTGGGCCTCGGCGCAGCGATTGATTTCCTGCAGGAGATCGGTATGGACGAAATCCACCGCCATGAGATGAAGCTTGCCGCATATGCGGAGGAGCGTCTCTCGGAGGTTGATGGTCTTACGATTTATGGCCCGCGCAGCCGTCAGGTCGGCGTGGTCACCTTCAATCTTGGGGATGTCCACCCGCATGATGTGGCTACTGTGCTGGATGCGGAGGGCATCGCTGTCCGTGCCGGACACCACTGCTGCCAGCCGCTGATGCGCTGGCTGCAGGTCAGCTCAACAGCCCGGGCCAGCTTCTACCTGTACAATTCCGAACAGGATGTAGATGCGCTGGTCCAAGCTTTAATCAAGGCAAAGGAGTATTTCGCCTATGAACTTGGATGACTTGTATAGACGTGTAATTATGGATCATTATAAAAATCCCCGGAATCGCGGTTCATTTACAGATGACGCGCTGAAAATCGAGCTGAACAACCCTACCTGCGGCGACCGCATTACGCTTCAGCTTAAGGTGGAGGACGGTATCGTCAAGGACGCCCGTTACAGCGGCGAAGGCTGTTCGATCAGCATGTCGTCGGCGTCCATGATGACGGAGGCGGTCAAAGGCCAGACCATCCAGCATGCGCTTGAGCTGGCTGACCGTTTCTCCTCCCTGATGAAGGGCGAAACAGTGGATTTTGAAGAATATGAAGATATCGAAGCCCTTTCCGGTGTTAATAAATTTCCGGCGCGGATCAAATGTGCGACACTCGCATGGAACGCGCTGCGCAAAGGCATAGATGTGGAAGAGGAACACCACCAAGAACATTAAAACAAGGAGGCTGACACCATGGCTAAGAAAGCGCCTGATATGGAGGAATACCAGTTCGGATTCCGTGACGAGCACAAGTCGATATTTCAGTCTGGTAAAGGACTTACGGCCGAAATTGTGAAGGAAATTTCCGCAATCAAAAATGAACCGGAATGGATGCTCAATTTCCGCCTGAAATCTCTGGAGCAATTCCGCAAGATGCCTATGCCTACGTGGGGAGGCAACCTGGACGATCTGGATTTCGACGATATCCAATATTATGTCCGCCCTTCCGAGAAGCAGGGCAAGACTTGGGAGGAAGTGCCTTCCGAGATCAAGGAAACCTTCGACAAGCTGGGGATTCCGGAAGCGGAGCAGAAGTTCCTCGCTGGTGTCTCGGCACAGTATGAATCTGAGGTTGTCTATCACAGCATGCAGAAGACGCTGGAGGATCAAGGCGTAATTTTCACCGATACAGATACTGCGCTGCGTGAGCATCCAGAGCTGTTCAAAAAATATTTTGGCACGATTATTCCTCCGGCAGATAACAAGTTTGCTGCGCTCAACAGTGCAGTCTGGTCGGGCGGCAGCTTCATTTATGTGCCCAAGGGCGTGAAGTGCGAGGTGCCTTTGCAGGCTTACTTCCGCATCAACTCCGAGAATATGGGCCAGTTCGAGCGTACGCTGATCCTGGCTGACGAAGACAGCTTCGTGCATTATGTAGAAGGCTGTACGGCTCCAATCTACAGCACGAACTCGCTGCACAGTGCAGTTGTTGAGATTCTGTGCATGAAGAACGCCCGCGTTCGTTATACTACCATTCAGAACTGGGCGCCGAACATCTACAATCTCGTAACCAAACGTGCGGTAGCCGAAGAAAATGCCACTATGGAATGGGTGGACGGCAACATCGGCTCCAAGCTGACAATGAAATATCCTGCCGTTGTGCTTAAGGGACGCGGAGCCAAAGGTTCGGTGCTGTCCATTGCCGTAGCCGGCAAAGACCAGCATCAGGATGCCGGTGCAAAGATGATCCATCTGGCACCGGACACGACATCCACCATCGTCTCCAAGTCGATCAGCAAGCACGGCGGCAAAGTAACTTACCGCGGTCTTGCCTCCTTCGGCCGTCAGGCAGAGGGTGCGAAGTCGAACATCAAATGCGATACGCTCATTTTGGATAATCAATCCACCTCGGATACGATTCCTTACAATGAGATCATGAACGACAACATCGTGCTTGAGCATGAAGCGACTGTCTCCAAGGTCTCCGAAGAACAGCTCTTCTATCTGATGAGCCGTGGTCTCACGGAAGCCGACGCAACGCAAATGATCATTATGGGCTTCATCGAGCCATTCACCAAAGAGCTGCCGATGGAATACGCGGTGGAGATGAACCGCCTCATCAAGTTCGAGATGGAAGGCTCTATCGGTTAACATTTGAAAAACATTGTAGCAACAAGGATTTGGAATTGAGGTAAAGAGACATCGTGCCGATTTTGTGCCGATTCAAATTTACCTCGTAGTGTAGAAGGCGAACTTTTTGAGTTCGTCTTCTTCTATTTTTTGGACCATCTTCGGATTAATAAAGGAAAAGGGGGCAAATAATATGGGAAACCCAAATACGGCTTCTCGATGAAACGCTAACGTTGAGTGATGAGCCATATATACAGTCACCTAAAATATTTAAAGGGGAGTCAGAATTCAATATTCCTTGACAGGAATATACCTGATTGGGTATATTATAATCGGCAGTTCGGATCTGACCCGATAAATTAATCCATATAAGGAGTGTATAAATTAATGATTAATAAAATTGGCCAAGTTATGTTGTATGTGAATAACCAAGAGGAATCCAGAGATTTCTGGACAGAAAAGCTAGGGTTCGAGGTCATTTCGGATGAAACCAATGGTCCGATGAGATTTATCGAGGTTGCTCCTAAAGGTGCAGCAACCAGCATTGTTCTTCATAATAAAGAGTTCGTTGCCAAAATGAATCCTGAAATGAATCTGGGAACACCTTCTTTAATGTACTTTACGGAGAATCTCGATCAGTTATATCGTGATTTGACGAGCAAAAATGTCACAGTTGGAGAAATTGTAGAGCTTCCCTCTGGCAGAGTGTTTAACTTCGCAGATACTGAAAATAATTACTTTGCTGTAATGGAGAAAAAACAATAAATCGGAATACCAACGAATATAGCGGGCTGTTCCATCGGCAGATAATATAATCTGCGGACGGAGCAGTCCGTTTTCTTTTGATAGACAAAAAAAGAATAACTATACAGAAAATACATAAAAAGTGCATCCTCTGCGAACACGAACATACCCAGAATCTTGGAGAATCTTAATTGAGCAGTATTTCTGAGGAAATGGAAGCAATTAAAGCTGCAGCCGTCCTTTTACCGCTGATTAAGCCTGCTTTTTTCGGAAAAAACCGGAAAAATGGTGATTTCTCCCCTTTGCTGCATTAAAACAGGTTTGATAAACTGCATAAAGTCCCTAAAATGGAAGCGCTAAAAAGATATGCTTACGAAGCGAGCTTTACTTCGTAAAGCTAAGTTTATGCTTACGAAGTGAGCTTTACTTCGTAAAGCTTTAAGGAGGAGAGATATGGACGTTCTCAGGCAACTGCGGGGCTTTTATCGGGAGAAGCTGCATTATTTGATTCTTTCGATTGTCTGCTTGGCTGCCGCAACTGCAGTGGGGCTTATAACCCCAAATTTGTTAAGGCGTTTGATTGATGATGTTATTGTTCCCCTGAAGTTTTCTGAGGTGCCCGTACTCGCTCTCAGTGTACTGGCAGTAGTTTTTGTTAAGGCGTGCCTGCAGTTTGCCCATGGTTTTTACGGAGGGAGACTGGGGAATTTCCTCGCCTACCGGCTGCGCAACGCCTGTTATGAGAAGCTGCAATTTCTGTCCTTCCGTTATTATGACACAGCGAAGACAGGTGACCTGATGTCCCGGCTGACCGGGGATCTTGAGGCAATCCGGCTGTTTATCGGCTTCGGATTCGCCCAATTGCTGAATGTATTTTTTATGGTGCTGTTTGGCTCTATTATGATGTTCACGATCAATTGGCAGCTTACGCTGGTCACTTTGATCACTATGCCGTTTCTGGCTGCGGTCGCCTTCCGGTTTGAATCGAAGATTCACCCGGCCTTTCAGGAGATGCGGCTTGCGCTCAGCTCTCTTACAACGGCCGTTCAGGAGAATGTTACCGGTGTGCGGACCGTCAAATCTTTTGCCAGAGAAGGTTTCGAGGTAGAGAAGTTCTCCCACCGGAATGAACGCTATAAGGACAATCAGATTTTTGCCGCTGAATTGTGGAGCAAGTTTTTTCCCGCCATGGAGTTTTTGGCCTCAGTGAGTGTAGCGATATTGCTGGGGGTTGGCGGAACGCTGGTCATCAAGGATTATATGTCGCTTGGTGAGCTTGTAGCCTTTTTCAGCTTAATTTGGTATATTATCGGCCCTGTATGGGGTCTTGGCTTCCATATCAATAACTATACGCAATCCAAGGCTTCGGGAGAACGTGTACTAGAAGTGCTTAATCAGCAGATTGATGTGAAGGATAAGGACAACGCCCGCGAGCTTGTGCCTGCGGAAGTGAAGGGCGAGGTAGCTTTTAACCATGTGACCTTTGCTTACGGAAACAAAATGCCAGCCGTCAAGGATATCCATTTCGAGGCGAAGCCCGGGGCTGTAATCGGATTCCTTGGGGGAACCGGGTCCGGCAAATCAACGGTGATTCAACTGATGATGCGGGCTTATGACGTGAATGAAGGCAGCATTACGCTTGATGGCGTGGACATTCGTGAGTACCAGGTACGCAGCTTACGGTCGCAGATTGCCACAGTGTTCCAGGAAACTTTTCTGTTCTCCTCCTCAATCCGCAATAATATTGCTTATGGTCTTAAGAACGTCAGCATGGAGGAGATTATCCGTGCCGCCGAGCTTGCGAAGGCGCATGATTTCATCATGGAGATGCCTGAAGGCTATGATACGGTAGTCGGTGAACGGGGGATGGGACTGTCCGGCGGGCAAAAGCAGCGGATTGCAATTGCCAGAGCCCTGCTCAAAAATCCGCGTATCCTTATCCTCGATGATGCAACCAGCGCCGTTGATATGGAGACGGAGCATGAGATTCAGGCAGGCTTCCAGGAGGTTATGCGCGGACGGACCACCCTGATTATCGCACACCGGATTTCCTCCTTGCGGCATGCCGATCAGATTATTGTAATGAATGAAGGGAAAATGGTTCAGCAAGGTACGCACCATGAGCTGATTAAGGTTCCCGGTCCTTACCAGGATGTCTACCGGATTCAATACGCCGATTTTTTGGCCAGGGACAACGGAAGAGGGGCGGGTGATCCGGCATGAAGCTCGAAGTAAACCAAGGGAAAAATGCAACAATAAAGCCAGGCGCAGAAGCAGAGGCACAGACCCTGGAAGAACGGTTCGTGTACAAGGACGATGATGTTATCGACAAGGCTTTTGACTGGAAGCAGTTCACGAGGCTGTTCAGTTATATGAAGCCCTATGCCAAGCAGATGCTGCCTTTGGTATCGGCGCTAATGATTCTTGGCACGATTACGAAGCTGACAGTCCCTTACTTGACGAGTATGGCTATTGATAAAGCGATTGCCCCCAAGGACGGTCATCCCAGCCTGTCGCTGCTGTACACATTAACGGTCACTGTAATTGTACTGTATCTGATTCAGTGGATCGCCGGGGTCTACCGGATCAAATATACGAATGTGATTGGACAACGGGTGATTTATGACCTGCGTTCAGACCTGTTCCGGCATATTCAAAAGCTGTCGTTCAACTTTTTTGACAAACGCCCGGCGGGATCTGTACTGGTGCGGGTGACCAATGATATCAACTCCTTGCAGGACCTTTTCACCAACGGGGTTGTCAATCTGATGATCGACAGCGTGCAGCTAATCGGCATTATGGTAATCTTGCTGCTCATTAACTGGAAGCTGGGGCTTGCGGTGATGATTACCGTACCGATTATGTTCTTCGTATCCACCAAGCTGCGCCAGAAGATTCGGATTGCCTGGCAGGATGTGCGGATGAAGAACTCGCGGATCAATTCCCATCTGAACGAATCCATTCAGGGGATCAGAGTGACTCAGGCCTACACCCAGGAACAGGAAAATATGAATTATTTCGATGCCATGAACAAGGATAACCGTAAATCGTGGAACAGGGCTTCGGCAATGAACCAGGCATTTGGTCCGATTATCGAAATTACCGGCGGCTTCGGAACGATGATTCTGTTCTGGTTCGGGGCTTACCTGATTCAGTCGGGGGAGCTTACGGTCGGTTTTCTGGTTGCGTTCAGCACCTATGTCAGCAACTTCTGGGACCCGATCAACCGTCTGGGCCAGATGTACAACCAGCTGCTGGTGGCGATGGCTTCCTCTGAGCGGATATTTGAATACCTGGATGAGCAGCCTACTGTGCAAGACAAGGCGGATGCGGCCTCGCTGCCGAAGATTGAGGGTGACATCAGGTTCGATAAGGTAGTCTTTGAATATGAAAAAGGCCGTGCGGCGCTCAAAGGCATTGACCTCGACGTCAAAGCCGGCCAATCTATCGCGCTTGTCGGGCACACCGGCTCAGGCAAAAGCACGATCATTAACCTGATCAGCCGGTTCTACGATGTTAAGAGCGGCAGCATCACCATTGACGGCAGGGATGTCCGTGATGTTACCCTGCAAAGCCTGCGGGAGCAGATCGGTATCGTGCTCCAGGATACCTTTATTTTCTCGGGAACGATCCGTGATAATATCCGATTCGGGCGGCTGGATGCTACGGATCAGGAAGTCGAGGATGCCGCGAGGGCAGTAGACGCCCATGATTTCATCAGCAAGCTGCCTGGCGGATATGAGACTGAGGTAGAGGAGCGCGGAAGCGCGCTCTCTATGGGGCAGCGTCAACTGCTGTCCTTCGCCCGGGCGCTGCTGGCTAATCCCCGCATCCTGATCCTGGATGAAGCCACCGCAAGCATTGATACGGAGACAGAGGTCAAGATTCAGGAGGCGCTGAAGATTCTGCTTCAGGGCCGGACGTCCTTCATTGTAGCCCATCGGCTGTCTACAATCCGTCATGCGGACAAGATTGTGGTTCTCGACCACGGAGAGATCAAGGAAGAAGGGACCCACGCCGAGCTTACGGCGCATGAGGGGATTTATAACGGCTTGATAGAAGCGCAGTTCCGCTTCTTGTAAGCAGAAACAGCCCTTTCCGGCACATGTGCGGTGAGGGCTGTTTTATTTTTCAGCCTATAGTGCGTATGCGTCAGAGCAGCTAATTGTATTTGCTGCAATTAAAGTGGCGCTTAAAACCATATTTTTGGTGATAATTGTATTTGGTACACTTAAAAATGGCGGACGGCCCCTTTTTTAGTGAAATGAGTATATTTAAATGTACAAAGTACAACTAACACTGGGATAGCGGGGAAATATTACTTTTTAGTTGTATGAAATGCAGTTAACGATCAACAGGGGGGCTCAGCACAAGCTCATTTCCGGCGATAAAGGGGATTGGAAAAAGAGGCGATGGACTTACTTACTCCGTTTGCCCGCTTTTCCGGTCATCCGCACTTCGAACATCTGCGCGCTGATTTCATGCTGCCACTGAGTGTCTTCAGTGTGTGCCGCGAGATGAGCTTCATTGTTCAGCCGCGCCATTTCCCAGCAATACCTCGCATTGGCCTGCAGACAGTGCTGTTGCTCGGTTTCTTCATCTGCCGTAAGCACCCGCTTACGGCTTATCATATACAGCTCCGCCAGCCGCTCGTGAATGGCAAGCATATTTTACCTCCTTAAAATTTTGCGGGTCTTGGCATCCTTGAACAGCATCAAGCAAAATTCGCTTCGAAAGCATCCGCTTAGTTTTGCATGTTACTAGCCTAACCACGGCACAAGCGCTCCAAACCCGGGCGAATTGCAGAACTTAAGAATTTTCCAAAAATAAATAATAAAAAAATATTGAAATCGCTTTTATTTATGCTACAATAGCAGTAATACAGGATTGTGACCGGTAATGCGGGCAATGCCTAAGCTGATACGAGTATCATTTTGTTAAATGATATTGGGATCAACTTAGGCTTTTTTTGTACAAACTATGTGATGGGGGGTGACTACAGATGATTATTGAAAAGGTGCTCAACAACAACGTGCTGTTAACGAAAAACCAGAAGGGCAAGGAAGTTATCGTAATGGGCAGAGGCATTTCCTTCAATAAGGTGGCGGGGGATTATGTTGATCCGGCGAAGGTGGACAAAATTTTTCTGCTGAACGAAAACGAATTTACGGCGCGGCTAACGGAGCTGTTGAATGATATTCCTGTGGCTCATCTGGAATTGGCCAATGAAATCGTAACGTATGCGAACGGGGTTCTGGGCAAGGAGCTTAACGATAATCTGTACCTGACCCTTACGGATCATATTCATTTTGCTGTCCAGCGTTATGAGAAAGGGATCACACTCAAAAATGCGATGCTGTTCGAGATCAAACGTTTCTATAAGAAGGAATTTTCGATTGGGATGGACGCACTGAAGATTATTGAGAAGGCTACCGGGCTTGCGCTTGGCGAGGATGAGGCTGGATTTATCGCCTTGCATTTGGTGAACGCGAGGATGGACGGGAATGAAATGAAGTCCACCATCAAAATGACGGAAATTGTCCAGAATATTCTGAACATTGTTACCTACCATTACAAGGTGGTGCTGGACGAAAGCTCGCTTAACTATTCGCGGTTTCTGACGCATTTGCAGTATTTTTCCATGCGGGTGCTTAAGAAGGAGACGAGTAACAGCGGGGAGGATTTTCTGTACAATCAAGTGAAGCTGACCTACGTCAAAGCGTTTGAATGCGCGAACAAAATCAATGATTACATCGAAAAAACCTATGGACAGAGCTTGAGCAAAGACGAGTATGTCTACCTCACCATTCATATCCATCGTGTGACTGAACGCAACAGCTTGGAGTAGAATTTAGAGCAGAATAAAATGATCATCTGACAGGGTGTTACTGGTAATGCAGGCAAAACCTGAACTGATGGCAAAATGGGCGCGTGCTGACGTTTCCTTTTTGCTGTGAGTTCAGGTTTTTCTTGTTTGCGGTGGATATGAGGATAACTGCTGGCACATCCTAATCCTAACGCAACGTCCACAATTATTACGATCCAAGAAGGAGCAAACCATATGAGCAACAAAGACTTGTCCAAACAGATTATTACGCTCGTTGGCGGTGAATCCAATGTCAATTCTGTGTTTCACTGCGCAACCCGCTTGAGATTCAAGCTTAAGGATTCCGGTAAAGCGGATAAAGCCGCGCTGGAAAAAACTCCGGGAGTTATTACAGTTGTCGAGAGCAGCGGCCAGTTCCAGGTCGTCATCGGCAACAATGTCGGTCAGGTCTACGATCAGATTATGAAGGAAACCTCCTTGCAGGATGCGGACAGAAACGGCAAAGATGACGAATCCGAGAGCACAGGTGTACTGGGCAAAGCGGTTGACATCATCTCCAGTATCTTTTCCCCTATTCTTGGGGCATTGGCCGGAGCAGGGGTTCTCAAAGGGCTGCTGGCATTGATCCTGTCCTTGAAGTGGATCAGCAACACCAGCGGTACCTACCTGATTCTGAATGCGGCGTCCGATAGTGTGTTTTACTTCCTTCCTGTGTTTCTGGCGATTACGGCGGCACGCAAGTTCAAGGCTAATCAATTTGTATCGGTTGCCATCGCTGGAGCGCTGATTTACCCGGCGGTGATCGCTGCGGTCGGCGCTCCAGACAAGCTGGGCTTTTTGGGAATACCGATTGTGCTGATCAACTATTCCTCCAGCGTCATTCCGATCATTTTGGCGGTGTGGGTGCAGTCTTATATTGAAAAATGGTTCCGTTCCATCATCCATGAATCGGTCCGTAATATCCTGGTACCGATGTTCGCATTACTGATTGTTATTCCGCTTACCTTCCTGGCTTTTGGCCCTGTGGGCTCGCTGATCAGTGAAGGACTCGCTTCCGGTTACACCTGGCTGTACAATCTCAGTCCGCTCGTTGCAGGCGCTATCGCCGGCGCATTCTGGCAGGTGTTCGTTATCTTTGGCGTACACTGGGGTTTTGTTCCGATTATGCTCAGCAATATTGCAACACTCGGCTATGACACCATGCTGCCGATTCTGGCCGCCGCTGTTCTCTCGCAAGCTGGTGCGGTATTCGGCGTGTTCCTAAAGTCAAAGAACTCCCAGCTAAAAGCATTAGCCGGTTCTTCTACACTGTCCGCTGTATTCGGGATCACGGAACCAACCATTTACGGTGTAACGCTGAAGTTCAAGAAGCCGTTCATCTACGCTTGTATTTCCGGGGCGGTTGGCGGTGCAATTATCGCTACTGGAGGCTCCAGAGCTATTGCCTTCGCGTTGCCGGGGCTGCTTGCTCTGCCGACCTATTTCGGTACCGGGTTCGCTTGGACGGCTATCGGAATCGTGGTGGCTTTTGTATTAGCGATGATCCTGGTGTTTGTGCTTGGATTTGACGACCCGGAAGAAGAGGCTGCACAGAAGCCGTCCGAACCGGTTGTGAAGCAGGAAGGCACACGGATTGACAAAGAATTGATTGTTAGCCCGTTATCCGGGAAGCTGCTGCCGCTGGACAGCACACCGGATGAAGCTTTTGCCTCGGGGGCGATGGGAAAAGGGATCGTGATTGAACCGTCTTCCGGTGTGCTGACCTCTCCGGTAAATGGAGTAGTGACAACCGTATTTCCGACAGGGCATGCCATTGGCATCACTTCCGAGGGTGGAGCGGAGCTGCTGATACATGTGGGCGTCAACACGGTGAAGCTGAAGGGCCAGCATTTTAATAAAAAAGTAAAAGAAGGAGAACGAGTGGAGCAGGGACAGCTTCTGCTGGAGTTTGATGTGGAGGCGATCCGCGCGGCCGGGTTCGTCACAGCAACACCGGTTATTGTCACCAACTCCGCCGGCTATCTGGATGTGCTCATGAACACGGGTACGGAAGTCAAGAACGGCGAGACTTTATTTACATTAATCAATTAGACATTACTTGCTGTATCAGCAGAACCCGAGGAGAGGAGTATCATTATGACCACAGTACAAAAAGGATTTCCAGATAACTTCCTATGGGGCGGAGCCACGGCTGCGAACCAATTGGAAGGCGCATTCGATGCCGATGGCAAAGGCTTGTCCAGTGCGGATATGGTAGCTTATGTACCCAAGGCGCAGCGGAGCAATGACCATGCCATTGAAATTACTTCAGAGCGGATCGAGCAAATTCTGTCCGGAGAGTTCACCGCCCGGTTTCCGAAACGCGAAGGGGTGGATTTCTATCACCGCTATAAGGAGGATATCGCCTTATTTGCCGAGATGGGCTTCAAGGTCTTCCGCCTGTCGATCAACTGGGCGCGTATCTTCCCGAACGGTGATGATGCGGAGCCGAATGAAGCGGGCTTGCAGTTCTATGACAATGTATTTGATGAGCTGCATAAATACGGCATCGAGCCGCTGGTTACCCTGGCCCACTACGAGACACCGCTCGGTCTGACGCAGAAATACAACGGCTGGGCCAGCCGCGAAGTGATCTCATGTTTTACCCGCTATGCCGAGACGGTGTTCCGTCGCTACAAAGATAAAGTGAAGTACTGGATTACCTTTAATGAAATCAATATGATGACACTCAGTCCTTTCACTGGGGGCGGCGTGGTCATTGACCGTGTGGAGAACAAGCTGCAGACGATCTATCAGGCGCTTCATCATCAATTCGTAGCAAGCGCGCTTGCAACCAAGCTGGTGCATGAGATTATCCCGGGATCGCAAATGGGCTGTATGCTGGCCCGGATGGAGAGCTATGCCAATACCTGCAACCCTGAGGATGTTCGGCTGGGCCAGCATGAGAACCAGATGAATCTCTTTTTCACGGATGTGCATTCACGCGGAGAATATCCTAAGTACATGGACCGCTTTTTCGCCGAAAACAATGTCGTTCTCCACAAAGAGCCGGGTGACGATGAGATTCTGAAGCTGCACACTGTTGATTATGTGGCATTCAGCTACTATATGACGCTTACCGTATCGAATAGCCCTGAAGGAGAGCGTGCGCAAGGCAACCTGTTCGGCGGCGTGAAGAACCCGTATCTGAAGGCTTCGGAATGGGGCTGGCAGATTGATCCGATCGGGCTGCGGATTATGCTGAATACGATGTATGACCGCTATCAGAAGCCTTTGTTCATCGTGGAAAATGGCCTCGGCGCTTATGACAAGGTGGAAGCCGACGGCTCGATCCATGACAGCTACCGGATTGACTATCTCAGACAGCATATCGCCCAGATGAAGGAAGCGGTTCTGGACGGTGTAGAGCTGATCGGCTACACAAGCTGGGGACCGATTGACCTGGTGAGCATGTCTACCTCCGAGATGTCGAAGCGTTACGGATTCATCTATGTGGACCTGGACGACGACGGCAACGGAACGCTGAACCGTTCGAAGAAGGATTCTTTCCACTGGTACAAAAAAGTCATCGCCAGCAACGGCGAGGAGCTGTGAGACTAGTCTGTAGTTTTGGGCTGCTGTGCTCAGACTTAGACGTGGCAGGCCCTTGCAATTGCAGCTATGTAGGCTGAACTTGAAATTAGCATCGTTCATGTCAGCCTACTCACAGGGCGTTGTTGAATGGTTGCACTTTCTACAGCAGAAATGCTTATTCTTCTGCGGTAAGTTGCAATCTGCTGTATTTCATGCAGTAGATTTCTGTATTTTTTGATCAAAAGCACGTTTCCGCTGAATTCTGCTGCACAGAGTGCAATAGGTTGCGTTTTCCTGCGGATTTAGGCGGCATCTGATGTACGAAGTGCAATTGAATGCGTCTGGACCTGTAGGTGGCACAGCAACGTTGCACGAAAAGAACAGGAGGTTCCCAAGCCGTCTCCGGCGAGGGAACCTCCTGTTTGGCGTGCTGTCTTCATGGTTAGTGTTGCTGTTGGCGATTTGATCACTTGCTTTGGTAATTCGCCCTTAAGCAGGCGGTCCCGCAAACGCTCAGCCCCGTGGAGGAACTCCCGGGGCCAACTGCGCAGTAAAGCTTTGAAGCTCCCGCCCTTTGCGAAGCAAAGCAGGGAGCTTCAAGGCGGGCCAGCACGCCCAGCCTTTCTTCCGTCCGCCACAGTTGCAGATTTCCGCCAAGCTTCCAGGTGTCCAGAGGGTGGAACCCTTGGGGCCCTCCCTTGGCTAAGGGAGGGTTTGGGAGGGATCGAAAATCACTCCATATAAATCTCCAAAATCGTAACTTTACGCTCTTTGGCGAGGTCAAGGAATTTGCCTCCGGTCTGCACAAGCGGACGGAAGACGTCAAGCGGATTGTTCATGATAATGACGCCCATGTCTCCAGTGCTCAGCAGCACATGCTTACCGATAAAGCCCGGCATCAAGTGCTGGATGAAGGCTTGCACCGGCTTACCGTTCAGCTTGCCGAAGCTGAGGGTATTGATCTCGTGCAGCACAGAGATCAGCTCCTGCTTTGACTGATAGATCCGGTGGGAGGTCATTGCGCTGTAAATGTCCGCTACAGCAGCAATCTGGGCATACGGGTGAATATCATCTTTGGTAAGGTGATGGGGATACCCGGAACCATCTTCACGTTCATGATGCTGAAGCGCGACCAGGGCGGTATAGGGGTCATCCATAGAGTTGCGGATAATTTCATAGCCGTAGATCGTATGTAGTTTGACTTCCTCGAATTCCGCCGGAGTCAGCTTGCCCGGCTTGCTCAGAATGTCAGGAGAAATCCGGCATTTGCCGATATCTATTAAATATCCGGCCCGGCCGATCTCGTAGCATTCCTTCTTGGAATATCCAAGCCATGATGCTATGTAGTAAGAGAGCATGCCCACTTGCAGGGAATGGTTATAGGTGTAATTGTCTTCCCTATCAAGCAGCAGAAGTAACGAAACCACATCCTTGTGTTTGTCGAAGGATTGAAGCGAAGGCTGGAGAATATCATCCACAACCGACTGGTTGAAGCTTCCTTTGGTTAACGCTTCCATATATACCGATTCAAAGCCTTCGATCATGGTATCGAAACTGCCGGAAGCTTCCCGGATGATGGAAGATCTGCTGGATAGAGCAGGCTCCTCCTGGACAGCTTCGATATCAACATAATCCACTCCATGCTGCATGAGCTTGGCAATCTCTTCGTATTGGAGCAGTGATCCTTTGGGTAATACATGCAGCCCTGTGGAGCTAAAGGTATCCATTCGCAGATAATTACCCGGTTTAAGATCTGAAACGTGTACTCTCAATGAATATGCCACCTTATCTTAACGATTTTTTCCAGCATAGCAACAAAATCGGAAATATTCAATGATTAAAAATGTTAAGCGGCATGTTCTAAGAAAGGCGGAATTCTTTCGCTTTGGGATCAGCGCCAAGCCACTGCTCACCGGACTCGCTGATGTCCTTTTTCCATACGGGTACTGAGGCTTTCAGCTTCTCGATGGCATATCGGCTGGCCTCATAGCAGATGTCGCGGTGCGCGGCGGATACGGCTATTATGACGCTTGCTTCCTTCAAGCCTACAAGCCCGGTACGGTGGGCAATCGCACAGCGGGCATTCCACCGCTCTTTGGCCTCTCTGCCGATCTCCTGCAGCTTGGCTAGCGCCATTGGGACGTAAGCTTCATAATGCAGCGCTGTCGTGCGCTGGGTGCCGGTCATCTCTCTTGTCGTGCCCACGAAGAGGAGTGTCGCCCCGTGATTGGCATCCAGCACTTTATCCAGAAGGGATTCTCCGTTCAAGGGCTGATCCGTAATACAGAACAGTCCGTCCGGAGTTTCTTCACTTACAGGTTCTCCACCGGATACGGGAGGAATAAGCGCAACCTCGGCAGCTTCGGAGATGACGGAGTCATCCGGCGCATACTCATGGTCGATAGCTACTAATGATACATTAATCTGCGGCGCCGCGTCCGGGTAGGATTCGCAGAGCAGTTCCTTCAATCTTCCGGCAGTCAGCGGGTTCTCAGGGGAGTGAAAAGCCAGCGAGGAGGAGCCGAAAGCATCGGCCAGACCGGCGAACAGACGGATTGTTACATGCATGCTTGATTCACCTCGGAATATGCTTAGTTAATAGACTCAATAATGATTCCAATATACCATATTGGGCCTGAAAATGTTATGCTAGGCACTGTAAGATTACAAGCCTGCCGCTCATAGAAACGGATTTTCAGGTGGGAGGGGACTAGCTCATGGAGCCTGCTGCACAAAAAATCACCATACTTCATACCAATGATATACACAGCCACTTTGAAATGATGAGTCCCATTGCCGCAGAAATGGCCAAGCTGAAGACCGCAGCCGGAGCAGGGCCTGTGCTGCTGATGGATATAGGCGATCATATGGACCGGGCCGCCGTGGAGACCGAAGGCACGATGGGACAGGCAAATATTGATATGATCAACCTGACCGGATATGATGCCGTCACCATCGGCAATAATGAAGGGCTGACCTTCTCCCATGAGATTCTATCGGCACTATATTCGGGCATTCAGTGCCCGGTAGTATGCTGCAACATCCTGGAGAGCTCCACGGGAGAACCTCCCGTCTGGATGAAACGCCACGCTATACTCGACAGGGACGGCATCAGGATTGGCGTTACGGGAGCTACAGCGGCGTTTACTGCCTTTTACGCGTTGCTCGGCTGGGAGACGCTGGACCCGGAAGCTGCGCTTCGTGAGCAATGCGAGCTTCTGGCTCCGCAGGTGGATCTGCTGATTGTGCTTTCCCATCTAGGGCTTCCGGCGGATCGGCAGCTCGCAGAGCGGCTGGAGGGGGTACACGCCATTCTGGGCGGACATACGCATCATATGCTGGAGACGCCGGAGATGATTAACGGAACTGCTGTTTGCGGCGCGGGCAAATTCGGGCGTTATGTCGGAGTCCTGAGATTTGAGCGGGCCGGTGCAGGCGAAGCCTTCAGGCTGGCTGAAGGTGAGTGCCTCGCAGTTGATCCCGGGCTTAGCGAACAGATTATTGCACCTGCAGCAGCGCTGCATTTGGTTCATGGGCGTGAAGTTCTTCAAGAGACCGTTGCAATGACGGGCCGTGAGCTTGCGCTTGATACGGCTGGGGAGTCCCCCTTTGGCAATCTGCTGGCCCAGGCCGTCCGGCAGTTCACAGGCACAAGGCTGTCGCTGGTCAACAGCGGGCAACTGCTTGGACCTCTGCCGGAAGGCAACATTACTTCAGGCATGCTTCATGCACTGTGTCCGTCGCCGGTCAACGCTTGCATTCTCAATCTGAGGGGCAAGGATATCCGCACGGCACTCATGCAGAGCCTGACTGAAGAATTCTACGACAAGGCTATATTCTGCTATGGATTCCGGGGGAAGCTGCTCGGCAGCCTTGCTGTGGATGGATTAAAAATCCTGTACGATCCAGGGGCCATGCCGTATGATAACGATATTGCCATTTTTGTGGGTGGGGAACCGCTGGATGATAATGCTGTTTATCAAGTCGGGACGTTGGACATGTTCACTTTTCGGGCTGGGTATGAGAGTATTGCTAATGGAAGTGAAGCTGTTTTTTTGCTGCCTAACTTTCTGCGGGATCTGCTGCGGATGGAGCTGCAGCGGCCGGGGAGTCTTGATGAATGTATGGCTGTCCGCTGGGAGAGCAGGGTTACCTAATGGTTTTGGTCACACTTTATATGCAATGCAGAGCAATAGCTGCACCAGGTTTCATTTTCTCAAGATCAGGAGGATAAAATGGATACAATTACAGCAATTATACTAGCAATCGTAGAAGGCATAACTGAATTTATCCCGGTATCATCCACGGGACACATGATTTTAACGACCAAGCTTTTGGGATTTGATGAGCAGTCGCCGATCATGAAGACCTATGAAATTGTCATCCAGCTCGGGGCAATCCTCGCTATTGCTCTGGTGTACCGCCAGCGGGTGCTTAATTTGCTGGGTATCGGCCGCAGCCGCACCGCTAGAGGCGGTGTAATGCCTGCCAATAGACTGAATCTGATCCATGTGATTCTCGGGATTGTGCCGGCGCTTGCGGTAGCTTTTTTCGCCCGTGATTTCATTAAGAGTCTCTTCGGAGCGACTACCGTACTCTGGGCGCTTGTCGCCGGCGGGATTCTGATGATCATTGCGGAGTGGGTGAACAAACGCAAAATTCGTATCACTGCGCATGAGCTTGATGATTTATCTTACGGGCAGGCGCTTGCCATCGGCATCTATCAGATCATTTCCGTGCTGTGGCCAGGGTTCTCCCGTTCCGGCTCCACGATTTCAGGGGGGATGCTGAGCGGGGTCAGCTATAAGGCTTCGGCGGACTTTTCGTTCCTGATTGCGATTCCGATCATGTGTGCGGCTTCAGGGTATGAGCTGCTTGATTCCTTTCAATATTTTACAAAAGATACGATTTGGGATTTCGCCATTGGCTTCGTGATTTCGTTTGTTGTCGCCTATCTTGTCGTGGTGGCGTTCATGAAGCTGATCCAAAAGATCAGACCGACCCATTTCGCGATTTACCGTTTTATCCTGGCCGCTGTGTTCTGGCTGTTCATTATGCGTTAATAATATCTTCCCCTTAGCTCTTGACTGAACGCTCATGGTAACGGTATATACACAGAGTAACACCCGGGGATCAATAGCAGAATAGCATTTTACCGTTAAAGGCAGGAGTGAGCCAAGTTGCGTCTAGTATCCGTGAACCGGCTTCAGGCGGGTATGAAGCTGGGTAAAAAAATATATAATGATGAAGGTCTGGTTCTGCTCGCAGATGGAGTGGAGCTTACTGATGCCCTGATTAAGCGGCTGGCTAACATCGGCATCGGTTATATCTATATAGAGGATTCCATCACGGAGGATGTCGTTATTGCCGGTATGCTGCAGGATGAGACGCGCAATCAGGCGCTGAAGGTCATCAGGAATGAGTTCCAGCAGATGTCCGGCGCTTCCGGCATTACCAAGGGCTTCTATCATCTGGACAAGAAATTCTCCAAGGTGATGAACTCCATTCTGGATGATTTGGCTACCCAGGAAGATCCGATGATCATGCTGATGGACATGCACACGGCGGACAACTATCTGTATGCTCACTCTCTGAATGTTTGCCTGTATACACTGGTGCTTGGAATAGCCTACGGGTACAGCAGAGAGGAGCTTCAGGTTATCGGCCTGGGGTCGCTGCTGCATGACATCGGCAAAACGCAGATTCCCCTCAAAATCATCCAAAAGCCCGGCATGCTCAGCGATGAGGAATTCCGCCATATGCAGGCCCATACCGAAATCGGCTACCGGATTCTCAAGGAGGAGCCGAATATTCCTCTGCTTGCGGCGCATTGCGCCTTGCAGCATCACGAACGCATCGACGGCTCGGGCTATCCGCGCGGGCTGACCGGTCCGCAAATCCATGAGTATGCCAAATGGCTGGGAGTAGCGGATTCGTATGATGCCATGACATCGAACCGGGTCTACAAAAAAGCCATGCTTCCGCATCAGGCGGTAGAAGCGCTTTATGTAGGTTCAGGAACGCTGTATGAGCAGAAGCAGCTTGAGCTGTTCAGAGACCGTGTAGCGATCTATCCGCTCGGTCTGAGTGTAAAGCTCAGCACGGGGGAGAGCGGCGTGGTGGTCAAGATTGATCCCTCTACGCCCCACAGGCCGGTTGTGCGTGTGCTGAATGGTCCTGAGGGAGAGCCTGTTGTTCCCTTTGAGCGTGACCTTGGCAGTGTGCTTTCAGTAGTGATTGTGGATGTGAATGATGAGGATGGGGCTGTGGTACAATCCACCTGATTCACCGTCAGGCAGCGAGGAAAGAAAACGGGGAACCGCATGGCTGCGGAAGCACCGTTTTCAGCCCCGCTTTTTTTTGCGTTAAAATCAGAGGCTGAAATGGGGTTTTTTGCCCAATCGTGGTATGATATAGGGTAAGTTACCGTTCTTTTTACATTATTTTGGGTTAATACTAAGGAATATGCATCGAAGGAGCATCAGGAAATGAGTCTATTAGAACCATCATCAACAACAATGAAGGAGCTGTCGCCGAGCTTTGATCCTTGGGACCCGATCACATCACTTCGCAAGCATGGACGGCATGTGCTGACCAGTGTGGAGATGACGGTTACCAATCTGTGTAATATGCGCTGCGAGCACTGCGCGGTTGGCGACAGCCTGACGGCTAGAGAAGGAGAAATGCTGCCGCTTAAGCAGATGCTGGACCGTCTGGAGGAGGTAGAACATCTGCAAACGATCAGCATAACGGGCGGTGAGCCGATGTTCCGCGCCTCCACAGTGGAGAATATCATTGTGCCGCTGCTGAAATATGCCCGGGAGCGCGGAGTGAGATCGCAGATCAACTCCAATCTCACCATGCCTTATGCGCGTTACGAACAATTGCTTCCGTATCTGGATGTCATGCATATCTCTTTCAATTATGTGAATGGGGATGACTTCCATGAGGTCGGTTTTGCGAACAGCGGCCATCCGGTCTCCAAAGAAGCCGCGTACCGGCTCTATGATACTATGCTTGACAATTCCCGGCGACTCAGCAGCGACGGCATGCTGATTTCCGCGGAGACCATGATCAATTACCGGACGCATAAAAAGCTACCGGAAATCCATAAGCTCATTGGCGATATGGGGGCAAGACGCCATGAGGTGCACCCGATGTATGCTTCCAGCTTTGCTTCCTCGCTTCCGGTGCTGTCACTGAAGGAAATGAGGGAGGCGATTTATTCCCTGCTTGAGGAGCGTGATCCTGAAATGTGGATGCTGTTCGGCACACTTCCATTCTTCGCCTGCAGCTTTTTGGAGGAAGACCAGAAGCTTCTGCGCAGACTGCGCGGCGAGAAGAACGTCACTCTGCGCAATGATCCGGACGGAAGAAACCGGGTGAATGTCAATCTGTTCACAGGCGATGTGTTTGTGACGGATTTTGCCGATATCTCCGCCTTCGGCAACATTGGCAGCGCCAAGCTGGATGATATCTTTGCCGAATGGCAGATGAAGCATCCGCTGAATCAGAAGGTGAATTGCCACTGTGATGAAGCCAGCTGCTGCGGACCGAATCTTCTCGTCGCCGATATGTATTATCCAAAGGTCGATTTCAAATCCAGAAAAGCGATCACTTTGTAGAAATGGGGCGTTGTTATTGTGCATACGGAATTTGAAGTAGGGAGATTGCTGCTCAATCTTTTGCTGGTTCTGGTGCTCGTATTAATGAACGGCATTTTTGTTGCAGCGGAATTCTCGCTTGTGAAGGTGAGGCAGTCGCGCCTGACGCAGCTCGTCTCCGAAGGCAACAAGATGGCCGGATATGCGCTGAAGGTCAACAAGAAGCTGGATGCGTATCTGTCAGCTACCCAGTTCGGGATTACGCTCGCCTCGCTGGGGCTCGGATGGGTCGGGGAACCGGCCATCTCCGAGCTGCTGGTAGAACCGCTGATGTCCCAGCTTGGTGTTACCGATCACACGCTGATTTCCACCGTATCCGTAGTTGTAGGTTTTTCGATCATAACTTTCTTACATATTGTGCTGGGCGAGCTTGCGCCAAAGTCCCTGGCCATTCAAAAAACTGAAGGCTCCGCGCTGCTGCTGTCTGCGCCGCTGATGTTCTTCTATAATCTGTTCCTGCCTTTTATCTGGGTGCTGAATGCATCGGCCAATGCATTGCTGCGGATGGTGGGTGTAGAGCCGGCAAGTGAAGCCGAGGCCGCCCACTCGGAAGAAGAAATCCGTATCCTTATGAACCAGAGCGCCAAAAGCGGGGTCATTGATAAGGATGAGATGAAGCTGATGGACAACATCTTTGAATTCTCCGATCTGCTGGCCCGCGAAGTGATGCTTCCGCGTACAGATATGGATGTGTTATACAGCAATCTTTCACTGGAAGAGAATATGCGGATTATTACAGAGACGAAGCATTCCCGCTATCCGGTGGCTTTTGAGGATAAGGACCGGATTATCGGCTTCATTCATATTACGGATCTGCTGTTCGCGCCGCCGGAGCAGCAGAATGACTTGGCCTCGCTGGTCCGTCCGATCCTGAATGTGCCAGAATCCATAGAGATCAGCCATGCGCTGCGGATCATGCAGAAGAATAAAGCGCAGCTTACATTAGTTGTGGATGAATACGGCGGAACCGCAGGTCTCCTGACCGCAGAGGAAATCCTTGAGGAAATTGTCGGCGATCTGCACGATGAGTTCGAGGATGAACGTCCGAGCGTGGAACGCAATGGCGAATACATCTCTGTAGAAGGCCGCATGCTGATTGAGGATGTGAATGATCTGACCGGCGTAGTCATTGAAGATGAAGAAGTCGATTCTATCGGCGGCTGGCTGTTCAAGGAGCTGGAAGGCAATCCGTCTAAAGGCAAGCGGGTAGTGCTGGACAATGTTGTATTTGAAGTAGAAGAAGCTACCCGCCTGCGGATCACAAGAATCAAAATCCACCGGGAACCGCCTCCAGAGCCTGTAGAGGAAGAGTCTGCGGGGGATCAGGACAGCGAATAACGCGAACGGCTGAGTGAAGCCGGTTCGCCGGACATAGAATTTCCTATAGCCCCACCTTGCGCAAGAGCTGAATGCATTTGCGCGGGTGGGGCTTTTTTGCTGAAAATCACCTGATGTTAGGTTTCGTGACATATTTTACAAAACCCTCAATTTTAAAAGCGCTTACTCCAAAAATCAAAGTAATATTATCCTACATCATAAAGTTGATACGCCTATCTCGCCACCTTTTCTCTCTCTTATATACTTTTCTCAAGTGAAAAAGAGGGGGTTTGAAGGATGAGCAAAAGGACAGCGTATATGTTTATTTTTCCAAGCTTGTTACTGACGTTGGTGTTAGGCGTCTATCCACTTCTCTGGGCTCTCCGATATATGTTCTACAACTATCAAGGGTATGGGGAGCCTGTGTTTATCGGCCTTAACAACTTCTCCCGTCTGATGCGGGATGATGAATTCTGGAATTCGGTGCTGAACACGGGGATTTATGCGGTGGGAAAACTGGTGATCACGATTCCGCTGTCGCTGATCTTCGCATTTATTCTGAACCGGAAGATCAGAGGGCGCACGCTGCTCCGGGGGATTTACTATCTGCCTACAGTTTTCAGCGCATCGGTAATGTCCATTGTATTCTTCATTATCTTTAATTCGTACAACGGCGTGCTGAACCAGTTCCTGATGAAATATCACCTGGTGAGCGAGCCGGTGAGCTGGCTGGGGCCTAAGTATGCGATGCTGACCACAATCATGATTGCCATCTGGGGAGCTGTTGGGAACTATATGCTGCTCTTCCTCGCTGGACTGCAGGGCATACCGGAGGATCTGTATGAAGCTGCATCCATAGACGGGGCGACCGAAGCCAGAAAGCTGTGGAGCATTACGATTCCGCTGCTGGGACCGGTTATGCAGATGATCATTATGCTCGCGATTACGATTTCCCTGAAGGGCTACGAGAGCATTATGGTCTTGACCCAAGGGGGGCCTTATAACAAGACTGAGGTTATGTATCTGTATCTGTTCAAGCTGCTGTTCCCGATTTCGCCGGAAGTGCAGACGCAGCAGCAATTGGGCTACGGCAGTGCGGTCGGTTTTGTAACAGCGCTTATTGTAGGCGTGGTAACGATGATCTACTTCTATTTTTCCAAAAAGATGAGCAATATATATTAAGCCGGGGAGGATTAATCTATGGTACAGAAATTGCTGGGAAAAACCATTCTGTGGATTTTCCTTCTTGTCAGTGCCGCCATCACCTTGTTTCCCATTATTGTCGTGATCTTTGGCTCGCTGAAGACGAATCTGGAGCTGACAACAGGCGCGAAGATTCTGCCAACCACCTGGGAGTTTGGAAACTACGCCACAGCCTGGAAGACCGCGAACTTCTCACGGTTTACCTGGAACAGCATGTTCGTCAGCACAATGACAACTATAGGCTCGCTGCTCGTGTCGGCAATGGCGGCGTATGCCGTGGACCGCGCTTCTTTTCCGGGGAAAAAAATATTTACCGGCCTTTTGGCGAGCACGCTGTTCATCTCAATTGGTGCGGTGGTGCTGCGTCCGCAATTTGATTTAATGATTCTGATAGGCTTGCAAAAATCGCTCTGGGGCGTCATTCTTATTCTAATAAGTGCCCATGCGGCTACTTATTTTATGATGATCGGCTTTCTGAAGAATATCCCGCGTGAACTGGATGAGGCGGCATGGATTGACGGCTGCAGGCCTTCGGCAGTGTTTTGGAGAATTATACTGCCTTTGCTTCGCCCGGCGCTGGCGGTTGCGGGTCTCAGCGTGTTCCAGAATTCATGGAATGAATATATATTGCCGCTGGTGTTCACACTGAGCAATCCGGCGCTGCAGACACTGCCTGTAGGGCTGGCGAACCTGAGATACGGCATCGGCGCGGCCTCCGAATCCCAACTGATGCTTGCAGGCGCCTGCATCTCCATTCTGCCGCTTCTGGCCGTCTATCTTTTTGCCAACAAATCATTCATGCAGGTTACACTCGGTGCCGTAAAAGGATGATGAAGGATGAAGTGGAGCTTCTACAAGCTGTCGCTCAAGAACCGCATACAGATCCTGTACATTCTGCTAACTTTTCTGTGCATCAGCGCGACCGGATTATTCTCGTATAATTTTGCCGCGCGTGTTATCCAGGAGAATTCGCTGAAGCTGAAGCAGACGATGCTGAACAAATCGGTACAGGCTCTGGATGAAAGCATGCGGCATATGATTGTTTCGCCTTATTCAATGATGATGAGTGAAAGCTACAGCAAGGTTATGTCCGATGTGCGGAGCGGCAGCTTCGAGCACTTTTACCAGAATCTCTCCCTGCTTCAGACGCCCTTCGCACAGCTGAGGCAGGTGGAGCCGGCCGTGGAATCCGCACTGCTTGTTACACCTGTCGGGGAATTCTATGCGACGAAGGATACGGTTCTCAGCAGGGGGAGATTTAATTTGCTGTATCAGCAGGAGCTGAAGGACGAATCCTGGAATGTGCATTGGGTGCCCGGGCACGAGGATACGTTGTTTCAGGGGAAGAAGCGTGTGATCTCCCTTATTCTGCGCCCGCTGCGCAATACGCTCAATAACTATAATCTGCCCGGTGTGTTCCTGATGGTAAATTATAAAGAAGACTATATCCGCAATGTGATTGAGCAGAATTTGATCGATGATCAGATTAGGCTTTTTTTGCTAAAAAGAGATGGTTCACCTGTAATTGGGGCGTCCTTCCCCGCGCTTAACGAATTCACGGATGCGGCCTTTCTGGAGAATATCGGCGATAAGGAGCAGGGGGCCTTCACCTATGCGAACAGTGAGGACGAGCAATTGATCAACTTCTCCGCGCTTAGCACGAATAAGGATTGGGTGCTGGTGAGTGTCCAGACGAAGGGGAATCTGCTGGGACCTATGCGGCAAATCCGCTGGCTGATCCTCATTATTATGATTGTGTGTATGGCCGTGGCGCTGATGTTCTCCAGATTCTTGTCGAAGCTGCTCTTGAAACCGCTCCACAAGCTGTACAATCTGATGCTTCGGGTCGAGAATAATGATCTGGAGGTGCGGTTCGAGAGCAGATATGAGGACGAGGTGGGAGTAATCGGGCATCGCTTCAACCGGATGCTGGCGCAGATCGAGAATCTGATCGAGGAGATCAAGATTTCGGAGGAGGAGAAGCTGAAGTTCGAGATTAAGGCGCTTCAGGCACAGATCAATCCGCATTTTCTGTATAATACGCTTAATACTATTCTGTGGAAAAGCGAGAGCGGACGGAGTGAGCAGGTTGGCGAAATGATTGTCTCGCTGTCCATGCTGTTCCGGCTTGGGCTGAACAATGGGCATGATATGACAACACTCCAGCAAGAGCTGGATCATGTGGAGCAGTATATGCTGCTGCAGCAGCAGTGTTATGATAATCTGTTCACTTATTCTCTTCATGTACCGGATGACCCCGGGCTGCTTCAGGCCCCTATTCTGAAAATTCTGCTGCAGCCGCTGGTCGAGAATTCGATTCTGCACGGCTTCAAGGACATGGACGAGCCGGGACATATCATCATCGAAGCGCTGCGCATCGGGGATAGTCTTGAGCTGCAGGTTAAGGATAACGGCCACGGCTTCGACGCAGGCAAGCTGAATCTGCAGGCGAAGCAGCGGTTCGAAGGACACTCCAGCTATGCCTTGTATAACATTTACAGCAGATTGCAGCTAAATTACGGTGACCTTGCTTCGCTCCGCTTTGCGAGCGTTCCCCATGTGGAGACTATGGTTGCAATTACGATTCCACTACCCAAGGAGGGGTTATCATGAGTGTTCTGACTATGTGTGTGATGGATGATATCCAAATGGTTGTGAGCGGTGTAGCTTATCAGATCCCCTGGGCAGAGCATGGGATTGAAGTTATAGGAACGGCAGGAGACGGCGAGAAGGGGCTCAGAATGATCAGGGAGCTTCGGCCCGATATCGTCCTTACCGACATTTGCATGCCCAAATTGGGAGGCTGCGACATGATCCGCGAGATCGTGAGGGAGGAGCTGCCCACCAAGGTGATCTTTATGAGCGGCTTCAATAATTTTGAATATGCGCAGGAAGCGGTGCGTCTTGGCGCCACCGATTATTTGCTTAAGCCCTTTACGCGTAATCAGGTGGTGCAGAGTGTGCTGAAGGTCCGCAAATCCATAGAGCTGGAGCGGGAGAAGGCGGACAAGCTGCTTCGTCTGGAGCAGGAGGTGCTGAGAAGCAAGCATCATCTCCGCGATGAGTATCTGCGTGGTCTGCTGCACCAGGGTGCTGGCGTAAATTCGTATGAACAATGGCGTGAGCATGGCTTAAGCGAACTGCTGCCTTCCTACCAGGTGCTGGTGCTGGAAGCGGAAGCTTCTCCGAACAAGCCGGGCTGGAAAGAAGCTGACAGGAAACAGATGGAGAGTCTGTTCACAGCGAACGCGCCGTCGATTCTGCTTCAGGAGAACGGGCATCGCCTGGTAGCGCTGGTGCGGAGCACGGCTGACAGTGACGGGGAGCGGCTGCTTAAGCAGTGCGAGGCTTCCTTGAAAAGCATAGGCCTGTACCCTTTCTCTGTGGGGATTAGTCTGGTCAAGAATGAGCCTACCGGTATGCAAGCGGCATACATGGAAGCGCAAAAAGCGCTGGAGTACAGCTTCTACAGCACTGGCGCAAGTAGGCACAGCTACGCCAATCTCGATTTGGAGTGCCCTGTGCCGCGCTACTCCCCCGAGCAGGAGCGGGATCTGCTGTACGCACTCCGCAGCGGCAGCAAGGAGCAGATGCGCGAGCGGCTGGATGAAATTTTCCTGACGTGGGTTCTGCAGGCCGGATCGCCGGACCCGGCGGCAATCATCCAGTTGTTCCAGACCTTGATCTCAGCGGTATACAGAACGATACTAGGGCTGATCAAAGAGGAGCAGCATGCGGAGCTGGAAGCGAAGCTCTCGCAAGTGCAGAGCCAGCAGCGGCAGAATTACTCCGGCTGGATGCAGGCATTGGCGGATTTCTGCGAGTTCTCTTGCGAATTGATGCTGAGCCGGCAGCTTAAGGATCATTCACAGCTCATTAGTCAAGTGAAGCTGTATATTGACCAGCATTTGAATACGAATCTGACGGTAAATAGCTGCGCCAAGGCGGTGCATATCAGCCCAAGCTATCTGGCGAACCTGTTCAAGAAGGAGACGTCAATGACGCTTGCCAGCTATATCGCCAATGTGCGGATCGAGAAGGCGAAGGAATGGCTGATGGAGGGTATTCAGGTGCAGCTCATCTCCGCGCAGCTCGGCTATGAGGACCGTCCCTATTTTAGTGAAATGTTCAAAAAGCACTGCGGAGTTACGCCTTCAACCTTCCGCCAGCAGTATTTTGAGCAGATGAACCTGAAGAAAAGATGAATTCCCCACTCTACCGCAGTTGAAATACCATACTCACATGTCATATAACACCTTGTATCCTATTAGCAAGGGATAGCCGGCAGGCATCTCAAACTAATAACCCGGGGGAATGAAAATGCAAAAGAAATGGTTCGCAGTAGCAGGAAATGCCTTTCTTACATTAGCCTTGGTTGCCTGTTCATCGACGAATAGTGCAAATAAGAGTGAAGATTCCGCAGGCGCATCCGCAGGCCCGTCCGATTCATCAAAGACGAAGGTCGTCTACTGGACGCCTGACCGTCATGACGCAGAATTCATGCAAGCGAAGGTGGATGAGTTCAACAAGACGAATAAAGATAATATTGAAGTTGAAATGAGTGTTATGGGGGATAACTACCCGCAGGCTGTCGATATTGCTTTTGCCAGCAAGCAGGCCCCTGATGTGCTGCAAATTGATGATTTTCAGACCTATGTCAAGAAAGGTTATCTGACTCCGATTAATGATTATATGAGCGACGAGATGAAGAAGACCTTTGAATCGACCTTGATTGACCATAAGAATGAAATCGACGGAAAGATATATACACTGCCTAATACCGGACAGACCTGGCGGCTGATTTACAACAAGGATCTGTTCAAGGAAGCCGGTATTGCGAATCCGCCGACAACGCTGGACGAGCTGGTGGCCGATGCGAAGAAGATTACAGAAATGGGCAAGAGCAAGGGCATCTACGGTTTTGCAAGCCCCTTCAAAGGCTCCAGCGGCTTCTTCCGGCCAGCTAATACTATTGCGCCTGCAAGCACAACTGTAGGTGTGGACGGCTTCAATTATGTTACAGGTGAATATGATTTCAGTATGTATAAGGGTGCGGCCCTTGCGCTGCGTCAGATGATGGAGGACGGCAGCATGCTTCCGGGTGTGGAAAGCCTTGACATTGACCCGCTGCGTGCGCAATTCGCCCAGGGCAAAATCGGCATGTACTTCAATCACTCCGGCGAGCCTGGGGTCTACAAGGAGCAGTTCCCGACAGAGATCGACTGGGCAGCAGCACAGCCGCCAACGGAAGACGGCACGATTAAGGGCGCTGTACAAATCGTCGGCGGGTCGTACATCGGCATCAGCAATGACTCTGCCAATAAGGATGCAGCCTGGAAATTCATGGAGTACGTCTACAGCCTGGATCTTCAGACCGCATACTACGAGAACGGTTATGGCGTATCCCTGATCCCGGCAGTTCTGGAAAAAGGCAAGAAACCGGAAATCAAAGGCATTGAAGGCTTCCTTCCTAAGAAATACGACGCTCTCTACCCTGCAAATCCTACGGTAGCTACAGAGAGCCAGGTGGAAGGCTCCAAATGGGCGGAGGAATTCTCGAAATTCGTTCTTGCCGGCGGAGATGTGGACAAGGTGATCACGGATTTGAACACGCGCTACAACGACGCACTCAAGAAAGCCCGTGAGTCCGGCTTGACGACCATCCAGGCAGACCCAAGCTTCAGCTCAGTCAATCTGCAAGGGAAGCTGTCGAAAGAATAATGAGCACTTATTATCTAACCCATAAAGAGCTGGAGCAGGCTGCCCGGCTATACCGCGAGGAATATCCGGCGCTTGCTGACGCCTCACTGCTCATTGCAGACCGGGCCTGCGGCAATGAGCTGATGATCCCCTACACCAATGATCTTACCACCTGGATATATATGGGGGATGAAATTGACTGGCTGTATAATCCTTCGAATGATCCTGAGTTCATCTGGGGCATCAACCGGCATTGGCATATGCTAGACCTGGGCAAAGCCTATCTGCTCACGAAGGACGAGAAATACGTCCGCACCTATATCCGGCATTTCCGTGGTTGGTGCGCCCAGAATCCGCCTCCGGTGCTCCCTTATGAGGAGGCGGTGTACTTCCAGCAGCCCGGACCGTGGCGGCTGCTGGAAACTGGCCTTCGGGTGCAGTCGTGGATTTCAGCTTATGCCTACATGGAAGCAAGTGAGCTGCTTGACGTTGCCTTCACCTCAGAGCTGCATGCTGCTCTTGAGCAGCATGCTGATTATTTGACCCGCTATCTGGGCGGGACAGAGATCAATCATGCCATCATGCACATGCAGGGCTTGTCCATGATCGCTGAGTTCCATGATCTTCATGAACGGGCACCTTATTGGCGCCAGCTCGCCGTAGAACGTCTGGAGCTGTGCCAGCATTATCAGATTGGCCCGGAAGGGGTACAATCGGAGCTGACCACCCACTATCATGATGCCAGCATCGAAATGTTCGGCACCCCTTATCTGCTGGGGAAGCTTGCCGGACATCCCTTTCCTGAAACATATGGCCGTCAACTGCGGCGGATGGCGTCCTTCTCGCTGGCGATGATCCGCCCGGATCAACGCTCCACAGCGATTGGCGACTCGGACTGGGTCAGCAACGGAAGGGAGCGGGTGGCTTTTCTCGGAGCGATTCTGGAGGATGGGGAGCTAATCGCCCAGGGGGCCGTCAGCTCCGAGTTTCTGTGGCTGTTCGGCGCTGAGCAATACAGACGGGCTGCCGAATTGCAGAAGTCAGTAGAGGTGCAAGCGGTCAGCCAGGCTTTTCCGCAGACCGGATATTACATGCTGAGGGACAATAACCAGTATCTCTTCTTCGATGCGGCGCCGATGGGAGGCGCACATGGCCACGCGGACGCGCTGAATCTGGAATGGTACTGGAAGCGGCAGCTTATCTTCCTTGATCCCGGGAGATACACCTATGAAGAAGGCGAATGGAGACATTATTTCAAAAGCACCGCCGCGCATAATACAATTCTTGTGGACGGGCTGGATCAGACACCGTATGTGTCTACGCAGCAATGGGGTTTGCCCTTGGCAGAATGCCGGACCCACCGCCGGGACAGCACAGCGGACTACGAGTTCATCGACGCTTCGCATAATGGCTATATGCGGCTGGAGCAGCCGGTGATGCACCGCCGGTGGCTGCTGCTGGGCAAAGTTGTGCCGCTGCTGTTGATTATAGACTGGCTGGACGGCGAGGGAAGTCATGAGGTGCAGCAGCGATTCCAGCTTCATCCCGGGGCGGTAATCTGCAGCGTTGCTAATGTAACGCCACATTCGGCGGCAACTATATATTATCCGGAAAGCCTGGTGGGTCTGCGGATGTACTGGACAGCCAGCGAAGGGCATGACCCGCTGCCGGAGGGGCCGCAGATCGAATCCGAGCGGAGCTGGGTATCGGAGATCTACGGCTCCAAGCAAGAGAGCACAGCGATTTCCGCCAAACTGGCGACTGAAGGAAGCTCAGGAATTGCTACGGTTGTTCTTCCGCAGGATATGAACCTCGCGGCTGATGAAGAGGGCTGGCTGATGGAGGGCTTTGAGCTGACGGATCAGGCAGTGAACCTTTCGTTAAGCTGCGGGAGCCGCAGATTGGATATCAGGGTGGATGGAGAACAGATTCTCTGGAATATGTAGCAAGACTAAGACAAAGCTGGATCGAAGCCCAAAAAAGAGATAAATTGATGGAGTGGAGCGTCCCAAGGCCGTATAGGTTCTTGGGGCGTTTTTTTGCTCTGGAGAAGAGTATGCTTGCTGCTGCGGTTTGCGGGGAGATGGGCTTCCATTGGTCTACGGACTGGGCGCAGATCATAGACTTAGTTACAGAGTACTGTGTTCATTCCGTTATGAATCTACAATGATACAAGGAGGAAAAAACATGAATCCTGAGGAACGTGTATGGATACCGTTCAGGGGACCGTTCGACCCATGCCCGCCGGTGCCGTGTAAAACTTTTGTTGTGCCGCCAAATCAGTTCATTAATTTTCAGCCGCCCAATCTGCCGCAGTTTACGTTGCCCGAAGCCTTGAGAGCGGGGACGCTCTGGCCTGCGCTGTTTAGCCCGTATGAATCGAAGAGCAAAGGAGGCAAGTAGTCTATGGAAGCAAAAGCTTGCGAGCCCCGTTACTATGAGATGCTGGAGCAACTGCAAACCCTCGACTTTGCCCTGGTGGAGCTGAACCTGTATTTGAATACTCATCCTGAGGATCTAAAGGCCATAGAGCAGTTCAACCAACTCACGCAAGAGCGCACCCGGCTGGCGAACCAGTTCCAGGAGCTGTATGGTCCACTGCAGAACTTCGGCCGCGCTTACTCCAAATGCCCCTGGGAATGGAACCAGACTCCGTGGCCTTGGCAGGTGTAGACTGCTGAGCTATACATGGAGAGTATGCTGACAAACTTTTAGAAGGGGTGTGCCCGAATGTGGATATATGAGAAAAAGCTGCAATATCCGGTACGTGTCAGCAAATGCGACGTGCGGATGGCGCGCTATCTAATGGAGCAGTACGGCGGCGCGGACGGAGAACTGGCCGCAGCACTGCGCTATATGAACCAGCGGTACGCAATACCAGATAAAGTAATAGGAGTGTTAACGGATATTTCGACAGAGGAATTTGCTCATTTGGAAATGATTGCTACAATGATATATAAATTAACAAAAGACGCCTCGATCAGCGAACTCGAAGCCGCCGGACTCGGCCCGAACTATGCGACGCGGGATCATGCTCTTTTCTACAATAATGCAGCCGGCGTGCCGTTTACTACGACTTATATCGCGGCCAAAGGCGATCCGCTCGCTGACCTGTACGAGGACATTGCCGCCGAAGAAAAGGCCCGGGCTACATACCAGTGGCTGATCGACATGACGGATGACGTGGATCTGCAGGATAGTCTCAAGTTCCTGCGGGAGCGGGAAATTATTCATGCACTGCGGTTTAAGGAGTCGGTACAGATTATTATTGAGGATAGGGATCAGAAGAAGGTGTTCTGAGAGAAAGCAATACGAAGCAATTATATAGCTTGAAGAGAGCCGCAGAATCAATAAATCTGCGGCTCTTTATTCGGTCTTCACCAACCTGCCGGGTGACTGTTGTGACATCTGTACCTAATGTGTCAGCGATCTTGAGGGTTGTCATTCCTAAGCGCCTGCTTTAGTATATAAGTATGTACTTATGTATCTGGGGATGGAGGGACTGGCATGGACGAAACCGATGTTATAGAAGATATGACCGAATTCGCTGATGACCTAAAGCTGTTAGGGGATAGAACACGTCTTTTGATGCTGTCTCTACTAAAGGAACGGGAATGGTGCGTGTGTGAATTTGTTGAGATTTTTGACATCTCACAGCCTGCAATCAGCCAGCATCTGCGGAGATTAAGAAGCAAAGGAATCGTCAAGGAGCAGAAGAAAGGGCAATGGGTCCATTATTCTCTTAACGTTGAGGACAAGCCCCATATCCAGGCCATACTTCAGTTTACGCCGGATACTCCCACGATTCTGGCAATGCTCAATAAAACGCCGGTGACGGTATGCTGCGAAGTATTGCATTAATCCAAGAGTCTTTAATATAAAGGGGATTATGAAAACATGGACAAGAAAACACTATACTTTCTGTGCACAGGTAACTCTTGCCGTAGCCAGATGGCGGAAGGCTGGGCGAAGAAATATCTAAACGATAACTGGAATGTATACAGTGCTGGTATCGAAGCTCATGGCCTGAATCCAAAAGCAGTGCAAGCGATGGCTGAAGTTGATATTGATATCTCAGGACAAACGTCAGATATTATTGACCCGGAGCTTTTGAATAATGCGGACTTAGTTGTGACATTGTGTGGAGATGCTGCGGACAAATGCCCGGTTACACCACCGAAGGTTCAGCGGGAACATTGGGGCTTCGACGATCCGGCCAAAGCGCAGGGTACAGAAGAAGAGAAATGGGCAGTATTCCAGAGGGTACGGGATCAAGTAGGCGAACGGATCAAGCAATTTGCAGAAACTGGGGAATAAAAAAATTATATTGTGGCTTAGAGCAGGCCCAGGCTACATACCAGTGGCTGATCGACATGACAGATGATGTGGATCTGCATGATAGCCTGAAGTTCCTGCGGGAGCGGGAGATAATTCATACGCTACGGTTTAAGGAGTCGGTGCAGATTATTATTGAGGATAGGGAACAGAAGAAGGTGTTCTGAAGGAAAGTGACACGAAACAATTATATAGCTTGATGGAAAAAGAGAGCCGCAGAATTAACAAATCTGCGGTTCTTTATTTGTCGAATGAACATTGTTACATCTGTGCCCAATGGTATTCTCCTACTCTTATTACTCCGGAAGCAGACTGGAATGGGTGAGGGTGATAAGTAGTTGGATAGAATGATGCATGAATCACCAAAAGAGCTCCTATATGTACCTGTTAGTGTTTTATTAGTATCAGTTTATATATCACCTAAAATAATACTATTAAAACTAATTTATTCATATAGTTTCCAAATAATTGTATTGATAAGATATATACAAGAAACGCTCTAATTAGAAAATAATATATTTTAATGAAAATTAAGAGTTATAGGGGGTGGCTAATATTAGAGAGAGGATAATCAGTTGCCTAAACAATATAGGCTGCATTATTAACGAAGATGAAGAAAATTTCACCATCGAAATTGAAGATTCAATAATGCTGATATCTTTCATAGTTGAACTAGAGGTCAATTTTGAAATTGAAATACCTGATGAGCTTCTAACTTCTGGAAGATTTGAGAATTGCAATGATGTAATGGAAATGCTACGGCAACTTGTTGAACAAGTAGATGTTTAATATTGATCGTATAATACACCGAAATAATCATAGTATTTTTTGCGGAAAATCATGGATCTATTAATAATTTTTTGTGAAAGGAGGGAGTGGTTTGAAGCAGAAACTAAAAAAACCTGGAATGAAAAATGTTTGCTCTATAAATCAAGTGTTTGCGTTTGACGAAGGTATCAGTGACAAAGGCATCAGTGGATTTAACTTCTAATTGATTTTTTTTTGAAATAAAAAATAAAATGGTTCATGGAATATTTCGGTGTATTATACGATCAACTTTTAAAGGGGATTTAGAATGAAGAATAAGGTAGTTATCATCGACAGTGGAGTTGATATTACTCATCCTAATTTTCGGAATGTTAATATTACAGCCGGTTTCAACTTTTGCAATGAATCAATGCGAGGAAGTATTGATGATAGATTAGGCCATGGCACAGCAGTTACTAGCATCATACATTCAATTAATAGTAAAGCTGATCTACACATACTAAAAATTTTTGACTACGAGCTAGTAGCTAATGAAGAAGTTTTGTTAGAAGCACTTAAGTATATTTTAAATAAGGATTACAAGGCATCAATTATACATATGAGCTTGGGTGTTAGTTATTTTAATGAAGAATTGTTTGATGTCTGCTACAAGTTACATCTGAATGGAAATGTTATCATATCAGCTTTCGATAACTCTGGAGGTATATCTTACCCCGCCGCCTTTGATTTTGTAATAGGGGTGGAAGCTGCTCAATACTGTGTAAGAGCGAGTGATTTTTTTCTGCCTAAGGATGAAGTGGTTGATGTGTACTCTAAAGGAGGAATACACAGAGTAGCTTGGATAGATAAAAAGACTTCAATTAGACAGGGGAACAGTATATCAGCAGCTTATGTCACAGGTTATCTTTCTCTATACCTAAGGGAGAAATGTGAAATAAGTCAAAGCAAGTCTCTTGCATATTTGCAGCAAGTGACGACACTTCCTTCTTTTGAAGGATACGATGAAGAAGTTCAAAGTGGGGCAATTGAATGTAGTGAATATCAAACCATCAAAAAAGCTGCAGTGTTTCCATATAATAAAGAAATTACAAATCTAATTCACTTTTCTGATCTTTTGCCATTTCAAATAGAGCAAGTGTGTAGTAGCAAATATATAGGAGATTTAGGTAGGAAAATAAAAAGCCTGGATGGGAAGTATGAGTATATTATAGATAATATTGATAATATCCGTTTTGAAAATATAGATACGTTAATTATTGGACACTTGACTGACTTGGAAAACATATCCGGTAAAAAAATAAAAGAAAAATTGCTGAATGACTGTTTATTACACAAAATAAATGTATTTTCATTAGATTCAATTGGTCTAAATAATTTTTATGGGAATTTTAAGCGAGAGGGAATTTCTCTTGGAACTCCAACGGCTTTGGTTAGTAGGAAAAATAAAAATGTTTTGAAAAAAAAGCATGGTAAATTGCATAAAATCAATACACCAATTTTAGGTGTTTTTGGAACTTCAAGTAAGCAAGGGAAATTCACACTACAATTATTTCTTAGAAGTTTATTTTTAAAGAATGGCTATAAAGTTTCCCAACTGTCAACTGAACCGACAGGAATTTTATATGGTATGGATGAAACAATTCCTTTTGGTTTTAATAGTGAGAATCAACTCAATCAATATGAATTTATAAATTTAGTTAATGAATCCTTGAGTAAAATGGACAAGAAAAATCCAGATCTGATTATTGCAGGCTCTCAGTCTGCTACTGTGGCTCGATCTTTCAATCATTTAGGTAATCTTGCGGTAAAACAATTAGATTTTTTAATGGGTTTGCTTCCAGATGGAGTTGTTCTCTGTATCAATCCGAACGATGAACTAGATTATATTAAGAGAACGATTCAGACAATAGAAAACGTAGTACCGACAAAGGTAATTTGCTTAGTGGTTTACCCATTCTTTTACAAGAACGGGTGGAATCACTTCAAGGGAACGCCAAATGAATTGGAATCAGAAGATCTACTTAAAGTTAAGAAATATTATTGTAGCAATTTGAAAATTCCTGTCTTTTCATCGAAGGAGATTAGTGAAATTTCGAGTATTTATGAGTTGATTGTAGAATATTTTACTTAGGCAGGTGGAAGGTCCTTGAGTGATTATTATACGTTAAACTTAAGAGACGATATTTTCTTTGAAACGCCTATCTTTCCAGAAATATATTGGGTGCCGATTAGTGCGCTTGGGAAGACGAGATATACTAAACAGGATATGGAAACTAAATTTTGTAATAAAGATCCTGAAGAAATTGGGGATCTGATTAGTAATCCATATGAACTCATTCAATATATTCAGACTAATTGTTTTACAGAAAATCTTCAAGAACATGTATACAAAATGGTTGGTAACGATGAATGGGAAATTCATGAAACTGGATACAAGGCGCTTAGAGATAACAGTGGGTCTTGCGCATCTTTGGCTTCGATCTTTTATACTATTCTTTCAAATTATTATTCTAATATAGGTAATTTGTGTATTATATCTAATTCTGGTGGGGGCCATGTTATTAACTATATTTACATAAATGAAAATTATTATTTTATAGATTTGTACGCACAGTTAGGTTGCTATGCCCCATTTATCCCGGTTGAGACAGGTGAGAAAAAAGATTTTGTTAGAACAACGTATATTACCGGTGGCTGCTTAAAAACAAGCTCACTTGATTACTTTATTAACTATTTTGATAAGTATACCAAGTTAAGGAAGAAGGAGTTTTTGTACTACACTTATGAGATGCCAGTATGCCCTCCTGCTTCCATAACAGTAGAAAATGACTCTTTAAATTTATTGCTGCCATACGATCAAAATATAAAGATCGTAAACAAGAATGAATTATCTAAAATAAAGGTTTCATTTGTGGAATTTACAGATCCATATGATTCATTGTAATCATTGCTCAATTCGTGAAGATACGTTCAGATAAGGAGAACTTGCCATAATGAGAACAAAATCCGTAACCACTATTTGGCCTAGCATTTGTTACGTTCTCTCCACATCTTGGACTTACAGTAAACGTTCCATTATTTATTATTCTACAGTTATGTTGCTTACTGCTTTGCAGCCCTTCCTTTTAATTCTGTTTCCTAAATTTATTATAGATGAATTGACAGGACAGCAAAGACCTCAGCAGTTTATCTTCTTAATTTCACTGATGTTTATATTATTTACTATCATTGGCTATTTTACTGGCTACCTACAAAACTTAGGTTTAACCCACTTGATGAAAGTCGTTTTTAAACAGATACACGCTCACACTGCACAAAACATGAATGTAGATTTCAAAAAAACGGAGGATCCTTCATATCTTAATCAGATGGAGCAGGCAAAACGTTCTCTACAAAGTGTGCAAAACGGATTTCAGGGACTCTTTCATACACTATTTGCATGTTTGGCAGGATTTCTTTCTTTTACCGGTTATATAGCTGTAATTGGGAGATTAAATATAAGCGTTATTATTTTTATTATTGTTAGCACCGGGTGTTCTTATGGGTTCTCCCTTCGCGCCAAGCGCCATGAGTATGAACATGAACAAAAACTTTCAGAATTGGAGCGGAAGAGAAAGTATTATTCGGATATTATGCAAGACTTTGCTTTTGGTAAGGAGATTCGGATTAATTCTTTTTCCAATACATTGGTTTCCCTGTATAGTACAACTGTTAAAAATAGACTGAAAATACAGTCTGCTATCAGCAAATCTTATCTTCAGAGCGAATCCTTGGATATCTTGATCCGTTTGGTCCGTGAGGGATTTGTATATAGTTATTTAGCTTATAGTTATATTCGCCAGAGTATAACCATAGGTGATTTTGTTATGTACACTACTGCTGTCACTGGGTTTTCAAGCGTTCTTCAGGGAGTTATGAAAGATTTAGCCCATCTGCGTACACAGAATTTATACATAGAGGAACTACGCAATTTTTTAGAAGTACAGCAAGATGAGCAACATGAGGAAGCCACGCTTCCACTCCCAAAAGGCCCCTATACAATAGAATTTAAAGAGGTCTCCTTTGCCTACCCGGGCAGTAGCCAACCAGTGTTTAATAAATTATCCTTCATCATACCTCCTCATCAGCGACTTGCTATCGTGGGTCACAACGGCGCAGGGAAGACAACATTTATCAAGTTGATATGTAGGTTGTACGAACCCGATAGTGGAGAGATTACGTTGAATGGAATCAATATCAAGCGTTTCGCTAAAAAGGAATACTGGAAGTTATGGTCTACGGTATTTCAAGAAATTCGTGTTCTTGCCTTCTCACTGGCAGAGAATATTTCTTTGAAAGAACCAAGGGAGTCAGATTTTTTGAGAATTAATGACAGTCTTGAAAAAGCGGGACTGAGCCATAAGGTTGCCTCACTGAAATCTGGCATTCTCACTCCCATGCAAAAGTTTTTGGATGATGAGGGTGTTGAGTTCTCTGGGGGAGAAAATCAAAGAATGATGTTGGCAAGGGCACTTTATAAGAACGGAGAATTGATTGTACTGGATGAGCCTACTGCAGCCGTTGATGCCCTAGCCGAATTCAGTCTGTATACAAGATTTAATGAAATGATTGGAGACAAAACAGCATTATATATTTCCCATCGGTTATCCAGTACACGGTTCTGTGACCAGATACTGTATATGGAACAAGGGAAAATTGCCGAAGTGGGTACTCATAATGAGTTGATAGAACGAAATGGAAAGTACAATCAAATGTATCATATTCAAGCACAATATTATAAGGGGAGTGAAACTTAACCTATGAATCCATTCCCTGCTTTGAAGAAGGAGTGGAGTGTGACCATTTACTTTTGGAAACTGGTACATTCCATGTCAAAATCGTATATCCCTTTGATGTTTTTAACATCTTTATGTAGCTCGTTACTCCCTTTTTTAAACATCATCGTTCCAAAATATATGATTAATGAATTGACGGGAGCCGGTCGTGAAGCCCAAATTATCCTCTGGATTGGTATACTGGTTGCTGGCAATGCTGCTTTTGGATTCATTCAGAGTTACCTCAATCAAAAGATTGAACTGTCCAACTTGTTGATTTTGGATGGGTTAGAGCTTCACATTGGAAAGCATATTATGAATCTGGATTATGAGAGTTTAGAGAATTCCAAGGTATTGGATCTTAAAGAACAGGCGCTTGCCCCGATTCGGCAGCAGGATGTCATACGTAAAATGTTGGATAGCATGAAATCTTTACTTCAAACAACGTTGTCTCTTTTGGGACTAACAGCCTTAATCTCTACGTTAAACATTGGAATCATCGTGTTGATTATTGCGATGATTATACTTAATACGTTTGTCTTTAAAAAATCACAAAAGGCCCAGTTCGATTTTCATAAACTGTTAGCACCTCTAAACCGTAAATTTGGATATTATTCCAAGTTATCCGTTGATTTTTCAATGGCTAAAGATGTGCGCTTGTTTGAGATGGCTCCTTATTTGTTAAATAAAGTGGATGCATACCATAAGGAGAGTGTTCATGGATTTGGAGGACTATACGAAATGGTAGGTAGATATAAGGGATTAGCAAGTATTAATCTTCAATTGCAAATGGTCATTATCTACGCCTATATGGTTGTGAAAGTAGCTACGGGGAAAATCCAAATTGGTGATTTTGTTATGTATATTTCCGCAGCTAATAGTTTTTCTTCACAATTGTCTATGGCGATGAGTTCCTATGTTGAGTTTCGGCAAATGTGTAAATATATTGAGGTATTCAGACAATTCGAGAGTCTTAAAGCTACGATGAGAAACGGGAAGATGGATATTGGGAAACTAGCGGGTGTAGAGATTGAGTTTCGCAATGTGTTTTTTAAATACTCCGGGAACGAACATTATTCTCTAAAAAATGTGTCGTTGACGATAAAAAACGGTGAAAAATTAGCCGTAGTAGGTCAAAATGGGGCGGGTAAAACGACTTTTATTAAACTGCTCTGCCGTTTGTATGAACCGGATCAAGGTGAAATTCTGCTTAATGGAAGACCAATTCAAACATATCAATATGATGAATACATGAAAACCTTAAGCGTTGTCTTTCAGGATTACAAGTTATTTTCATTTTCTATAAAAGAGAATTTAAATTTGAAGGATACAGGGACATCAGAAAAAGAAATGGATGAAATGCTAAAGCAAGTAGGATTAGAAGAAAAAATGAAAGGGTTGGAAAAAGGACTCAACACACAGGTATTTAAAATATTTGATGAAGAAGGAACTGATTTTTCCGGGGGGGAAAGTCAGAAAATAGCTATCGCCAGAGCCTTACTAAAAAAGTCTCCTATACTTATTCTGGACGAGCCTACGGCTGCATTGGACCCTTTTGCAGAATTTGAAATGTACAGCAACTTTAATTTCCTGACGGCACATCACACTGTTATTTATATTTCTCATCGCTTATCTGCTTGTAAGTTCTGTGATAAAATCGCTGTGTTTAACAATGGAGAATTAGTGGAGTATGGACCTCATCATCAACTGTTGCTGGATCAAAGGGAGTACAGTTCTATGTGGAAAGCCCAAGCTCAATATTATCAATAGCTTTTACGTCAGATAATCTACTAAAAAGTAGGAGGCCATACAATGACAAAATCTATTTTGCCTGTTAATCTCAATGTAGACATGAATATCAACTGTTTTGATTATTATAAATTGAGCATGATTTTATCCGATGAAGCATTAATACCCTGGTTTATTGAACGTTTTATTGGATTACAGGTAGATGAGCATTTTGAATGTAGTTATTATGAATTAGGTTCGTCCAGTCCAACTGAGTACGAATTTGTCTTTGATGAAGTTTTATCAACTACGAGAATTATCCTTGAAGAAAATACAATTTTGGACACTACAATCAAAGCTCTTAAAGATAATAAATATGTATTATTAACACTTAATCAAAAGTTTTTCAAAAAGTATCATAACGAAAGAAAAATAGACTCTGTACATGGAACTTTGTTTGTTGGTTATGATGAAAAAACTGAACTATTATATTTTTTGGAGAATGTAAATAACAAATGGGGTTTGGGAAGTTTAAAATTTTCTGACCTTGAGCAATCGTTTCACACTGCTATAGAAATAATATCAAAAGATAAACATGTGGATTCATGGTTACTTTTTCTGTCTAGGGTAGGCGAACCTGCTTCCACTTTTGAAATTAAAAATAATTACAATAGACAGTTACGGTTAAATATTTTATATGATACCTTTATTCATTATTTGAATGGTGTTGAGAGTATATCTCGTGATTCAAGTTACTATCGTTGGAATGGAATAGCCATCTATAAAGCTTATTACCAAAACCTTACGGATATTCTTGTCAGTAATGATATTCAGGAATATTTCAAGCCATTTAGGATACTTAATATTGAAAAGGGCATGAGAAGGATACTAGAAAACAAACGAGGGCTTATATATCGGGTTAACTACTTAGTAGAATCACTGCTTATAGAATTTGATGAGATGTTTTTAAAAGATTTAAGAGACCTTTACGATTTATTGGAAACTGGAGTTGCATTATATTCAAAGTTTTTTCGAAAACAAGATAAGAAAATAATTGAAAGAGCTAATGTTTATCTAAAAAAAGCTGAGGAGTTAGAGTATAATATCCTTTCGCAATTATCAAAAAGCATTTTAAATTATATGAAGTTAAATTTAGGACATTAAGCACATAGTTACTAGCCTCCTTCCGCTGTTGAATTTCGACATAGCATCCTATACGCTTATGGAGAACGGAGGGGGAGAAAAAGCAATGGCATTTGAAAGGTGGCGCAGGTTCCTGCGGGCCTGGCAGGATTATCCGCTCCCGGAAGGAGCGCGAATCGGCGAACGGTATAAGGTAGAATCCCTGCTCGGGGAAGGGAGCTACGGGCTTACTTACCGGTGCTGCGACTCTAGGGATGGAGCTCTTCTAGCCGTCAAGCAGTCCAGACCTAGCAAGAAGGCGGTAGGCCGGGCTATGCTTGGCAAGGAATGTAATATCTTACGGTCAATGAATCATCCCAACATTCCAACGTGCCGCGATTATTTTGAGTACAAGGGCTCTAACTGGCTGGTAACCGATTATATTGAGGGAAAGACGCTGGAGGATTTGATCTTTGACGAGCACATTGTCTACGGTGAGCGGGAGTGCCTGGCCACGACCTTGAGACTGATGGAACTGGTAGCCCATGTCCATTCGTGCGGATATGTTCACCTTGATCTGCGGATTCCTAATGTGATCCTCCGGAATGAAGACTTGTACTTAATTGATTTCGGCTTGGCGAGGCGGATCGGGGAGGCGGAAACGGTGCTTGAGCGGCGGAAGCCGAAGGCTGAGGAGATACCGGAACGGATGCCGCCTGTTATCGCTTCGGATTTGTATGACATTGGACAATTAATGCTGTTCATGCTGTATTCAAGTTACCGGCCTGAGCCGGAAAAAGCGGAGCGGAGCTGGCGGGAAGAGCTCAATTTGTCGCCTGAAATGCTGCAAATCCTCTCTCGGCTTTTAGGAGAGCAGGAGCCCTATTCAGATACGGCTTTTTTTGTCCATGAGGCTGAGGTTTTATATGAGCGTTTGCGGTGATTTCTGCATAAAAAGGGCGTCTTCAGCCAAAGGCTGAAGGACGCCTTTTACTTCGTGCAGGGTGACCAAGCAAGGATCAGCTTGAGCTGCCGTAGCGATTTTTATAATATTTATGTCCGTTTCCCCCGTGGCGGGAGTCCGAAGACGAGTAGCGCTTGTATCCGTGGCTGCTGCTGGAATGTCTGCTATATACAGGCCTCCCTTTATGGCTGCTTGAATATCTGTGATGCCCTTCATGGCGGGAGTGCTCTACGGAGTGAAGTACTTTGCCGAGAATTTTTTTGAACATCCTGTTTCCTCCTTAGTTAGATTAAGCCGTATTAGCACGGCCTTATTCTTTAATTACCCTTTAGTACGCTATCCATACCTGCGGGTTTCGTGATTTCAGCGGCAGTGTAAGCCCAATTTACCAACCACAGCTTCGGAGCGAGTTGACGGGCGGAAATGCTAATGATAATATATACACAAAAAACCCAAAAACTCTTGAGGTGAACATCAATGGCGCTTACGAAGCGAAGGCTGCAATTGTTGGGACAACTGGTGGAGCTGTATCAGCACACCCGCTTGCCTATTCATTATGAGACATTGGCCCGTTCATTGGGAGTCAGCAAATGGACTGCCTATGACATGCTGAAGGAAATCGAAAAGCTCGGCTTTGTAACACGGAGCTATGAAGTGAATTCCAAGGAAACCGGCCGTTCGCAGGTAGTGTTCTCGCCCACGGTCAAGGCGTCCGAGCTGTTCAAGCAGAACCGGAACGATTCCTTTAATCCGGCGGACTGGGAGCAGACGGTGGCCCATATCCACAAGCTGCTGCAGAGCGTAAAGAGCGGCAGTGTGAACGATCTGATCCGAAGAATGATGAACGAAATCCCTTCCAAGGCATCCAGCATTGAGTTTTGCGGCTATATTCTTGGCCTGCTGCTTGTTTATGTGAAGAAGCTTGGCGGTAAAACTGAAACGTTGATCCGCCTGGTGGTAAGCAAAACACCGAGCAGCGAGAATAGAACCCTGATGTTTGTGGGGACGGTTCTCGGCACTATCATTCAAACGATCAATGACGAGCTTGGCAACGAGTTCACAGAGCTGGTATCCGAATTTCTGCGTATCATGGACCAGTTGTCCAATCAGGAGCAACGATTGTTGTCAAATATGCTGCACGAAGCTTTAGCTTGAGAGAGCTTTTGCTTTTCGTTAGTTTTTGGGTCTTTTGTGTTTAATGAGTGGGAGTGGAGTGGATTATGGGGAAAACAGGACTTGTTCTGGGCGGCGGAGCCGTCAGGGGACTGGCGCATATCGGTGTGTTGAAGGCTATTGAGCGGCATGGAATCCGGATAGACCGCATTGTGGGCACAAGTATGGGCGGGGCTATCGGGGGCTTGTACGCAGCAGGTGTCTCCGCTGGAGATATTGAGCAATTGCTGCTCAGTACACCCAAATACCGGCTGCTCGATGTTGGTATTCGCCACCGCGGCTTGCTTGCCGGCAATGCAGTTCATAATACGATCAACGAATTGCTGCGCAGGCATGGCAAATACGGCTTGCCGATCGAACAATTTCCAATTGAGTTCAGAGCCATCGCGGTTGATCTGATGACAGGAAAGCAGGTGGTGCTGGATCAAGGGGATCTCGGCACTGTCCTCAGAGCCACCACCGCGTTTCCGGGAGTTTTTGCGCCGCTGATGGAGGGAGAACAAATGCTGGTAGACGGTGGGGTATTGAACAATTTGCCAGTGGAGGAAGCGCTGGCCAGGGATACTTGCTTTGTTATTGCCGTGGATGTGGCGAGAGAACATGAGAACAAGCCGCCGCGCAATATGGTCGAAGTGGTGTACCGCTCATACAGCCTGATGACGGCGGAACGTAAGCATGCCAGTCTGAGGCTGGCAGACTTTGTGATCCGGCCCGACGTTGGAACTTTCGCAGCTTTTGACTTTACCAAATCACAGGAATGCATCAAGGCGGGAGAGGAAGCTGCGGAACAAAGCATTGAAGAGCTTGAGCGGCAAATCCGTATAGCAAAAGAAAACCATCTGATTAGAGGAGCGGAGAGAGGCTAAAGGCAGTAGTATACCGGGTTCTTGGGTTTCTTGGGATTAAAAGTTGAATGTAATCTGGGGGTATTGGCAACGAACGTGAACCAGCAGCCACTCACGAGGCTGCTGGCTTTTCAAGAGGTTAGTTATTGGGTAACGTTTCCGCTTTCTTCATAGGAGCTTTCATATTACTTAGGAAGCCTGTGCTGTTAATCAGCGCAAGTCCAAGGCCGGCCAAGGCGGCACAGGCGATAAAGATCGCCCTGTTCCCCATCCACTCCCCAATACTTCCTGCCATTAAACCGCCGAGCATAAGTCCGATGGTTGTAGCATTGGAATACAGCGTTGTCGCGGTTCCAGGGGATTCAGGGATCAGCTCCTGGCAATAGTTAAGCCCGACGCCAAGTATAATGGATACGAAGGCAGCATTCAGAATTTGGCAGGCTGCCAGCGTCCAGGCTGAATCTACGCTTGCCGACAGAACAAAATAAAGAATGCCAAACACGCCTGCTGTTTTCATGATCAACGAATTGCCGTACCGGTTAGCCAATAGGCCGAATCCAAGCATAAACGGGATTTGCAGCAGAGCGTTCAGTCCAACCAGCCAGCCGACGGTTTGATCTGCAGCGTGAAGATTAGCCGTGGTAAGCAAAGGCAAGGCGATTCCTGACATAGCATTACTGGTCTCGAAAATCATGAAGGCCGAGATGGAGATCCACAGCAGCCAGCGTCCCGTTTGATAATTACTCTTTGTCCGTGCCGAAGCGCGGTCGATATCAGTTGCGGCAGGGCGATTATAGCTGGCAAGATACACAAATGCAATTATCGCTATTACAGCATAAAGACCCGCAACAAATAGGAATAACGGGCTATAATCCCGCTTCCTGATCAACAACGGGGCAAGCAGGGGGCCTACTACCCACGACAAGGAAAATAAAGTTCTTTGCAGAGATATTGCGATGGAAGCATCCTTGTTCACCGTTGTGGCTGCATCCCTTACATAGGCGAAGATTTGCGGGAAAACAGAGGTCGCCAGGGCAATGAATGTAATGGATACGATCAGCAGTACGTAATAGTTCTCAAGTATAGCAAAAAGAGAATAGCCAATAATAGCTGCTGCCGATGCTGCCAGTATTATGGTTTTTCGGCTAAGCCGTCTGTCAGATAACCTGCCGATCCAACTGGACACCCCCACCTCGAACATAGACGAGACGGTCAAAAATATTCCCAGCCTCCATGAGCTCATTCCAATTTCCTGCATTCCGAACAAGGGCATGAATGTCATAGTCAATGAGAACCCGACTCCCATAAGAAAAGTGCATGCCAAGGCAGGCAAGTATGCCGGGATGCTCCTCGCTTCCGCCGAATAGTCCAGTATTTTATTCAATACACTTTGCATCTGGATTCGCTTCCCATCCGCTCAGAAAGAAGGATTAACTCTCTCCAGATCTTTTGCAGCTTAATGCTTCTTCTATAATCATCATCCAGCTCATCAATCAGACGGCTTGCACCGCGTTCCAGCTCTTCAGCAACCAAGCGATATTCAGCCAGGCCAGAGGGCAGGAGGATTTTATGTGCGAGGTCGTGAACCAAACCTAATCTTGTTGTTCTGTCTAGGCTCATCAGGCATTCGGATAGCAAATTCACTAGTGCGGAGGGTCCGGTATCCCGGAGAAGGTGAAAACCGTTCGCTTCAGGCGGGGCCAGCCGATGCAAATAGCTGTTGCGGAATTCCGTTATGAACAAATTGTAATCGGCCAGCTTTGCGATGCCTCTCCAATAGTTCAATGTCCCATCCTGCTGCTTGCGGCTGTAATCATGGGCATGAATAATCCGCTTGGTATGATAGACTGCGGGTACTTTTAACAGGGCGCCGAGTATAAAAGTGTGGTAATCGAATCCGATACAGCGGGAGCCGATAAAATTGGGAATCCACTTAAAAATCTCCATCATCGCTATATTTCCGCATTCAGGATAATTGGGGACAATCTCAGGGATATCCGGAAGCTGCTCGCAGGTTATCAGTAACGGGCGTGTACGGAAGAGCAGTTCGTTTTCACTGTATTTTGCGTCAATATAAGCCGGAATCCGGGCGTCGGGAATGCTTAAGAGGGTCAGAAATTCATTTAACGTTTGTGTGTTACGCTGCTGAAGCAGCTCAAGATTCACGTTCCAATCCCCGGTATAATCGCTGCCTGCGATCCAGATTTCTTCGGTTAACAATTCATCGGTAAGGCGCTCGCAGGTATCCGCCATATGAAGCACCTCGGATACTTTTTTACCGATAAACTGATTCTCCCCCCAGACCGGATACAAGCTCTCATCGCCCAGTGGAGTATAGCAATCCGAATCTCTGCGATGAATGACCTTGCGTCCATACCTGGCAGCAGCGAGATAAAGCATATTAAAAACCTTGCCATAATCGACTTCCTCCGGGTGAGGATAGAGCAATCGGATTAATTCAGCAATATCCCATTGCCCATGCTCAGCCAGTTCTCGAATCCACTCTAATTGGTCATTGATATCATGGTGAATGATGCGAATCGGGGTAGTTTTCTGAAGCGCTTCAAGGTCTCTTTTGTTTCTCTCCACCACCTGAGAGGGGCCATTATCAAGAATAATTAACTCTTCCGGATCAATTCCCCGTTTCCGCATGGATGTCATTTCAATGATTACAGATTGGACGGCAGGCAATACCAGGCGATTGGTTGGGATGGCAAACATTAAATGGATCATCTCCTATAAAATAGATAGGTTAGAAACAGGAAGATTATAGCATATATGAAAAAAATACGGAATTGATAGTTTGCCCTGTTAATCCCCCCACTTGATTTGCTAAATCCCAAGAGTTATGTTATAAAATATAAGTGAATATTTTCGGGTTGTTACTGTTAAATCAGGCAAAACCACTACCTTTATTCTTGGGTATGGTTTTGCCTTTTTTGCATTATAACAGTGCCGGAAATGGCTGCACGGAATAGGGAATACTCAGGCTTCCTGCGGCAGAAATTTTATATTATCCCATACCGAACAGAAAGAGAGTGAGAGATTATTATGCAAAAAACTTTCAGAATTATCGACGAAGACGGAATTCATGCACGTCCAGCGACAGCGCTGGTTAATACAGCCACCAAATTCAAGGACACTGAGGCTTTTGCAGAAGCCAAGGGGAAGAAGGTTACTCTGAAGTCCATTCTCGGCGTATTGTCTTTGGGACTGGAAACAGGCGATACTCTGACCCTGATTACTGCAGGCGGCCAGGAAGCCGAAGCGCTTGGCGCACTTGAGGATGTAATGATTAAGGAAGGGCTGGGAGAGCTCCATGAGTAAGATTTCAGGAATCGCGGCTTCCGCAGGCATTGCCGTAGCCCGCGCGTTCATCCTGAAGCATCCGGATTATACTATCACGAAGACCTCCGTGAGTGATGTGGAAGCTGAGGTTGCCAAGCTGGAGCGTGCTCTGGAGACCTCCAAAGGCGAGCTTAAGCTGATTAAAGAACGCACGCTGGCAGAATTGGGCGAGAAGAAGGCGGAGATTTTTGAATCCCATCTGCTGATTCTGGAAGATCCCGAGCTGATCAGTCCGGTGATGGATAAAATCCGTGAGGAAGCGGTAAATGCGGATTATGCCTTGCAGGAGGTCGCCAATCAGTTCATCGCAATGTTCGAGAACATGAAAAACACCTATCTGCAGGAACGCGCCGCCGACATGCGTGATGTGACCAAACGATTGCTGAACCACCTGCTGGGGATTGCTTACGTAAGTCCGGCGGAGATCAGTGAAGAGGTCATTGTGATTGCCGAGGATTTGACTCCATCGGATACGGCGCAGCTCAACCGCAAATATGTAAAGGGCTTCACGACCAACATTGGCGGACGCACCTCGCATTCGGCGATCATGGCCCGTTCCCTGGAAATTCCGGCGGTAGTCGGCACCAAAAATGTGATGTCTGAGGTGAAAGCCGGAGATCTTGTAATTGTAGACGGACTGAGTGGAGACGTTCTCATAAATCCGGGTGAAGCTGAGGTTGCCGAATACACCCGTAAACAGGAGGCTTACAATCTGCAGATCGCTGAATGGCGGAAGCTGCGCGAGGAGCCTACGGTATCCGCTGACGGCAAGCATGTCGAGCTCGCGGCGAATATCGGTACGCCGAATGATGTTACAGGCGTCATCGAGAACGGCGGGGAAGGCGTAGGCCTCTACCGTACCGAGTTCCTTTATATGGGCCGCGATAAGCTGCCGTCTGAGGAAATCCAATATAACGCCTACCGTACAGTGCTTGAGAACATGAACGGCAAACCGGTAGTCGTTCGTACCCTGGATATCGGCGGCGACAAGGAGCTGCCTTATCTGGAGCTTCCGAAGGAAATGAATCCATTTCTCGGCTTCCGTGCCATTCGTCTTTGCCTGGACCGCCAGGATATCTTCCGTACACAGCTTCGCGCCTTGCTGAGAGCCAGTGTTCATGGTGATCTTCGCATTATGTTCCCGATGATTGCCACTCTTGGTGAATTCCGTGCAGCCCGCGATTTGCTGCTGGAAGAGAAGGCGAAGCTGCGTGAAGAAGGCAAGGAGGTATCGGATCAGATTCAGCTCGGGATCATGGTAGAGATTCCTTCTACTGCCGTGCTGGCAGACCAATTTGCGAAGGAAGTTGATTTCTTCAGTATTGGCACGAACGATCTGATTCAATATACGATGGCTGCCGACCGTATGAATGAGCAGGTATCATACTTGTACCAGCCATACAATCCGGCAATCCTGCGTCTAATTAAAAACGTAATTGACGCAGCACACGCAGAGGGCAAGTGGGCCGGAATGTGCGGCGAGATGGCCGGTGACGCCACCGCGATTCCGCTGCTGCTGGGCCTTGGCCTCGACGAATTCAGCATGAGCGCAACCTCCATTCTGCCGGCGCGCAGCCAGATTTCCAAGCTGTCCGCTGCCGATATGAAAGAGCTTGCTGCCAAAGCACTGCAGCTGGGCACTGCTGAGGAAGTAGCTGCGCTGGTGCAAGCGATCTAGTAGTCATTGGGCTGTCATTTTTTTCGTTTGAACTCACTTTTTCCAAATTACTTATATAAGCTGAACTTAAAAATATAAAAGGTAGAAGTGCGGAGGGGAAGTTTGGAACTGGAGGAGCGAATGCGACCGCCTAAGAGCTTTCCGTAGGAAAGCTGGCATCGTAAGCATAAGCTGTCTGCGGATTTCCACCGCGAACAGCGGTATAATTCAAGAAATCTGCAGACGGGCAGCGGCCGGAAGTCCAAACATTCCCCGCAGTTACGTCCAAACCTAATATGAAAAAATCTAAAGTTCAGCTTATATAGCCGACACTCTTCTACGAGGATGCCGGCTTTTTTTGCGCTTCCGCAGAATCGTTAACTAAGCGTTATAGCCAAAACCCAGAATCGTAAAGCATTTGTCCTGATCCTCAGCCGCCATTTTAATTTCTATTACATGCTTCTGACTATGCTTATGCTGGTACAGAATGACCGGGTTGCAGTGTGTCCAGTTGTTCACATGCGGATCAGCGGTGAGCACAAGCTTGCCGTCCACGAAAATATCCGCCTTTCCGAACTCTGGGCTGCCTGAATCCTTGTATACGAGGATGAGGTTTTTGCTTGTTATCGTCAGCTTGAAGCTGATCTGGCCGGACGAAGCTGTATGCAGCCAATTATGTGGAAATTCCGCAGTCCCGAAGGGGTTGGCATCCATTTCAACCATCTGCAATTCCGTATCGGTCTCCGAGAAGCCGCCTGCCTCAATGCTGGCAGTGTCAATTAGACTCTTTCGATCCAGCAAACGGGTGCCGGCAAAATCACTCCCAAGAATTGGCGGTTGATCTAGCGTGATATCTTCGTCGTCCGTTGGCGAATTATAGGTTTCGGAGAACAAGTGGGCGAGACTATCGGCCATTACCTGATGGCCGTCATTTGTCGGATGATAGATATCATAGAAAAATTGCCGTTTCGAGATGATGTTGCCCTCAGATTTGCTCAGCCGGAACTGCTCAGTTACCGCGTCCTTTACGCTGACCATAGGGAGATTGTAGTGTCTGCCTACGGGAGAGAGGCGGTCCTGCAGATTCCAGTCATTCACAAATACGCTGAACAGGAGAATAACGGCCGGGCGGTTCTCGGCGGCAAGGATTTTCAGGATGAGGCTTTCAAAGCAATTGCCCTTCGTTTCATCGCCCTCGTCGTTGACCGCGAATTCCACCACCACGATGTCCGGCGTCACAGCACCGTCCCTGAGAACATCTCTTTCATAGCGGATGACCCCAAGCTCCGACGGCGTTCCGCCTACTCCGGCCTTCACAAAATGAATGTTCTCTCCGCCGTCCTTGCCGAACAGCTCCTTGAATCTTAAATAGGACTGATAGGCATAACATTCGGTATGTATCGGCTTGGCTCCCGCGCCCTGGGTGATGGAACCGCCGATATAGGCGATGGTGACGTCCTCGCCTTTTGCCGCCTTTTCCAGAGAGGCTTTCAGCCTTTTATTATTGCCTGAATGCAGCAAAGACTTCGCGATCATATCCCGGTATTCCTTCGAACCAAACGGGACCGGAGGTTCCACTGTCAGTTCAGGCACAGTGTAGCCGTCATTCAGATAGAAAATAATACTCGCCGTTGCCAGCTCGCCTTCGCGGCTGAACTCAAAGGCAAATTTGCCGGGAGCTTCATCATCCTCGGACCATGCGACATCCTCCAGCTTGAGGATGATTTCGGTTCCATCGCCAGGGCATGGAAGCAGCAGCCGGGTTCCCGTTTCATATTTACTCGTTCTACCCCAGTTCTGGAGAAGAAAAGAGACCTCTGACGCGCTATTCGCCGTCTTCACCGACACCCCGATACTGTGAACCAATCTGCGGAATCCGCTCCAGCTGGAGAGAAGAGCCAGCATCTGCTCATCCGTGACTCCGCCGATATATCTGGCCTTATCTATCAGATAGTTGCCTTCCAGATAGATTTCCTGTGAAGGCCTGCCCTCGGCCCGGGCTGTGGCCTCAATCGCTGTTTCGAACAGCACGAAAAATCCGCTTCTTCTCTCCGCCGGGTCCTTGGGTGCTTTGGGACCTTCCATGTTACCGGTGGCAATGAAGCTGTTATTGTGTTCCACTTCGACCATCCTCGCTTTCTGACGATTGTGAATGCGTTCTCAACTTTTTTATTATAGTCATGGTTCAGGTACAGCTCAACGAGCAAAATGGATTTCCTTTAATTATTACAAAAAGTTTCTAGTTTTCACATGGTGATTGAAATCGCTTTACTTATATAATGTGCCTAAGAATAAATGCACCTAAATATTTGAAATAAAGGATGCCAAGGAGAGAGATTTCAATGACAACGAATCGCGCTGTGGAAGCCGGAGGAGCAGAAGGATCAGACAGCTTGGCGGAGCAGCCTGAGTACCCGGCAGTCAAGGATTTGACGCTGGTGAAGCAGGGGAAGGCAGCCAAGCTGTACCTGGACCCCAAGGGGGAGGATTATGACGGATTGCGCCGGGTAGCGGGGTCGTTCGCTGCGGATGTGCAACTGGTAACCGGGGCTCTGCCTGAACTTTTCACACACATTGAAGCGCTGGATGGAACGGTGATCATCGCCGGGTCCATTGGCAGCAATGAGATTATTGATTCATTAATCGCGGAGGGCGTTTTGGATGTATCCTCCATACAAGGCAAGAGGGAATGCTACCGTATCCAGTTGATTGGGCGTCCGATTGCAGGGGTGGATCAGGCGCTTGTTATAGCGGGCAGTGATAAGCGGGGGACGATCTACGGCATCTATTCGATTTCCGAAATGATCGGAGTCAGTCCATGGGTATATTGGGGAGATGTTACCCCGGAGAAGAAGCCGCTCCTGACCCTTTCCGCAAGCCAGCTCAACATTACCTCCAAAGAACCATCTGTAAAATATAGAGGGATCTTCCTGAACGACGATTGGCCGTCCTTAGGCTCTTGGGTGACCCAGGCGTTCGGCGATTTCAACGAAGAGTTCTACGACAAGGTGTTTGAGCTGATCCTGAGACTGAAGGGGAACTATTTATGGCCAGCCATGTGGAGCGCCGAGTTCAGCCTGAACGGTAAAAGCAGCCCGATTGCCAATGCCCGGCATGCAGAGGAATACGGCATTATCATGGGAACCTCCCATCATGAGCCTTTGTTCCGGGCCGGCAGCGAATGGCAGAAGGTATACCAGCAGTACGGAAGCAGCAATTTGTGGGATTTTGCCCGGAACAAACAAGCCATCACCGCCTTTTGGGAAGACGGAATCAAGCGCAACAAGGACTTTCACAACCTGATTACACTAGGCATGCGTGGGGAGGAAGATTCTGCGCTGGAAGGCTCCCACCGGGAAAATATTGAGCTGCTGAAGGACATCATCCTGACGCAGAAAGAGCTGCTTAAGAAGTACAATCTGGATCAGGCGCCACAAATCTTAGCCGTCTATAAGGAGGTCGAGAAATATTGGTACGGCACAGCCGAGGTGGAGGGGCTCAAGGACTGGGACGTCCTGGATGATGTTACGATTCTGCTGGCAGACGACAACTTCGGCAATCTCCGCAAAATTCCGGCGGGTCGTGAGCAGCAGCGCAGCGCGGGCTGGGGGATGTACTACCATTTTGACTATCACGGCGGCCCCCATTCCTATGAATGGGTGAATACCATTCCACTTGAGAAGATTTGGGAGCAAATGTCCATGGCGTTCGATTACGGTATCCGCGATGTGTGGATCGTCAATGTCGGAGACCTGAAGCCGATGGAATTGCCGATAGCTTACTTTCTGGATTTGGCATATGATTTTGATGCATGGGGAACCGAAGCCATCAACCGGACTGCGGAATATACTAAGCGGTGGGTGAAGCAGCAGTTTGGACCAAGCCTGGAAGCTGAGACGATAGAAGGAATCGCACAATTATTATCGGATTACACCCGGATGAACGGCCGGCGCAAACCGGAAATTATCAGCCCCGCCACCTTCAGCCCGGTCCATGACCATGAGGCGCAGAGAGTCCTGCAGCAAGCGCTCGAAATCGAAAATGCGGCCGATAAATTCTATACGTTGATCCCGGAATCACATAAGGATGCCTACTTCCAGCTCGTCTATTACCCTGCTGTAGCTTCGGCAAATGTGGTCAAAATGCACATCTATGCGGGACTGAGCAGCCTTTACGCCAAACGCGGCAGTGTACTTGCGAACACCTATGCCAAGCTGGAAAACGAAGCCATCGAGCGTGACAAGGAACTGGAACGGGTCTATAACACCGGAATTTCGGGAGGCAAATGGCAGGGTATGATGAGCTCTCCCCACGTAGGGTATGTCAACTGGGATGCGAAAGGGTGGAAATATCCGCAGGCAAGCACAATAATCCCGGCCAAGTGCCCTCAGATGATTATTGCTGTGGAGGGAACGGAGCAAGCGTATGTGTCGGGTACGGCCAGTCTTCCGGTGTTTACCAATCTGCAGCAAGAGACGTATGACATTACGATCAGCAATGGCGGAGCAGCGGGATTTGAGTACCAGGTGGAGTGCAGCGCGGACTGGATCAGGCTCGAAAATACCAAGGGATGGCTTGATACAGGAGAGACAATTCAGGTTACTGTAGATTGGGAAAAAACAGCAGGGACTTCGTCAGGTGAAATTACCTTCTCCGGCGCTGGCGAAACCGTGAAGGTGACGGCAGCCGTGGAGTGGACCGACATTCAGAATGTGCCGCCGATGACATTTATTGAAGCCCATGATGTAGTGTCGATGGAGGCGGAGCATGCGTTATGCCGCGTATCCAAATCCGGGGTCGAGTGGAAAATTATCGGCAACTATGGACGTTCGTTATCTTCGGTCAAAATGTATCCGCACGATGCCTCTTTTGGACAACCGGAGCATGCGCCATATCTGGAGTACCGGATTCTTGTGCATCGGGACGGGGATTACAGCTTGACCGCTTATATTGCGCCAACAAATCATCTGTCGCCGGTCAGCGGCTTGAAGTATGCAGCAGGCTTTGACAGTGAAACGCCGGTGATTGTTGACGCCCTGCCGGCGGATTATGAGGGCGGCAATCATGACAATGAACCGTGGTGCCGCGCAGTTATGGACAATATTCATACCGTGACCACCCGGCATCCTTTGGCAAAAGGCATGCATACCCTCCGCTTTTACGGCCTCGATGCCGGACTTGTTCTGCAAAAGCTTGTGCTGTCCGCACTTCCGCTCCCCTATTCCTACCTGGGGCCACAGGAGAGCTTCTATACCGGACAGCCCGTGCGTTAAGGTCTTAGTCTAGCCGGGGATCGGGAGTCCAGGCTTGCTCCCATACCCTCCGTTATTTCAAGGCGGATGACGGAGGGTACCCTTTTATATGCTTGAAGACATTGCTGAAATAGGCAACATCATGATAACCGCAGTGCTCCGCTACCTCCGTAACATTGAACCCCCCTGCCGAGAGAATCATCTCGGCGTTGTTCACCCGCACCCTGTTCATGAATTCCTTGCAGGTTGATCCGGTGTTCTGCTTGAACAGCTTGCCCAGGTATACGGGATTCAGGCCGACCAAATCGGCCAGGCTGCCAATCGTGACGTCCTCCGAATAGTGGTCCATGATATAGGTCATCGCTTTATGGACCCGCGGATCAAGGAGAGGTGCCTCCTGATGGTGGGCAATGCTGAGCAGACGATACACAATCAGTTGGAATATGGCCCGGGCTTTCATCCTGTAGAAGGGCTGCTTGCCCATCCAGACATGTGAGAATTCTCTGATGTCCTCCACAATCTCTTTTGTCATCCAGTTCTTGGTTACTGTTGCAAAAGGGAGCTGCACGTGATTGTCCGTCCCCTCCCAGAAGAAATTAAAGGCGAAGGAATGCATCGGTGCTTCTTTGGAGGTTACGGCTTCCCGGACGCTGCCGGAAGGAACATAGAGCATGTCGCCGGCCGTGGCCGTGAACTTCTCCCCGTTAATAGAGTAGGTCGATTCTCCTTCGACGATGAACGTAAGATCATGGAAATCAATCCTGCTGCTGACAATCTGCCAGTCCGGAAATGATCTGCGGTCAACGAAGAGGCAAATATTCGGTACAAGATTCTCATATTTACCAATATGCATCAACTTACCTTCCTCCTTCCAATAAATCATAGCATCCCGGATTCGAATGATAAATAGACGGGCGGATTTTGCGAGATTTTTGTGAGCGCTCTGCGGTAAAATAGATAGAGCTATACATAGTGAGAGGGGCCTCGCATGTTGAGAATTGTGAATGTCCGCAGAATTGCGGGGATATGTTCGTTTTTTATCTTTACCTTTTCACTGTTATTGATGCTCTATTCCCAAACCGCTACAAGCCGCAATCTTCCGCAGGCGCAGCAGGGCGTGCTGGACCTGACCTCCTGGGATTTGGAGGAGCAAGGCCGGGTCAATCTGGATGGAGAATGGGAATTCTATGAAAATAAGCTGCTGAGTCCGGCAGATTTTCAGCAAGGAAGCCATCCAAAGGCCGCCTATTTATCCGTCCCTGGCACCTGGAAAGGCAAAAGTGAAGACGGCGGGATGCACCGTAAGGGCTACGGAACCTATCGTCTCCAGGTGAAATTGAAGCAGGCGGATGAGGTGCTCGGCCTGAAAATAAAAAGCATCCGCATGTCCCAGAAGCTGTTCATCAACGGCAGGCAGGCAGGAGAGAGCGGGCTGCCAGCGGAGGACGGCGGCTCCTTTAAGCCGGGGAACACGCCGTATACTGTGTTTTTTCATGCCAATTCCAGGACGGTTGACATTGTGCTTCAAGTGTCCAACTTCAACTTTGTCACCGGAGGGATTGTGAACCCGATTCCTTTTGGCACACAAGAGGATATTACCCGGGTGAACACCATCCAGCTTGGCGTCGATATCGGAATCATTCTGGTCTTGAGTATGTTCGGCGCATACCATTTCAGCTTCTTTTTTGTGGGGCGCAGGGAGAAGGAGTATCTGCTTAGCGGTTTGTATCTGCTGCTGCTTGCCTTACAAAACTCTCTATATGGAGATAAAATATTTCAGCGGCTGCTTCCGGGTTTTCCGTTCGAATTTGCTTACAAGTTGCTGGAGATCAGCCAGTTCCTCGGCGGGTCCGTTATTATTGTGTTCTTCTGTACTGTGGAGCCCGGTCTGATGTCGCCCAAGCGGCTTAGACTGATCCTCTCGCCATTTGTTCTGTATCTCATTGCGGTTCTGATTCTGCCGTATTCTGTACATATCAGTGTGAAATATTTTTTCATGCTGTATCTCGCAGTCGTCGTGGTCGGCATCATCATGAGAATGGTGTATTTATATTTCCGCAGGCAGAGCCATGCGGCGGACCGGGCAGAGCTGCTGCTGTTTATTGGCGGGGCTATCGCGCTGATGATCTCCCTCGTGGACGGAAGCCTGTATTCGGAAAATATTGTGCAGAGCGATTTGGTGGGAAGGTTCGGAATCATTGCTTTTATTATTCTGATCAATACTTTGCTCGCCGTAAGGTTCTCCAATGCCTATGACAAAACAGAGGTTCTGTCCCGGCAACTGCTGGTCTCGAACCAGCTTAAGGATGAGTTCCTGATGAACACCTCGCATGAGATCAAAACGCCGCTGCACGGCATTATGAACATGACTTCATTTTTGCTGGAGGACGGGGAAGAGAATCTGCAGGACAGTCAAAAGCAGAATCTCTGGCTGATCAAGGACACGTCAACGAAGCTGTCGATGCTGATCCAGGATTTGATCGATGTCAGCCGCCTGAAGCATGGGGAGCTGCGCCTGCAGAGAACGGTGGTTGATCTGAGGGTGGCCTCGCAAATCGTCTTTGACGTGCTGCAATTCGAGCTTGCGGGCAAGGAAGTTCATCTGGATAACAGGGTTGAACCGGATATTTGGGTTCTGGCCGATGACAGCCGGCTGCGGCAGGTGATGTATAATCTGGTACACAATGCTATCAAGCATACGGATAGAGGGTCGATTGTCATTGCTGCAAGGACGCTCGGCAACCAGGTCTCGATTACGGTTGAGGACACCGGAACAGGGATACCTGAGGATAAGTATAATGCGATATTTGAATATTTTGAGCAGGTGGATCAGCCGCTGCCGCAGGACGGATATACGGGGATGGGGGTCGGTCTGTACATCAGCAGAAAGCTGGTGGAACGGATGGGCGGAGAAATTCGTGTGGACTGGTCGGAGCTCGGCAAGGGGACGCGGATGATTTTTACACTGCCGTATGTGGAGCAGATCCCGGGTTACCGCGAAACGGCTGCCGCCGGAGCGATGGAAAAGCATGCTTCATATGAGCGTACTTCGCTAGATATAATTGACCGTAGCGGGTATACGATTCTTATTGTCGATGATGAAGCGTCGAACATTCATATACTGCTCAACCTTCTTGGCCGGCATCATTATAATGTGATCACTGCGTTCTCGGCCAAAGAAGCAGTGGTCAAAATGCAGCAGCATCCGAATGTGGATCTGGTCATTCTGGACGTGATGATGCCCGGAACCTCCGGTATTGAGCTTTGCCGGACGCTGCGCAGACATTACTCCATTCTTGACCTGCCGATTCTGTTCGCCACCGTCAAGGACTCGCCGGCGGATATTGCCCTTGGCTTCCGGGCTGGTGCGAATGATTATGTGACCAAGCCTTTTGACGGTGAAACCCTGATCGCCCGGATCCAGACCCTGATTGCCATGAAGACTTCGATACGGGATGCTATACGCCATGAGCAGGCTTTTCACCAGGCCCAGATCAAGCCGCATTTTCTGTATAACGCTATGAGCAGCATCATTTCATTCTGTTATACCGATGGGGAGAAGGCAGCCTATCTGCTGTCCATGCTCAGCCAGTATATCCGTTTTATTCTCGATATGGACCGCTCTACACTGGTTGTTCCTCTGCACCGTGAGCTGGAGCTGATTCAGGCCTATGTGGAGATTGAGCAGGCCCGGTTCGGGGAACGTTTCGATTTTGTGTGCCAGGTGGACGAGGGGCTGGGTTCTGTTGAAATTCCTTCACTGTGCATCCAGCCTTTTGTGGAGAATGCAATCCGGCACGGGCTGTTTGAGAAAGAGGGGCAAGGCTTGGTATCGCTCAAGATTCAAGCGGGTGAAGGTTATATGAAGGTTACGATTGAAGATGATGGCGTGGGCATCCCTAATGACCTGCTGTATCAATTAACCGGAAACGGCCAGCTTGGCGGGAGCATCGGCATTCATAATATCCGCAAGCGGCTGGAGGCCATCTCCGGGGCCAGCTTGACGATTCACTCCGAGCCGGGAGGCGGGACCAAGGTGATGATGTATCTGCCAGCTAACCGCAGTACTGCGGGTGGGGGCGGCGAGAAGGGTCTCTACCGGTAATTGCTTAGGAGAAAGGACGGAGATACGATGTTTCGAGCCGTTATCGTTGAAGACGAGCAGCCGATTCTTGATCTAATGAAGGTGCTCATTGGGCGTAATCCGGATTACGCGATTATCGGAGCCTTCACTAGTCCGCTGGAGGCGCTCGCCAGCCTGCCGGAGCTGAAGCCGGATGTGATCTTCATTGACGTGGAAATGCCGAAGATGAATGGGCTTGAGCTGGCGGGCAGGGTTCACAAGCTCATGGAGTCCACGGAAATCGTATTCACTACAGCCTACAAAAATTATGCGCTGGAAGCCTTCGAGGTGTCCGCACTCGATTATATTCTCAAGCCTGTGACGATGGGTGCGATCAAAAGGGTTACGGAACGTCTGCTCAAGCGGCTGGGAACAGCCGTCCCCCATGAACAGAAGGCTGCGGGTCCAACGATCTGCTGCTTCGGCGGATTTGACGTCCGCAATTCAGCGGGCCAGCCGGTTCACTTCCGGACACGCCGGGCAGAGGAGCTGTTTGCTTATTTCCTGTGCCACCCGGGGCGGTATATCAGCAAATGGAAGCTGACGGATTTGCTGTGGCCGGACATGCAGGATGAGCGGGGATCGTCGAATTTACATAATACACTCTACCTGCTGAAAAAAGTGCTGAAGGAAAATGATTTTGGCATGAGCATTCAGAAGGTGAACGACGGGTACGTGCTGGAGGCCGGAAGCAAGGAATATGATGTGCTGATCTTTCAGCGTCTGCAGAATCTGTCTGCTGAAGGGAGAATAGAAGCGGATCAGGCGGAACAGCTCATTTCCCTGTATCGGGGACCGTTGTTCGAGGGCAAACCCTATTTATGGAAAATATCTCTGGAAGAGGCGTATTTCAAGCAGTATACGGCACTGATTCGCTGGCTGGTTGCCAGAGATCTGGCCTCCCGGAACTCTAGTAAAGCGGAAGAGCGGCTGGATGCGTACCTGGCGCACTATCCGCTGCAGGAGGACATGCTTCAGCTCTTATTCGACATTTACAGCAAGCACGGGAAGAAGGAGAAAATCATCAGACTCTATGAAAACTTCGAAGCGGCATACCGTAAGGAGCTTGGACTGGAGCCCTCCGGGGAGCTGAAAAACAGGGTTGCAGCTTATTTAGGTTAAGCGTATCCCGGCGGCAGATGTAAGGTTATGGCATGAAACGGGGATTCCTGAATATACTCTCACTACCGAATTACCTCTAAAAGGAGTCCTGGCCATGCCCACACATCCGTATGTTTCCCGTTTCTTTGTGTATGACGATGCCCGCCGCGAGCAGCTGATTTATGAACTGCCGGAATCCTGGTGGAGCCGCCCTTATGAATACGAATGGTGTACAAATTTCATTTCGCCGCATGATGCAGTGCTTGATGCTGCGAGCGGTATTGCAGAGCCGCTCAAGTTCTATCTCGCAGGCCGCAGTGCGGAGGTTCACGCCTGTGACATTGATGCGCGGATTCTATCGTGGGATGCGATTATGCAGGAAATTGCTGATGAGATCGGCGAAGAAGCGGTGCAGCTTGCTCAGGCCAGCCGGACGCCCAGGCTCCATCTGGCCCAGACCGACCTTACGGCGCTTCCGTATGCGGATGAGAGCTTTGATACGATCTTTTGCATCTCCGTCCTGGAGCATTTATCACTGGAGGATTCTGTACGAGCCATTCAGGAGTTCCACCGCACGTTGAACGGAGAGGGGCTGCTTGTGCTGACCTTTGAATATCCGACCGTTAATCTGCAGCGGATGAACGATTTACTGCTGCAGGCCGGATTTCAGTATTGGGGCGAGACGGATTTCATGCTTCCGGCAGATGCCGTGCGTTCCGGGGAATCAGGCGGGCTGAGCTGTTTCCGGGCGGTGCTCAAGAAGGAGCAGGCCTAATCTCTGAATCTACCATTTATTTGGATTTTCTCTCTCTATTGTAGTAGAATAGTTGCAGATTTTACAAATAGAGAGGGGTCACAACATTTTGCGCAGATTTGCATTCATTTCGATCCTGTTCATTCTGTTGCTTCCGTCACAGGCTGTGTTCAGCGAGGGAGCTTCAACTAAAGAGAACATCACCCTTGCTTTTGCCGGTGACATTCTGCTGGATGGATTTGTCGGCGATCAGATCGAAAGATACGGCGTCAACTTTCCTTTTGTTAAGGTAGCGCCCGTTCTGAAGCAAGCGGATATTGCCTTTGCCAACCTGGAGACACCGGTATCTGTAAGAGGGAAGGCGGCGGAGAAAACCTTTGCCTTTCGCTCCAAGCCGGCGGCGCTTGCGGGACTGAACTACGCGGGGATTGATGGCGTAACTTTGGCCAATAATCATATTCTGGATTTCGGACAGAACGCCATGCTGGATACGCTCATTCATCTCGACAAATACAAGATTGGGCATACCGGAGCAGGCAAGGACAGCGATGAAGCGTTCAAGCCTTATACCCGGACGGTCAAAGGTAAAAAAATCGCCGTGCTCGGCACGAGCCGCGTGCTCTCAAGTCCTTCCTGGTATGCCGGTAAAAGCCACCCCGGCGCTGCCTCCGCCTATACGCCGGAGCCGCTGCTGGGCGCAATTAAGAAATCGGCGAAGGAGAACGACTACACCATTGTGTACATCCACTGGAATACGGAGTTTAAGGACTACCCCGAGAAATATGCCCGGACACTGGCAAAGCAGATGATCGACAGCGGGGCGGATATGATTCTCGGTGCGCACAGCCATTGTCTGATGGGGATTGAATACTACAAGCACAAGCCAATCTATTATTCGCTGGGCAACTTTGTATTCAACCGTTCCACGCGCGGCGGCGACAAAACGCTGCATTCGATGCTGGTCCAATTTAACATCGCCAATGACGGTGTGACCAGCAGGGTTACTCCGGTCAAGATTATCGGCGGACAGCCTAATTTTATGGGCGATGCCTACAATAAAGACACCATCAAGCGGCTGAATCAGCTCTCGTTCAATGCGAGAATTGCTGCGAATGGAGAGGTAAGCGAGAAGCTTTGAGATGAACTGAAGATGCATTGCACGAGCCCGGGCGATTAGCTGTTCTAATCGCCCGGGCTTTTGTCTATGGAAGGAAAGGGGCTACTGCGGCTGCCGTTGGCGGATTTCCACATCTCCTCCCGGTAGGCCCCCGGCGCTGTTCCATAAGCCTTCTTGAAGGCGCGGATAAAATAATTGGGCTCCAGCCCCAGGCGGCCGGCGATTTCCTTGATGGGCATATCGGGATGCGTCTCCATCCACTTTACAGCCTGATTCAGCCGCAGGCCCTGCAAATACGCATGTGGAGTAATCCCGTAGGCTTCGCGGAAAATCCGCATGAAATGCTGAACCGAATAGCCCACAACATGGGCAATATTGGACATCTGCAGGGTTTCGGTGAAATGCTCCTGCATGTAGCCGGCGGCCCGGCGCAGCGCTTCTTCCGCAGGGCGGCTTCCCGGAAGAGAGACAGGGACGGAGGGAAGCTCTGCCAGCTCCGAGAGCAGCAGGAAAAAGGAATAGAGCTGGCTGGAAATGTGCGAGGCCCGGGATGACTCCGCCTGGTCCGCAAGCTCCCAGAGCAGCTTCAGAGGAGCAAGCAGCGTCCGCGTATCGTTCAGAGGGATCGCTGTGCTGAACGGCAAACCGCAGCCGCGGATGAGCTCTTCGGCAATTCTGCCCTTGAACCCGATGTAGCCAACCATCCACGGGGCTCCAGACAGTGGAAAGTACTCATGCGGCTGACCGGTGGGCAGAATTAGTGCTTGTCCGGCTTCCAGGGTCAGTGTTTTTCCATCCTTGAACCGGACACGGCCTTTGCCCTCGAAAGCAATGAAGCACTGCGGCACTAGATAACCGGATGGCCGGGAGATGGGATGCTGTGCATGGCAGCCGATATTGTACAGAGCCAGCGGCAATCTCGGGTTCTGATCATCAGAGGACAGGCGAAACGGAAGTAGCATGGAGAATCCCTCTCATTCAAATTGTGCTATATCGTACTAGCATTGTGCTAACCATCTATTGATAATCTAATCTACTATATGAATATAGTCCAGTAAGGAGGAGGTAGCAAGGTGAGCTTGGAAGCAGGGAGAAGCAAAAGCTTGTTTGATGAGAATTGGAGCTTTCACAAAGGAGATATTCATATTCCACTTGCCGTCAAGGCGGGCATGACAGGCGGTATTACCGACTTTGTTTCCCATCAGGAGGGTGAATGGCTGGATATTGCTTTTAACGATAAAGGGATGGGTCATCGGCAATTGGAATGGCAGAACGTGAGCCTGCCGCATGACTGGTGTGTGGAGCAGCAATATGTTCAGGATGAGTCGCTGGGTTCAAGAGACGGCAGCCACGGATATTTGGCGGGGGGAGTCGGCTTTTACCGCAAAACCTTCGCGCTTCCGGCAGAGGGAGCCGGTCGCAAGTGGACGGTCCGCTTCGACGGTATGTCGGGTCTAAGCACGGTGTGGGTCAATGGACATTTGATTGGTGAGCATAGGGGTGGATATATCGGATTCGCCTATGATTTGTCGGATGTGCTTCGTTATGGAGAGGAAGGCCAGAATGTCATTCTTGTTAAGGTGGATGCAACAGAATGTGAGGGCTGGTGGTATGAGGGCTGCGGCATATACCGCCATGTCTGGCTGGAACAGACGGACCGTTTGCATGTAGCCGAGTATGGAACGTACATTACGACACCGGAGGTCGCGCAGCAGCAGGCTGTGGTGCATGTTAACACCCGCATCTGCAATGAATATGCCGAGGAACGGTCAGTCTCGCTGCATACAGAGATTTACGATCCTGCCGGAAAGCGGGTCTGCGGCGAAGCGGTGCAAGCGGATGTGGACTGGTATGGCGAGACGGAGCTGGAGCAGATCTTTAAGGTGGAGCAGCCGGCGCTTTGGTCTCCAGACACGCCTTGCTTATATAAGGCGGTATCTATTGTGAGAAATGGCGGGGTCGAGGTCGACCGTTATGAGACGGTGTTCGGGATCCGCAGCATCCGCTTTGATACGGAGGAGGGCTTTTTCCTGAACGGGGAGCCTCATCTCATTAAAGGAACCTGCAACCATCAGGATTTCGCCGGAGTGGGGGTTGCGCTTCCGGACAGTCTGATTGAATACAAGCTGAGGCTGTTGAAGGAAATGGGGTCAAACGCATACCGCAGTGCGCACCATCCTCCGACCCCCGAGCTGCTGGATATCTGCGACCGGATCGGAATGCTGGTGATGGACGAGAACCGCAAGCTTGACAGTAGCCAGAGTGGACTGTCCCAACTGAAGCGGATGCTCTACCGGGACCGCAATCATCCTTCTGTGATCATCTGGAACCTGGAGAATGAGGAGGTGCTCGAAGGAACTATAACGGGCATGCGCCTTCTGAAGACTCTGGCGGAAACGGCAAGAAGAATAGACCCGACGCGGCCGACCTCCGCTGCCATGAATCATGGCTGGAACGAGAATGGCTACAATGATGTTGTTGACATTACAGGCTACAATTATGGACACCGGGACCATCTCGATATCCGTGACCATGAGCGGTATCCGGGACGTGCGATCATCGGCAGCGAATGTGCCAGCTATACCGCAACCCGGGGAATTTACGAGGATGATCCGGTGCGGGGCTACTGCTCCGAATATGGCACGAACATTCCTTCATGGGGCTGCAGTCCGCAGCAGGCCTGGACGGATATGGTGAACAACCGTTTTCTCACCGGGGTTTTCATGTGGACCGGGTTCGATTACCGGGGCGAGCCGACGCCTTATCTGTGGCCGTGTGTGAACTCCCATTTCGGGCTGATGGACACCTGCGGGTTCCCGAAAGACAGCTATTACTACATGCAGGCAGTCTGGAAGGATGAGCCGATGGTTCACTTGCTCCCCCATTGGAACTGGCCGGGATCAGAAGGCAAGCCGGTGGAGGTGCGGGTATTCTCCAATACCGACACTGTAGAGCTGTTCCTGAATGGTACAAGTCTGGGTGAACAGCAGGTGAACCGGACCGGGTATTTGTCGTGGAAGGTTATGTATGAGCCGGGGGAATTAAAAGCAATAGGGAAACGCGGCGGCCAGCCGGTTGCCGAGAAAGCGGTCGTTACAGCAGGACAGCCCTATCAAATCCGTTTGGTCCCGGACCGCTTGGCGGGAAAAGCGGACGGGGCGGACACCATTCCGGTTCGCGTGGCTATTCTGGACAAGCAGGGCAATGTTGTTCCGACGGCCGACAACGAGATCCGGTTTGAAGTGGAGGGGGCAGGGCATCTGCTTGGCGTAGGCAATGGCAATCCCAGCAGTCATGAGCCGGATAAGGCTGCGGTACGGCGGGCTTTTAACGGCTGGTGCCTGGCCCTGATTCAGTCTTCTTCAGAGGCGGGAGCTATTACGGTGCGAGCCGTCTCTACGGGACTTGCGGCTGCGGAAGCTGATCTGCATACAACCTCCGGAGACTCCATTTAATTGAAAATAATCTGAGCGCCGGAAGAAATTCCGGCGCTTGTTGGCGTTCTTCCATTCATCTTCTTGCCGCAGCCTATTTATTTCTGGGTGGGGGAACGATAATATAGACATACCGAATTCATACAGAGGATGTTTCGCTAATGATGCCTAAGCTCAAGAAATACATGCCTTTCACCTACAAAATGATGATTCCCTATCTCCTGCTTGTTCTGCTGACCGACGTGGTCATCGGATACATCTCCTACTCCATGCTCACCGATTCCCGGACGGAGATGGCGGAGTCGAACATAAGAACAGGGATGGAGCAGGCAAGGACCAATATCCGCTATCAGATGGATGAGATTCAGAGAATGTCGGACAACCTGTTCGGGAGCCAGCCCTTTCAACGCGCACTTGAACTTAAGGGGACGCCGTTTGAAATTTATCTGGCTATGCTCGATGAGATTGTTCCTCAGATCACTGCGCCGCTGCAGCTGTTCGGGAACAAGATCCGCTTCATGCTCTATACACCGAACAGCAAGCTCAACATTGTATCCGGGGACAATCTGAATGAGCCGATTATTGACAGCGATTATTATATCCTGCCGCTTCAGGACATCGCCGGAAGCGATTGGTACCGATCCCTCAAGGATTCGAAACGGGATAATCTGTGGCTGCAGATTGATACAGACCAGAAGCTGGATAACATTTCGCATGTCCGCAGGCTGGTCAACTTCAGCGATTACAAAACCGTGATCGGCTATGTGCGCATCACCGTATCTCTGGAGGATCTGTTCGGCGGTTTCGACACCTTCCCTCTGGAGGAGGGGATTACCCTCCGGCTTGTGGACGAGTCCACGGGCGGCATCCTGTTCCAGCGCGGCAAGGCTAATTATGATGATGGAAGCGAGAATTTTCTCAGTCTGCATGAGCAGATTCCCGGCAGCAGCTTTGTTATCGAATCTTTGGTGCCGAGTTCATATCTGACGAAGGATGCCGGCAGGCTGCGACGGGTGATTGTTGCGGTATGCGCGCTCAGCTTCCTGGTGATGACGGTTATCGGATATGCGGTTGCCCGTCTTTCCGGGCGCAAGATGAGCCGAATCGTGGGGCTGGTGCGTGCTTTTCAGGAAGGGAACTTCCAGAAGCGCATCCGCTTCTCCGGCAATGACGAATTTGTGCAGATCGCGGATTCCTTCAATGTCATGGCCACCAATATTCAGGAGCTGATCAACAGCGTCTATGTGCAGGGTATCCAGAAGAAGCAGGCCGAGCTGGAAGCCCTGCAGGCGCAGATTAATCCGCATTTCCTGTATAATACTCTTTCAACCATAAGCAGCCTGGCGAACCTCGGAGAAATCGGCAAGGTCACGGAAATGGTGCAGGGACTCTCGCGTTTTTACCGCCTGACGCTGAACCAGGGCAATGTGTACATTGAACTGGAAAAAGAGCTGGAGCAGGTTGCCACGTATCTTGAAATCCAGCAGGTCAAATATGCGGATGCCTTCTCCGTCTATGTGGATGTGGACGAGGAGATTCTGCAGATGCGGGTGATCAAGCTGGTGCTGCAGCCGTTCGTGGAGAATGTGTTCAAGCATGCATGGTTTGGAGAGACGATTGCGATCCGCTTGACCGGCAGACGGGTCGGCGACAATATTGAGCTGAAGGTCATCGACAACGGAATCGGCATGCGTCCCGAAACGCTCGACCGGATGATGAAGGGGTCAAGTCAGGCCGGAGGCTACGGGGTGAAAAATGTGGACGAGCGGATCAAGCTCAGATACGGGGACGCATATGGCGTCACTATTGCAAGTATTTTTGGAGGCGGCACAACCGTTCGGCTTCTAATGCCCGCCGGGCTTATGGATAACGAGGAGCTCTTATGAAAAGAGTCCCGCAAGCAACATCTTGCATAATTACAGGAGGAAAGTTTCTATTATGAGCATCAATGTATTGCTGGTTGACGATGAAGCGATAGATCTGGAGTGGCTGCGGCGCAGAGTGCTTGCCAGCGGACTTAATATTACGGTAGTGGGTACCGCGAGCAGCGGCTTCAATGCGCTTAAGATCATGGAAGAGGAACGGATTGATATTATTTTGTCGGACATACGGATGCCTATCATGACTGGAACCGAATTCGCGCGCCGGGCGAAGGTGCTGAGTCCGAAGACCAAGATTGTGTTCATCAGCGGCCATGAGGATTTCAGCTATGCCAAAGAAGCGATTGAGATCAATGCCTCCGGCTATTTGCTTAAGCCTGTGCAGGATAAAGATTTGTACGAAATGCTGGGTTCATTATGCGCCAAAATGGAGCAGGAACGGGAGCAGGACCGCTCCTTCAGCGAAGCCCTGTCCCTTGTGAACAAGGAGCTGCTGCTGCGCTGGCTAGATGAGTCTTCTCCCGATCCCGCAGAGCCGCATCTGCGCAGCATCCTGACTCCGCTGCTGCAGAAGGGCGCTGCGGCGGCAATTGTGGAGATTGACGATTTGGAATGGAAGCTGCGTGATCTGTCCGAGGAGGAGGCCCGGAGCATCACGCGGCAAATTGCCGAGCTCATCAAAGCCTTTGCCGAAGACGCGAAGCTGGGTACCTTGATCGCCGTTCACCATACCCGCTTTGTTATTCTGGCGACACTAGTGCAGGAGAGCTTCCTGCCTTTGCTGGAGGAGCTTATCCGCAAGGTGGCGGCGGCGTCTCCCTGCACGGTAACCGTCGGTGTCGGACGTTACGCAACGAAAGAAGATGAGCTGCATGAATCCTACCAGCAGGCGCAGGCTGCGCTGAGTGCCAAATGGCTGCTGGGCAAGAACCGTCTGATCCGCGATACGACAGAATCGTCGCCAAGAGGAACGCCCGGGGCGCAGATTGAAAAGACGGTGGACCTTCTGCTGGAGGCGATTATCCAATATGATCTGGTGGCGATAGATGATCATCTGATGGCGCTGTTCACGAAAGATCTGCCGGCAGGCAAAAAGGATGTTTACGAGCTGATTATCCGTATTACCTCGAAGCTTCACGCCGATCTGCAGCAGCAGAACGAGAATCTGTATGAGCTGCTGCAATGGGAATCGCATCAGCCGGATATCCTGTTCCAATTCGAGACAATTCACGATATCCTGTCCTGGATGCGGCGCAGATTCTTCGAGCTGTCGGAGCTGCTGTACGTGAAGCGCCAACGGCAGAAGCGCAAGCTGATTGATGAAATTATGCGTTACGTAGAAGAGAATCTGGAGAAGAAGATCACCTTGAAAGAGGTTGCCGCCCACTTCGACTTTACACCGAATTATTTAGGATATCTGTTCAAGGAAGAATACGGGGTGCCGTTCAGCGAATACCTCAATGAGCGCAAGACCAGCCGTGTATCTGAGCTGCTGAGCGACCCGACGCTCAAAATCTATGAAATTGCCGAGCGCATGGGCTACAAGAATATCATTTATTTCAACCGGCAGTTCAAGCAGACGACAGGCATGACGCCGGGGGAATTCCGCAAGAAGAACAAAATATAGCGTTCCGATCGTTGCCCCTGCTGCTTGTCATTTGGCCGAGGCAACTTTTGTGAGAACGGCAACCTATATGTTTTCACCGATCGTTGAAAAAGTATTAGTTTTAGTTGATAGGCTTAATCCCCGCCACTTAAACGGTTCTTTATAATAAAGCCATAGAGAAACAGTGAGAGGGAAGGGGATTCGAGATGAAACAGAAACAACATGGATTCTGGGACGATGTCAAGAAGTATAGATCGCTGCTCTTGATGCTAGTTCCTGCGGTATTGTTTTTCCTGTTGTTCGCTTACGTGCCTATGGCGGGTATTGTGCTGGCATTTAAGCAATTTAATTACACAGGCGGCGTTTTCGGCAGCCCATGGAATGGACTGGACAACTTCAAATTTTTCTTTGATTCCGGCGACGCCTGGCGCGTAACGCGGAACACGGCACTTTACAATATAGCTTTTATCGTTGTAAACAACGTGCTTCAGATCTTTGCAGCGATCCTGCTGTTCGAGGTTGCGGGCAAATGGTTCCGGAAGCTGACACAGACGATATTGTTCCTGCCTTACTTCATTTCCTGGGTTGTGGTTGGAGCTATCGCCTATAACCTGTTCAACTTCGATGTAGGTACAATCAACGTATTGCTGAAGGGACTCGGCATGCAGCCGGTCGACATTTACAACACAGCCGCTTACTGGCCGGTTATCCTCGTCGTTGTATCCGCCTGGAAGACGCTGGGCTACGGAACGATCATGTATCTGGCGGCTATCACCAGTATTGATACCGAGATGTATGAGGCGGCTGAAATTGACGGGGCGAATATTTTCCAGCGTATTCTGAAGATTACAGTTCCGAACCTGCTCCCTACAGTCATCATTCTGGTTCTGCTGGCGATCGGCAATATCTTCCGTGGAGATTTCGGGATGTTCTACAACATGGTCGGCAACAACGGGCTGCTGTTCTCATCCACCGACGTCATCGACACCTTCGTATTCCGCTCGCTGACGACTTCAAATGAAATTGGAATGTCCGCTGCGGCTGGCTTCTATCAATCGCTGCTTGGTTTTGCAACGATTATGCTTGCCAACTACGCAGTGCGCAAATACGATAAGGATCGTGCTCTATTCTAGGAAAAGGAGGTAACGCCATGAGTTCAACTACTGCAAATATCCAAACTACGGAGGTACGCCGCGGGCGCGGCAATAAAGACCGGCTGCTGCTGTCAATCATCGGATACACGACACTTTCGGTGCTCGCCATATTCTGTATCTTTCCTTTCATTCTGGTGGTGTCCTCCTCTCTGAGTGAGGAGAGCACAATTATTGAGAAAGGATTCCAGTTAATCCCTTCGAAGTTTTCGACGGAAGCCTACAGCTTGCTGTTCAAATATCCGGCTGAAATGCTCAGAGCTTACGGTGTGACAATCAGCGTTACGGTAATCGGTACTGTGCTCGGCCTGTTCCTAACTTCCATGACAGCATACGTGCTGTCCCGGAGAGATTTCAAATGGCGTGGACGTTTCTCATTCTTCTTCTTCTTCACTACATTGTTCAGCGGCGGCCTTGTGCCTTGGTATCTGATGATCGTCAACTACCTGCATCTCAAAGACACGCTGGTAGTGCTGATTCTGCCTATGATGCTCAATGTCTTCTACATTATCGTTATGAAGTCGTTCATGAGCAGCATCCCGGATGCGATTACGGAATCCGCCAAGATTGACGGAGCGGGCGACTTCCGCATCTTCCTGCAGCTAATTGTTCCGCTGTCCAAGCCTGCACTGGCGACCATCGGGCTGTTCATCGCTCTTGCCTACTGGAATGACTGGTACAACGCACTGCTGTTTGTTTCCAAGTCCGAATTAATGCCGCTGCAATATTATCTCTACAAAATGCTTGGCAATATGGACGGCATGCGTAAGGCAATGATGGCCTCGGGTGCGGTAGTGAACTCTGATCTGCCTACCGAAAGCTTGAAGATGGCGATGACCATCGTGGCTACAGGACCTATCCTGCTTGCTTATCCCTTCATTCAAAAGTATTTTGTACAAGGCTTAACCATCGGTGCAGTTAAAGGATGATCTCAGGGCAACCTGGTTATCAATAGAAATGTAAACCAACTATTCGATTAGGGGGAAACATCGGTCATGACTAACAAAAAGAAGAAACTAACAGCTACGCTGGCGACAGTATTGATGCTTGGCACAGTTCTAAGTGCATGCGGAGGCGGCAACAACAACAACACAGCTGCGGAAGCCACAAACGCAGGAGCAACCGCTACGGAGGGAGCAGCCACGAATTCCGGCGCTCCTGATACCTCCAAGGAAGTCAAACTCAAAATGCTGCTGATTGGCGGCCAGCCTGGCGACTACGATAAGGTATTCGGCGAGCTGAACAAAAAGCTGAAAGAAAAAATCAATGCTACTGTGGATGCAGAATTCCTCGATTGGTCTGACTGGACACAGAAGTATCCACTGAAATTTGCCGCCAATGAGGATTTCGACCTTGTGTACACTGCGAACTGGGCTTTCTATAACGATCAGGCGCTCAAAGGCGGATTCCTGGAGCTGACAGATGACATGCTGTCCAAGTACATGCCGAAAACCTGGGAAGCTATGCCTAAGGTTTCCTGGGAGCAAGCAAAAGTGGATGGCAAGCTCTACATGGTTCCGAACAACAATGTTGAGGTTACCGATAAAGTAGTGCTCTACCGTGAAGACCTGCGCAAGAAATACAATCTGCCGGAAATCAACAGTCCTGAAACCTATGCCAATTACTTGAAAACGGTTGCCAAGAACGAAAAAGGCATTACCGCTTACGGTGCCAAGCCTGCCGATGGCTGGAAATGGCATGAGCTTGACCAGACTTTGCTTGAACAGAACAACAACTTCAACCTGGTAGATCCGAACCTGACGCCGTTGGCCTACAAGCTGGACGATGCATCCGGTAAAATATTTGACATCTATGACACTCCTGAATTCAAGCAATTGCTTACCTACTACAAAGATCTTGCCGACAACGGCGCATGGTCCAAAAACGTAGTCAGCAACAAAAACGATGTATGGCAGGATATCAAAGCAGGCAAAGTCTCCTCTTATGCTCATAACCTTGGAACAGTGGCAGCTAACCTTGCTGAAATGCGCCGCGACAAACCGGATGTAGAACTGGCGATTGCCGACCTTACTCCGGACAAGAAGAAAATCGCTGCCATTTCAACCCAGAACGGTATGGCGGTCCATGCCACTTCCAAGAATGCAGAGCGTTCTTTGATGCTGATTGATCTTCTGCAAAATGACAAGGAAATTCATGATTTGACGATGTACGGCATTGCCGGAAGCAACTACAATCCTGATGGCGATACCAAGTTCACTGCAGGCCCTGCGGCTGCCAATTACACCGGCTTCTCGAACTGGGGCTGGAACTCTTCGCTGAACCGTCAAGATGCTTCGTATCCTGTAGAAGCTGACAATATGTTCAAGAGCTGGCAGTCCAGCATCTACCACTTCCCGCTGGAAACCTTTGTCTTCGACTCCACTAAAGTGAAGAACGAAGTAGCGAACATCGGCAACGTAATGCTGCGTTATGCTATTCCGCTCGAATACGGTTTGATTGATGATATCGACAAAGGTCAAGCCGACCTGATTCAGCAGTTGAAATCCGCTGGCATTGACAAGGTTCAAGCTGAAATGCAGACCCAAATCGACGCCTTCCTCGCTGCTCAAAAAAAATAGCGAATTGAAAGTGAAGCTTATGTAACGGCTTCCGGGCTGCTCCAAGGCATAGCTTTGGGGCAGCCCATTTTTGTTATTCAGAAGAAAAGGAGCTCTGAACATGGAATATAAAATATTGGCCGGGATTTCCCCGAAAGAAATTTATCCATCGACGCTGCGGCTGGGTGGAAGCAATCCGCAGGGCGAGCAAATCAGCTTTACCAATTATTACATGGAGCTGAACGGGAAGCCTTATTTTGCCGTTTGCGGCGAGTTCCATTATTCCCGTTATCCACGGGCCGATTGGGAGACAGAAATCCGTAAAATGAAGATTTCCGGGATTAATATAGTAGCTACCTATATTTTCTGGAACCATCATGAGGAGCTCGAAGGAGCCTTCGAATGGCAGGACAACCGGAATCTGCGGGAATTCATCCGGCTCTGTGCGCGTAACGGGCTGTATGTGATCCTTCGTGTTGGCCCGTTCTGCCACGGGGAGGTCCGCAACGGAGGTTTGCCGGATTGGCTATTCGGACGCGCGTTTGATGTCCGCTCCAATGATGAAGATTACCTGCGCTATGTCCGCCGGCTGTTCCATGAGATCGGGGCTCAGTCCGCAGGGCTGATGTTCAAGGACGGCGGGCCTGTGATCGGCATCCAGCTTGAGAATGAGTTCAATGCCGCTGCTGCCCTGTGGGAGCTGACCGCGAAGCAAGGCGATGAATATCTGAGCGGAGGAATCGGAGGCGAAGCCGGATCTGAGCATATGCGTTTTCTGAAGCAGTATGCAATTGAGGCGGGAATGGATGCACCGGTCTATACCAGCACAGGCTGGGGCGATGCGCCGTTTCTGGAAGATGAGGTGCTTCCGCTGTATGGCGGTTATGCCTATACCCCCTGGAGCATCAGCAAGCAGAATCCTGACCAGAAGCCGACCGGGGAGTATGTATTCATGAATTATCATGACGAGCAGGCGGAGACCGGGGAGTACAATCCGCCGTACCGCAGAACGAAATATCCTTTTGCCTGCTGTGAGATGGGCGGGGGCATGCAGACCTGGTATCTTTCGCGTTTCCAGGTGGAGCCGGAGAGCGTAATGGCGATGAGTCTGATGAAAATTGCCGGAGGCTGCAACTTTGTCGGCTACTACATGTTTCACGGAGGAACGAATCCGGTAGGGAAGACAGGTTATCTGAATGAGAGCACCACACCGCGAATCACCTATGATTTTCAGGCTCCCATCGGTGAATTCGGACAGATCCGGGACTCCAATCATCTGCTGCGTCCGCTGCATTATTTTCTCCGCCAGTTTGCAGAGCGCCTGATGCCTATGGCAACAGTGCTTCCGCAAAATGCGATATCTATTACCCCTGAAGACTCGCATACGCTGCGGTACGCGGTCCGTACAGACGGAAAGGCCGGGTTCCTGTTCGTCAATAACTATCAGGATCATGTGGAGATGGACACGCATGAGGATGTCCGGTTTGAGGTGGAGCTGGCTGAGGAGACGCTTAGCTTCCCAAGAAAAAGTTCGCTTACTGTGCGGAGGAACGCTTCGTTCATCTTCCCGTTCAACTTCACGCTGGATGGGCTGAACCTCCGCTATGCTACGGCCCAGCCGGTAACTGTGGTGGAGTCTGCCGAAGCAGCCACTTATTTCTTCTCCATGCCGGAGGGTGTGGATGGGGAGTTTCTGCTCGATGGGCAGGGAATCACCGGCCTGACAGTCGATCGCGGAGCCGTGGAGCAGGAAGCGGACGGCAGCTGCTCCGTCCTGATCCCCCATGACGGCTCTGCGATGATCCGTATTACTCGGGCCGGGGCCAGAGAGCTTCGCATTTACGTCATGAATGCAAAGGAAGCTTCAACCCTGTGGGAGATGAAGGACGGCCAGTCCACAAGAATTATGTTCTCGGAAATCCCTCTGGTCCAGACGGCGGAAGGTATCGAGTTCTTCAGCACCGGCCAGAGCAGCTTCTCCTTCCGAGAGTACGCGGCAGTTCCGGGGGCCGTGTCTGAATGGAAGACGGCACAAGCAGCCTGCTCCATAGCGCAGCGGAGAGAGGAGTGGTTCTTGAGCTATGATCTGGAGGTTCCTGTGAAGGAGATCGGGCTTGAGACCCGGCAAATCCATGAGCATAAGCTGGCTCTGCACATCGCTTCAGATGCGCTGGCGGGTGTGGAAGATGTGCTTCTCAGCATCGACTATACAGGCAATGTAGGTTACGCCTTCGCTGAAGGCCAATTATTTCATGACCATTTCTACAACGGGCTCCCTTGGGAAATCGGTTTGTCCCGGTTCCGGGATACGATTCAAAGCGGGGAAATCATCCTGGAGACCACGCCGCTGCGCAAAGGGGTGATGACTGTCGTCGCAGGTGCCGCTATGGCGGCCGAGCAACAGTTCACCGGCGAAGCAACGGCGGCTTTCAACAGCGTTACGGCTGTTCCGGTCTACCGGGTGGCGTTGACAGGGTAGGCAATTCGGAGACGGAAATCCAATGTAGGGTTTGCCGGCAGCGCAAGCTTGTAGAGATTTGCAGGTAGTGAAGTGGAATTAGTACACTTAAATGTGCTCAAAACCCTTTCCACAACAGTATTAGTGGGAATTAGTAAACTTAATTGATTCGATTTCACCTATAATGGTGCGAATCGGCCAGATTAGGTGTACTTTTTCCCACAAGCGCTTACTGGAGAGTAGATGGGACGGGTTTAAGTTCACTTTTTCCACTAAAATATTAAAACGGCTGCGCTGTCCAGTTAAGGACGGCGCAGCCGTTTCCATTTGTCTACATATAAGATTAACCCTTCACCGCTCCGGCGACAACGCCCTTCACGATGTACTTTTGCAGGAAGATGAACACGATGATGGAAGGCAGTACAGCCATAACCATTGCGGTCATTGCATATTGCCAGTCGGAGGTATACTGCCCAACGAACGTGTAAGCAGCCAGTGTCAGAGTTTTCGTATCCGGCGAGCCGTTAACCATCAGCAGCGGGAGCAGGAAGTCATTCCAGATCCACATCACGTCGATGATGACGATGGTCGTCGTTACCGATTTGAGCAGCGGGAAGATGACGCTGAAGAACAGCCGGAAGCTGGAAGCCCCGTCAATCGTGGCGCTTTCATCAATTTCTGCCGGAATCCCCTTAACAAAGCCATGATAGATGAATACGGCCAGCGGAGCGCCGAAGCCCCAATACAGCAGTCCCAGTCCCCAGGTGCTCTCAGAGAGATTCAGGTTTTTGGCAGTCTGCAGTACGGTCAGCATGATGGATTGGAAAGGAATCAGCATCGGCATAATGCACAGGAAGTAAATGACACCGCTCAGTCTGGATTTTGTCCGTGCCAGCTTATAGGCCGCAATGGAGGAAATGAACACGATGCCGAGTAGGCCAAGACCGGTAATGACAAAGTTGTTCAGGAACAATCTCGGATAGTTGATGAACTTCCATACATAAGAGTAATTGCTGAGCGCCAGATGCTTCGGCAGGGCGATTACGTCGGTCATGACCTCGCTGAAGCTTTTTAACGAGTTGATAATGGTCAGGAAAAGCGGATACAGAAACACAAGGGAGAGGAGCACCAGAACAACTTCCAGGATGATCCGGCCTGCTTTGCTGTTGTTTGTTTTCATTATGCCTCAACCTCTCTCCGTTTGAAGACTGTAAGCTGGATCACTGTCACGACCAGGACGGCCAGGAACAGAATCAGCGCTTTCGCTGTACCATATCCGTACAGATTGTTCTGGAAGGTATCCCGGTAAATATCATAAGCGATACTGTAGGTAGTTCCGCCCGGACCACCGCCGGTCAGCGACAGAATGACGTCGAACACCTTGATGGAGTTGGTCAGCGCCATAAAGACCGAGATGGTGATGGACGGAGCAAGCAGCGGCAGCGTGATGCTGAAGAATCTCCGCACAGGTCCGGCGCCGTCAACGGTGGCCGCTTCCTTGAGATCGTCCGGCACGGACTGCAGGCCCGCAATATAGATCACCAGATAGAAGCCGATGGACTGCCAGATCGAAACCCCTAATATGGAGATAAAAGCAAGCCCCGGTGTCCCCAGCCAGCTTAAGCCGAAGACTGACCAGCCTGTGCTGGCGCCCAGCGAGTTGAAGCCCTGCATGAAGATGAATTTCCAGATGAAGCCGACGATCACAAGACTGAGGATATAAGGGATAAAGAAGGCCGCTCTCAGCCAGGAGGTGGACTTCAGCTTCATATCGAGCAGTACAGCCAGCAGAATCGCCAGCACATTAACAATCACAATGTAGAGCAGCGCGTATTTGATTGTGAACCACGCCGAATTGGCGAAGTTGCTGTCCCCTGTAAAAATCTGCTGGAAATTATCCAGGCCGACAAATTTGGGATGCTTGGAGATCCCGTTCCACTTTGTCATGGAGTAGCGGATGGTCATCACAAACGGAATGTAGAACGCAATCGCGATACAGATCAGAACGGGGAGTGTGAACAGCCCGAAGTCCAGTTTTTCGCGCCATTTTCTGCCGAGTGTTTTTAACATGGTTGCACCTCTTCTTTGTTTATAGGGTGGTGGGAGTATTGTGCTTGCTTGCCACACATAACCATTCCGGTTAGTCTATATTGTGTATTATAGAGCAGACCCCTATACTCAAAAATGGATTTAAGAGTACACTTAGGGGTAAAAAGGTGAACTGAACCTTGTCCCTCAAAGTTCATGCGAGAAGGAGGTAGGGCGTCATCAAAACAACTCTGTACAAGCTGTTCGAGCCTTTGCTGGAGCGGATTTCACGCCGTCTGGCGAATAAGCTCATACTCCTGTTCACGATCATTATCATCCTGGTCGTAACCTCGCTCACGTTCATTTCCTATGGAATGCTGCGTAAGGAGTCGGTGAACAACAGCATCTCCAGCACGAGCAACAACCTGCTTCTGGTTGGCCGCAATCTGGAGAGCTACCTGGACGGCATCGAGCAATTGTCCCTGCCGCAAATTTCCTATGATGAGTTCACCTATGCGCTCCTGCATGAGTCGGAGGATTACGCGTCCAAAATGTATGTGGAGGATTATTTGAAGAATCTCTATTTTTCCCGCAAAGATCTGGAGGCCATCTACCTGTATGTAATCAAAGAGCATAAATACTATTATGTCACCAAGGAGAACTATAACATTACCGTGCGGGAGGCCGAGCATCCGTCCATCGAGAACCTTTCGTGGTACAAGCGTGCGCTGGCAAGCCCCTTTAACCGTTCGTACCAGTCTTTTGTCAAAGACAGATCGGAGCTGGAAAAAAGTGCGGACTATCCCGTGAATTCAGATAAAAGCTTCATGGGCTATCACCGGCTGCTGCGTTCGATTGTCTCCCGGGAGCCGCAGGCGGTCCTGTCGCTGTATTTCAATTCCAGTGTGACGGATGAGATTATGAAGGATATTCCGTTCAGCACGGGGGAGCATCTGATGTATGTCAGCCCGGATAACGAGCCGTTTGTGGTGGATAACCGGGAATTTTATCAGAACAGTGAGGCTGCGGGGCTGCTTAAGCTGCTTACGCCGGCCCTCGACGGGCGTGTGACGTGGTCCTACAACAAGGAGAAATACCTGGTGATCTATGACATCAGCAAAAAAGAAGGCTGGAAGCTCATCAAGCCGATTCCGTATAAGCAAATCTATGAAGCGGCGACGACTACACGCATGTTAAGCTATTCGATTGGCCTGCTGTTCCTGATTGTGTCCGTTATCCTGGTCAGCTTCACCTCCAACAAAATCACCAGCCCGCTGAAGCATCTGTCCCTGCAGATGAAACGCTTCAGCACCGGCAGCTTCGATGCCGAAGCTGTAGTGGAGGGGAATGACGAGATTGCGTATCTGTCCCGCCACTTCAACAAGATGGTGGAGCGGACAAACGAGCTGATCAACGAACGCTATAAAATGAAAATTGTCGAGAAAAACGCCGTTCTCAAGGCGCTGGAGGCCGAGATCAATCCGCATTTTCTGTACAATGCGCTGCAGGCGATTTCCACTAAGGCGCTCAAGAACAACAATGATGATATCGTCGAAATGGTCGATAATCTGGCCCTCACCCTGAGGTATTGCATCAGCGGAAAAGATGTGGTGCAGGCCAGTGAGGAGCTGAAGCATATTGAACGTTATCTGGCGCTGCAGAAGGCCCGCTTCGGGAACCGCATGCAGGTGGCCTATGACTGGAATGACAGCCTGCTTGCGCTGAGAATTCCCAAGCTGTCGATTCAGACCCTGGTGGAGAACTGCATCAAGCATGCGCTGGAGAAGGTGTCCAGTACGGTCACCATTCGGATCGAGGCCCATATTACGCCCACTCACAGCGTAATCTCCGTGCTGGATGACGGGCCGGGCATCAGCGCAGAGCGGCTTGAGCAGGTGCTCAGCTCGCTGCAGATCCAGTGGGAAGACCGCGAAGGGGACCCACAAGAGAAGGACGACAGCATCGGTCTTAAAAATTTGAACACACGCCTAAAGCTCTTATATGGAGAAGAAGCTGGACTTACGATTGCCAGCGATGAGCAGGGCACACGAATGGATATGCGGTTACCGCGGGGAGGGCTGGGACAACATGTACAAAGTACTGATTATTGATGATGAAGAGCCGCTGCGCGAGGCGATTAATATTCTTGGGGATTGGAAGGGCCTGGGTGTTGAGCAGGTGCTGGAGGCGACGGACGGCAAGATGGGGCTGGAGCTCCTGCGGCAGCACAAGATTGACCTGGCGCTGGTGGATATGAAGATGCCGGAGCTCAGCGGAAGCCAGCTCCTGCAAATCGCCGAACGCGAATTCCCCAATCTGCTGCTGATTGTGATCAGCGGCTACAACGATTTCGAATATACCCGGCAGGCCATCCGCTCCAAGGTGGTGGATTACCTGCTGAAGCCGGTGAACCGGAATGATCTTAACGCCGCATTGCGCAAGGCAGTCGATGTGCTGGAAGCCAAACGCAAGAAGGAGAGCGAGTTCATCAGCCGCAACATTACCTTGAACATGTCTCTTCCGAAGCTGAAGGAGAAGATGTATCTCTCCATCATTGAGCGCAGCTTCAAGAACCAGTCCAATGAAGCCTTTCTGCCGCTGATTGGTGCGGACACGCCGGGCAATCATTTTACCGTAGGCGTGCTGCGGATGCTGAATCTGGAGCAGGTACGCCATGACCGGTTCCATGAGGACCGGGATCTACTGCATTTTGCCGTAACCAATGTCATCAACGAGAACAGCGACGGCCATTTCGAGGCCTTCAGCTTCGCCAGCCCCAGAAGTGAACGGGAGTTCATCGCAATTTTCACCTTGAAGGGGAGCTACGGGGAAGAGGCGGCGTTCCTCTCACTGCATCATATGAAGAAGGCAGTCTCTACATTGAAGGAGCTGTTCGGCATAGTGTGTGCGGGAGGCATTGGGCAGTCCTACAGCGACGTGATGGAGATTGCCCAGTCCTATGAGCATGCCAAAGCCGCGCTGGATGAAATTGATCTGCTGAATCTGAAGGAGAATATAGTCGCAAGCATTGGATCTGCGAAGCCTGCAGCTAAGGACAGCCCTTCCCTGACGGGACGGATGCCGATGATTCTGAATGCCCTGGAGAGCGGAAACGTCAACCACGCGAAGAGCATTCTCAGCGAATTCACGCGGAAGTGGAAGGCCGCGGAGTATTTCAGCCTGGGTGAAGCCGACCGGCGGATTCAGGAATTCATCATTTTGCTGGGGGATATCGCCACTCAGCTTGAGGCGGTTCCAGAGCGGCTGCGCAGCGGCAAAAGCAAGGGGCTTCGCGGGCTTGGCATCAGCAGTGATTTTGCCACGTTCGGAGAGTTCGAGGGTGTGCTGAGCCGCATTCTGGATGTATACGCCGGAGAAATCAGCAGATCGCTGGCCGGAGACCGCAGCGGTGTGCTGGAAAATATTAAAGCGTACATTGATAACCACTATTTCGAGAATATTAAAATATCGCTGTTCACGGATAAATATTTCCTGAGCAGAGAATACTTGATGAAGCTGTTCAAGGGGCAGTACGGGTATGGGATTCATGAGTATGTGCAGAAGGTCAGAATGGACAAGGCCAAGGATTTGCTGTCCGACCCTGCGCTCAAGATTCAGGATATTTCCGAGATGCTGGGCTATAAGGACAAGAACTATTTCAGCAAGGCGTTCCGCAACTACTATGAGTGTTCACCTTCTGAATTTCGGCTGCTGCACTCGGAGGGAGAAAAGTGAAACGGTTACATGAGCACACTTTTTTACCCTCATAAGATCACTTATGTACATTCTCATCCTTTTTCTTTTTATTTAAAATAACACCAAGACCACAAGAAACATGAGGAAAAGGGGGCAACATCATGAAGGGTAAAAGATTTATAGCACTATCCGCAAGTCTGCTGCTTACTGGCGGACTACTGGCTGGCTGCGGTGGCAACAACACCAATAATGCCGCTAACAACGCAGGGGGAACAAATGCAGCGGCGAATACAGCTACAGATACTTCCAAACCTGTCACGATTAATATGTTCACTGCATCTCCAGAGTACACCGATGCCTTCAACGCTTATATTGCCGAATACAAAAAAGTGAAGCCGAATGTAACCATCAATCTGGAAATTATGCAGGCGGACTACAATACGGTGCTCAAATCTAAAATTGCCGCAGGCAGCACACCTGACGTATTCCAGACTACTGCCGGCGGAGATATCGACACCTTTGCCGAATACAGTGCAGATCTGACGAATGAACCGCTGGCAGCAGCAATGACTGATGCGGTCCGCTCCAATATGACCTCCTCGGACGGCAAGGTGCTCGGACTTCCGGTCAAGGGCAACCTGTTCGTCCTGATGTATAACAAAAAGCTGCTGACCGATGCAGGAATCACTGAGGTTCCAAAGACAACCGCACAAATGGATGATGCCATTACCAAGCTGGAAGCCAAGGGCATCACCCCATTCGCCAACGCTTATAAAGAGTGGTGGGTCTGGAAGCACATCTTCCAGCACTTCGTGGATGCGGCTGCTACGGATGCCGGAATTGACGCCAAGACGCTGGTAGGCAACTTTATCGCCGGCAAAACCACGTTCAAGGATCATCCGGTGCTGTACAACAACTTCTTCAACTTCATTGACACTACTGTAAAACACGGAACAGACAAGCCTCTGGAACGCGACAGCAATGCTGAAGTCAGCGACTTTGCCTTGGGCAAAGCAGCATTTATGACCGGTAAAGGCGCATGGGATGAGGAAGCGATCAAGAAAATCACCCCTGACTTTGACCTTGGCATCGCCGGTTATCCTGTCAGCGACAAACCAGAGCAATCCCAGATCATCACCGGTGCGGACCAGGCGCTGCGGATCAATAAGGATTCCCCTGTAGCTAGGGAAACGATTGATTTCTTCAACTGGCTGTACACTTCCGACTACGGCAAGAGCTGGTTCTCCACAGTGGCTAAGGTCATCCCGCCAATCAAGGATGCTCCGATGCCTGACCTGCAAATGCCTAAGGAAATGAACGAAATCCTCAAAACCGAAAAATCCGGCGATCTGTCGGTTAACTATTCGCTGGATACATTCCACCAGAAATTCGGTGAATTGATGCAGGCTTATATCGGCGGCAGCAAAACCAAAGATCAAGCCATCGACGAAATTCAAAAAGCCTGGATTCAATTCGGATCGGCCGGGCAATAAAGCTTAATCAATTATTTTGGGACGGCCTTGAAGGTAAGATTCATTACCGGGGGGCCGTCCTTTCTATGTAACAATGATTTTAAAGCAGATGGCAAGTGAATTGTCGTAGCTGCGGGGAATGTTTGGATTTCCGGCCGCTGTTGTCTGCAGATTTCTTGATTGTTACCGCTCTTCGCGGTGGAAATCCGCAGACAGCCTATGCTTACGATGCTAGCTTTCCTACGGAAAGCTCTTAGGCGGACGCTATCGCTCCTCCAATTCCAAACTTCCCCTCCGCTACTTACTCACTTGTACAACGGCTATAAAAATCTTCAGTTACGAATACAAAGGAAGACCTTATAATCAGGGGAGACACCAACATTTGTCAGGAGGCCGAATTATTTATGGACAGCAAGCTCATCGAGATTGCCGAGAACGGACTTTATCTTACGATTGAAATTACGGAAGAGCAGGATGTGCGGCTCCTGCATTTTGGCGCAGCGCCTTTGGAGGCTGGCTTGATTGCGGACAAGCATAAGCCGGGGTTCCGGCTGCTGGAGCTGCAGCTCTCGGGAGAGGACCGGGATGAATATCACGGCCGCACGCACCGGGCGTCGTATCCGGGGCTGCGGATGGTGTACGGCGGCCATCATGACAGTGTGAATACGTTTGGCCGCAAGCTTGAGATCACGCTGGTTGATCCGGTGACCGGAATCCAAGCAGTGCAGCATCTGCAGTTCTATAACGGCGTGCAGACGGTACGCTGCTGGACGGTGCTGAAGAATGAAGGGACTGCTGAAGCAGCCGTAGAATACCTTTCAACATTTGCGCTTACAGGTGTGGACAAAGAGGGCAGCGGCGACCGCAATGATAAAATCGAGGTTACGCTTGCCCACAGCGGCTGGCAGAGCGAGCTGCAGTGGCGGACCTACCGGCTGCCGGAGCTGGGGATGTCACATCTGGCCGACCGCGGCTCGAAGCGCATCGCTGCCAGCAACACAGGCTCCTGGTCGGCGGCAGAGCTGCTGCCGATGGCAATTCTGCACAACAAGGAGAGCGGGAGCAGCCTGTTCTGGCAGATTGAGCATAATGGCTCGTGGCACTGGGAGCTGACCGACCAGTACGATCAGCTTACGCTGCTGGTCAGCGGCCCGACCGAGCATGACAACCACTGGTGGCTGAAGCTCGCTCCGGGAGGGGAGTTCATCTCCGTCCCGGTCGCCGTCGGAGCTGTCCAGGGGGGCATCCAGGGTGCGGCGGAGCAGCTTACCGCCTACCGCCGGATTATCCGCCGTCCGAATGAGGATAACGAGCTGCTGCGGATCATTTTTAATGACTATATGAATTGTCTGTGGGGAAGTCCGACAACCGAGAAGCTCCTGCCCTTGATTGATGCCGCCGCCGATGTCGGGTGCGAATATTTCTGCATCGACGCGGGCTGGTATGCGCCCGGAGAGTGGTGGGATGGAGTGGGCCAGTGGGAGCCTTCCATTGAGCGGTTCCCGGAAGGGATCAAGGTTGTGCTGGATTACATCCGCAGCAAAGGGCTGATTCCCGGCCTGTGGCTGGAAATGGAGGTTATGGGAATCAACAGTCCGAAGCTGGCCGAGACGGACGATAGCTGGTTCTTCATGCGCCATGGCAAACGGGTCAAGGACCGCAGCCGCTACCAGCTCGATTACCGGAATCCGAAGGTGATTCAGCATGCTGACAGCGTAATTGCAAGACTGGTGGAGGAGTATGGGGTCGGCTACATCAAGATGGACTACAATATCAATGCCGGTATCGGTACAGAGACGGACGCAGACAGCTTCGGCGATGGGCTGCTGCAGCATAACCGTGCTTATCTGGCCTGGCTGGACAGCATTTTTGCCCGTTATCCGAAGCTGGTCATTGAGAATTGCTCCAGCGGCGGTATGCGTATGGACTATGCCATGCTCAGCCGGCACAGCATCCAGTCCACCAGTGACCAGGAGGACTATGTGCAGTACGCGGCGATTGCCGCAGGTTCGCCGATGGCCCTCACACCGGAGCAATCTGCGGTGTGGTCCTATCCGCTGCGCGAGGGTGATGATGAAGAGGTCATCTTCAACATGGTCAACGCGCTGCTGCTTCGTGTACACCAGAGCGGCCATCTGGCGGAGCTTGAGCCCCGGCGGCGGGAGCTGGTGAAGGAAGCGCTGGATTATTACAAATCCATCCGAGCCCACATCCCGCAAGCGACGCCATTCTGGCCGCTGGGCTTGCCGGACAGCGAAGGCCAGTGGGTCAGCTTTGGCCTGCGCCACGGCGATACGCGCTACCTCGCGGTCTGGCGGATTGCCGGAGAGGAAGCTGAGGTGAAGCTGCCCATCGCTGAGCTTAAGGGGCAGGAGGCGGCTGTAAAGTGCACCTATCCGCAGCAGCACCATTCGGAATGGGGCTGGGACAAGACGGAAGGAATACTAACCGTATCTCTTCCATCGGGGAGAACAGCCAGATTATTTGAAGTTCATTCTTCTTAAGGCCGGTCCGGCTGTAAGAGCCGGGTCAGCAATAGCAATCACCCTTCGTGAACGGGCATCAGCCCCCGTAACGAAGGGTGATTTTGTATATAGCAAACCTCCATTGGAACAGGTCAGCAATCACTAAATTTTTAATATGATAATCCATTGACATAAACATGTTAACCGGTTAATATAAAGGTGCATCGCAAATGAATGCGCATTCAAAACAGAATGTAAGGGGAGAGTGAATTGAAAATGAGAAAGGGAGCAAGTTTCACAATCTGTTTGGCTTTGGTGCTGGGTTTGTTGGCCGGATGTTCCAAGAGCAATTCTACAAACAACTCTGCGGCAGCAACCGGGGAGCCGGCAAAGGGAGAAACGCAGACAGAGCAGACTGCCAAGGACGTCAAGCTTACGTTCTTCAATACTTCTGCGGAAGCCAATACGGTGTTCGAGGAGCTATTTAAGACTTATCATGAGCTTAATCCGAATGTGACCATTGAACTCATTCCGACGCCAATTGGAGGAGCACAGCTTGAAAAGTTCCAATCACTGCTGGCCTCGGGAAATCCCGCTACTATTGCCAACCTCGATCCGGGAACCATTCTGCAATATAAGGACAAGTTCCTCGATTTGGAGCCGGATAAGGCCAAATATGAAGGGCTGACCAAACCGGGGGCTGTTGAGGGCGCGTTGCTCGACGGCAAGTTCCTCGGTATTCCTTGGACAGCTCAAGGATACGGCTTGTTGTACAACAAACGGGTGGTAGAAGAAGCCATTGGGGGAACCTTTGATCCCGCAACGGTAAAAACCCGTGACGATTTGGAAGCGCTTTTTAAGAAGATCGAAGCCGCAGGCAAAGCGCCTGTGATGATTCACGGAGCGGACTGGTCTTTAGGGGCTCATTATCTGGGCCTGACCTATTCTTTGCAATCGCAAAAGGTAGATGACAATCGCAAATTTGTAGAAGAACTGAAGAATGGGAAAGTCAATCTTACAGACAATCCGCAATTTACCGGCCTGATGGACACCTTTGATTTGCTGAAGAAGTACAATGCCCGCAAAAGCGATCCGCTTGTAGCAGATTACAATAAAGACAGCGCAGATTTTGCCAAAGGTGCTTCTGCATTCTACTTCATGGGAGACTGGACTTGGTCGGTAATCGGCACACTTGAAGGCCGCGATAAAGATTTCGGTATCATTCCAGTGCCGATCAGCAATAATCCGAGCGATTTTGGCAACTCTCAAGTGGCTTACAGCGAACCGAAGCTTTTCGCGATTGACAATTCGGGATCAACACCTGAGCAGCAGGAAGCAGCAAAAGCGTTTATCGAATGGACGTTAACAAGCCAGCAGGGCCAGGACGCAATCATTACCAAGATGGGACTGTCCATGCCTTACAAAGATCTCAAAGCAAAAGGCAGCAACGTGATTTCAGATGCCGTAAGCAGCTATGTAGATCAAGGGAAGACTGTTAACATCGGTGTAATCAACTACTTGCCGCAGGATTATTGGGCTAAGACCGGTGCCTCCATGCAGAAGTACCTGGTAGGAAAGATTGACCGTCAAGGACTTGCGCAAGAGGTTCAGGATTACTGGAAAACATATGCCGGAAAATAGACATTCGTTTACTTTATTGTTTTGAAATGAACAGATGGGTTGAGATGCAGCCTCAGCCCATCTTTTCTTCAAGAAAGGGGGAAGCATTATGAAGAATAAGTTATCGTTAAAGAACGTAGGAACATTCCTGGTATTCGGCGGTCCCTCCGTATTCGCGTTTGCCGCTGTTGTTGTTATTCCGTTCGTCGTCGGCTTATATTTGACCTTTACGAATTGGGATGTTCGAACTGCCGACAGCAGCTTCATCGGTTTTGCAAACTACTCAGAGGTGTTTCACGATAAAATCTTCCTGGGCCAATTATGGTTTACCCTGAAATTTGTATTTTTCACCGTGCTTATCGCGAATTTATTTGCCTTTTTCATCGCCTTGGCGCTAACCAGAGGAGGAAGAGGGGAGCAATGGCTCCGCACAGGCTTCTTCACCCCCAATCTGGTCGGCGGTATCGTCCTCGGATATTTATGGCAAACATTGTTCTCGCAGGTGCTGCCTTACTTAGGCAATAAATACGGGTGGGAGATGTTCTCCACTTCCTGGCTGACAGATACGCAGACTGCGTTCTGGGCGCTCATCATTGCGACGGCCTGGCAATTGGTCGGTTATCTAATGATCATATATATTGCCGGATTTACGGGTGTTCCCACTGACGTTCTGGAAGCAGCCAGCATTGACGGGGCCAGCCGTTCCTCGGTTATCCGTAAAATCATCCTTCCGCTTACGGTTCCGGCCATCGTAATCTGTATCTTCATTTCGCTGTCCCGTTCATTCCTGACTTATGACATCAACCTTTCCTTAACCAAAGGCGGACCCTTCAATTCGACCGAACTCGCCACTTACCATATAGTTCAAAAGGCCTTCCTGTCCAATCAATATGGCATCGGTCAGGCGGAAGCCGTCGTCTTGTTCGCTGTCGTAGCGATCATAGCGCTAACTCAATCCTATCTGCTCAAGAAATTGGAGGTGGAATCCTAATGAATGCTCAGCGGCTCAGCTCTCGGGTAAAATCGGTGTGTTTGTATCTGTTGTTGCTTGCATTTCTGACTCCCTTCCTGTTGATTGTAATGAACTCCTTCAAAACAACACAGCAATTCTTTGAAAACCCTATGGCGCTTCCTACAACGATTAATTTTGACAACTATGTAAGTGCATTTAAGGACATGGACTTTTTGCAGGGATTCATGAACTCGCTCATCATCACCGTCGTTGCTGTATTCATTATTATTATTTTTTCGGCGATGACAGGATATCTGTTTGTACGTTATAAATGGAAGCTGAATGCCTTCCTGTTCTTCCTCATGCTGGCCTCGATGGCGCTTCCGTTCCAAGTGCTTATGATTCCGCTGGTTATGTTATACGGGAATATGGATCTGCTGAACAATAAAATGACCTTGCTGTTTATGTATTTGGGATTCGGGGTTCCCTTTGGCGTATTTACGTTTCACGGATTCATCAAAGGAATTCCATTTGAGCTGGAGGAATCTGCGTTTATCGAAGGCAGCTCAAGGCTGAGAACGTTTTTTAGTGTCGTGTTGCCTTTGTTAAAGCCGGTTTTTGTAACGCTGCTTGTTCTGGATGTGCTCTGGATATGGAATGACTATTTGCTGCCGAGCCTCGTGCTGCTGTCGTCCGACCAGAAAACGTTGCCGCTGTCAACCTATGCCTTCTTTTCTTCCTATTCCGTTGACTACGCGCCTTTAATGGCCGGGCTCATTATGACGATCATTCCTGTGCTTGTCATTTATCTATTCTTACAGAAACAAATCATAAAAGGTATTACAGAAGGAGCTTTAAAATAAGGGTAATCCACGTTTTCTTGCTGAAATTAATCCAGTTTTAATTTATAATTGGATAAAAAAGCTAGGTGGTCTTTATGCCGAGAATTAAAGACGTCGCAAAACAGGCCGGTCTCTCTGTGAATACGGTTTCTCGTGTACTCAACAATCGGGGTTATATCAGCCAGGAGACTAGGGAAAAAGTGTATCAGGTTATGAAAGAGCTGAATTATCAGCCAAACGAAATGGCCCGGGCCTTATTCAAAAAGAAATCAAATATGATCGGACTGATTATACCTACGGTTGCGCATCCTTTTTTTGCCGAGCTAACCTATTACCTTGAGTATTTCGCGGATCAAAAGGGCTATAAGCTGCTGCTGTGCAACTCTAACCGCAATATCTCCAAGGAAAGCGATTATATTGACATGCTGAAGAAAAATCAGGTGGATGCAATCATCATGGGCAGTGCTGCGCTGGACGTTCAGCATTATCTTCACTTGAAGCTTCCGATTGTCTCCTTTGACCGGGTTTTATCGGAGGATGTTCCTGTCGTTACCTCAGACAATTTTGAAGGCGGCAAACTCGCCACAAAATTATTAATTGATAAAGGCTGCCGCAAACCGGTTTTTATCTATCGTGGAATAGACGGTCCTTATCACCAGGCTATGTTGGCTAGCGAGAGAGGGCTGGGATATGATGCAGAGCTGAAGAACGCAGGAATAGAACCCCTGCACTTTCAATTAGAAGAAGAAGGAATGGATGACAGCGAGAATGACTGTGCCATTGTCCGTTTTTTACAAGAGCATCCAGAAATAGACGGTGTATTCGCCAGTAGCGATGTGATTGCTGCCAAGGTCATTCATGCTTGTCAACAACTTAAGAAAGACATCCCTTCAGAGATCAGAATCGTCGGGTACGATGACGTTCAGCTCGCATCCCTGATTACGCCGCATCTTAGCACGGTCAGACAACCGGTTCGGGAAATGAGCGAATATATGATTCAGTTAGTTGTTAAGCAAATCGAGGGTGAAGAAATTCACATGCAGAGCACGTTTCCGGTTTCTCTTATTGAGCGGGGTACGACATAAGACAAGAGCAGTAGCGGTCTCTCTGCCAGAGGGAGAAACTTCACAGGGTCAGCGCAGAAGAGGCCGGATTCTTCCTGTGAGGCTGTGCCTCTTCTCTTTTATATTAACCGGTTAACATAGTGGATTTAGAGAACTTATTCTGGAAAGGAGGTTATGGATGGGTGTAACGATTAAAGATATTGCAGAGAAAGTGGGAGTATCGGTCACGACAATTTCCCGTGTTCTCAACAACCGGGGATACTTAAGCGAGAGCTTGAAGAAAAGAGTAAGTGAAGCCATGGAGGAGATGAATTACCAGCCGAATGAGCTGGCGCGGTCTTTGCTGCGCAAAAAATCCAATGTCATAGGTCTTATCATTCCTGATATTTCTCATCCGTTCTTTGGAGAAGTAACCAAGTACATTGAATCCTACGCCTACGATCAGGGGTATAAGCTGATGCTGTGCAATTCCTTGCTCCACAAGAAAAAAGAGAAGGAGTATATCGATTTGCTGAGAGCCAGTCAGGTTGATGGAATTATAATGGGCAGCCATACGATGAGAGTGGCGGATTATATGTCAATCAACCTTCCACTAGTAACTTTGGACCGGCAAATTTCAAAATCAATTCCTTTTATTTCCTCTAATAATTATCATGGAGGAGTATTGGCGACCAAGCTGCTATTAAAGAGAAATTGTAAAAAGATAGCATATATTAGCGGAAATTTACGGCTTAACCTGCTGGCCAAGCAGAGGCATGACGCTTTTCTGGAACAAGTGAGCGGAAAAGACGTTGAGTTCATCGTTAAACAAACGGATCTGAACGGCTTTAAATACAAGGAGTACGAGGAACTGGTCTGCCGCTTATTTCAGGAAAATCCCGATATTGACGGTGTATTTGCCAGCAGCGATATGCTGGCCTTGCAAGTGTTGAAGAATTGCAGAAAGATTGGCAAAGCCGTTCCCGATGAAGTAAAGGTGATAGGGTATGATGGAATTTCTTTTGGCAACGTGGATGATTTAACTACCATTAAGCAGCCAATCAAGAAAATGGGAGAACTGGCAGTCACGTACCTGCTTCAGCAGATCGCGGGCGAACAGGTACCGCTTGAGACCATTCTTCCGGTCAGATTGCTCGAGAAGGGAACGACTTGAGCGTTCGGAATACGAAACATAATGGAGGAATTATAGATGGATTTTATGAACAGAGTAGCCCCGGAATTAAAAGAAGGGATATCGCAATTGCCGCCGCTCCATTTGCCCGGAGATCTGGCTTCGGCCCGGCAGTTTGTTCAACCGCCTGCTGAAAAGTCGGAGTTCGTTCGAATTACGGAACGCACTCTGCCGGTAGCCGATTCGAATCAGATATCGGTCAGAATCTATGAACCGGCTCAGCGGGATGGAACCGCGCTGCCAGCGCTGCTCTGGACTCACGGCGGCGGTTATGTACTTGGTTACCCAAGCGGAGATGATGCGTTATGCGAAAGCTTTGTAGAGGCAGCGGGCTGTATCATTGTATCGCCTGATTATCGGCTTGCGCCTGAGTATCCGTTTCCGGCAGCCATTGAGGATAGCTATGCAGCATTGTGCTGGCTGGCTGAACCGGGCAATGGGCTTAATGTAGATTTGTCCCGGCTCGCAGTTGGCGGGGCGAGCGCTGGAGGAGGACTGGCCGCAGCTCTGGCGCTGATGGCCCGGGATAAGGGCGGTCCTTCACTCTGCTTCCAGATGCCGCTGTATCCGATGATCGACGAGCGGAATGTTACGCCTTCCAGCCATGAAATTACCGATCCGGCGGTCTGGAACCGGGCCAACAATCTGGCCGCGTGGGAGATGTATCTTGGAGGACCTGCCGGCGACAATGTATCTCCTTACGCAGCGCCCAGCCGCTCAAATAATTTGACCGGTCTGCCTCCCGCCTATACGTGTATTGGACAGCTTGATCCATTTCGGGATGAGACGATTGAATATGTCGCCAGATTGGCACAGGCCGGTGTCGATGTGGAATTTCATCTGTATCCCGGCGGCTATCATGGCTTTGAACACGTTGTTCCGGACGCTGAGGTTAGCAGGCGCGCCAGAACGGATTATGTCAACGCATTGGCAAGAGCCTTTAGCTGATTCGATTCCGCAATACATGCGAGGTGTAATGAAGACCCTTCGTGAGCGGGAAGAAATTCGACCAATTCACGGAGGGTTTTTTAGCTATATCAGTTGAACCATAGATTTTCATATTGGGGTCTGGTCGTAACTACGGTGAATGTTTGGACTTCCGGCCGCTGTTGTCTCCAAATTTCTTGATTTATACCGCTCTTAGCGGATGAAATCCGGAGACAAAGGCGGTCGCTACCGCTCCTCCAGTTCCAAACTTCCCCTCCGTCACTTCGGCCCTTTTTATTTTTTCTTCAAGTTCAACTGATTTAGCTTTGTATGAACTTCAGGCATATCCGCAACAAGCGTCTTGTGTAATAAAATGATATCCAAAGTACTAAGGCTAGACCTAGACCAAATGGAATGCTGAACATAACCGGCAAGGAGTAACCGGGGGATATCCTCATTCCTATGCCGCTCACCCCCAAGGTTCGCAGCACGCCTGCAATCGGAGCAATAACAGCACAAATTGCACTCCCCGCTAACCAAGTACCGAGAATCGGCACGAAAAATAAGATGACACAGCTTTTTGCGATGAATTTTAGTATATAAGGCCTTGAATTAGAGTAATGTCTCATACCATCCTCCGGTATCATTGATCTGGACGATTTTGTCGACTCGTGATTTGGAATCAACTGTAAGTGATCTGCTATAACGGACTTCTTGAATAATGCATCCGGGTCCAATGATGATATCCTCCCCGCTGACGATGCTGGCTGTCGTCCGATACAACGTAACTGCCGCGCCTTCAATGGTCTCACAGCTTAATCTCCGAAATGGTCTCATCAAAATATTAATCAACCTGGAAGAAGGTGATATGGTAATTTTCTCTCCAGCCGTCATGTGTTTAATCCTGCATCTTGAACCCAGGCGAATATGAATTGTTCTGGCGCAGGACAAGCTGTTGATCCGCACACTGCCGTCCGCTTGAAAGTCTTCTGCGGCCGCTTCTTGTGTTACGGATAAGTATCCTGATGAATTAACCCTTGTTGTCTGAAGGGCCTCAGTACGAAGACTTCCGAGGAGGGCTACTTCATTCACTTGGCAGGAATGTCTGATGGAGCATTCACCTTTTATTTTCAGCTTCTCTGCTTTCAAATCACCTTCAACATGCAAATGTCCAACAACGTTCACCAGAGAAGCCTCCATATTTCCCCGCCGCACCAGAGAACCGCGTACTTTTACCGGAGGTGCTTGGGCTGGATTGAGCATTGTAGGTTCACCCCATTTTCATTTATTTTAGTAACTAAAATATATATTAATCGAAATATATAATCAATATAATAAATTTGAATAGCACACAAAAACACTGCACCTCATGCGGAGAGTGCAGTGCGTTCTATAGAATAATTATTTTACAATGTCGCCCATCAGGTCATTGATCTTCTGCAGCGTGTTGGATATTTTGTCGAGATCAGCCGCCTCAAATGTATCGAATAGGGAGCGGATACGCTGTGTTCCTTGCTCTGTGAGAGCGATTTTGACCACTCTGCGGTCTTCCTTCGTCCGAATTCTTTCGACAAATCGCTGGTCCTCCAGCTTATCGCACATGAACGAAGCGGCTCCAGGCGTAATCATGAATCTTTCAGCAATATCTGTTATATTCAAGCTCCCTGTGAGCTGAAGCTGAAACATTAACATGATCTGGTTCTGGGATAGCGATTCCCGCTTAGATATCAGGTCTACGAAAGCCTGTGATTTCTGCTGCACAATGGCCATATTATCCATGACTCTATAAATGGCTTGTTCTTTCTCTGCTTCTGCGCTCATGGAAACACTCCAATTTAGTATAGTGATTAAAATATATAGAAGGTATAACTTTACTGTCAAGTGGAGAGGTCTATAGAATGACTGCCAAATCAGGCCTAAATTCAGTTTTTGTCGAATGTGCTCAAAATTTTGTCGAATTTTTTGTCGATTAATATCAAAAGATGTAGAAATAAAATTGACAGGAAAGAAATAGCACCTTACAATGCAAATATAAAGTAATCATTTCAACTTTTTAGAAGCATTAAAAGCTTTTAACACCAATGATTATATAAGTGATATTTCAAGGGAGGATGCAAAGATGAAAGCAACAGGTATTGTAAGAAAAGTAGATGAACTGGGACGTATCGTGATTCCGATTGAACTTCGCAGAACGATGGGAATTGACATAAAAGACCCACTTGAAATTTTTGTCGATGGCGAAAAGATCATTCTCAGAAAATATGAGCCTACCTGCATTTTCTCCGGAAGTGCGGAAAATCTGATCAACTTCAAAGGCAAAATGGTCAGCAAAGATGTGCTTGACGAATTGATCGCGAGCTTCGACCGCATATAATCTGATTACCCAACATCCCAAGGCTTATAACAGCGGGGACCGGAACAGCGCCGTAATGGTGCTTGCTTCCGGTCCCTTTTGTCCTATATCATAGGCCTATGCATACATAATGAAAGGGATGGGTCGTTCATGAAACTGAAGAAGCCGGAAGCGATAATCTTTGATATGGATGGAACGCTATTTCAGACGGAGAGCCTGCTATTGCCTGCTTATCATAAAATGTTTGATGCGCTGCGCGAGGAGGGGCTGTACCACGGACCAACTCCGCCTGAAGAGCTGATTCTGAGCAGCCTGGGCATGCTGCTGGCGGATATCTGGAAGAGAGTGATGCCGGATGTCGATGAAGCCGTTCACCGCCGTGCCGATGAGCTGCTGCTGAAGCTGGAGATCGAAGGACTGGAAGCCGGAGGCACATTACTATATCCAAAGGTAACCGAGACTCTTGCGGCGCTGCATGAGCGTGGTGTGAAGCTGTTCGTAGCCAGCAATGGACTGAAGGACTACATTGACAGCATTGTTGTGGTGCATGAGCTGAAGGGGCTGTTCGATGGCCTCTACAGCGCAGGCGGACAAGGCACTGCAACCAAAACCGAGCTGCTGCACATTCTGCTGGACGATAACGGCATCAAGGATGCCTGGATGGTCGGCGACCGCTCATCTGATGTGGAGGCCGGCAAAGGCAACGGGCAAACGGTCATCGGCTGCGCCTATGCGGGTTTCGGACGGCAGGATGAGCTGAAAGGCTCTGACGTAATTATTTCCGCCTTCGATGAACTGATCGCCCTGTACGACAGCGCAGAATAAGGCCTCTGCTTGAAGCTATAGCATCTTTCGTATGGAACGAAAATACATGTACACCCCTGAGATCGTAAAATATAAGAAGCTCATAGACAGAAAATGCCATAAGCTTAAGATTTCCGCGGAGTGGTGGAACAATCGTGTCAGTGCCGATAGAGTGACGAATACAAAGGCAAGATCGTACAGCAGCGGGAGCAGGATTTGCTTCAGGCCTGCCTCACTGTGGTGCAGTACTCTGAAATTCCAGCAGGCAGCAACCACCTCTAGCATGAGTATTCCGGCAGCAGCCCCCTTGTAGCTGAACCCCGGTAGCGCAACTAGAAAATACTGGATAATGATAGCGCAAATGATTCCTGATAAAAGCCCGAAAAATGGATTTTTGCGAATATCCTGTGCCCATAAAATGCTGGTTGAGATTTCCCGAAAGCCAACGATAAGCGGAATGAACGCCAGATAACGGATTACCTGGTTAACGTGTGCGGTATTAAAGATAAAGAAGGACAGTTCATCCGCATATACGAATAAAAACAATCCGCACACCAGTCCCCATAACCAGCAGGCATAAAGCGCCAGGCTTGAAAGGCTGGCCACTCTTTTCTGATTTCCCTGCTGCCAGGCGGCGGCAATATGCATGGATACGGTATGGCTGAGGGCTCCGGTCAGAAGCGTGGGGGAATACACGATAATGACCGCCATTCCGTAGATTACTCCGTATATTGCAGTCGCTTCGGAGGTGCTGTGTCCCGCTGCCAGCAGCCGGTTTGGAATAAGAAGAGCATCAATGAATTCCGAAGCCGGGATAAGCATACGTGTGGCTGAAATAACAAGTGAGGTTTTGATGAACCATATCAGGGGCAGAGGCCGGTGATAAGGCTCGATAAAGGTGATCTTCTTGTTGTTCAGAGAAATATAAACGGTCAGCAGGGTGAACGAGATTACAGCCCCAATCAGAGTGCCATATAGTCCATAGCCTACTGCCCGCTCAATTCCAAGCCACCCCAGTTGCCAGATAATGAGCAGCATGAACAAAAATCTGGATGCCTGCTCGGCAATCTCCGACCATGCAATAATTCCGATTTGCTTCATTCCTTGCAGATATCCTCTTGCCAGGCTTAGCAGCGGAACAGCAAATATGGAAGGGGCCAGACTGCGGACCGCGTATTCCAGGGACGGATTGCCAAGCAAACCGGAGATCACAGATGAATTGCTGTAAATCACCAGACTGATTATTCCTCCTGAAAGTATCATGCATAGCGAGATGGTCTTCAGGAATTTCCAGCCTTGTGAGGGCGTTTTTGCGGTTGCAATGGCAAGTGTCGTGGGTATGCCGCCTGTAAGCATAAGCACGAAGCCATAGAATGAATAAGCAATTTGGTAAAGTCCGATTCCCTCTGCGCCAACCAATCGGGTCAGGACCACACGGCCGGCCAGTCCAATCAATTTTACTAGCAGCATGGCGCCGGCCCTGATTGCGGACTGCTTTAAAAGCCGGGGTATTCTCATATTTCCTCCAGCACAACAGCATAGGTTTATATATCTACTGTATTACGATAAACCTGTGTTATGCTGACAAGCATCAATTTACAGTATATAGCCGAGAAAGCCCAACGTCTTCAGGCATGGGATGAATCGGCTTAGGACAAGGGCTGTCTTTGGACAGCTTAATTGTCCTACATGGTTTGATCTGATATAATCAAAACAGGTGTTCGCTCTTTTGAAAACAGCATAGATATGCGGTTGCTCGGACATAAAGAAGACTTTCCGAGCGTAAAATCTATGAAGTCCGTCATGCCAAAGACGTTAAAACATCTGACCACCCACCTGTGATTGATGGTAACAGTCAATCAGCCTGGATAGCTATAGGCTCTGATCCAGGACGAGCTAATGAGCTAGCTCTTGACTTAGCAGTCTGCACAAAACAGAAATGGCTTGCGTGCGTTAACTAGCTAGGAATCCCACGGCTTTAGCCGTGTTGGAGGCTCAATAATCCCTGATGTGAAACAACTGATACTTGGTGTTCCAGTCCCAGCCCAAATCAAAGGGCACACGGTAGCGGTCTGCTGTGTGGGAATTGACCAGAGGATAGCCGTGATCATCGAAGCCGACAACGACGGAGAAATGGTCCGTATCGTTATGGTGCAGAATATAACCGATAAGATCACCAGGCTGAAGCTCTGAAACCGCACCCTCCGGGTGTTTTTGCGAAGGAGTTACGATATGCTTGTAATCGCCCTTGGCAATAAGCTTGCCATAGCCGGACCTGGTAAGGAAATTACTGAAGGCATCTGTCTGCACCCAGGTTTGTGTACCGCCCGAATTGGCAAAATACCGCCACCCGCCCGCAATCGGTAAACCTCCGCCTTCCTCCTGATCGCCGATGACCTGTGAGGCAAAATTGGTGCAGTCGCCGCCTTTACCTGTGTAATCCAAATACTTTTTGTTATAGTGATGCTTATTTCCCGCACCCCATGCGGCACCGGCATATTTATGGGCATATTGCACGGCACGCTTGCGCTTATATTTTTTACCATCAACCGGTTCGGCGTTTGCTTTGGGTGATGAAGCTGTTCTCTCCGGTCCATCCGCAATTTTACGGGGGTCCTCATCCAGCGGATCAAGATACCATTCCCGTGCAATCTTCCACGTGCCGCCATCTTTCTTTAATGTGAGAAAATGCCTCGTTCCAACACCGAAAACCTGTTCCGGCGTCATCACTTTATTGATGTATACATATCCTACTTTATGTGATTGAACCAGGGAAATTTTGACCATATCGCCAATGATGCTCTGACGGATGATACGAATGCCGGACTCTGAGCTTGTCAGTTTAATGGTTCTTTTTGCTGCCCAGCTATTTACATACTCGGCCCGTAAACGCTCATGCTCCAGCGCCATTTGGCTTAATTTTTCCGGAATATAATACTTGTTAATGACCTCCGACTGAGGGTGGAGCAACACCTCCGCCCTGTCCTTGAAAATTTGGTTCAGCGTTGATTCAATTTCATGCTTATCTGAATCTGCTGCCGCCCTTGGGAGCGGAGAATACATAGCTGCTGCTAATATTATTACAATGGCTGCTGCACGCAGACACCTGTTTTTTCTGAACTGCTTCATCATTTATCACCTATCTTCGCAAAGATGACTAACCTGTGTTCATGTTCCTTTTTCTTTCTGCTGTACCTTCCCGTACAGGTGATAAGATTCAGGCGGTATTCCTCAGTCTTGCCGAATATCCGCTCCACCGGCGCTTGTGCCGGAGCAAAGACCTCTGCCGACTCGACAGTGTAGGCCAGCTTGTGGTTTTTCTTGTCGGAGACAATAATCCGGTCTCCCGGCTTCAGCCTCTTCAATTTATAGAACACCGCCGGACCTGTGTAGCTGTCCACATGCCCGTCGATAATAACGTTTCCCTTTTCCCCGGCTAAAATTCCCGGATACAGAATACCTGCCACATCGGTGTCCTTGGGCACATCCATTTGGCCATTAGCCAGAATAGTAACAGGCTTGATTGCTGCCTTCACTGAGATAGAAGGAATCTCCATCCGGTCCGGCAAAAATTTCACTGGAAGAATCTCGGTCTTTTCGAGTTTCGACATTTTGGGCTTTTCCGTCGGCGCCGCCGAGGGCGGTAAGGACGGCAATGATGGTGAGGATTCGGGAACCAAATCTCCCAGCTGTTCCTTGTTGCCGGATGGGGATTCGAAGCAGCCGGCAAGACTGAGACAAATGAACATCAAAAAAAATACGGATACCCCTTTTTTCATGTGTAGAAAAGAAAGAGGGAGAAGTGAGATTCGCCCTCTTTCATCCTCCTATTCCATTTGCTCGCTGGCACCGCCGAAGCCGGATTTTGGCATTTTGGTTGCTTTGGCTTTAATGCTCTTAGCTTTCATGCTTTTTGCCTTGAGTGATTTGGCATGCGTGTGCATTTTCTTAGCATGCTCTTTGTGCACTTTTGCTTTGTGGACGCTTTCGGCATGTAATTTCTTCTCATGCTTTTGCTCATGTTTTGTTTCAACAGGAGCAGCTTGTACCACAGAAGCGGCGCTCATCATCAAACATACCGACAAGATCGCTACAGACAACTTTTTCATTAAATAAATTCCTCCTCGAAGAGTTTTTCCCCGAAATTAATATTGCCTAAAATCCGATTTTTAGTTAGTCAAATAATGCCACCAGTCAAAATCCCCGGCATTCCTGGATGTCATTCCGGGCGCCCGGTCAAGATTTGTTTTCTTGCATAGCTTAATGTATCCCTGAATCCGCAGGATAAAAACGAAGAGCTGAAGGGAGCCCGGTTGTAATGGAAAAGTCCGTTAAGCTTCCGAAAAATAAAAAATTAACAATTATACAAGTAATTTCAAATTATCCACAAGCCCAGCCCCTACCTTCCGTTAAGGGAGGAACTGAGAAAATTGTTTATGAGCTGACGGAGGAACTGGTCAGACGGGGACATGAGGTCTATCTATTTGCAGCTTCGGGTAGCCGGAGCAAAGCAAAGCTTATTACTTATCCTAAGGGGCTTAGGCACGGAGGCCTCGCAAGATTTGTGCTGAGTAAAATCCCTGAGCGGACGGATATTATCCATGACCATTCGTTCCGTTCCGCGCTTGGCACAGTTTATCCCAGGATTCCTACGGTGTGCACAGTCCACATCCCGGTCAAGCGGCGTGTTAAGTATCCAGTATACGTAAGTAAGCGTGCCCGCCGGATATTGGGGAACAACAAAGGCTTATATGTTTATAATGGGATAAATCCGGGTGAATATGAATTTAGTACAGATAAACATAAATACATGTTGTTTTTAGGCAGGATTATTCGCAACAAGGGGGTTCTGCAGGCCATACAAGTTGCAGAAAAGACGGGGAAGAAGCTGATTATCGCCGGCCCTGTGAAAAACTCCAGGTTTTTTCGCACTGAAGTTATGCCCCGCATCCGGAAAAATCCGAATATCCATTATGCTGGAGCTGTTGGCGGAAAAGTAAAGCAACAGTTAATCAAACATGCGGAATGTGTGCTGTTCACGTCATTATGGGAAGAACCCTTCGGTCTTGTAATGGTTGAAAGCATGGCTTGCGGCACTCCGGTGCTGGCATTCAGAAAAGGTGCAGTACCGGAGGTATTATCCGGATTCCCTTATCTGATCTGCAATTCTGTGAGTGAGATGGCGATTAAGGCAAGGCAGAAGAAATATCCAGCCCCGCACCTCTTAAGAGCGTATGTTCATACACGGTTCACCAATAAGAAGATGACAGACAGTTATTTAAGGATATATCACGAAATTCTTAAGAGGGAATCCGGTAATAAAAATATCCATCCAGTATACGATTAACAAACGGCATGCTCCGATTCAGGGGCCATGCCGTTTGTTTTTTTGCTGTTTATTTATGGGATAATTTAGGCAGCGTGGATATGACTTTGTTGTAGATTCCGATTAACAGGGTTACAACGGGATTCAAGCGGGAGCGCATTGTATAAACCAAAAAGCTGATTAGAGCGGCGAGTACGGCTGATCCTGCAATATCTCCGGGGTAATGTACTCCGACATACACACGGGCAAATCCGGTTATGCATGCCATTGCCAAGGCTAGTAGTCCCCATTTCCGGTCTGCAAACAAGAGGCTGAACGCAAGGGAAAAGGCGAGCGTGGAATGATCGCTTGGAAAAGAAGCATCTGCACTGTGTGGAATCAGCTGGTGCACAACATGGAGTACAAATGGACGAGGCTGATTGACTTCAGGAGATATCCATAAAGCTGCTATTGCCAGAGCGACCGCTGCGGACAGAAGAGCATAGAATGCGTACTGCTGATATTTCTCCTTATGGGTGAACCATAAAATGGCGATCATAGCAATCATCACCCATACAATATCCTGTGCACAAAACTCCATTAAATCATCAATGAAATCCCATTTACCGGCAAAATTATTGACAATTTGAAATAACTGATAGTTCATTAAGGTTCTCATCCTTACTGTTTTTATTTTGAATTATAATCTGCAATTATTAATGATCTCTTAAATTAATCTTAAGAATGAATATGGAAACAGCTGATGAATAAGAAATTACACTGGACAGGATACTACTCCCAAGCGGGTGGTTCCTGTCCATTTTTCAGGTTAAACAAAGGAGGTAGTGAATGTGGAGCAGTCCATCCTGGTTATAGACGATGAAGCAAAAATCTCCCGGCTTCTGGAACTGGAGCTGACCCATGAGGGGTATCATGTGGAAATTGCCGAAACCGGCAAGGAGGGATTAGAGAAAGCACTCAGTCAAGAATGGGAGCTCATTATTCTTGATATCATGCTTCCTGAACTTAACGGAGTGGAAGTCTTAAGAAGATTAAGGAAAGTGGATGCTTTTACTCCTGTGATTTTGGTAACTGCCCGCAATACCACTTCTGAAAAAGTAGCCGGGTTAGATCAGGGGGCTAATGATTACATTACGAAGCCATTTGAAATTGAGGAGCTGCTGGCCAGAATCAGAGCCAATATCAGACTTCGCGGGAGCCTCCCTTCTCCAGTGAAGCCCCCATCCCTTATTCAAATTGAAAATTTAATCATTGACAAAAACACGAGAGATGTGATCCGTGAAGGGCAGAAGATTGAGCTTACCCTCAAGGAGTTCGATCTATTGGTTTATTTGACAGAGAACAAAAACCATGTACTGAGCCGTGAGCAGATTATTAATCATGTTTGGGGTTTTGATTTTGTCGGAGATACCAATGTAGTCGATGTCTATATCCTTTATGTTAGAAAAAAGATTGATTCCGGGTTCAAAAACAAGCTGATCAAAACCATCCGCGGGGTCGGTTATTGCATCAAGGAGGGGGAGGAGTGAAGCTTGGAACCAAAATCACTTTACTGACAACTCTTTTGCTTATTGGCATTTTATTGTGTGTAGATGTCGCAGTGTATTCATTATTTATTAATAATGCCGCCCAAAATGCGGGTGAAATGCTGCTGGGCAAATGGGAGCCTATTGTGGAACAAGCGATATTCTTGAATGAGAAAGCTCAGAATTCATTGCTTAACGATTCATTAACAGAAGATACCGTGATTCGGATAACTGTAGCCGGTTCAACTGCCATACGCAATATCTCGAATGGTGCTGATTATAATCTGGATGGGGTGCCGCTTAACTATAGCTCTACTAAAGGCATCAAGCTTCTACAGAAAGAGGGCAAACGGATACTTGTGGTCTGTATTCCTGTGGTCACCCCTGATGGTAGCTTGACCAGGTTTGAAATCGCAGAGAAACTGGAGGATTTGGAGACTAATATTCGTATTCTGGTTACAACACTGACATTCACCACCTTCGGAGCAGTGCTTCTGGGTATGCTGGGTGGAAGCTTGCTTTCCCGCACGGTCGTGAAGCCCATTTCAAGCAGCATACGGACGATGAAAGAGATCGAACGCAGTCTGACCTTTAAGAAGATTCCCATTAAAGGGCAAAGTGCTGATGAACTTTTTGAAATGACAGAAACGTTTAACCGGATGATGGACAGGCTGGAGGAGAGCTTCTGGAGCCAGCAGCAGTTTGTGTCCGATGCCTCCCATGAGCTCAATACAACACTAATGATCATAGAAGGGTACTCGAATATGCTTAGACGCTGGGGTACTCATGATGAAAAGGTGCAGGAGGAAGCGGTAAGCTCCATTTATGAGGAAACTAAACGCATGAGAGTGATGACACAACAGTTGCTCAATCTGGCTTCCTCCCAGCAAGGCGGACAATTAACGCTCGAAGCTGTGGAGCTAATACAAACCTGTAAGCAAGTGATTGCCCACTTCAGGCAGTTAAGCACGAGGAAAATCATCCTGCATGTAAAGGAAAAGGAGATTGTTATCCAAGCGGATCACAGTAAAATAAAGCAGCTATTGATAATTTTGCTGGACAACGCCTTGAAATACAGCACAGCCCCGGTAGAAATATATATATCTAAACAAGCTGAGTACGTTCAATTCATCGTTAAGGATTATGGAATTGGAATCCCCTTGGGAGAGGTAAAGCATGTATTTGAACGGTTTTACCGTACCGACAGCTCGCGTCACAGAAAAACAGGAGGAACAGGCCTGGGCTTGCCCATTGCCAAGTCGATTGTGGAGGAGCATCACGGATGGATTCAAATTGAGAGCAATGAGGGTACTGGAACCGAGGTTATTGTGAAGCTTCCGGCAGTTCGTCCATCCAGAATGCTTGAACCTTAGGTATAGCTCCAGATAGACAAACAAGCCGTCTCTGTATGTAAACAGAGACGGCTTGTCCTCCCTTAAGGCAAGACTCTGCGCGCTGTTGCGTAGTGGGAGTTCCACCAGCCGGTATTCAGAGAAGTGACCGTGACACCACCTTTTCCGAATGTGTGCAGCAATTTTCCATCGCCCATATAAATGGCGACATGATGAATAGGGGAATAGAAGAATACAAGGTCTCCCGGCTGAAGCTGATCCCTCGGTACGAATGTGCCGACAGTGGACTGCTGTCTGGAAGAGCGCGGAAGAGATATTCCACTCTGTTTAAATACAAACTGTGTAAAAGAGGAGCAGTCGAAAACATCAGTTCTTCCGGACTTAGCTCCGAATTGATAAGGAACCCCTTGATATTTCAGGCCTGTCGAGATGATTTGATCCGCAATAGATGTAGATGTAGCTGTAGCTGCATAAGCCATATTTGTGTTATCCAAAAAACCTGTCCCGGCTGAAAGCAAGGCTATCCCTAAGCTGACTCCAATACCAAACTTGCGGAAACGTCTTTTTTTGTAAGCTGTATTCATATGTTGCCTCCCAGTGTTTTGTTAGGGTGATCACCTGAATAAACTCTATCACACATAAATTCAACAACATTTACCAAGTGCTGATGGATAGCTGAATACGTCTGCTTTTTTTGCCTTTTATTAGAGTACGATGAGAATTTTCTCATCTGCTTCTTATTGACAGGGAATAAGGATCAGGATGAATAAATTAAGAAACGCTTAAGAAACGCTTCACGACCAGTTTATACTTGAGGATTACATTTAACAGACGGACCGAGTTGATTACAGGAGGTTTAACGACGTTGCCTAATATCTACAATTTCCCCCTTGTATCCGCCCTGATCTCAATGATCTTAGCCCAGGGGATCAAGGTGCCCCTGAATTTTTTTCACACCGGAAGCTGGAACCCGTCACTGGCTTTCAGTACGGGAGGAATGCCAAGCTCCCATTCGGCGGCGGCAGCTTCGCTTGCTGCGTCTGTAGGAATTTTAAATGGTTTTGATTCTTCTTTGTTTGCCATTGCTGCGGTTGTATGCACAATTACAATGTACGATGCCGCCGGGATTCGCCGTCATGCAGGGATGCATGCTGCTCTATTAAATCGTATAACCTCTAATTTTTCGCAGATTACGAATGGTGAGAAACCGGCGGCGCCACTTAAGGAGCTTCTTGGACATCGGCCTCTTGAAGTGTTGGCCGGAATGGTACTAGGTATCGCAATCAGCTTTATATTGAATAATATCGTCTAAATGAAACGGAGTGAAAGCTAATGCATCAATTGTTGGCCTGGATATCAGAGACCGCTCTGAGTCTGGTAAATACATTAGGGATCTGGGGAATTTGGATCGGAATGATTCTGGAGAGCGCCTGCATCCCTATTCCCAGCGAGGTAATTATGCTCAGCGGAGGTTTTCTGGTTGCCCAGGGATCACTTTCATTTGTGGAGGTTGTTGTTGCCGGGGTTGTCGGGAACCTCATCGGTTCAATGATTGCCTATTATGTTGGCAGAGCAGGCGGCAGGCGGCTTCTGGATAAATACGGAAAATACATCCTGCTGAATGCGCATCATATGGAGCAGGCGGAGCGCTGGTTTGCGCGTTTTGGAGAAGGGACCGTATTCTTCACACGGATGCTGCCTTTTATACGGACGTTTATCTCCTTACCGGCAGGGATTGCCGGGATGAAGGGCTGGAAGTTTATAGTGTTCACCTCGCTTGGCTGTATCCCCTGGAACATGGCTCTTGTCTATCTGGGATACCGGCTGGGAGGAAACTGGAGTATTGTGGAGCAGTATCTGCGCCCAATCAGCTATGCGGTTTGCGGAGTGGTGGTGCTACTGCTCGGCTGGTGGCTATTGCGCAGAAAAAAAGAACGGGCCGCTTAGATCGCCCTAACTACTCCGGCATGACTTTCGGATGCCGGGTGAAATGTCGTATGATAGGAACTAAAAAGGCAGGGTGATTACCGGATATGTCCATTCGCTTGAAATTTCTCCTGTCCTACGCGGCAATGCTGGTGGTACCGCTGTTTTTGCTTTTTCTGACAGCCATGCTGCTGACCATTGTCTATCACGGGGATGTGCAAACCCTGAAAAGCACGTATGAGAATAGATTTGAAGGCATGGAAGAGAGCGATACCCGCAATCTCATCAAGCATACCTTCATGCAAAATTCAAATTTGCTGACAGATACCTCTTTTCTGGATGAATTATCGGCAGATATGCTCAAGAAGAATACTTCTATATTTATCCGCTCCGGGAGCAAGACGCTGTACGCTTCAGCGGATCTCCTGCAGAAACAAGGGTTAACCGGGGAATTGCCGGACTTTAAGGAAGCCGGATCTTATAACGAACCTTTTCGGCTGAAATATAACAATGACTGGTATCAAATCGCCCAATTTGATTTGTTATCCAAGCAGGCCGAGCCGGTCAGCATTTTTCTGGTGAGCACCATTGATCCTTTGGTTCACTTTGTGAGAACTTTTTTCCCGATTCTGTTTCTGAGCACCGTAGTCGTCCTCCTGCTGACCCATACGCTGCTGACGACCTATATGTCAAGAAAGATTATCCGTCCCTTGCTGGAGCTGCGCAGAGCGGCCCGGCGGGTGAGCGAAGGGGACCTCGATTTCAAGGTAGAGATTGGCGGCAAGGATGAGCTGGGGCAGCTAGGGATGGCTTTTGAGGAGATGAGGTCCAGACTTCAGCAGTCGCTTGTTGTGCAGCAGCAATATGAAACGAACCGCAAAGAGCTGATTACGAATATTTCCCATGATCTAAAGACACCGATTACGGCCATTAAAGGTTATGTTGATGGGATACTCGAAGGCGTGGCGGATTCACCGGAAAAAAATGAAAAATACATGCGTACGATTGCCGCCAAGGCTGGTGAAATGGACCATTTGATTGATGAGCTGTTCCTGTACTCGAAGCTGGACATGCAGAAGCTGCCCTTTTCCTTTGAGTCTGTATTTATCCTGCCTTACCTGAACGACTGGGCTGAGGAGCTGAAGGTGGAGCTGGAAAAACGCGAGGTGGAGCTGCACATTGCCATGAATGGCGGGGAAGCAGCAAGGGTGTCGGTAGACCGCGATTCGTTCAAACGTGTGCTTGGCAACATCATTCAGAACAGTCTGAAGTATATGGATAAGCCCGAGAAAAGAATCACGGTTCAGACCTGGGTAGAGGGAAATCGCTTTACTCTGGCTATTGGTGATAATGGACCGGGGATTCCGCCGGAAGCGGCCGGGCATATCTTTGAACGCTTTTACCGGGCCGAGCAGTCCAGAAATACCAATACCGGCGGCAGCGGCCTGGGCCTTGCCATCGCCAAGCAGATCCTTACGGAGCATGGGGGAGCGATTTATGCGGACAGCCGGGAAGGCGAGGGCACGGTGATCCGCATTGTTTTACCGATTGAAGAAGGAGGCGCAGGACAGTGAAGCGAACGATACTGATAGTAGAAGATGAGCCTTCGATTGCCGAGCTCCAGCGTGATTATCTGGAGATGAACGGATATGAGACTGAAATCGCCGTAAATGGAGAGCAAGGCCTGGAACTGGGTCTGAGCGGAAAATACGAATTAATTGTACTGGATGTCATGCTGCCCAAGCTGAACGGCTTCGAGGTGTGCAAAAAAATCCGCGATGAGCTGGATATTCCCATTCTTATGGTCACCGCCAGACGGGAGGATATTGATGTTGTGCGCGGTCTTGGCCTTGGCGCAGATGATTATATAACCAAGCCCTTCAAGCCTGCGGAGCTGGTGGCCAGAGTCAAAGCCCATTTATCCCGTTATGACCGCCTGAAAGGCCGCGGATCATCCACGAGTGAACTGGAAATCAGGGAGCTCAGGCTGAATCCGGACTCCCGCCGCGCTTTTGTCAGGGATGAGGAGGTTTCGCTGACCACCAAGGAGTTTGACCTGCTCTATTTTCTGGCTCAACATCCCAATCATGTCTTCAGCAAGGATCAGCTCTTTGAGCGGTTATGGGGCGTTGACTCCTTGGGGGATACCCAGACGGTTACCGTGCATATCCGCAAGCTCCGCGAGAAGATTGAAGAGGATTCTGCAAGTCCGCTATACATTGAGACGCTTTGGGGCGCCGGCTACCGGTTCCGCTCCTAATACTGTAACCAGTCAAGCCAGAGCTTACCTTCGGGATGATGCTTTGGCTTTTTTCGTGTGTGCTGGAGTTAAGAATTATTTAAGGGTCTGTTCACAGGCACTTTAGATTTATCCTTTACGCTGATTGTGCGGGAATATTTACGGAATAGGGCTTAAGTTGCGCCAAGGGGGATAAGTTATGGAAAGTATAGCCAAGCTAACAGGGGTAAGCAAAGAGTTCCGGAACGGCAGGGGGATCAGCGGTGTGGATCTGGAGCTGCACAAGGGAGATATTTACGGATTGCTTGGACCGAACGGTGCCGGTAAAACCACGCTTCTCAAAATGCTGACCGGTCTGATCTCTCCGGGCTTTGGGAGCATTTCGTTGTTCGGACAAGATTTGGAGCAATCCTTCTCAGCGAATATGCGGAAGGTAGGCTGCATGATCGAATCGGCTGATTTCTACGATTATGTCACAGCGGGACAATATTTGAAGCTGAATGCGAGCTTTTTTCCAGAGCTTTCACCGCAGCGTATTGATGAAGTGCTTGAGGCCGTGGGGCTTGCCGCTTTTGCCAAGGACAAAATCAGGCACTTCTCCACCGGAATGAAGCAAAAGCTGGCAATGGCCTCGTCTATCCTGCACCACCCGGAATTCGTGATCTGGGATGAGCCGACGAACGGGCTGGATATCGAAGGTGTGGTTCATTTCCGGGCCCTGGTTAAGCAATTATCCGCTGAGCAAGGGATCACCTTCCTGATTTCCAGCCACATGATTCATGAACTGGAGCAGCTCTGCAACAGGGTGGGAATTCTGCATCAAGGCGTGCTGGTTCGTGAAGGCGATGTGCATGAACTGCTTACGGACAATACTTCTCTTGAGCAGTACTACATTTCCGTGCTGGAAAAGAGAAAGGAGCTGATAGATAATGGACGGCCTGACAGCAGGACTTAGAAACGAATTGCAGCTCATGATCTACCGCAAAAAAACGATTTTCTTTCTTCTGGTATCCGTCATTATTCCAATACTGCTGATTGGGCTGTTCCATTCTCTGCAGCCGGTTCTGGGGCTTGTGGCAGTCAGTCCTTCCTATCCCGCTCAAATGCTGGAGATCTATACCCTGTTCGTGATTCCTCTGTTCATGATCGTGGAGATTGCCGATTTGTTTCCGCAGGAAATATCATCACGCACATTGAAGCTGGCGCTGCTGCGGCCAATCACAAGGCTCGGGGCATACACCGCCAAATTTCTTGCCCTCGGCATCGCCATCGGCGCCCTGCTGCTGCTCCTAGGAACGGTAAGCACTCTGTGCAACCTGCTGTTCGGGACTCCCGGTACGGGTGGCCTTAATCTCTTCAGTATGCTGAAAGCCTACGCAGCAGCGTTTCTGTCCATGTGCTCTCTCGCAGCATTGTTTGTGTTTACAGCTCAATTTTTTCGCAGCGCCGGCGGATTTCTGGTCTTTTCCATTCTGTTATACACCGGAGGCAAAACCGTTCCTTACTTCTTAAACGGCTTCTCCTATTTTTCGATCACCTCGTATACAGACTGGTATTCATTATGGTTAAGCCATACCGTTTCCACAGGCAGACTCGCCAACACTTCATTATTTCTGCTGGCCGGGCTGCTGATGTTTGTAACGCTGGGTTATATTCTATTCGAACGCAAGGAGGTATAGCTATGAACGAACGCCAACTATGGAACAAGGTACCGCAGGTTACGATTTTTTTCTGGATCATTAAAATTATGGCTACTACGGTGGGGGAAACAGCAGCAGATTTTCTGAATTTCAATCTCAATTGGGGCTTGACCCTCACAACTCTGGTGATGACCGGTCTGCTGCTAATCTCTCTGTTCTTTCAGATGTCCGCCACGAAATACGTGCCCTCAATATATTGGCTGGCCGTCGTGCTGATCAGTGTGGTAGGAACACTTATTACTGACAACCTTGTGGACAATCTCGGAGTTCCGCTGGAAACGACAACAATATTCTTTTCATTGGCGCTGGCGGTGACTTTTGTGGCTTGGTTTGCCAGCGAGAAGACGCTCTCGATTCACTCCATTACCACCAAAAAGCGGGAGGCCTTTTACTGGCTGGCCATTCTCTTTACTTTTGCGCTGGGGACCGCAGCCGGAGACCTTGTCGCTGAAAGTCTGAACCTCGGTTACTGGGTCTCGGCACTTATTTTTGCCGCACTCATTGGCGTTGTAACGCTGGCGCACTTCCGCTTCAAGCTGAATGCTGTCATAGCTTTCTGGATAGCTTATATATTGACCCGTCCAATGGGGGCATCGCTGGGTGATTATCTGTCGCAGCCCCGCAGCGAAGGCGGACTTGAGCTGGGTACGACCGGAACCAGCATTATCTTTGTCGTAATCATTGTGGGTCTGGTTCTATACTTGACGAAAACAAGGAAAGACCAGCTTTCACTGTAAAAATTTGTTCCCAGAGTTAATACTCCATTAAGAATCCCTTCACTATCCTTTTACGATTAAGGGTTAGAGTTAAAGAAGGCCAAGAGAAAAAAGGAGCTTTCTATGAACTGGAATCCTGTAGTGCTTATTGTGACCTCCAAATTTGGAGATGGTCATGTCAAAGTGGCGGAAGCTATCGAACATTCTTTTAAAGTTAGAGGAATGGACCGGGTGTATACCGTAGACCTGTTCGCTGAAGTTAATCCCCGGCTCAATGAGCTTTCGCGGAGATTCTATTTGAACAGCACCTTTCCTGCTCAAGAGCTCTATGGGCTGCTATATGAAATAACGAGCAGCATGAAGCCGGGACGCGCGATGGGCAAGCTGCTCCACTCCCTGGGGAAACGGAAGGTGCGGCAATTGCTTGAAGGACTACGTCCGGATGTCATTATCCACACCTTTCCGTATCTAGCCGCTGCCCAGCTTGCGGAAGAAACGGACAGCCAGGTTCCGGTATTTACCGTCATGACGGATTACGTCCTGCATGGGAGATGGATGCATCCGCATACCACGAAGTATTTTGTTGCATCCGAGCGGCTGAAGACGGCCTTGCTTGCAGCGGGAGCCGCAGAGGATACGCTCGTTGTCAGCGGTATTCCGGTGCGCCATCCGTTTGAACAAGTTCAGGACCGTGAAGAGCTTCTCGCGAAGCATGGGCTGGATGGCACCCGGCGGTATCTTCTGCTGGCGGCAGGCGCATATGGCGTGCTGTCGAATATCAGCGGTCTGATCCACAGCGTGCTGGCTCAATCCGGCTTCGATGTCATTGTCGTATGCGGGAATAACCATAAGCTCAGAGCAGCTACTGAGAGCATATTCAAGGCTAACGACCGGGTCCATGTTCTGGGCTACACCGACAGGATGCATGAGCTGATGCATATCTCCTCATGCCTGCTGACCAAGGCCGGCGGCATCACGCTGACGGAGGCGCTTTCCCAGCTCCTTCCGGTCATCGTCTATCGTCCGCTCCCCGGTCAGGAGGCAGGCAATGCAGCGGCGCTGGCAAGTGAGCAGATTATTGATGTGGCACTCGATGAAGAACAATTAATCTCACAGCTTCATCAACTTGAAGATCCGGAGTATAGAGAACAAAGAAAACAATTTATGAGAGAATTTGCACGTAAAGCTTCTGCGGAGCGGATTGTCACCGAAGCTTTGGAGGTTATCGAGCAGCGGCAGCCGTTCGCTGAGCAGGCGGCGCAGCAACTCCTTGAAGGGCAGGTGCAGACCATTCATGGGTATCTCTAAAGCAAGGGCAGGACAGATGACGTCTTTTACCTTGCTGGCTGTCATTCTTTTTTTCATAGAGTGGGTTAGAGGGGCTGTTCTGGTCGCTTATTTGCCGGCTTACTCGCTAATGGGCTGGGGACTATCCGCATCCGTTGTCGGAATCGCGATATCCGTTCATTACTTGACCGACAGCCTCATTAAAGGGCTGGTTGGTTATCTGCTGGACAGATTTCCGGGAAGGCTAGTGCTGCATGGCGGATTTCTGCTGGGCTTCATCGGTCTCCTGCTTATGGTAACAACTCACAGCGCGTGGATTCTTATTGGCGCCTCCGCTTGTCTCGGGGCAGGGCTGTCTCCGATCTGGATTATTTGCATGAGCCAGGTCAAGGAAGATAACCGGGCGCAGCGGATGGGAACCCTGTATGTCTATTGGATGGCGGGTCTCGGCCTCGGTCCGGTAACGATGAATCTAATCATCGGCCGGAGCCTGCCGCTGGCGCTTTGGATGATTGTCTTATTCCTTACCGCAGGCTGGGTCATTGCCGCTTTTGTACATCTGGAAAAGACAACTGTAACGCGGATACACGCCTCCTTGGGAGAGCAGTTCGGCGCATTGTGGGCTAAAGTGAAAAAGGGCGGCTTTCTGCTCCCCGGCATGCTGCTGCAGACCACTGCAGGCGGGATGCTTGTGCCCTTCTTAACCAGCTACGCTGTGAAATATTTGGGCCTTTCTCATTCCCAATTGTCCATTGTGCTGTTAACGGGCGGGGCAGGCGTTGTTCTGCTGCTGGTTCCTATGGGCAAATGGTTCGATCATGCAGGCGGAAGATGGTTTTTGGTATTAGGCTTCGGTATTTTTTCAGTAGCCTTGTTCGGCTTGACCGGAGTCAGCTCCTTCGGCGGAGCTATAGGGCTATCGCTGCTGCTTGGATGCGCCTATGCGGCTCTGCTGCCTTCCTGGAATGCTCTAATGGCCCGCTATATCCCTGAAGATGCGGCGGGGATAAGCTGGGGGCTGCTGTTCTCCATAGAAGGGTTAGGCGTGGTTGTGGGTCCATTAATCGGCAGTTGGCTGGCAAGCGTCGGGAATGAATTGCTGCCTTTTCGGGTCAGCGCCATTCTGTTCGGGGTCATCAGTGTCGTCTATCTGCTGTCGCCCGCACGTTTATTTGCCCGTAGGGAGAAGCTGGCTGAAATTAATCCGTAATCCGCTATAATTTAAGATTTATTTAATAGTCTCTTCACTGCGAATTTAGGATTATCGCTTAGGCTTTACTTGCAAGATAAATTCAGCAGTGGAAGGAAGGTTAAGGAATGAAGAAAAAGTGGCTGTTGACCGGAAGCGCGGTTGGGATTAGCGGTGCTATTATGTTAGCCACCGGACTTACGGCATTTGCAGGAACCTCGGGCTATGAGGATTACAAGGCTGCGCTTAAGAATACCGCACAGAATCTCACAAGTGTTACGGTTCAGGCGGATGCTGATCTTAAGGATAATGGTTCTCTGCTTAGCGAGGCCCAGAGCAGCTTGAAGGTAAGCCGGCACAATGAAGCCGTGAGCGGAACCGTCAAGCTCAGCGGGAAAGCAGGCGCACAGACCATCAGCCTTTACAGTCAGCCTAACCGGCAAGTCTGGAAGAGCGATGCTTCGGATGTTTATTATGTGAAGCAGGACAAGGCAGAGAAGGATGACCGGGAGGCCGGGAAGGAGATCAAGGACGAGAAGTGGTTCAGCTCTCAGGAAGAGACGGTCATTGATGCATTGATCGGAAATTTGAAGAATGAGATCACCTCCACTACGGGCAGCAATGGTTCCAAGGATATTTCGCTTCAGCTGGACAGCGCACAAATCCCGGCTGTGGTGCAGGCCCTCGCACCGGTTGCTTTCAAGCATCTGGCGGATCATTCCAAGTGGGAGCATTCCACAGTGAACGGCAATGCAGCGAACCAAGGTGATCCTGAGGAGCTGTTCCGGCAAAATCTGCTTAGCGCCAAGGATATTGCTCTGACTGATGGCGTGCAGATTCAAAACATCAGCTTGCATGCGGTGGTTAGTCCAGCCAATGAAATTCAGCGCCAGCAATTTGCCATCACATTTACCGGACAGGATGCCAAGGGAGCTTCCCATACATTAACTGCAAGCCTGGATGTCCAGTTGTCTGCTATTAACGGTACAACTCCTGATTCCATTGACTTAAGCGGCAAACATGTGCAGCAGGTAAAGGACGATCATGAGGGCAGACACCACGAATAAGCCCGGTTAAGCAGGCTAAACAAAACGCGGATAAGAGCAGTATGTTCTTATCCGCGCTTCTATGGATAGCCCCATCAATAATTACAGCAGAGAGGAGCCAGCTATACATGCATGATTACATCATTGCTATCATTCAAGGCATTGTCGAGGGAATCACAGAATTCCTGCCGGTATCCTCCACAGGCCATCTCATATTAAGTGGAGAGCTCCTTGGATTCACAGGAGAAAAAGCGGATACCTTCGAAATCATCATTCAGCTTGGAGCCATTCTTGCCGTGGCGGTCATTTACTGGCGGCGGATTCTTGGCTTGCTGGGTGTAGTAAAAGTGGATTCCGAGAACGGAAATACGAAGCAGAAATTGAACCTGATCCATGTCATCCTGGCCTGCTTGCCTGCTATGGTGCTGGGACTCGTCCTGCATTCCTTCATCAAAACGTATTTGTTCTCTCCCTATACAGTTCTCGCAGGACTTGTACTGGGAGGCTTGTTCATGCTGCTTGGTCAATACAAACGCACTGCAATACAGGCAGAGAATATTGATCAGCTATCCTACAAGCAAGCGATAACCATCGGTTTGTTCCAGTGCTTGTCCTTGTGGCCGGGCTTCTCCCGTTCGGGAGCGACGATTGCCGGGGGCCTGCTGGCAGGTGCGGGCTACAAAGCGGCAACCAATTTCTCCTTCCTCATTGCCATTCCGATGATGGTTGCCGCAAGCGGTTATGAGCTGCTAAAAAGCTACCATACCTTAACGGCAGCCGATGCCGGATTTTTTATCACCGGATTTGTTGTCGCCTTTGTCGTTGCCCTGCTCGCCGTGATTACCTTCCTGAAGCTGCTTGAACGGCTGAAGCTTGCACCATTTGCTTACTACCGGTTTGTGCTTGCTGCGGTATTCCTGATCTATCTGATCAGCAAATAATTCGAGGCTTGTTCTGCATTCTTACCTTATTTTGATGGGCTGGGCAGCTTTGCTTTTTCCAAGGGTGTTCAGTCCATACATATCTTCAAGGGTGCGGAGCAATGAGTAATGATTTGTTTTTACAGTATAAAAGCCTTTCTTGACGTCAGCGCCAACTATAAAGGTTGGTATTTTGTTGTGCTCGCTCATATCGTCTTCATCCCAGGTAACAATAAGAAGGCTATTGTGGTTAGCGGCCCAGGCGGCATAGGCAGACAGATGACTCTTGAGCCACTGATCCGCTGTCTTAATGCTGCCGTCATGCATATCATTATTTAGATTCGGTATGACAAAAGAAACGGTCGGAAGCTGATTGAAATCCTTGGGGAAGCTGGTTAACGGCATGTTGATGCTGGACGGCAGATTGGAGAAATTAACCCAGGGGTTATGTTTTTTTGCATATTTTGTTCTCAGGTCATAAGGACCGGTATATCCCACCATGGGCAGACCCTCAGAATAGCCGCCAAAGGTATACCCGTGACCAATAAGCTCAGAAGCCAAATTTGCGTGGTTCGTCCGGGGATGGGACAAGTCGTCTGTTACGCCCTGATTGGAGCCGGAGAACAGCTCAATATAATTTGGCTGGCTTGGATGTGTGATGGCATAGTGATTGGTGAGGCTCAATCCTTGTTTGGCTAAGCTGTTCATATATGGAGCTGAGGGGTTGTTCAGAATTTTGTGTGAGGAATGATTTTCTTCGACGACAATGACAATATGATCATACGCGGATTTTGAAGCCGGAGCAGGCTGAGCAGCAGTTGCTGAGCCGGGATGAACGAGGGAACTCGCTCCCAAAGTGCATAAAGCTATTGAAGCCATGATCAATTTCGATTTAAACATATTTCCTCCTCTTTTCTGGGCAGCTTGCTGGAATACTCTTCATATTAAACCGAACATATTAAAATTTTCTTAACTAGCCGAATGCATATGCTGGCCTGAATGCTTATAATATAGAGTGCTGATTATAGAGAGATTTTATGAGAGGGGAGAGGCACAGTGAGTGCTGTATTTGAAATACATAATCTGGCCAAATTTCATTGGGAGGCTGGGGCGCAGGGGAGGGACAGGTATTTGTTCTCGCATATCGCTGCTGAGATCACCAAGCCGGAACGGGTTGCGCTTATCGGCGCTTCAGGACAGGGCAAAAGCACGCTGCTGCGGATATTGGCCTTGCTGGATATACCGGACGAAGGGGATTTGCTGCTGAACGGCACCTCCTATAAAAACTCGAATTCGCGTGAATGGAGAATGGCTGTTGCCTATGTAGCCCAACAAGCGGTAATGCTGCCCGGCAGCATCGAGGATAATTTGCGTACGGTCAGCAGGCTGCATGGACAGCCCTATGATGCTGCACTTGGTGCGCAGCTTATGGAACAGCTCGGACTTGAGCACCTGGACCTTGCCAAAAAAGCGGAGGATTGCTCCGGCGGAGAGAAACAGCGCATCTCATTGATCCGCACGCTGCTGCTTCGGCCTAGCATTCTTTTGCTGGATGAGGCCACAGCCTCACTGGATGTTGACAGCACAAGGAAGGTCGAAGCACTGTTGCTGAACCGGCATAAGGAAGAAGGGACAACCCTGATTTGGGTTACCCATGATCTGGAGCAGGCCCATAGAATCAGCAATCGGACATGGGTTATGGACAAAGGCGGATTGCAGGAATACAGCAGCGCTGCTTTCTTTGATCAGCCCGTAGAAGGAGCCGTGTATCCATGACATTAACCGCATTAAGCTTTACGCTTCTGTTTGTTATGGGAACCATGCTGGTCTCCATCTGGCAAAAGCTCGGCCTGGAAAAAGACATTGCTGTTGGAACCATCCGGTCAGCAGTTCAGCTCCTGGCGGTTGGTTATGTGCTGCAGTTTATTTTCCAGGCGGAGCATATTATTTTTGTCATCTTGATTATAGTCTTTATGATCGGTGTCGCCTCATGGAATGCAGCCAAGCGGGGAAAAGGATTGCCCGGACTGGTCTGGAGAATTGCCGTGGCGATCTCAGCGATGGAGCTTCTGATGATGGGGATATTGCTCGGGCTGCATATTATCAAAGCCACCCCGCAGTATATCATTCCAATCAGCGGAATGACCATCGGCAGCGCAATGGTTGTCTCCGGGCTGTTCATCAACCATCTCAAGCATGAAATGCAGCAGAACAAGGGAGAAATCGAAACCCTGCTGTCGCTTGGAGCCACGGCTCAGCAGGCCATGCAGAAGGTCAGGGCAAGAGCTGTGAAATTCAGTATGATCCCTACGATTGACGGCATGAAAACTGTAGGGCTTGTGCAGCTCCCCGGTATGATGACCGGGATGATTATTGCCGGAGCCGATCCGGTAATAGCCGTTCGTTACCAGATTCTAATTGTATTCTCCTTCACCGCCTCCGCCGCAGTTACGAGTATGCTGCTGAGCGTGCTCATTTACCGGCTGTTCTTCACCGCCGATCTGCGGCTTAAGCTGCCGGGAGCTGTGGATTAAGCACTATGCAAATGGGAACCATAGGTGGAGAAAGCGAGGCGCGCCTATGAAAAGGTTCCGGGAAATTCTTCGACGATTGCAAATTGTACAGCTTTTCTCCGCTCTTTACCGCTATAAGCTGGTTCAGATCATTATTCCTGCAGCGGTGATTCTGTTCATTTACTGGGAAGGGCAGAAGGAATTTCGAAGAATTGACTGGGCTGGCACTCTTCACATTCTTCACCATATGAAGCCGGCGACTGTGCTTCTGCTGTTTGGATTTGCGCTGATCGCAGTTGCGGCGGTTGGTCTATACGATTTTGTTCTCCGGCGTCATTTCCAAATTCCGCTCAGTCCCTGGGAGACCTTCCGCTATGCATGGATCGCTAATACCTCCAATAGTGTCATCGGCTTCTCCGGGATTGCCGGGGCCGCTTTGCGGACATTCCTATACCGGAAGCGGAAAATTCCTGCGCAGACCATTACTGCATCCATTGCTTTCCTCTCCACAATTACAATAACCGGCCTTTCTGTACTCTCATGGGCCGGTATTTTCGGCATACTGCCTATGCAGCCTGTCCTTAAGTCCCATCCCTGGACGATCTATGCGGTATGGGCAGCCGCCTTGTATTTGCCTGGATATTTGATATTGCAGCGTACGTCGTTTTACGCAAAGTGGCTGAACCGGAATCTGCCACGGATGGATGCAGCTACCATCGCAGCCTCTGTCGGCGCTTCCCTTTTGGAGTGGGCCTTTGCGGGAATCTCCTTCTGGCTCATCGGCTCCTGCTTTCTTCCCGCACTTTCTCTTGCACAGGCACTTGGCATCTATACACTCTCAGCGATTACCGGCCTGCTCAGTATGGCTCCTGGCGGTATTGGCGGCTTCGATTTAACCGCTCTGCTGGGCCTCCAACAATTGGGTTACCCATCCGACAAGACGGCAGCCGTCCTTGTTCTATTCCGGTTGCTGTACTACCTTTTCCCCTGGGGGATCGGTCTTGTTCTAGCTGCATTTGATTTTGCCAGGGGGCGTGAAGATGAGGACGGGCGGGACAATGCGGGCTACGAGAGCGTGTTGAACAACTGGCAAAAGATATGGCAATTCCCAACCCGGCTCGGAGTTGTCGGGGAGATCGGGGCCTGGTCGCTGGGCAAGCTTGTATTTGCAAGCGGCATCGTGCTTTTACTCTCTGCAGCTACACCCGGCCTGCTCAATCGGCTGCAATTTGCCGAGGAGCTGCTGTCGGCTCCACTGATGAGGTTGTCCCATCAATTAAGCGTAATCATTGGCCTATTGCTGCTCGTACTTTCCTGGGGAATTTCGCATCGGGTAAAGCGGGCGTACCGGCTGACTCTTTTCTTTCTCTGTGCCGGTGCTCTGTTCACATTTACCAAGGCGTTTGATTTTGAGGAAGCGATCTTCCTGCTCATCGTGGCATTGCTGCTGTGGATATCACGAAACCGATTTTTCAGAGTCGCTACACCCGTTGACCCGGGAAAAGCGGCCCTTTGGGGGCTTGTAACACTTCTGGCTGCCTATGTCTACGATTTGATTGCTACAGGAATTCCTCCTGCGATCCTAAAGCATTGGCCTTCGAATGCGAAGCTAATGTGGCTTATTAATCCGCAACAGCATGCTGCGGCTGCAATTGCAGGTCTGGTATTGGCCTGGCTGCTGATCACACTTTTTTTTATTCTCAGGCCAAACCGGTTAGCCAATAAAGGGGCTTCTGCTGCAGAACTAGCCAGATTGCACAGATTCCTTGAGCACGAACAAGGCAACCTGCTGACCCACGTACTATTTTCCGGCGATAAAAGCTTTTTTTGGGCATGCAACGATCAGGTGTTGATCCCCTATGCTATTGTCCGCAGGGAATTCGTCGTTCTTGGTGATCCCATTGGCAAAGAGAATTTGGTCAGCGAAGCCATTCAGGAAAGTCAGCGCTTTGCAGACCTTTATGATTTGACGGTTGTGTTCTATCAGGTTTCTCCGCAGTACCTTCCAATTTATCATGAGAATGGCTACCGTTTCTTTAAGTTGGGCGAAGAGGCTTTGGTTTCTTTGGAGCACTTTACCCTTAGCGGCAAACCAAACGCAAATCTGCGCAGTGTTACTAACCGGTTCGAACGTGAAGGCTTCCGCTTTGAGGTGGTGCAGCCTCCCCATCCAGATGATTTAATGAAACAGCTGTATGAAATTTCGCAAAAGTGGCTGGATGGGAAAAAGGAAAAGGGATTCTCGCTCGGCTGGTTCGATGAGGACTACCTGCAGCAATCCACGCTCAGTTTATTGTCTAGTCCGGGTGGTGAGATCATTGCGTTTGCCTCTTTGGCACCCGGCTATGATAATGGCAATACACTGTCAGTGGATCTCATGCGCCATCTTCCGGTTACGCCTAATGGAACAATGGATCATTTATTCGTCAGCCTACTAAAATGGGCAAAGGAGCAGGGGTATGCATACTTTAATTTAGGCATGGCCCCGCTATCAAGCGTAGGGCAGACTCAGTCTGCCATCCGGGAAGAGAAGCTTGCCCATTTAGTTTTTAAGCATGGGGGCCATTGGTATGGATTCCTGGGCCTTAGAAAATACAAAGAAAAGTTCTCACCGGTCTGGGAGCCCCGCTATCTCGCGTACCCCTCTTCGGTTTCGCTGCCGGTCCTTCTGCTGGAGCTGGTAAGGCTTATTTCCCGCCGGCCGAGAAAAGAATGATTGGACTGGAAAATGAACATGATAAAAATAAGAGGAAAAAGACCCGCTACTTCGCACGAAATCCTCATTATCCACGAGTTAAGGGGAAATCTTCCCTGTATACTTGTTCAATCTGCCACTTAAAGAGCCACCGGCTAAATATAGGGGAAGGTTTTCCCTCTATTTTCCTAAAGCGCTTGTTCCTGCTCATAATAGAGGGTGATTTTCCCGCTATTTTGATTTCACTTCTAATTGTCAGTCTGGCAAAACCTAAAAGCTGCCTCCGGTATAATATCGGCGGCAGCCTATTTAGGTTCTTAGAGTATTCTTCTATTCCTCAACGGTCTTATCCGAACTCGGCGTGTTCTTGTTCTTATACACCCACATCGCATATTCCAGCGGGCGCTGGAGCGCTTTGCGGTAGGTGGCGCTGTCGCCCGAGCGGGCGAAGACCTCGCGGGCCGGCTTGGGGTTGACCTCCAGCACGTATATTTTGCCCTCGCGGTTAATGGCAAGGTCCAGCGCCAGCTCGCAGAGAACACCGAAGCTCTCTTCCAGGAAGGCGGCTGCATCTATCCCCAGCTTCTCTGCGGTTTTCATGGTTTTGTCAGCCTTCTCCTGACTGCCGAGCCACATCTTCAGCAGCTTCTCCGCACGGATGGCGTGACCGCCGCCATGGAGGTTGGAGGTCACGCTGCGGGCGGCGCCGACTCTGCCGGCGATGCCGGTCAGCTCCCAGGCGCCCTGGCCGTTCTTTTGCACGAGCATGCGGTAGTCATGGTAACGTCCGCTGGGCAGGCGCAGCGGAATGCCCTGCTGCACCAGGAAGCGTCCGGCAAGGCACCACTGGCGCACGATGGAGTCCAGACGGGAGAGCGACACCTTGCGGGGGGCGATGATCTGCCGGTTCTGGCGGCGGCCCTGGATATCGAAGAGGTTCTTGCCATTCTGCTGCCGTTCAATCCGCAGGATGCCGCGTCCGCCGGTGCCGTTAATCGGCTTGACATAGACGACCGGACTGAGTTTCAGCATCCGGTGCAGATCGGCCGAGGATTGATAGAGCAGGGTTTCCGGCAGATGCTGCCGGAAACGGCTGCGCTGCGAGAAGGTCTGGTGAATCGTCCATTTATTGCGCAGCGGCCGGTTGAGAAAGGTCAGGTGGTTATAACGCGCGCGGAAGCGCAGCAGCTGCTGGAACCGCTGGCTGCGCTGAATCCGGCAGCGGTCATAGATCATATTCGGGAAGGAACGCCATTTGCGGGACCAGCTTCCGCTTTTGGGATCGAAGACAAGCGCATGGATCTGCTCTTTGCTGGTATGCACATCGGCAGGGGTGAAGACAAAAACATCCAGGCCCATTCGGCTGCCTTCAATAATCATCCGCCGGTATACGGCCTTTTCTTCGAGCTGCTTGGCTTCATTTAAATACAACGTGAGGATGCCTAAGACGGGCTCTGGCACAGGAGTTCACCTTCTTGTGGAAGATTTGCCTTATGGCTGCCGGATGGCAGCGGTGAACGGAACAGCAGGGTAGGCTTTCCGGTTGGGCCTGTTGTCAGCGCCACTGCAGCAAGCCCGCTATTGAAGCACATCTTCAGGCTGGCGGCGTTATCGCTGGCTACGGCGCACTCCAGGCGGCCGAGCCGTTTGAGCTGCCCGGTTAACAGTGCTGTCCCGGTATGTCTGTTCCGGTATAAGGGATGGACAGCGACAAGGCAGGCTTCCTTGCCGTAGCCGGACACAAAGCTGACGCCAGCGAGCTGGCGTCCGTTCTGGCCGCGCAAAGTGGCGACCAGCAGGGATACGCCGGGCAAAGCGAGCTGCTCCGGCGTCAAACGGGCCAGCACCCTGCATCCGCGAAGCGTGATCCGCTGCTCCCCGTATTCCCTCAAGAACTCCAGCAGACCGGCCAGCCTGGATTTCCACCGTCCCGGGTCACTGTCATAGATGGAGGATATCTGCATGGTGTGTCACTTCCTTTACAGGTTTCTGTCGCTACTTGCTTTGGCGGGAGAGATGCTGGCTAAATTGAAAGATCCGTTCCAGCGACAGCTGGCGGATCGCCGGCTCATCGAACTTCATCGGGCGTGAGTTGGCCTCGAAAAACCACAGTCCGCCTTCCTCATCCACGCCTAGATCCATCGACATCTCTCCGAGCATTGTTTCGGAGGCCCGTTCAATCTGCCGGGCAATCAGCAGCGCGGTCGTGGGGACATTCTTCAGAATCGCTATCGTCCGCTCCTCCCCGAAGGTTGCTTCCAGCATATTCGCGGGCTCCTCGATACTGCCGCCGCGCGGTACATGGGTGGTGATGCTTCGGACTCCGGCCAGCCTCGCGCCGATGCCGGTCACCGCCCAGGCACCTCTGCCATTCTTCTGCAGCAGCGCGCGCAGATCAAAGGGGCGCCCGTGGTATGTGGCGAGTCCGATGGCCTGCTGCACAATATAGCGGGAGGTCCCTTTCTCCTTGCTGATTCGCGCCCAGAGACGGTCAATGGAGGCTGCTTTGTAAGTCACATTTTTTTTGCCGCTCTGAATCTGCAGCCGGTAGGGCATTAGAGTGTCCGAACGGTATTTAAGCCGCATGATTCCTTTACCGGCTTTGCCGCTCTCCGGCTTGAGGTAGAGGCTGTCGTGATTTTTCAGCATGGCAATCAGTGTATTCGCGCTGCGCAGCCGTCTCGTTTTGGGCACATGCTTCGAGGTAGCGCGCGATTCCTTCAGCCATTCGAATAGATGCCATTTATTGAAAAAATTTGGATTATAAAGATGGATATCCGGATGCATCAGGCACTCGGATATTTTGCGGGCGACAAGCGCCTTCTCCTCATCGTCGCGATTCGGGATCCGGTTGTAAATGACCTGCGGCAACGGCATAGGAATGCTGTACCAAAGCTTGCCGCTTGCGGAAGGAACATAGCCGTTCACAACTTTATCCTCCAGCTTCAGATCGCGGACAGTGACGACATACACAAGATAACCCATGTCTTTACCGGTGCGGATGATGTCGCGGAAATTTCTCCGGTTCCCGCGAAATTGCCGCAGTCTGTCGCTGGTGGTCAGGATGGCGATAACAGGTTTGCCGGGGTCCGGGATACGGATGCTCACAGTTCATCCCTCCTGCGGAATTTGCTGAGGTACAGACAATGCTCCAGAATGTGTTCAACGGAAGCTTTGCCTTCAGCACGCAGTGAAGGATGGCGGAAGATTGAGCGTCCCGGCTTGGCGTTAGCCTCGAACATCCAGATATCCTCATCCTGGTCAATGCCAAGATCAAAGCCGATTTCACCGAGCAGATGCCGGTGCTGGATTTCCAGAGATTCAGCCAGTCTTACGGCTGTAGTCTTGGCCCGCTGGAGCACTTCGTCCGCCCTGGTTCCGAAGACGCGGCCCAAGGCCTGCTGCGGGGTGAGCAGTGCTCCGCCGTTCTTAAGATGCGTGGTGACACTGCCCCGGCCGGCTTTTTTGGCACCGATCCCGACCACTACCCATTGGTTGCTGCCGTTCTTGTGCATGTGAAAGCGGAAGTCAATCGGGCAGCTGTCAATTTCAATGAGGCGGATGCCCTGCTGCACCACATAGTTCTGCAGGTGTTGGCCATGCCGGCCGCGTAGCATCCTCATCAGGCTGTCAAAGCTGGCAAAGCGCAGCAGCACATTTTTGCCGCTCCGCCGGTAACGGGCAAAGTAGCCCTTCTTCGGCAGATAGGTCAGACGGTATATTCCGTGTCCCAGACTGCCGGCTGAAGGTTTGTAATACACGAAATGATGCCGGTCGAGCATGTCGCGCATCTGCTCCGCACTCGGGTTGCTGTGCGTTTCAGGCACGTAGCGGCCCGCTGTGCTGTCATTCTCCAATAACTGGTAAACATCTGATTTATTGAAAAAGCTCCAGTTGAAGTATGGAATTCTCTTACGCGCGAACCTCTCGCGGAGTTGGTTGATGTACGGCGAGGTCTCGGCTTTGCGGCTGGGCAGCCGGTTATAGACGACATCCGGCAGAGGGACCTGCTTGCGCTCGAATTTGCCGCTTGCGTTCAGAAAATAGCCGTTCACCCGCTCCTGCTGCCAGTCTATGTCACGCGGTGTGAAGGCGAAGATGTAGCATTTGTTGCTCCCTTCGTGCAGCAGCTGCTTGATGAAGCCGGTCCGGGGGCCAAAAGGCTGTGACGAGGAGGCGGGGCCGTCAGACAACACACCGACAAGCGGCCCAAGCTGAACCTCATCATTCTGCAGATTACGGAGAAAGATGCCGCCTGATTTCGGGATTTTAATTGCGCTCTTTACGCCCGAGGCGAGGAACAGATGCTTCCCGGCGCGTTTGATCGGCTTGATCGTTGCCGGTACCGCATCCTTGCCGAGCCGCAGGCGGATGTTTTTCTTGCCGGACAGTTTCAGGCTTTTCATCAGTTCACCCGAAACATAGACTACTCTTTGGGGCTGCTTGGTGAAATGCACATTGCAAAAAGTGAGACCCATTTATGAATCCTCCTTAGGAACCATTGATATCATTCTCCCGTTTGTAACGGAGCGGTCCGCCGGCAAATCTCTGATTTGCCGCTGACGCAAGAAGCAGATGACGCGCATAGCGCAGCGGGTTCTCGGCGGCGAGCTTAGCAGCCCGGCGGTCGCCCGTCAGCCGGAATACCGTGCGCCCTGGCTTGGAATTGGCTTCAAGCAGATAGATTCTGCCACCGGCATCAAGGCCAAAATCCAGGCCAAGCTCCCCCAGTCTGCCGCAGGCTTCTTCCAGCAGGGGAGGCAGCAGCGCTGCGGCTGCGGCAAGTTCTTGGAGCAACTCATTTCCGTAATTTCCATATTCATCTGTCAGGAAGGGCAGGGGAGACACTGCAGTTCCGCCGCCATGCAGATTCGAGGTGAGCGAGCCGCGGTTTCCGAGACGTACGGCCATACCGGTAAGCATCCAGGCCCCGCGGCCGTTTTTTTGCATGAGCACGCGCACATCGAACGGCTGTCCAAGGCTGCTGGTCAGGTGCAGGTAAGGCTGTATAATATAGCGGCGTGAGCCGATGAAATCATGGACCCAGCCCAGACCTTCACCCAGCGTGCCGAATACATGCTGAAAAAATACGTTTGCTCCGTCCCTTCCGCGTACACGCATTCCCCCGCCACTCTTGTGCGGCAAGCGTACGGCGTGCAGGGTGTGTTTGCCATGCGAGCCGGCTTTGGGCTTCAGGAAAACGCCTTGCTCTCTTTCCGCAAGCATTATGGCGAGCTCCCGGGTCCCCTTGTAGAGCCTGGTCTCAGGCAGCATGGCAGCAGCTTTGCGGCTTTGCCGCAAAATTTCATATACGCGCCATTTATCGGGCAGTCCGCGCGACCAGGGAAGGGAGCTTGAAAGAGCGGCAAGGGCCGTGGCAGCAGCTCTTTTGTCCTTCGGACTTGAATACAAGCAGCGGTTATAGAGCACGTCGGGAGGAGAAGCCAGCGTAGGCTCCCATTGCCCCTCATTCCAGGTATAGCCGCTTATGGATCGCCCGTCCCTGGATACGCCATCCGGGTGAAACACGAGGACCTTGAGATCATACAGCGGGGCCGCCCGGCATAAATGAGTGCAGAACTCCGGCTCCGAGATAGGGGGATTTCCTTGGCGGCGGCCTGTCATGATGCCTAGGAACCCCATTGCTGTTTCCGTCATGATGTCCTCCTTATAACCCGGCCAGATAGCGGCAATATAAAATCATTTGTTTGACGGAAGGTCTGATCTTCTGATCGTTCAGCGGTGTGTTGTCATTCTTGGATGGCTTGGAATTAACCTCCAGCAGCCATATTCTTCCCGATTGATCGAGGGCGAGATCAATTCCAAGCTCTCCGAAATGCGCGGGAATATAGGTTTCGACGCCTCTGGCAATAGCCAGCGCTGCCCGGGGAAGCTGAAGCTGTGTGCTCTCCTTCAGGCCGGCGGGCAGATTGCTTTTGGAGATGGCCTCCCGTACTGTGCTGAGTGTCCCGCCGCGGGCCAGATTCGAAACAAAGTGGTTGCTTCCGGCGGTACGGGCGACAATGGAGGTAACCCCCCATTTGCCGGTGCCGTTCTTCTGCACAAGCGCCCGGAAATCAACCGGACGCCGTCCCAGCTCCATCAAGGGCAGGCCCTGTTGGATCTGGTAGCGGGTGGTTTTCATCTTGGGGGCGATGGTTTGGAACAGCTTTGCCAGAGTGGGAAAGCTGATCTTGCGTGTGCCCAGCGGTGTGGTGGACAGCAGCCGGTAGCCGCCGCCTTCTTCCCTGGAAATGCGCAGAATGCCTTTGCCGAGACTGCCGCGAACAGGCTTGAGAAATACACTGGAATGGCTGTTGCACATCTTCTTCAGGGTGGCGAAGCCTTTCAGGGTATGGGATTCCGGCAAATACCGCTGCAGGGCGGTATCTTGGGCAAGCGCTTCAAAAACCTCTGTCTTGTCAAGGAACTTTTCATTGAAAAAATGTGTGCCATAGCGGGATTTTACATCCGCCAGAAAATGCTGTACGCTAGGTTTGTTCTCAACCTTTCGTGATGTAAGCCGATTGTTGATCACATCGGCTACAGGAAGAGTCAGCTTTCGCCAGCCCTCGTCGTATACCCAGCCCTGGACGGAAGAGCTGCGCGATTCCAGTGCTTCCGGGGTGAAGAAATATACATAGGCGCCCTGTGCATGGCAGGCATTGGTCAGCTCCCGGCAGAACATAGTGATCGGACCGAACAGCCTGTCGGGATTATCCGGATGGTCGCGGCTTACCAGCACTCCAATTAACGGCCCGAGCCGCAGAATGCGGCTTCCCGAGGTGTAGGACACATTAAGCGTAAGCCGTTGTCTGAGTCCAAGCCGCCGCGCCAGTGCCTCACTTATGCGCAGGCTGTCGGCTTTGGGAACCGGAATGACTGTGACCTCCTGCCGGAAAGAGCCGAAGGTGAGCTGGAGTGTCCCGTTTGCCGGAATTTTGAGCCTCTTCATTGATTTGTCGCCAAGCATTACAGTGTTTTCCTGCAGGATGCCCGAGTGGACCGTTTGGACCGGGATCTTGAACTTAGACATCTTGGATCTCCTTCCGGTAGGCAGCATGATGCCGGCAATATGAAGCTTAAGGATTACATATCATTCATCATATGGAGACATCTGACCCTTGGTGATTGACCTATTCTTGAAAAAGCCGTGCCGGGCGGATTAAATCCCTCGTTTGGAAAGAACAAAAGCAGATGCTTCCGAAGTGAATTATGTTCGAAGTGAACCCGGAGAAGTAAATGCTCACAAAATTTTAGGAGGAATAATAATGAACGTAATTGACAAAGCGCATGAATTGGCGCGGGCTATTAAGGACAGCAGCGAGGTAACGGACATCAGAAATGCGATGAAGGTGATTGAGGCGGACCCGGAAAGCAAGCGGATGCTGGATAACTTCCGCCAGAATCAGATTGAGCTGCAGCAGCGGATGATGAACGGAGAAATGCCGCCGCAGGAGGAAATGGAGAAGATGGAGAAGCTGTTCGAGGTGCTGAACCTGAACCTAGGCATCCGCCGTCTGTTCGATGCGGAACGCCGTCTCAGCGTGGTTATTGAGGATGTGAACAAAATTATTACCGATAGCTTATCGGAGATGTATGGCGGCGCACAATAGGCTTCGCCGTCGGTACAGCTGGTACAAGCCGTACGCAAGCAACAGGAGGGTGTCCCTCAGCCATTTGGCTGCTGGAGCACCCTCCTGCTAATGTCAGAGCTGATTCAGATTACGGGCGTCGTCGCCCTAATCCTGCTTGCCCTCCACAGCGCAGAGCAGAATTCCGGCGGCCAGACCGAGGCGGCGGTCGAGCTCCCCTTTGCGGTCCTCGGAGAAGTCGGCGATGATTTTGGTGACGAAGGGATTGAAGTTCTGGCGGAAGGCGGGAATGGTGGTGTTCCCAAGCTCAACATTATATTTCTGCGGAATCAGCGTGATGAGCCGCCGCAGGAGCGCCATCGCTGTACTGTTTTCCTTAATCAATCCGATTTCGGTATCCTTGCTGTCCAGAAGAATCCATTCATCCTTCACGATGGATTTGAGCCCTTTGCGGCGCAGCGAGCCGAGATGCTCACCGGTCTCTGAATCATGCACGTCATACGTAGCGCTGAAATCAATCACATTCCGGGCCTTGATGCGTAGCAGCTCTTTTGTCATGCTCTCATCGGTATAAAGGGCGATATCCTCCTTCAGCTTGAACGCTTTCATCTGCGAATACATCACAAGCTCCTCCGAGCTATTGTAGATATGCAGCTTGGCTCCCATGATAGAGAACACCTTTTTACGGATAATGTACTCTGAGTAATTAAATGCGTTATTCAAATAGAATCCCTCCCTGAAATGCCTACATCATCTCATATCGCAGCCGTTCGTGCTATGCCAAAGCCTGCACTCTCCATATTTTTTCCCGGCTTATCTCATAATTCCGGCAGCCTGTTCATAGAGTAGAGATATAGATTCAATTGAACAACCCTTTAGAAAGAAGGAGCTGTCATCCATGAAAAAAAGAAACAAATTCAAGCATGCCGCCTACATGCTGGCGGCGCTGGTCATGCTTCTCTACGCTTTGCCGCAGCTGTCTTTTCAGAGCGGACCAAGCTGGGCACTGGGCTTCGGTGTGGTCTGGTGCATTTTTGCCTTTCTGGTCATCGCTTCGCACCTGCATTTCATCATTGGAGTGGATGAAGAGAAGCAGAAGCGGCTTGAAGCAGTCCGCAAGCATAAGCTGGAGCAGTGGCAGGGCAAGTGGAATGAAGAACCGGCGAGAGTATCGCAAAAATCTTGAGCCTCTCTTAATAATATGATAGGCTCCCTGGTAAAACCGCCCACGGCGCGCCCCCTGCTCGTCACAATGCTCGGCCAATCTGTTGTGCTTCTGCGTCCCCACCGTGTATAATGGGTACAGAGTAGTACAGATCGGAGCATGGGGGTGTAACAGTTGGAAGGTCAAGGGGATAATATCACAAAACATGAACAACTGCTGCAGCACATCGAAAGCCTGAAGGTAGGGACCAAGATATCCGTCCGCAAGCTGGCGAAGGAAATGGGTGTCAGTGAAGGCACGGCTTACCGTGCGGTGAAGGAGGCGGAGAATCTCGGCATCGTCATTACGAAGGAGCGGATCGGCACAGTCCGGGTGGAGAAGAAACCGCGCAACATTTCCGACCAGCTCACCTTTGGTGATGTAGTCGACATCGTAGAGGGACATGTGCTTGGCGGAGTGAACGGGCTGAACAAGCATCTTCATAAATATGTGATCGGCGCGATGAAGGTTGATGCCATGGTCCGTTATATCGATGCGGACAGCCTGCTGATTGTGGGGAACCGCGATGATGCGCATTCGCTTGCGCTGGAGCAAGGCGCGGGGGTGCTCGTAACCGGGGGCTTTGGGACAAGCCGTGAGGTTAAAGCGCTGGCCGACGAGCTGGATTTGCCCGTAATTTCCTCCCGGCATGATACATTTACCGTAGCTTCGATGATTAACCGGGCGATTTTTGACCGGCTGATCAAGAAGAAAATCATGCTGGTTGAAGATATTGTAGACAGCAAGCCCCGCCTCAATACGCTGAAAATAACCAGCACGGTCGGTGAGCTGCGGCAGCTCTCGCTGGACAGCGGCGAGCAGCGCTTCCCGGTTACCGATGAGTGGAACCGGGTCATTGGCATCGTGGGCCGCCGTGATGTGGAGGAGCTTGCCGAAGGGCAGAGCATCGAGAAGGCCATGGTCCGCAGCCCGATCACCGCGGCACTGCAGACCTCGCTGGCCTCGGCGGCGCAGATCATGATGTGGGAGGGCATCGACTTCCTGCCGATTGTCGACCGCAACCGCAAGCTGGTCGGCTCGCTCACCCGCAGGGAGGTGCTGCAGAGCCTGCGCGATGTCAGCAACCAGCCGCAGCTCGGAGAAACATTCGACCATCTGATCTGGAACGGCTTTGCCGATGAGCGGGATGAGGAAGGCAGACTTTTTTTCCACGGCTTCATTACGCCGCAGATGGCGACGGATCTCGGGACCATTTCCGAAGGCGTACTGTCAACACTGATGACCCTCTCCGCTTTCAGGGCGGCCAAGGATATTACAGGCAACGATTATGTGCTTGACAATATGTCCACCTATTTTATCCGGCCGGTGCAGATTGAGCATTCGGTCATTGTGATGCCGAAGCTGCTGGAAATCAGCCGCCGTACCTGCAAGCTGGAGATAGAAATCAGCCACTTGGATACCTTGGTAGCTAAGGCTGTACTCATGCTGCAGTCGATTGACCATAACTGACGGCGCAGCACATGAACACACAAAGAAGACTATTCCAGGCTGGCTGTCAGCCGGGATAGTCTTTTTTACAATACAATGCCGTAGATTACAAATATACAATACAGCCGTTATCCTCTAATTTGTGCAGCCAATTTGGAACGTTCAGCCCGTGATTCCACCTCAAATCCAAGCGTTCAGATTATTGTGGGACAAATTGAGCTTCACTGCATTTCCTCCTCTTATTGGTTAGCCGGATAAATCCACCTCCATTCCATCCGTTATGCTTGGCTATTGTTCCTCCGGTTCCGGCTGTAAAATCCATAGCTGCGCAGCCCGGAGAAGATGTTGAACGCCCCGATCAGCAGAAAAAGTGCCTCGACAATGATATTGCTTGTGGAGCCGCGGAACATAAACATGCAGATTAGAGAGAGCGATACAAGCATGCCGCCGAGCATGATGTTCATGATAGAGCGTTTTATGCCTTTTTCCAGAGGGTCCTGCGCTCTGCGGGAAGAGAAGCTGTAGACGGCGGCACCAATCATAAAAACCATCATCAGGACAAACAGCAAATACTTGATCAGCAGAATCATGGACAGGCAGCTCCTTTTAGCCAAATGTAAAAAAGCCGTTATCTGTAAGCTATTGTACCACGATTGTCCTTAGCTGCGTTTGTAGGGGCTGATTTCGACCCAAATTTGCAGCACGCCCTCCATGACGAGCATGGTGCGGATTCGGACCGAATATTCCTTCTCGCGCACGGTATAGATTTTGCCGTCCAGCAGCAGCCGGGCCAGCTTGCCATCACTGTCAATGTCGAACATGCTGCGCCCGCGCATAGGCTCCAGGTCGCTGCTCATGCGGCTGATGATTTCCTTCACGGTTACGGGGTCGAGCTCGGCTGCGCCCTCCTTCACCTTGCTGTCCTCCGTGCGGAGCCTGATTTCCCGGATGACGGTAGAGGTGTTGTTGTATTTCTTGAGCGTCTGGATGTCCTTACGGTATTGCTCGATCTGCATGCGCATGTCCAGATTGTTCTGCCACAGCACATTGTAGCCCATATGAAAAATAGCATTGTACATGATGCTGCCCACGACCATCCCTAATACGAATACTGCAGAAATTTGTGAAAATCGGCGGTAATACCGGAACGGTGGAACCCTCATGGCCTGCTCACCCCTTGCCGCACACCCATTTGACCAGCTCGCTGCCCATATGAGCGCCCAGGAAGGCGAAGACCAGGTAGAGGACCTGCTTGATGGCGGGGGAGAGGTTACCGCCCAGCATATTGCTCTCAATGACCCGCATCGGGTCGATGGTTCCGCCGACGGCGGCGGCAAGCGCCCAGATTTTGATCCGGTCGGCCACATCCAGCATGGTTTGTGTCGGCGGCTGCAGCGAGACTACGGCCCCCATGCCGCCCAGCATCGCCCCACCCAGCACAATCCCGAAGGCGATAAAGAAATCGAGAACGGCTTTGCTCAAAAAAACGTTCATTACAAGGCCCCTTTCCGAACAAGGCCGCTCTTGACGCAGCCTGTCCTTGTGCTCTTTCTTCATTCTATGGGCGGCTCCCCCTCTAATATGATAAAATAGTTACATCTTATGCTTTGATTTTGGAACCTGAAGGGATGTGGGGATATGAGCCCTTTCGTGCATTTGCATGTGCACAGCGAATACAGTTTACTGGACGGGGCGGCGCGCATTACGGACCTGGTGCGCCGGGCCGGCGAATACGGCATGACGTCGCTTGCGCTTACGGATCATGGAGTGATGTACGGAGCCATCCCCTTCTATAAAGCGTGCAAGGCCAGCGGCATCAAGCCGATCATCGGCTGTGAAGCCTATTTGACGGCAGGCTCCCGCCGGGAGCGGGGCAGCCGCAAGGATCAGCCCATCTACCATCTGATTCTGCTCGCGAAGAATGAGACCGGATACAAAAACCTGATGCGGCTGGTGTCCATCGGCCATCTGGAGGGACAGCACTACAAGCCGCGCATTGATATGGAAGCCTTGGCCGCGCATGCGGAGGGCATCATCTGCCTCAGCGCCTGTCTCGGCGGCGAGGTGCCGCAGCATCTGCTGCACGGACGGGAAGAAGAGGCGCGCAGGGCGGCGCTGCGGTATAAGGCGATTTTTGGCGAGGACTTCTACCTGGAGCTGCAGGATCACGGAATTCCTGAGCAAAAGCGGGTCAACCCGCAGCTGATCGCGCTCGCCGCCGAATGCGGCATCCCGCTGGTGGTTACGAACGATGTCCATTATCTCGCCAAGGAGGATGCCGAAGTTCAAGACGTGCTGATCTGCATCGGGACCGGCAAGACAGTGGATGATGATGAGCGCCTGAAGATCGGAACGGAGCAGCTGTTCCTCAAGAGCGGAGAGCAAATGGCCGCATTGTTCCCGCATGTGCCTGAGGCGATTAGTAATACAGCGGTGATTGCTGAGAAGTGCAATCTGGAGCTAACCTTCGGCGAGCATATCCTGCCGGCGTATTCTCCGCTGCCGGAGGGAAAGGATGCCGCGACCTACCTCCGCGAGCTGTGCTGGAGCGGGCTGGAAGCCCGCTATGCGGACACGCCGCGCTGGTCCTCCCAGGAAGAGAGGGATGCCGCCGGGGCGAGGCTGGCCTATGAGCTAGGCGTTATTGAGAACATGGGGTTCAGCGATTATTTTCTGATCGTCTGGGATTTTATCGCCTTCTGCCATCGGCAGGGGATTGTTACCGGCCCGGGAAGAGGCTCCTCTGCCGGCAGCTTAACCGCCTATTGTCTGCGGATTACCGATGTGGACCCGCTGAAGTACAATCTGCTCTTTGAGCGGTTCCTCAACCCCGAGCGCATCACGATGCCGGATATCGACATCGACTTCAGCGATGAGCGGCGCGATGAGGTTATCGCTTATGTGGTGGATAAATACGGCAAGGAGCATGTGGCGCAGATTATCACCTTCGGAACGATGGCGGCGAGAGCGGCTGTGCGGGACGTAGGGCGTGTGTTGAATCTGCCCTATAACGAGGTGGACAAGGCAGCGAAGCTGATTCCGGGGTACCTCGGTATCAGCATCACCCGGGCGCTGGAGGATAGCCCGGATCTGAAGGCACTGTATGAAGGCAATCCGAAGATCAGGGACCTGCTTGACATGGCTAAGAAGGTAGAGGGCATGCCCCGCCATGCATCGACCCATGCAGCAGGAGTCGTGATCTCCAAGGGGCCGCTGACCGATAACGTGCCGCTGCAGGCCGGCAACGAGAGTACGGCGCTGACCCAGTATTCGATGGAGCATCTGGAGAGCATCGGGCTGCTGAAGATGGATTTTCTCGGGCTGCGCACCCTGTCGATTATTGAGCGCTGCATGAACTGGATCAGGGAAATGACCGGCAGCGTGCCTGATTTCCGCAGCATTCCCGACCATGATCCGCTGACGTACGAGATGCTGGGAGCAGGTGAAACGACCGGCGTCTTCCAGCTGGAGTCGGCGGGGGTGCGGCGGGTACTGAAGGATATGAAGCCAACGGGCTTCGAGGATATCGTCTCGGTGGTCGCGCTGTACCGTCCCGGCCCAATGGAGTTTATTCCTAAATATATTGCAGGCAAGCATGGGGAGATTGAAGTGGAGTACCCGCATGCCGATCTGAAGCAGATTCTGGATGATACCTACGGCATTATCGTCTATCAGGAGCAGATCATGCAGATTGCCTCGCGGATGGCCGGCTTCTCGCTCGGTGAAGCGGATCTGCTGCGCCGTGCGGTCTCCAAGAAGAAGCGGGAGACGCTGGACAAGGAGCGCGGCCACTTTGTGCAGGGCAGTCTTCAGATGGGCTATACGGAGACGGATGCCAATGCCGTCTATGATATGATCGTGCGCTTCGCGAACTACGGCTTCCCGCGTGCCCACGCAGCAGCCTATGGCGTGCTGGCCTTCCAGACGGCCTACCTCAAGGCCCATTATCCCGTGCAGTTCATGGCGGCGATGCTGACCGCTGTGATGGGCGTCCACCGCAAGGTGGCGGAATATGTGCTGGAATGCCGGCGCAGCGGCATCGGCGTATTGCCGCCGGATGTCAACGAGAGCGGCGTGCTGTTCACTCCCGTTCCGGGCGAAGGCACAGGGCATATCCGCTTTGGACTGGCGGCGGTTAAGAATGTCGGCACACTTGCTGTGGAGAACATCATGGAGGTGCGCAAGGAGCGTCCGTTCGACAGCCTGCTTGACTTCTGCCGCCGTGTGGATCTGCGCGTCTGCAACAAGCGCGTCATAGAGTCTCTGCTGCAGGCCGGGGCTTTCGACCGCCTGCCTGGACACCGGGCGCAGCTGCTCGCGATGCTGGATGAGACGGTAGAAGCTGCAACGAAGTGGCGCAAGGAACGCGACGAGCTGCAGATTCAGCTCTTCGACGATTTGATAGAAACGCCGAACTGGGAGATCCGCTACCCGGATATCCCGAATTTCACGGTCACCCAGCAGTTAGAGCTGGAGCGCGAGCTGCTCGGGCTATACCTCTCCGGGCATCCGCTCGACGATGCTGCGGAGCTGCTGGAGGAGCCGGGGATGCAGCGGCTGATGGATCTGGGCGAAGCGGCGGATGAGAGCCAGGCCGTGACAGCGGGCATGGTCGTGTCCGTCAAGGAAATCACCACGAAGGCCGGCAAGGCGATGGCCTTCGTGGAATGGGAAGACCAGATCGAGCGCTGCGAGGTCGTGCTCTTCCCAGAGGTGTGGAAACGCAGCCGCGCCCTGATCGTGAAGGGCGCGCTGCTGGCCCTGCGCGCCAAGGTGCAGCAGGAGGACGAGGGCTTCAAGCTGCTGGCCGAAGAGGTCGCGCCGCTTGGCGCGGACACGCTCCGCGGCCTGCTGCAGCGCCGCAGCGCAGCTGCCGCCCGGGCCGCAGGCGCGGGCCGGGCGGCCACAGCCGGAGCGCCCGGCGGGGCTCCGGCAGCGCGGACAGGCGCCGGCAGCCCCGGCGCCTCCCGCAGCGGCGCAGCCGGCGGAGCTGCTGCGCCTGCCACTGCGCCTGCGCCCGCGGCGTCCACGTCCGCCGCGTCTGTGCCATCCGCAGCGCAGAGCGGCCAGCGTGTCTTTATCAAGATCACGCAGACCGCTGAGAACCCGGCGCTGCTGTCGCGCCTTCAGGCGCTGCTGCAGCGCCATCCCGGTCCGGCAGCTACTCTGCTGTTCTACGAGCGCGACCAGCGGCTGCTGGCGCTCAGCGACGGCTACCGGATCAAGCCCTCGGAGGAGCTGATCGCGGCTATCGAGACAATGATGGGAGCCGGAACGGTAAGAATAAAATAAGAACATTTCCGCCCCTTTCCGCATACATTAGGAAACCACAGGGCATTGTCCCGTGCGGAAAGGGGAATATTACCATGTCATATCAAATGGCAGCGGAGCTGCTGGAGCGCAGGGGAGTGTCGCTGACGTCCATTGCTGAGATCGTATATATTTTGCAATCGGCCTATTATGCCGAATTAACGAAGGACGAATGTCTGGAAAGTGTCAAATCGGTCCTCGGCAAAAGAGAGGTCCAGTACACGCTCATGACTGGCGTCGCACTCGATGAATTAGCGGAGAAGAAGCTTCTTCCCCAGCCGCTGCAGGCGGTGATGGAGGCGGATGAATCGCTGTATGGCGCGGACGAGACCCTGGCGCTCGGCATCACGGGGGTATACGGAATGATCGGGCTGACGGGCTTCGGTTATCTCGACAAAATAAAGCTTGGAATCATCGGCGAGCTGAATGCGGATAAGGGAGGCATTCACGTGTTTTTGGATGATCTTGTTGCCGGAATCGCAGCGGCGGCATCGGCCAGAATTGCCCACGGGCATGAGGGAGCCAAGGTATATCCTTATAGCGCCGATACGGAATAACCGCCTGGCCTGGAATCGCTGAATGCAGCCTCCTGCCCCTGTTCCTTCACTCCGCTCCTGTTGCGGGAAAAAAGAAAACTGTGTTATCATGATTCCATTATACGGGATACGGCTGGGAATTAAGATTAGGGAGGCTTTGCAAGGCATGTGGACGGTAATTTATATAGCTCCAACCGCCAAAGTGGCGGATATGATTCAGAGCAAGCTTACGGAAGAAGGCTTTCTGATAAAATGCCGTCCGGTCAATATGTCCAAGCAGCAGTTTGAGATTCTGGTTCCTTCGGGTGAGCTTGAGGAAGTGCAGGAAGTCCTTAATCTGATTCTGCATCCCTGAATATACATCAAGTGAGCAGTTATGACAGCGGCAAGCTGCTGAATGCGCAAATAAACGGCTGAAGAGGTGCGATCCTTGTTCAAAGATTTATTTCAGAAAAAACGGAAGTACGCGACTATTCCTTCAGAACGTCTGGAGCGGAGCGGCGGAGCGGCGGAAGGCGAACGCCCCAAACGGGAGATTCCCGAGGGCTTAATGAGCAAATGCAGCAAATGCGGAACGATCCAGTACAGCAAGGAGCTGGAGAAGAACCTGAAGGTATGCCCTTCCTGCGGCTACCATATGCGTCTGAACGCTTCGGAGCGGATCGCAATGACGCTGGACCCGGAAGGGTTTGTTGAGTTTGACAGCGAAATGGCATCCGTAGACCCGTTGCAGTTTCCCGGCTATGCATCTAAGCTGGAGCAGCAGCAGTCCAAAACCGGACAGGTTGATGCTGTAATTACGGGACAAGGCACCATTGGCGGACATCCCGTCATTGTGGCTGTGATGAATTTTGAATTTTTTACCGGCAGTATGGGTTCGGTTGTGGGCGAGAAGATTACCCGCGCGGTTGAAGAAGCCACCGAGAAGCGACTCCCGCTGCTGATCTTTTCGACTTCGGGCGGAGCCCGGATGCAGGAGAGCATTCTGAGCCTGATGCAGATGGCCAAGACAAGTGCGGCGCTCGCCCGGTTTGGCGAGGTGGGCGGACTGTATATCTCGGTGATTACCGATCCGACCACGGGCGGTGTATCCGCGAGCTTTGCCAGTCTTGGTGATATTATCATTGCCGAGCCGGGAGCCGTATTTGGTTTTGCCGGCCGGATTGTCATTGAGCAGACGATCCGCCAGAAGCTTCCTGAGGATTTCCAGACCGCTGAATTTAATCTTCAGCACGGACAGCTTGATCTCGTGGTGCACCGCAAGGAAATGCGCGCCACATTGACCAAGCTGCTGGACCTGCATGACGTGAAAGGGGGATTTTAGGTTGGCGGGAGAGTTGCCTTTTGAAATGCCTCTACTGGAAATGCGCAAGAAAATTGCTGAGCTGAAGCAGTTCGGCGAAGAGAAGGGGATTGATTTCAGCGATGAGGTCGCCCGGCTTGAGGAACGCTACCGCGTGCTAGAGGATGAGATTTATTCCAATATATCGCCTTCGCAGAAGATGCATCTGGCACGGCATCACAGCCGTCCTACCTCGCTTGATCTGATGGGGCTGATTTTTACTGATTATATTGAGCTGCATGGCGACCGTCTGTTCGGTGATGATCTTGCTGTAGTTGGCGGTATCGCCAAGCTGAACGGAGTTCCCGTAACAGTAATCGGCCAGCAGCGCGGCAAGGATACGAAGGACAATATTGCGCGTTTCTTCGGCAGCGCGCATCCTGAAGGGTTCCGCAAATCGCTTCGTTTGATGAAGCAGGCCGAGAAGTTCGGCCGTCCGGTCATTACCTTTATCGACACCAAGGGGGCTTACCCCGGCAATACGGCAGAGGAAAGAGGCCAGTCCGAGGCAATTGCCAGAAACCTGTATGAGATGTCCCAGCTTGCTGTCCCTGTGATCTCTATTGTGATCGGTGAAGGCGGCAGCGGCGGAGCGCTGGCTTTGGCTGTAGGCAACCGTGTACTCATGCTGGAGCATGCGATTTATTCGGTAATCTCCCCGAACGGAGCGGCGTCTATCCTTTGGAAGGATGCCTCTAAGGCGGAGCAGGCCGCAGAAGCCATGAAGATTACGGCAGCCGACCTGCTGGATATGGAAGTTATTGAGGAGATTGTGCCTGAGCCGAGAGGCGGCGCCCACCGTGATTACGAGGCAACGGCGGCGGCAATCAAGGATGCCGTATGGCGTCATTTGCAGGAGCTGTCGGCTATGGACTGTGCTGAACTCAAAGAGGACCGTTATTTGAAATTCCGCAAAATCGGTAAGTTTGCCGAAGGCGGAACAGAGTTCGTTGCCGCAGAAGAAGGAGAAGAGGAAGAAGAAGTGCAGAGCGTGGAGTAGGCCCTGTATTTTACCGGATGCAGGCTTTGTTCGTTTGCACTTTCACACATAAATTCGCTTTTTTAGTCCATAGATGAAACTGGAAGCAGATTACTTTTATTGGCGTGAAAATAATCCCGTGCAATTTGCGGGGTTATTTTATTTTGTGCGCTTTCTTTGAAAATTCGACGTTAATTTACAATGAAAACATGCTTCAACATTGATTTTGTTTCCAAGTTGCAGTAATATTCATAAGGGCGAAGTTAAAGGTTCATGTGATAAAGTTCCTATGCAAATGACAAGCCTTATAGTAGATTTTGTAGTTGGAAAAAGTGAGACAGAGAGAACGAAAAAACGGAGGAAAACCTAATGCGGAAAAGTAAAATTGTATGTACGATTGGTCCTGCAAGCGAATCGTTGGAGAACATCAAAAAATTGATTTTGGCCGGTATGAATGTAGCCCGTCTGAACTTCTCCCACGGCGATTTTGAAGAGCACGGCAGCCGGATCAGAACGATCCGTCAGGCTTCCCAGGAGCTTGGTAAGACTGTTGCTATCCTGCTCGACACCAAAGGACCAGAAATTCGCACAGGCAAGCTGGAAGTAGAACCGATTGAACTGGTTCAGGATGAGTACCTGACATTGACTACGGAAGAAATCCTTGGCAACCAAAACCGTATCTCTGTCACGTACAGCGACCTTCCTAACGATGTTCAAGTAGGATCGACTATCCTCATCGACGATGGTCTTATCGGACTTACCGTTGTTGACATTCAAGGCACAGAAATCAAGACCCGCATTGTTAACGGTGGTACAATCAAGAGCAAAAAAGGCGTTAACGTACCAGGAGTTGCCATCTCCTTGCCGGGCATTACGGAAAAAGACACCAACGATATCATTTTTGGGATCGAACAGGACATCGATTTTATCGCCGCTTCCTTCGTTCGCAAAGCCAGCGACGTTCAGGAAATCCGTGCACTGCTTGAGAAGCACAATGCTTCCCACATCCAAATCATTTCCAAAATCGAAAACCAGCAAGGTGTTGACAACCTTGATGAAATTCTGGCAGCTTCCGACGGCCTGATGGTTGCCCGCGGCGACCTTGGCGTGGAAATCCCTGCTGAAGATGTGCCTTTGGCTCAAAAGCTGATGATTCAAAAATGCAACATCGCCGGCAAACCGGTTATCACAGCTACACAAATGCTGGATTCCATGCAGCGCAACCCGCGTCCTACCCGCGCTGAAGCGAGTGACGTAGCGAACGCTATCTTTGACGGAACAGATGCAATCATGCTGTCCGGTGAAACTGCTGCCGGGAAATATCCGGTAGAATCCGTTCTCACCATGTCCCGCATTGCTGAGAAAGCTGAATCTGCTCTGAACCACCGTGAAATCTTCATGAAGCAGCAGATTGCTCAAGAAACAACAGTAACTGAAGCGATTAGCCAATCCGTAGCGATTTCCGCTCTGGATCTGAATGCTAAAGCTATCATTTCTTCAACTGTAACAGGACACACAGCACGTGTGGTTTCCAAATACCGTCCTAAATCGCCGATCATCGCGGTGACGACTCAAGAAAGAACAATGCGTCAACTGGCTCTCGTATGGGGCGTAACTCCGGTTCACGGTCTTGAAGCCACTTCAACAGACGAACTGCTGGAAACTGCTGTTAAAGGCGGTAAAGCATCCGGTCTGGTTAATGCAGGTGATCTTGTTGTCATTACAGCAGGTATCCCGCTCGGACGCTCCGGCTCCACTAACCTGGTAAAAGTAGACACTATTCCTGCGGGCTAATCTTGGGAAAAATGCTCTTTGCCATATTTGACTGAATTCAAAAAAGCAATGGTGCAAGATGCCATTGCTTTTTTAAATGTTAAGCTGCTCTGTCAATTCTTATGCCAGCCCCATAATCATCTTCTGTGGCGATGCGTCAGTCGGCACCCGGATGGTTTTGCGGGCTGTTTTAACCATCAGAATTTCCCTATTTCTAAAATGGTGGGATGAATGGCAACGGTCTTTCTTATCGAAATTCAGCATCCTTACATACGAACGTTCGTGCTATAATGAACTCGTAAATTCCTGGAAAGGAGTTGCGTGGCATTGTCAGTACTTAAAGCGTATAAATACCGGATCTATCCCACCCATGAGCAACAACGATATCTAGCAAAGGTGTTCGGATGTGTCCGTTTTATCTACAACAAAATGCTTGCGGATAAGATCGAACACTATAAACAAACGGAGAAAATGCTCCATAATACACCTGCTAGGTACAAAAAAGCATTCCCGTGGCTGAAAGAGGTGGACAGCCTTGCATTAGCAAACGTTCAGCTCAACCTTGAGAAAGCCTATAAGAATTTTTTTCGAGATAAGAGCATGGGCTCCCCTAAATTCAAAAGCAAGAAGACGAACAATAATAGCTTCAAAACGAACAATCAAAACGGAACGATAGTCATTAAAGATGGAACGATAAAAATTCCGAAGCTAAAGACAAGAATTCGTATCAAGGTACATCGTCCATTTACGGGGCGAATCAAATCCTGCACGATATCCAAGACACCATCAGGAAAATACTTTGCATCCGTATTGGTAGAAACAGAGATAGCCCCTTTGCCAGAAACAGAAAACAAGATTGGCGTTGATCTAGGATTGAAAGACTTTGCGGTGACTTCGGGTGGTGAAGTGATCGCCAATCCGAAACATCTACGTAAATCTGAACAACGACTAGCCAAGCTGCAAAAGGACTTATCGCGAAAGAAGAAAGGGAGCCATAACCGAGCTAAAGCAAGATTGAAGGTTGCCAAGCTTCATGAAAAAATAGCCAATCAGCGTAAAGACTTCTTGCACAAAACGTCAACTCAAATGATACGCGATAACCAAGTGATCGTGATGGAAGACTTACGTGTAAAGAACATGATGCAGAATCACAAATTAGCTAAAGCCATTTCTGAAGTATCGTGGAGCATGTTTCGAGCGATGCTCGAATATAAAGCAAAGTGGTACGGAAGAACAGTGATGATTGCGCCAAAAAACTATGCAAGCAGCCAATTATGTTCCTGCTGTGGATACAAAAATGCAGAAGTGAAAAACCTTGCTGTCCGTGAATGGACATGTCCGGAATGTAGTTCACAACACGACAGAGATAGGAATGCGGCTGTAAATCTTCTGAAATTAGCAATGTAAATTGCACTGATCGGGATAGGAACTATCCTCTAAGCTTGGATTAACTTGGAGCAGCAGCTCTATTGACCAAGAAGCACCCACCTTTTATGTGGTGTGTAGTTCACATTTCAGAATTGTTATATATTGAATTGAGAGTTTTGGGAACAGTACAATTAGGACCGGACAAAAATAGGGCTTCTGGAGTGAACCAGAGGTTTTCCTTTACGATAGACTCGTTTGACATTAAAAGCATCACCGTTTGCACTGGGACTGGAAGGCACGGCTACCGTAATCTTGTTCTGGACCATGATTCCGCTGTCGGCAGGCGTCAGCCTTGGGCTTTTGCCGTTCACACTGCAGCGGAAGAATCTGGTGGCAGTCATTTTGCTAAGTGCTCCGATCTTGCCTCCCACCTGGGGAGCTTCCATAATCCATTCTGCGGAGGATTGCGGTCCGGTGTAACGCTGGAATGTGCGGAAGGTCCATTGCTTGCTGAGATTGCGGAGGGTGATGAGCCATTTGCCGCTGCTCTCCTTGGTGATGGAAGCCCGCATATGGTCCCCTGGCGAGACAGGCAGCGGGATTACCGTTTCCGCAGCAGGGAGGATTTCCCACCAGGCGTAATAGTGGACTACCCCGTTAATGGATTCATGGCCGGTTCCCGTCTGGATCAGATTGCTGTTCTTGAAGCCGTCGATGCCAATCCAGGCTGAGGAATAAGCAGTTTTGGAAGTGGCTTTGATAAAAGGGACAATCCAATCGCCGGATATTTGTCTGAAGGCGCCCTTTTTGCCGGAGATGGCATATCCGCTCCAGTTGCTGGAGACCCAGCCAAAACCGGTGCTTTGAGCTTTGTTCTTATGGGCTTTAGCCGTGACACAGGGCCGGGTGCGCTTAGAAAGATCAGTTTTGCTCACAGATCCACCGCCTTTACGATATAAGGATTTATAGTTTGCTGCTCTATTAAATGCGGCAGATGGATTTGAAGTATGGGTATTCCGTTAAAAAGGAATAGAGAGGACCTATCGCACAAATGAAAAAAATGCTTAATCTGCGCGGATTTTATCTTTTTTTGGGACTCGCCGGCGGCTCGTTTGGCTCGTATCTTACGCTTCTTTTGAAGCATAATGGACTGGACAGCAGCCAAATTGGTATGCTGATGGCGACGGGCACACTGATTGCGATCTGTATTCAGCCTCTTTGGGGAGTCATTTCCGACCGTTATAATCAGACCCGGCTTGTACTTATTCTGAGTGTGGCAGTGCCGGCGGTGCTGGCAACATTGTACCAATCGGAATATTTCATCGTATTGCTGGTGGTCTACACGGTGGCAACCATCTTCTCATCTACACAAGCTCCTATAGCCGATTCTTACGCCATTGCAGCGGCGAATCAGGCTGGGGCCACTTATGGCAGCATCCGGATGATGATGAGCATAGGAGCGGCCGTAGGCGCCTTTGTGGGGTCGCAGTATGTATCGCATTTTTCCGTGTCCACGATCTGGCTGCCGTATCTGCTACTCAATGGCGTTGCTGTCATTCTTGCGCTCACCCTGCCTAAGGAGGCGGAAGAGAACCGCATGATGAGCCAGTCGTTCTCCAACGGGATCAAAAAGCTGCTGGGCAACAAAATCTTTTTGGCCTTTCTCGGCGGAAGCTTTTTGGTGAACCAGACGATGACGGCTTTTGGCACATACTTTGTACTGGCCTTTCAATCTGTCGGGGGTTCAACAAGCTATGCCGGAATTGCGCTCTTCATCGCTTCCGTAACTAACGTTCCCTCCATGCTGTATGCCTCCAAGATCATCAGAAAGCTGGGCAGGGAGCGCACACTGCTGCTGGGGGCGCTGATCTATGTGCTGCGGTGGGGAATTCAGGTAGCCTTTCCGAGTCCCGTGGTGATGGTTGCTGTGCAGGTGCTGCACGGCTTGTCCTTTGGGCTCTTTTATATCGCTGCGGTCGAATATGTGTCCCAGATTACGTTACCGGAGATGCAGGCTACAGGCCAAAGCGTGTTCAATATTGTGTTCTCCGGCTTTGCGGGGATTCTGGGGAATCTGCTGAACGGAATTTTGCTGGAACAAGGCGGTGTGGGACTGATGAATCTGTCCTGCATGCTTAGCTCATCTGTGGGAGCGCTTTTGCTTTTCTATGTAGCCCGAAGCACGCGGGGCAGCATCCCGCTGCCCGTAGCTTCGAAGGGGACCGGGGCTTAAGTAGTACCGGAGGGCTTTTAATACAGAAAGGGGCATTTACAGATGGAATCACGTAATCCGGTATTGACCAGCCGCTGGCATGGCACTGCCTTTCGTGTACGATATCAGGAAACCGACCAAATGGGTGTGGTGTATCATGCCAATTATTTGAGCTGGTTTGAGACTGGACGCACCGAGATGTTCCGTGAGCTGGGTTTTGCCTACCGAACGCTTGAGAGCATGGGGGTGCTTCTGCCTGTCACGTCCGCAGATTTGCAATTTAAAAGTCCGGCGCGCTATGATGATCTTATCGCCGTATATGCGCGGCTTACGACCTTCTCGGCGTTGAGGGTGGTATACGAATATGAAATCCGGAGGCTGGCAGAGCCGGAAGCGGGCAAGAGTTCAGCTGCTGCTGCGCTTGCGGAGCTTTCTATAGCGACGGGCCTTGAGCAGTTGCCCGGAGAGCTGCTCGTTACCGGCTCAACGAGTCATGTGTGGCTAAATATGGACTGGAGGCCTGTTAGGCTGGACCGGGTGCTGCCGGAATTGTTTTACGCCATAACGATGGCGCTAAGGAAAGAAGGAGGAGCAGAATGATAAGAAGCAAATGGCTGTGGGCTGCATTATTTATTATCCCAGCCGTGGAATTATTCGGGTTTATTTATGTGGCAGGTTTTCTGGGAGCGCCCAAAACGCTGCTGCTCATGCTGGCTTCCTCCGTGATCGGCTTCTTAATGATGAGGTTCGAAGGCAAGAAGGTGCTGCTGGACAGCAAGACGCAGATGCAGGAAGGCCGGGTTCCGGGACGGACCATGCTGGACGGCCTGTGCATATTTTTTGGCGGCCTGCTGCTGATTCTTCCAGGATTCGTGACGGATATCGTCGGCTTTACTCTGGTGTTTCCGCTGACCCGGCCGCTGTACCGGGTTTTTCTGTTGAAGTGGATTGAGAAAAAAATGAAAAACGGCACCTTCACCTTTTACCGCAGATAAGGTGAAAGTGCCGCCGGGCGTTCTACTGCAGATGATGCAGCAGAACGCCTATTTTGCATTGCTTGACAGATGCCGAAAGCTAATGCAGTCTGCCGCTGACGATGTAGCTGCGCAGCGCGCGGAAGACGCCGGCCCGGTTGAAGGCGTCGAGGACGACCAGTATCACCGGACCGAGGAGAAGGCCAAGCATGCCGAATAGCTGCATGCCTGCGTACATGCCGATCAGCATGGCGAGCGGATCAAGGCCAATGCTGCTGGCAAGCACCTTCGGTTCGAGCACCTGGCGGGTGATCAGGATCACGGCATAGAGCACTGACAGCCCGATGCCAAGCGCCAGATTGCCGGTCATGTAGGAGTACACCGCCCAAGGGAGCAGCACAATGCCTACGCCGAGATAAGGGAACAGATCGACCATGCCGATGGTCAGTCCGATGGCGAAGGCGGAATCCACACCCAGCAGCAGCAGGCCGATGATGACAATAACGGCTGTAATGGATATGAGCACGAGCTGCGCCCGCAGGTAGCCGAACAGCGCTTTGCGCAGACCTTCCCAAATATCGGCCACCGGCCTCCGCATAGGCGCGGGCACAAGCGAATTCAGCTTTGCGTTATGCCGCTCCCAGCCGGTGCTGAGAAAAAAAGCGGATAAAACTACGACGACAAGAATAGTGCCTATGCTTGGCAGGGCGGAGACCAGCTTCAGGATCATGTTGAAGAATCCGGTGATGAGCTGTGTCACGGCCTGGCCCACCGTTTCCGTAGTCCGGCTGATATTGCTGTCAATAGTGGCGTGATAATTCGGGTTGTCGTGGTAGAACTGGTTAATTTGGTTAATTATATTTTGAATGCTGGCATTGCGGCTGACGGACAACAGCAGCTCCCGCCACTTATCGGTGTGAAGATCAAAGGTCTGGAGCAGCACGATCAGCTCCTTGACAAGCCTTGTAATCAGCGCGGTTAGCACAAGCAGGGTGCCCCCGATATAGAACAGCAGCGACAAGGATACGGCCAGCCAGTGCGGAAGCTTGAAGCCTCTGAGGATCAGCACCAGCGGATGGATCAGGTAGGCGAGCAGATAGGCGAGCAGCAGCGGGTAGACCAGCGGCAGCAGCACATATACCGCAAGCAGCAGCGACGCGGCGGCGAGGACGACCCACAGGCCGCGCAGCACTCTTTTTAATACCAATGAGTCCATCAATTTATCCCCTCCAGGTAAGGCTGCCAGCGCCCCGAAAAACGGCTCGTCTTATATATATTCATAGCTTGGATATAAAGACTAACAGATGTTGAACGCCGCTCCATATAACCTGAAAGCGCAATCATGAATCAGAATAGCCAGAAGTTTTTTTCTATCTCTCCGATAAAATCATTTAATGCGGTGTAAAGCTTCCACGTTGTTCACATAACCGTCAAAATCCGGTATGATTATGAAAGGTTCAAAGCTAAAATTTCGTTGCATTCTCTGTAGGAGCTCATTTCGATTATTTTTAGAAAGTTATGATACCTTAAAATGTAAATGTTTTCATGAGCTTAAAACGGCTTTTATACTCTTGTTGGCAAAGGAGAGATATACCATGACAGCTACTAAAGGACTGGAAGGCATCGTTGCCGCTACCTCCTCGATCAGTTCGATTGTGGACGGCGTACTCACTTACCGTGGTTACGATATTGATGATCTTGCGGCAAATGCCACCTTCGAAGAGACCGCATATCTGCTGTGGTTCGGCAATCTTCCGACGACTCCCGAGCTGCACGCGCTGCAGCGCGATCTTAGCGCATTTGCCAAGATCCCGGAGCAGGTAATTGCGCAAATGAAGCTGTATCCCAAAGAAGCCAACACGATGGCGGCGCTGCGTACGGCTGTATCCAGCCTTGCTCTGTACGACGAGGCGGCAGACGACATGAGCCGTGAAGCGAATGAAATCAAGGCTGTGAAGCTGCAGGCGCAGATTCCGACGGTGGTCGCAGCACTGTCCCGGATTCGCAAGGGTCTGGAGCCTGTTGCGCCAAGAGATGGTGTCTCGCTTGCCGAGAATTTCCTGTATATGCTGTGGGGCAAACAACCGGATATCATATCCATCAAAGCGCTGGACGCCGCGCTTGTGCTCCATGCTGATCATGAGCTGAACGCTTCCACATTTGCCGGCCGGGTAACTGTAGCCACGCTCTCCGATATTTATTCCGGAGTAACTTCGGCCATCGGCGCGCTTAAGGGACCGCTGCATGGCGGGGCGAATGAGGCCGTGATGAAGATGCTGGAGGAGATCGGCAGTCTGGATAACGTGGAGCCGTATATCCGGGGCAAGCTGGAACGCCGTGAGAAGGTGATGGGCTTCGGACACCGTGTCTACAAGAACGGCGATCCGCGCGCCAAGCATCTTATGAAGATGTCCTACGAGCTGGGAATGATGAAGAATGACACGACGCTGTACGACATGTCGGTCAAGATCGAGGAGCTGATCACAGGGCAGAAGGGACTTAAGCCTAATGTGGATTTTTATTCGGCTTCGGTTTACACGCAGCTTGGCATTGACCGGGAGCTTTTTACGCCGATTTTTGCAATCAGCCGCACTTCGGGATGGACCGCACATATTCTGGAGCAATATGTAGACAACCGCATTATCCGTCCGCGTGCAGAATACACAGGTTTGTCCGAACAAAAGTACATTCCGGTTGACGAGAGATAAAGCGGCCCTTGCGGCCGCTATACCCCTTTAGTAGAATGAAATATAAACCAAACTCAAAACTATTAGGAGGATATCAATAAATGTTGAAACTGGAAAAATACGATCTGCCGACAGAAGGCGAACAAATTACAATCGAAGACGGCAAGCTGCTCGTTCCGGATCATCCGATCATCCCGTTCATTGAGGGTGACGGTACAGGCCGCGACATTTGGAAAGCCTCCAAACGGGTGCTGGATGCTGCAGTAGCCAAGGCTTACGGCGGTGCGAAGCAGATTGCCTGGTACGAAGTATTTGCCGGTGAAAAAGCCTTCAATACATATGGTGAATGGCTGCCGAATGATACGCTGGAGGCGATCCGTGAATATATTGTGGCGATCAAGGGACCGCTGACTACGCCAATCGGCGGAGGCATCCGCTCCTTGAACGTAGCGCTGCGCCAGGAGCTGGATCTGTATGTGTGCCTGCGTCCGGTCCGCTATTTCGACGGCGTTCCTTCGCCGGTGAAGCATCCTGAGCTGGTGGACATGGTTATTTTCCGTGAGAATACGGAGGATATTTATGCCGGCATCGAATATAAGGAAGGCTCTGCCGAAGTGAAGAAAGTGATCGAATTCCTGCAGCAAGAGCTGGGCGTGAACAAAATCCGCTTCCCGGAAACATCCGGTATCGGCATCAAGCCGGTATCCTCGGAAGGCTCCAAGCGTCTGGTTCGCTCTGCGGTTGAATATGCCATTAAGCACGGACGCAAGAGCGTAACGCTGGTTCATAAAGGCAACATCATGAAATTCACAGAAGGCGCGTTTAAGAACTGGGGTTATGAAGTAGCTGAGCAAGAGTTCGGCGAGCATGTCTTCACCTGGAACCAATATGATGCCATCAAGGAACGTGACGGTGAAGCTGCGGCGAATGCGGCTCAGAAGGAAGCGGAAGCGGCCGGCAAAATTATCATCAAGGATGCGATTGCGGACATCGCCCTGCAGCAGGTGCTGACCCGTCCAACCGATTTCGATGTGATTGCTACGCTGAATCTGAACGGCGACTATTTGTCCGACGCGCTAGCTGCGCAAATTGGCGGCATCGGCATCGCTCCGGGAGCGAATATCAACTATGTTACCGGGCACGCTATTTTTGAAGCTACTCATGGTACTGCTCCGAAATATGCCGACAAGGACGTAGTGAATCCGGGTTCGGTGATCCTGTCCGGGGTAATGCTGCTGGAGCATCTGGGCTGGCAGGAAGCGGCTGACCTGATCTATAAAGGCATGAGCACAGCGATCAACAACAAGACGGTTACTTATGATTTTGCCCGCCAAATGGAAGGCGCGACGGAGCTAAAATGCTCGGCGTTTGCCGACGAAATCATCAAGCATCTGTAAGCCGATCAATCTTTCAGGAGGATGACGAGTGGCCATCAAACGCAATAAAATTACTGTCGTGGGCGCCGGTGCTACCGGTGCTACCACGGCGCTTATGATTGCACAGAAGGAGCTCGGCGACGTGGTGCTGCTGGATATTCCCCAGCTTGAGAATCCGACCAAAGGCAAGGCGCTGGACATGCTGGAGGCCGGTCCTGTGCTGAGGTTCAGCAGCCAGATTACGGGAACCTCAAGCTATGAGGATGCGGCGGATTCCGATGTTGTGATTGTCACGGCGGGCGTTGCCCGCAAGCCGGGCATGAGCCGCGATGATCTCGTAAATACGAATGCCTCCATCGTGAAATCAGTCTGTGAGAATGTGAAGCGGGTCGCTCCCGAATCCATTGTCATCATTCTGAGCAACCCGGTAGATGCTATGACTTATGTGGCCTACAAGACGCTGGGCTTTCCTAAGAACCGCGTCATTGGCCAATCCGGCGTGCTGGATACCGCGCGTTATTGTACCTTCATCGCACAGGAGCTTAACGTGTCTGTGGAGGATGTGCGCGGCTTTGTGCTGGGCGGCCACGGGGATGACATGGTTCCGCTGGTCCGTTATTCCAGTGTCAGCGGCATTCCGATTGAGACGCTGATTCCTGCACAGCGGATTGCCGAGATTCTACAGCGCACGCGTGTCGGCGGCGGTGAAATCGTCAGCCTGCTCGGCAACGGCAGCGCCTATTATGCGCCTGCGGCTTCGCTGGTGCAGATGGCAGAAGCGATACTGAAGGACAAGAAACGGATTATTCCTGTGATCGCCCTGCTTGAAGGGGAATACGGCTATGATAGTCTGTTCATGGGAGTTCCGGCGCTGCTGGGTGCGGATGGCATCGGGAAGATTTATGAGCTGGAGCTGACGCCGGAAGAGAAAGCGGCCCTGGATAAGTCTGCCGATTCAATACGTGCGATTACTGCAGTAGTTACAATCTAAGTTCTGGCTATATAAGTTGAACTTTAGATTTTCATATTAGGTACTGGTCGTAACTGCGGTGAATGTTTGGACTTCCGGCCGCTGTTGTCTGCAGATTTCTTGATTTGTACCGCTGTTCGCGGTGGAAATCCGCAGACAAAGGCGGACGCATACGCTCCTACAGTTCCAAACTTCCCCTCCGCACTCCTACCTTTTTATGATTTTTTTAAGTTCAGCTTATATAGAAGCCCTCATTTGCTATTAAGAAATGAGGGCTTTCTTTTCATCTGCTATGTGGTTGGGTATAATAATAATGTAACTTATATCACAGCGAAAAGTGAGGAGAGTATAGTATGGATCGGATTTTCTTTTTCTTACATATGATCGGGACACTGGCACTTGGTTTCTATCTGGTTCTGCCGTTTATTCTGAGCAGCACGGCAAAGCTGTCCGCTCCGGCCAAGGAGGGAACACTGAGTGCAATTGGCGGCTTTAACCGCTTCGCTCAATACGGGCTGGTTGTTCAACTGCTGACTGGCGGTTATATGATCTCGAAGGGGGATTATACCGTAGCCTGGATGGTTGTCGTGGTAGTGCTGCTTCTCGCGATGTTCGCCCTGGGCGGGATTATGGGCAAGCCGCTGCGCCTGGCCGCAGCCGGAATGCGGGAGAACCGTGATGTTACTGCCCACACTGCAAAGCTGCGCACCATGAGCCTGCTGCTGATGGTCGTGCTGATTGTGATGATGTTTTTTATGGTGTACAGACATATTATTTAAGCTAAAGTGTTCAAATGAAATGGCTCTGGCTGCTGCCGGGGCTGTTTTTGTGTTGAAAACATGAAGACATATTCGCAACGATTCCCAATTAATTCTTAATCATATACACTAGAATTGTTTGGAGAAAAATTCAGTACTCGATGCACTTTAGGGGGAATGATTGTGGGAATGAAATTCAGAGGGGTCATGGCCGTGGGATTGGGCCTGAGTCTTGCATTCGGTACACTTGGGAATGTCTCGGCAGCGTATGACGGAAACAGCACGGATTATGAAGGGCACTGGGCCCAGAAGCAGATTGAACGCTGGTTGCAGCATGGATGGCTGAAAGGATTTGAAGACGGCTCGGTAAGGCCAGATCAGGAAATTACGAGAGCGGAATTTATCACGTTTGCTAACCGGATATGGGACATCAGGACGAGCAAACCAGCCACTTTCAGTGATCTGCCGAAGACGGACTGGGCGTATGCTGAGTTCTCCAAAGCAATGTCAGCAGGTTATATTAAAGGCTATGAAGGCAAGATTCGTCCGAATGATCTAATTACACGCCAGGAAGCAGCGGTGATTATCAGCAGGCTGAATCTATATGAGGATGGCTCGCCCGACCGGGGTCGAGTGGTTTGTCGTTGAGCAGGATGTCTGCCGCCACGATCCGTTCGAGAGCCTGAAGATCAGCCTGGACTATCTGCACACACTGCTATAACTGAAGACGGGGGAGGAAGAAGGATGAGCCGCAAAGACGGAATGAATTATGCGCCCAAGCATGAGGCCAAACCGGTGGTTGGGCCGGGTGAATTCGTAATCGCAGCCATCGCGTTGGACCATGGTCACATCTATGGCATGTGCAACGGGCTGGTGGAAGCCGGTGCGCAACTGAAATGGGTATATGATCCTGACCCCGAAAAGGTCAAAGCCTTTATTGCCGCCTATCCGGGGGTCCGGGTGGCCAGATCCGCTGAAGAAGTCCTTGAAGACCCGGAGGTCCGCCTGGTGGCGGCAGCGGCGGTGCCTTCCGAGCGGGGGCCGCTGGGCCTGCGTGTAATGGCCCACGGGAAGGATTATTTTACGGATAAAGCTCCGTTTACCGCGATGGAGCAGCTTGAAGCGGCACGGTTGCAGTCAGAGAAGACCAAACGCAAATATATGTGCTACTTCAGCGAACGGCTGCATGTGGAAAGTGCGGTCTACGCCGGGCAGTTGATCCGTCAGGGCGCTATCGGCCGGGTGCTGCAACTGATCGGGATGGGACCGCACCGTCTAAATGCGCCCAGCCGTCCTGAATGATTCTTCCAGCGCGAGAAGTATGGCGGCATCCTCTGTGATATCGGCAGCCACCAGATTGAGCAGTTCCTCTACTATGGGAACTGCCGCGATGCTAAAGTGCTGCACAGCAAGGTTGCCAACTACAATAACGCGGCTTACCCGGAGCTGGAGGATTTCGGCGATGCGACCTTGGTAGGCGACAATGGGACGACCCAATATTTCCGCGTGGACTGGTTTACCCCGGCGGGGCTGGGCACATGGGGAGATGGCCGGACCATTATCATGGGAACCGAAGGGTACATGGAGCTGCGCAAATACAGCGATATTGCCCGGTCGAACACACCGGATCATGTATTTTGGGTGGATGGGGAAGGCGAGCATTATGAGCAGGTGGACGGGAAGGTAGGTTTTCCTTTCTTTGGAGAACTGATTCTGGACTGCTTGGAGCGAACAGAGCTGGCGATGACCCAGGCCCATGTGTTCAAAGCTGCGGAGCTGTGTCTTACGGCGCAATCCCAGGCGCTGAACCTCACCCCGGATATACTCAGATAGCCGGTCAGAAGACAGATCAAAGCGGAAGGTGAATTGGATGAGCGCAATAGGAGCAGCCATCATCGGGTGCGGGGCAATTGCTCCCTTGCACGCCAAGGCGATTCAATCCATGGAAGGCGCCCGGCTGATGGCCGTTGCCGACACAGATGCTGTAAAGGCAGCCGAAGCAGCCAAAAATTACGGCTGTGAGGCGTTAACAGACTACAAGCAGCTTCTGGGGAGAACGGATATCGGCATTGTCCACCTATGCACGCCGCATCATCTGCATGCACCGATGGCAGCGGAGTTTCTTGAGGCAGGCCATCATGTTCTAACAGAGAAGCCCGTCGCACTGGATGTTCCCTCTGCCCGGCGTATCCAGGAAGTGGTAGCGGCCAGCCAGGGACAGCTGGGCATTGTCTTTCAAAACCGTTACAATAACCCTTCCATCCGGATCAAAGAGACCATTGATTCCGGGATTCTGGGCCGGCTCATCTGCATGAAGGGGATTGTAACCTGGTACCGGAGCGAAGACTATTATACGGAGAGCGGCTGGCGGGGCAAATGGGCTACCGAAGGCGGCGGAGTGCTGATTAATCAGACAATCCATACCCTTGATCTGCTGCAATGGTTCGGGGGCGAGATTGCTTCCGTCACCGGAAGTGTGACCACCGATGTGCTGAATGAAGTCATCGAAGTGGAGGATACGGCACATGCCTGCATTATTTTCAAGAATAATGTCCGGGGACTTTTTTATGGTACGAATGCGTATTGCGTGAATTCTCCGGTAGAAATGGAGTTTGTCTTTGAGCAAGGCACGCTCCTTCTGCGCCGGGACTGCCTGTTTCTCTGGAAAGACGGCCATGAAAAACTGCTGACTGAGCCCGCATCCACGGCGGTTGAAGGCAAATCCTACTGGGGAACCAGCCATCAGCGGTTAATTCTGGACTTCTACAAGCACGTCAGAGAAGGGCGGAAATTCTGGATTGACGCGGGCGAGGGGATCAAGGCGCTGGAGGTTATTGCCGGCATTTATTCATCTGCAGTGAATCCCTCAAATTGACTTTAGTCACATTTAGCCTTATCTTCATAACATACGTTACTAGTATGGCAGATGATAGGCAGGGAGAGGGATACAGGTTATGGAACAGGCAATGTTTGCCGGAGGCTGCTTCTGGTGCATGGTGACACCTTTTGAGGAGCTGCCCGGAATTCATGGGATTGTCTCCGGCTACGCCGGGGGAACGGTAGAGAACCCGACCTATGAGCAGGTCAAAACCGGAACGACAGGTCATTATGAGGTAGTGCAGATCACTTATGATCCGGCCGTGTTCCCATACTCCAGGCTGCTGGAGCTGTTCTGGCCGCAAATCGATCCGACGGATGACGGCGGACAGTTTCAGGATAGAGGCGCCCAATACCGTACAGCGGTATTCTACTATAATGAGGAGCAGCGCCTGGCCGCCTTGGCCTCCCGCGAACAGGTTGCGGCCAGCGGGAGATTTGAGGGTCCGGTGGTGACGGAAATTCTGCCGGCGCCGCGCTTTTACCGGGCGGAAGAATATCATCAGGACTATCACAAAAAGAATCCGAAGCACTATAAAGAGGACCGCGAGCAATCCGGACGCGACACCTTTATTGCGAAGCATTGGTAAAAGTAAAAGTACGATATAAAAGCCTTAAGACTCCTGAGCTCTGGAGAATTAAGGCTTTTTTCTTTTTTTGCAGCAAAAGTTGCGGTAATCCTCTTTATCAAATCGTTTCACCCAAAATGTGGGGACAAAAACCGAAATTCTGATCCTACTAAAAGGGCAGCAGGAATACTATAATCATAGTTGAAAACGCATACATTTATGGTGCGTGATTGAACCTAAACCATTTAATGGAGGTAGATTGCGATGAGAAAAAGATGGCTAATGTCTGTGCTCGCGCTCCTGCTGCTGATCTCCTGTTTCCCGCTGTTCGGCTCCAAGGCTGAGGCCGCCGATTACACGCAAGGTGTCGATTTGTCGGGTACCACGGCAACAATCTGGTTCAAATCCACCGTGAACACAAGTTGGGTGGATGCGCATTACAAGGTGAACAATGGCACACAGCTGAATCTCCGCATGGCGTTCAACAGCAGCAAAGCCCGTTATGAACAAGCGGTGACGGGGGTTGCCAGCGGCACGGCCCTCACCTATTTCTTCACCTACAATAATGGAACGCCTGCGTATGACACGGGCTGGTTCACTTACAATGCAGGGCCTACACCGACCACACCGCCTTCGAATCCTTCCGGTTCGATCTATTCTGTTCCAGCCTCATCCATTCCTGTTGCGCCAAACGGCTCCATCTCCGTAAAAGTAATGAATGGGACCGGCGGGGCATATCCCGACAGCCAGATCTATTGGGGGGTTCTGGGGATTAATCCGGCCAACAAACAATGGAGTTATCTGGATCTGAACGGGAATCTTGTACCGATCTCCACGGCTCTGAACGACGCTTCCGGACATCTGACCAAAAATGGCGTGAATTATGCGAACATTTACCACAAGGTCAGCGAAGCTTCCTGGGTCAACCTGCCCAAAATCACCTCTGGACGAATGTTCCTCAGTGTAGGCACACCACTGTACATCAAGACTTATAACGATGGCTTCGCCGGACCGAACGTCGATAATCCGACCGATCCAAACCGCAATATCTACTTTGATTTTGTGGAATTTACAGTCGATGACGCCGGTTACCACGGTAATACTACCCGCGTTGACGGCTTCGGCTTCCCGATTCAGCACCGGCTGGTGAACATGTCGGGGTCTTTTGACCAAACGGTAGGCGAATTTGAATCGGAAACCCGTGCCGGATTATTTACAAAATATCAGAACGAAGTGCCGTCTGCCTTCAAATCGTTAGCTACGGATCAGGCACCCTACCGGATTCTGGCACCGATACATGGATCTTTTGCTGCTGGCGGAGCCAATGCCAACTATTTCGCCGGTTATTCCAGCTACAACACCCAGGATATTCTCCGCTGCGACGGAGCGCTGACCGATGCCGCAACGGCTGCTGCGATCAACCGCCATGTCTATACAACGAGCAACTGGAATAATGTCGCCAACTATTACAAAGCTGCTCCGGCCAACTATTATGCGAAGTTCTGGCATGACCATAGCATTAACGGGCTGGCCTACGGCTTCCCGTATGATGATGTCAACGGTCAAGCTGCCTACCTGGAGGTAGGCGATCCCAAAGGACTGATTATCCGTGTCGCCTGGTAAAAAGCGTATTCCGCGCTCACCGGCTTAGCATTTATTGATGAATTATACGATGGTTCTTCAGGCGAAATTCAAGCGTTCTTCTGCAGAAGTTCAGCTGTCAGCAGTATCCGCTGGCAGCTGGTTCTTGTTTTTAGGTATATTGAAAAGGTTATAGTATAACTCACAATATAAATATCAGTGTGCTTATGGAGAATTTAAAGAAAAAAACTATAAGTTATACCCAGCGTTAGCTGAATTCTTTCATCATGCGGTCAGTGATGGTTATCATGCCAGTGTTTTCATAAACGCTCTGCAAAGACTAGCCGAAGAAAGTGAAATGTGGCTCTGAGTATAGTATAAAGAACCAGCAAAGCAGCGACTTTCCCTTTACCCGGAGAGCCGCTGCTTTTCGTATTTAAACGGAGGAACAAAATTCCATTGTGCGGCGTCTATACTAGCGAGGTTATTATTAATTGACACTGGAGGAACGAAGATGGTACGAAAGCGATTAGGACATATCCTTACAAAAAGCACGCTTGTGGCATTATGCCTGTTACTTGTGCTGCTGAATGGTACAGTTATGGCTGAGCCGGCAGCGGGCAAGAAGACGACCGCCGTATTCACGGCGGACCTGCAGCGCGCCCTGGAAGGAGTACAGGGCATACTGCTGTCCCGGCAGCCCTTCCCGGATGAGGCTGCTCCGGGCTTCGCCAAGAATGGGGCCAGTCTGCCCAAGGGATATCTGGAGCAGACCGCAGACAAGATTCTGGAGCAGCGGGGCAAGTTCGCGAAGGTGACGGACCTGACCCGTATCGCCCTGGCATACAGCGCTGCAGGCGGCAGCATCAACAATATTGCCGGCATCGATCTGTATCCTTTCCTCATGAACCATTCCGGGATCGATACGGAAGGTGCTGCTGCGGTAGCCGCCGCGTATGTGACATCGAACAATTCTTATTCCGAATCGTTGGAGCGGACCAACCGTTATCCCGATATGCTCTTCAATCAGCTGCTGAAGATGCAGCTGGCGGATGGCAGCTGGCCCTTGGCCGGACAGACGCAGGGAGATCCGTCAGCTACAGCTTGGGTACTCACGGCACTAGCCCCGCAGCTCGGTTCGGAGCAGACGGCGGAACCGGTGCAGTCTGCCTTGCTGTGGCTGAAAGGCAAACAGCAGCCGGATGGCGGTTTCGACGGGAAAACGACGACCACGGCGCAGGTAGTGGTTGCTCTATCCTCACTTGGCATGGATGCAGCAGATTTTGCTGCTGAAGGCGGCACTTCCGTTCTGGACCATCTGCTGTCCCGGATGCTTCCAGATGGAGGATTTGCGCAGACCGCAGGCGGTGGAGCCGACATTCAGGCTGCTGCGCAGGCGTATCTGGCGTTGACCTCATATAAGCTGCTGTCCAAGCAGGCGGGTCAGCTGTACAGCGGACTGCACCAAGCTGATAAAGGCCAGGCTGCCATTTATATCGAAGGGCCGGGAAGCACCCTTGCTGCGGGTTATGTCTCCAGCGGGGACGCTCTGAAGGCGGCAACGGCATTTTTGCAGAAAAAAGGGCTGTCTTATAAGCTGAATACAGATTCGGCCCGGCCGGCCTTCACGGCTATCGAGGGTATTCAGAACGGACGTTACAACGGCAAGGGAGAATGGAGACTGGCTGTATTCAACGGCAGTTCATGGTTATATGCGCATAAGAGCATGGGCAGGCTGACGCTAGGCGACAGAGATCAGCTGCTGGTCTACTATGCGGATCATATGGAGCTTGTTGATGGAATACAGAGCGAATGGAAACTCAAAAATGGCCAGAAGATGAACGGTTTTCCGGCAGCCAATACCCCGTTTGACCTGTACATCAAAAAAGCGGACGGCGAGCTTGGCGGCCTCTCGGCCTGGGGGGTCACTGTGACGCTTCAAGGGATTAGCAAGACAGCCGACAGCGCGGGAAAAGTGTCCTTTACCGGTATGAAGCCCGGCGTTTATCCTGTGGAAATTACGAAATACCGCAAGGATGCGGCTCCGGGCATCGTGAAAAGAACGGTTGCGCTGCATATTGCCGCCCCGGAGCTGGACACTTTTACCGACGCTAAGCAAGTCGCGGTCTGGGCGCGTTCAGATATGGCTGCGGCTCTGAGCAATGGCTACATTCAAGGTGTCAGTGCAAGCGGGAACGTGCTGGCTCCTAAGCAGAAGCTGACCCGGGCCGAATTCCTGACCCTGCTTCTGCGTCTGCTGCGTGAGTTTCCTGAGGACAAGGCGGTATCCGGCTTCCCGGATGTTAAGCCGGGCAAATGGTACAGCGGCACTGTCGCCAAGGCTGTGGAACTGGGCATTGTAAGCCGTTCCTCCGGCAAGTTCGAACCGGACCGCGGCATTACGCGTGAAGAAGCGGCAGTAATGGTGGCCAAGGCCGCGCGCCTATCCACCTACGGAAGTGCCGGCCGCGTGAAGTTTGGTGACACATCGACTTTGTCGCAGGACAGCCGCCTGGCGATTCAGGCGGTGAACGAACATGAGATTATGACCGGAGACGGCGGCAGCTTTCATCCCAAGCAGGTGCTGGTCCGTGAACAGGCCGCGGCAATCCTGGTCAGAGTGCAGAAATTGATACAGGAAGTTCTCTACTGATGGTACAGGTAACCCGGAATATGATAAGCTCATGAAGTCGGGTACAGCCCTAAATAGGAGGGAACACTATGAGCAGCTTAAAAACAGGCCAGATCTATTCCGGATTTCAAGTTGTACATGAGGAATATATCCGGGAAATTGAATCCACCGTATTCACGATGGAGCATCAGCCAAGCGGCGCGAGGCTGCTTTTTGTACAGAATCAAGATAACAACAAAGTGTTCAGCATAAGTTTCCGGACTCCGCCCGGTGACAGTACGGGAGTCTTTCATATTCTAGAGCATTCGGTGTTGTGCGGTTCGGATAAATATCCGGTAAAGGAGCCGTTTGTAGAGCTGCTTAAAGGCTCGATGAAGACGTTTCTGAACGCATTTACGTTTGCCGACAAGACCATGTATCCGGTGGCAAGCCGGAATCACCAGGATTTCTCCAACCTGATGGAGGTTTATCTGGACAGTGTGTTTAAGCCGAATATCTACAGGCAGCAGGAGATTTTTGAACAGGAGGGCTGGCATTACGATTTGCACCATGCGGAGGATGAGCTGATCTACAAAGGCGTGGTATACAACGAGATGAAAGGCTCCTATTCCTCACCGGTTACGGTATTGATTGACCTGATCAAAAAGTCGCTGTACCCGGACACGGTTTACCGGTATTCCTCGGGCGGAGATCCGCAGGATATTCCCGCATTGACCTATGAGCAGTTCCTTGCTGCGCACAGCCAATATTACCACCCGTCCAACAGCTATTTTTATCTGTATGGAGACGTTAATATCGAAGAGCGGCTGGAGTTCATCCACCAGGAATATCTAAAATCGTACAACCGCGATGATTTCGATACAGCCATTCCTCTTCAGCAGCCGACCGGAATGACGGAGCTTACGGCGGAATACCCCATTCTGGAAACCGAAACCGCTGCTGACAAGACCTATCTGAGCATGAACTATGTGATCGGAACAGCCTTGGACCGGGAACTGAATCTTGCCTTTGCTATTTTGAAAAACATGTTGATGGACAGCAACGCGGCTCCGCTAAAAAGGGCGCTGCTCGAAAGCGGTCTGGGCAAAGACGTCTTTGCTTTTTATTCCGACAGCATGATCCAGCCGCTGCTGGGGATTACATTAACCCATTCCAATCCTTCTGCTAAGGATGCTTTTCTGGACCTGATCCGAACTACATTAAGCCGCCTTGCTGCGGACGGGCTGGATGAGAAGCTGGTGCTGGCTGCGGTCAACAGTAAAGAATTTGAACTGCGTGAAGCAGACTTTATCCAATACCCGAAAGGGCTGACCTATAATATTGAGGTTATGAAGTCCTGGCTGTACGATGGCTCACCAGCAACCCATTTGGAGTATGAAGCCGTGTTTGCTTCCATCCGGGAACAATGTGCAGACCGTTATTTTGAGCGGCTGATTGAAACCTATTTGCTGAACAGTGACCACTGCAGTGTAGTAATACTCCAACCATCTGCTGCCCTGGCAGCCGAAAAGGAAACGTCCATCCGCCGGCAGCTTGCCGAATATAAGGCATCCCTGTCCCCGGAACAGCTTTGGCAGCTTGTTCAGCGTACACAGAATCTGCTGGACCGGCAGAGCCGTCCGGATGCGGCCGAGGATTTGCGCAAGCTCCCGAAGCTGTCTCTTCAGGACATTAACCGCAGCGTTCCTCCTCAAGTTCCTACACAGGAGTACATGCTGGAAGGGATAAAGTTGATTCACCATGAGATTCCCACGAACAAAATTGCCTATATTAAGCTATATTGGGACACGGGAGTTCTTGCGGCGGAACAGATTCCTTATCTCGTGCTGCTGGCGAGAGCGCTCGGCCAATTGGAGACCGCCGCTTATAGTATTGAAGAACTCACGGGTGAAATCGGGATCAAAACCGGGGGGATTCGTTTTCAGAATGAGGTGTTTGGAGCGAATAAAAATTCGCATTCAGGCTATCAGCCCAAATTCAGCGCACGCATAAAAGTAATGGAAGGCAGCATCAGCGAATCGCTGACGCTGCTTCATGAGCTGCTCTACGGCAGCAATCTGGATAACTTCACCAAGCTGCAGGAAATCGTCCGCCGGGAAGCTTCGCATATGGAATCGGTCCTGAACCAGAAAGGCAATGAAATCGCAGCCAGCCGTCTGCTGTCCTACTTCTCCGATACGGGAGCATACGAAGAACAGCTCGGCGGAGTGGCTTATTACCGTTTTATCCGGGAACTTGCAGACGGAATAGATCTTCAGGCCGAACAGCTCTCAGACACCCTAAAGGGGATCTGTGCAGCCTTGTTCAATAAGCGGAATTTAACGCTTTCTGTGACTGGAACCTCAGATATCTATGCAGAGTTTGCTGCACATTTGGCCCAACTGGACATCCAGGACCGGCAGGTGGAGCCACAACCTAAGCTTAAGGCGCAGAATCACGCCGGTAACGAAGGATTCATGTCCGCAAGCCAGGTGCAGTATGTGGTTAAGGGGTATGACTTCACCAAGCTTGGTTATGTCTATTCTGGCAAGATGCAGGTTCTCAAAAAAATCCTCAGCCTCACATACCTCTGGAACACGGTGCGGGTAAAAGGCGGGGCTTATGGCGGGAACCTGCTCCTGCGCAGAGATGGGGTGCTTTTGTTCACATCCTACCGGGACCCGAATCTGCAGGAGACGCTGGAGGTCTACGATCAGGCCTACCGTTTTGCTGAAAGCTTTGAAGCGGATGAGGAGGAGATGACCCAGGCGATCATCGGCACCCTGGCGATGTTTGAACAGCCGCTCAGTCCCAGCGCACTCCGGCGGCGGGCGGACCGGCATTATTTTGAACAGATTACCGTAGAAGAGCTGCAGCAGGAGCGGAATGAAATCTTCTCGGCAACAACGGAAGATATCAGGCACTATGCCGGACTGCTGAAGACGGTGACGGAACAGAATTTTTTCAGTGTGGTCGGCAATGACTCCAAGATGAAATCGGCACAAGCCATATTTGGCAGTCTGGAGGAACTGGTGAAATAACCGGTGAAAAAAGGGTTTATACGCCTACGACTATCGCCCCAAGAAGCCGAAAATCTCATCAACAGCCTGGCGATATCCACCAGAACATTGTAAGGATGCCTTCATATTGTCAACTGCTTTTTTGTATGACGGGTGGTTCAGCACTTGCTCTGCCGCTTCACGCAGCCCATTTGCAGTCAAGCTTTGCATTTGCAAGGCAATACCTGCTCCGATGCTGGCGATTCGCCCGGCAACTATCGGCTGATCCGCACTCTGGGGGATTACGACTAGCGGAACCCCGTAATAGAGAGCTTCATGGGTACTGTTCATTCCACCATGTGTAATAAATAATGAGATGTGCTTCAGTAATTCAGTTTGCGGAACATAATTTTGTACAATGAAGTTTTCAGGAATTTCCCCTAAATCAGAAATTGGGGTTTTATTCCCGACTGACATGACAATAGTGTAATCTGTGTTCCCGAATGCCTCAAAACAAAGCTTGTAGAAATCCATGGCCTGGTTAAAAACAGTGCCCAGTGAAATGTAAATAGGTTTTTTTCCCTTGATTGCAGTAAAGTCGAAGTTTGCTTGTGTTAGTCTTGAAGAGAGGGAGGGACCTACAAATTTATAAGTTTGATCGAATGCGTCACCATCAGGCTGAAATTCCCTGGTTGTATAAACAATTGTAAGGGGTGCAGGATTACATAAAACTTCGTAAGGAGAATGAATCTCCACCTTATATTTTTCCTTCAGCATTGCCGTCAGGCTGTGATATCTATCGTATATAGGCTTAGCTATTTCTGCAGGGATTTTCATAGAGGGCTGTTCCAGCATTTTATCAAAGGATGCTTGGGTCTGCGCAAAGGAAGTACAGGAGTTAATTGCAGGAAGCTCAAGAATCTGCGCAAGCATACGTCCACAGCCAAACATGGAATCATGGATGATGTAATCAAAATGCTCGCCAGCAATCTGTTCCAGAACACTTGGTATGACTATATCTGCCGTAAGCAAAAGACCGTTAATTCTTTCGGGCAGATAATTTCTTCCGCCTGACATGAAGGCTTTAATGATTTTTTGATCGTCAATTGTCCGTACTGAAGCTCCTGTCTTCTCTATACGCTCACGGTAAGCTTCAATACAAAAGTATACTACCTCTTCGCCACGCGAAATAAGCTCCTGCACCACACCAATAGTCGGGTTGATATGTCCTTCTGATCCGCCATTAATAAATAACACACGTACCATTTCTACCACTCCTTTGGGTATATTTTTCTCTAAATTGTGTAAGAGCAGGGTGCTATGTTCCGTACGATAACCATAAAAAACAGTGGATTTACGCTCGTAATCCGAACATAAAATCCACTGTATATAATAGCATAAATAATGGAAAATATAATCTATTTTTTCAGCTGGTGCAGGATCTTGATGAGGGTTTCCCGTTTTACCGGAACACATGGTTACGTAGGGCAGGGGAATTGGCAGCAATGGGAGGCAGCAAACATTCTGGAAGGTTACGACTATGTGGAATCATGGCGGATGCTGGTGGAAGGTGAAATTCAAGTTGTAGATGTGCCAAGCGATCATTTCTCTATTTTGGAAGAACCCTCTATTCATATAGTTAAGGAGCATGTACAGCAGATCATCGCTTTACGTGAGGAGAATGAAAAGGATTCAACCCGGGAACTGGTTGCGGACTCGAAGGGACTTTATTCATCGGCTAGTGTGCCTACGGACAATGAATTTACTTTGAATGAGCCCGTAAGAGATGGTGGTAGTGATCTAGATCTAATTATCCTGGCACTTCGGGAGATTGTATCTGAGAAAATCAAGCTCCCTGCCGATGAAATTATGCCCGACGAGGACTTATCTGCTTATGGTGTCGATTCAATTCTTTCTACTTTTATCATGGAAAGGGTCCAGAATCAATATGGCGAAGAGATTTCATTAAACGCGATTATTGAGCATAAAAGTTTACGTGAATTGGCAATACATATTCATGAAACAGCAGTATAGAGCCTGGTAACTCAAATAATTCATCGGCTGAAGTTACTTGTATGGTTAGATTTGAGCGAATAGGGTACTTAACAGCGGTCATTGGCTCAGGAGCTTTTTGACTGCTGTTTTGTTTCCCTAACCAGCTATTTTTCTCATGAATTTTTTGGACAACAGAATAATCCAAAGCCCTGCCAATATAATTGAGATAAATAATGCGAAATAATTTCCTGACTGCATAAATTTTGCCATCCAGAACGAGGGTAAAACCAAGAGAATATATTGAACTTTTCCGATTATAAAATATGGAGCGAACGCTCCCAAACTAAAGAGACTTGTCAGTTTCCCAACCGCCATACCTTCAACTTTATTGGTGGATAAGACGACAATAAGCAGGCGACGATAACGCCCTGAATTTGGCCTCCGGTTTGTGGCTGAAGGCACAACCGCTGTGAAGGCAGTAACAGTGCAGTCCGGCGTCAAACTGGAAGAGAATGGGGCTTCAGGTGTGGGATTCACTGACGTGGAAGTGGCCGAGGACCTCCCTGATGGTGCTGCGGTAGAGCTGAATGGTATCTTTGAGAATGTGAATGTTGAAGCTAAATCATTTGAGCTGCAATTGCAAAAAGGCTCTATAAGCAAACTTGGTGTAGCTGCTGGCGCGGCAGGCCTCAAGGTGAAGCTGAGTGCAGGAACTACTGTAGTCCAGTTGGTTCTGAATGCGGCTGCGAGTATTACGGGAGCTGGGCTAGTGCAGGCGGTGACAGTGAATGATGGTGCCAAAGGCTCCTCTTTCACCGAGAAACCGGCCACAGTTGACGGAAGCCAGAAGGACTCCATTTCAATTGGGGGACCGATCGGATTGCCGTGAGTGCGATTTTAGCTCCAGGTGAAGAAGACCACTTTCATCAGGAAAGCGGTCTTCTTCCGATACAGATGTTTCTCACAGCAGCTCCTCCAGTGCAAACACATTGCTTTTCTCAAATTCCGCCAGAATGCCGGGCGGCAGCAAGGTCTGAACTTCAAGCTTGGTGCACCATTTATAAGCTGTATGTTCTTCCGAGAGCAGCACTGTATCGTCATCTGATTTGCACAGATAGGTGATGATGATAAGCTGTCTGCCCGGATCGCTCAGAAAGGAGGATACATATAAAAGTGCTCCCACTTCTACGGTAAGTCCGGTCTCCTCCCTGATCTCCCGCACCAGCGCGGTCTCCAGGCCTTCTCCGAATTCAATTTTCCCTCCCGGGCATTCCCAGCTCCCCGCTCCTACAGAATCCTCCGCAGCGCGCTGTACAAGCAGAATTTTGCCTTTATGTACAATGACTCCTTTGACGGCAACGACGATGCTCTTTGAATTTCTGCTCATAACTGTGCCTGCCTCCTTAACCTAACCTCGTTGTTCCGTCCAAATCTCCTTGCCTGACAAACACAATGTTCTCTAAATTATATCTGGTGTCTTCACGAAAAACGACTGTATGTGGTAAAGATAATTCAGCTATATAAGCTGAACTAAAGAACTACCAAAAGGCAGAAGTGGCGGAGGGGAAGTTTGGAACTGTAGGAGCGGTAGCGTTCGCCTAAGAGCTTTCCGCAGGAAAGCTGGCTTCGGAAGCATAGGCTATGTTTGGATTTCTACTGTGAATAACAGTTTAAATCAAGAAATCCAAACATAACAGCGGCCGAAAGTCCAAACATTCCCCGCAGTCACGGTTAAAGCCGACTTGATAAATCTAATACAGCACACCAGACGCATAATCCAAGCCCCATAAGCCATCCTAAAACGATGATGCTACTTCCATAGTTGCACAGCGAAAGGAGACAAGGATCATGCCAAACAATCAAGCCACACAAACCTTACCCCCGCAGGAGCAGAAGCAACAGCCCGGGATTGAGAGCCAGATGAAGCCACTGCCGGAATTCGAGACGTCAGCCTATAAGGCGGCAGGCAAGCTGCTGGGCAAGGCGGCGCTTATTACGGGGGGTGACAGCGGCATTGGGCGCGCGGTGGCTGTTCATTTTGCCAAGGAAGGTGCGGATGTCGTTGTTTCTTATCTGAGTGAGCATTCGGATGCCGAGGAGACCAAACGCCAGGTGGAGCAGGAAGGCCGCAAATGTATTTTGATAGCCGGTGATATCGGTGTGGAAGCCTTCTGCCAGGATCTGATTAAAAAGACGGTGGACGGACTGGGCAAGCTGGACATCCTGATCAACAATGCCGCCGAGCAGCATCCGCAGGACAAGATTGAGAATATCACTTCCGAGCAGCTTGAGCGCACGTTCCGCACAAATATTTTTTCAATGTTCTACTTGACCAAGGCGGCAATGCCCCATCTGAAAAAAGGCTCCACGATCATCAATACGACCTCCATCACGGCCTATCGGGGCAGCCCGCAGCTGCTGGACTATTCGTCCACCAAAGGCGCAATTCTCAGCTTCACCCGGTCGCTGTCGATGAATCTGGCGGAGCAGGGTATTCGTGTCAACGCTGTCGCGCCGGGTCCAGTCTGGACTCCGCTTATCCCTTCATCCTTTGATGCTAAGAAGGTCAGCGAGTTCGGCGGCACACAGCCGATGAAACGTCCCGGCCAACCGGAGGAGCTGGCTCCCGCCTATGTCTATCTCGCTTCTGAGGATTCATCCTATGTAAGCGGACAGGTTATACATGTTAACGGCGGCGAGATTATAAACGGCTAATTAGAGCATTGCTGCTCTATAATTCAGGTGTAAGAGCGTACCTCTGCGGTTCGCTCTTTTTGCTGCGTATGCTAAAGCGGTGAAATTCTCATATCATTTGTATAGCTTTTTCGAGGAAAACTATGTTAATATGAACCACGTCAGCAACTGAATATGAATTTGCCACTAGGGGTGCCGCAAGGCTGAGACGAACCTGACCGTTCGGACCCTTTGAACCTGATCTGGTTTATACCAGCGTAGGAAAGTGATGACGAATGACTGCAGCAGGGCTTATTCTTCAGCCCGTATTCCTGTATATATTTCCGACTGCCTCCTATTGCTGGGGGCGGTTTTTTTGTGTTTGGTGTTGCAACAACAATGAATGAAGGTGAACCGCTTGACTGAAATTCATTTGATTTCGGACGGGAAGCTTGGACCGGAGCGGTTTATTGCACTTGCTGCTTCTGTGCATCCACTCATGGATTATATCCATCTCCGGGAAAAGCATTTGTCCGCCCGGGAACTGCTGAGCCTAACGGAGCAACTGATCAGGGCGGGAATCTCTGCGGCCAAGCTGATCATTAATGACCGTCTTGATGTTGCCCTTGCGGCCGGCGCGGGCGGTGTTCAGCTTGCCTGGCACAGTTTGCCGCCTGCTGCTGCCCGCGCCGCTGCTCCAGGCCTTCGGCTGGGGAGGTCGGTGCATTCGGCGGAGGAGGCCGCAGAAGCCGGACGGCAGGGGGCAGATTACTGCCTGTTCGGGCATGTGTTTGCCACAGCTTGCAAGCATGGGCAGCAAGAGCGTGGCCTTGATCTGCTGAGAGCAGCCGTGCGGACCAGCAGCATTCCGCTGATTGCCATCGGCGGGATTGAGCCGGGCAACGCTGGCCGGATTGTCCGGCAGGGCGCTGCAGGGATTGCCGTAATGTCCGGCATTTGTAGCAGCGCAGATCCTGTGGCTGCCGCCAAGGCTTACAGAGCGGCGGTTCAGAATATCTCCGGCGCGGCGGCTGTGAATATCGCTGAATCTTTTGGCGGAGGAGGTGAAAAGGCGTGAAGCTGACCATTAATGGGACAGCCGGGGTGTATGCAGAGGAATGCCGGACCGTGGCTGACCTGCTGTGCCTCCCTGAGTGGAACGGAAGGCTTGTAATTGTGGAGCTGAACGGTGAGATTGTCACCAAAGACAATTACGGGGAGACGCTGCTCAGCGAAGGCGACCGGATAGAGCTGGTGCATTTTGTAGGCGGGGGCTGAGCTGTTGTGAACAAAAATATTGATCAGGAGGCGGGTTCATGTTAGATCCATTGATTATTGGCGGCATTTCACTATCCAGCCGTTTGTTTATTGGTACGGGAAAATACAGCCGGAACACTCTGATTCCCGAGGTCATCGCACGTTCAGGCTCACAGGTGATTACGGTCGCTTTGCGCCGGGTTGATCCGGAGAGCAAAGATAATATTGTCAGCCATATTCCTAGCCATATGACGCTGTTGCCCAATACCTCAGGGGCAAGGACTGCTGAAGAGGCAGTGCGCATTGCAAGACTGGCAAGAGCGGCCGGCCTTGGCAATTGGATCAAGATTGAGGTCATTAACGATCAGAAGTATCTGCTGCCGGATAACCTGGAGACGATTCGGGCTACGGAAATTCTGGCCGCTGACGGCTTCGTAGTGCTTCCGTATATGAGCCCGGATCTGTCAGCAGCCATTCAGATGAGGAAGGCGGGAGCCGCCGCCATCATGCCGCTTGGCTCCCCGATAGGCTCGAACCGCGGCTTGAAGACGAAGGAGCTGCTGCGGATTCTGATTGCCGAGGTGGAGCTTCCCATTATTGTGGACGCGGGAATCGGCAAGCCGTCCGAAGCAGCAGAGGCGATGGAGCTTGGCGCAGCGGCTGTGCTGCTTAACACGGCTATCGCTACTTCCCGTGATCCGCTGCTGATGGCCGAAGCGTTCCGCGATGCGGTAACCGCAGGCCGCAAGGCCTACTTGGCCGGACTCGGGCCGGTGGAGGAGACTGCCGTAGCGTCTTCGCCCTTGACGGGTTTTCTGCAGTGCCTTACGGAAATGGGGCAGGAACATGAGCTTTTATGAGACGCTGACCCGTCTGGAGCAGCTTCCTTACGAGGCTTTATGGAAAGCATATCAGGTGGAGGATGTGAGGCGGGCAATCCGCAAGGAGCATCTGGAAGAGCGGGATCTTCAAGCCCTGCTGTCCCCGGCTGCGGAGGCTTGTCTGGAGGAGATGGCCCAGCGTGCGCAGCAGCTGACCCGTTCGCATTTTGGACATGTCATGCAGATGTTCACACCGATGTATCTCGCCGACTTCTGTGTGAATCACTGCACTTATTGCAGCTTTAGCTCCATATATGATTTTTCGCGAAAAAGATTGACGGCGGAGCAGGTGGGGCAAGAGGGACGGGCGATTTCCGCCACAGGTCTCCGGCACATCCTGCTGCTTACTGGGGAATCCCGCAGGGAAAGTCCGGCCTCCTACGTGAAGGAATGCGTGGAAATCCTCCGCAAATAGTTCTCTTCCATCAGCATCGAGGTGAACCCGCTGTCCACGGAGGAGTATAAGGAGCTTAGGGAGGCTGGAGTGGACGGCTTGACGCTGTATCAGGAGGTCTATCATCAGGAGACGTACCGCAAGCTGCATGTCAAGGGTCCCAAGCGGGTCTACCGCAACCGTCTGGATGCGCCTGAACGGGGCTGCCAGGCCGGGTTCCGCTCGGTGAACATCGGTGCTCTCCTCGGGATGTATGACTGGCGGCAGGAAGCCTTCATGACCGCGATGCATGCGCGTTATCTGCAGAACAAATACCCTGAATGCGAAATTGGCCTCTCCGCTCCGCGGTTCCGCCCGTATTTGGGCGAGTTCAACCCGGACAGTGATGTAACCGACCGGGCGCTGGTGCAGATAATTTTGGCTTACCGCCTGTTTCTGCCGCGTGCCGGCCTTACCTTATCCACCCGGGAGCCGGCTGCCCTGCGTGATCATCTGATTCATTTGGGAATCACCAAAATGTCGGCGGGAGTCTCTACAGAGGTAGGAGGCCATACCCAGGAAGGCGGTACTCCGCAGTTCGAAATCTCGGATGAACGGAGTGTGCCGGCAATTGTGGACATGCTGGAGGCAAATGGCCTGCAGCCGGTATTTAAGGATTGGGATTTTTACTAGAGCTTGGTAATTATAAAGGACGCTTAATTGGAAAAAGTAGACCTAAAAAGGGCGTTCTCAGTTTCCTCATACCGCAAGTGGGAAAAAGGAAACCTAATCCGGCTGTATGTGCCTCCAGTCCCTGATTTTAGCCGAAATAGTTGGAGGAAATCCCACTAAACCCTGCTGTGAAGCAGAAAGCTGTGAATTAGTTCTACTAATTCCACCTAACTTTTTCAGCTCGGATGAACGCATGCTGAACCCTGTTTGAACCAGGGTTGAACCCCCTGATAAACCCTGGCTACGGTCAAGGAGATATTCCTATGGTGCGTCCACTCACGAAAATTGAGGGCAGTGTTCCCGCTTCATTCGCAGGTCCGCTACCCTGTACTGCTATTCGCCATTTTCCACGGATTCGTTCCCACCCATTCCGGCGGACAGCTCATCCAGGGACATTTCAAAGCCCGGAGCCATATGGGTCAGGAAGTACTCCATCTCCGGCATTGCCAGCGCGCGCAGCTTCGCGGCGGTCTGCTCCTTGGCGGCGGCGAATTCACGGTTGCCTGCGGCGACCTCCCAGACGCATTTCAGATAGGCGTCCAGGTGATCCGCCGCTTTGACATAACGCAGCAGCCCGGCATCCCCGGAGCCGGGAGGGCTGATCTGCGGCTGCAGGAGCGACGTGTAGACGGCCGCAAGCTCCGGCGGTATCATCGCCGCCAGCCGTTCGGCGGCGATCCGCTCCATCTCGCGGAAGCTGGACAGCAGACGCGGGTTGTTATGCTTCACCGGCGTGGCGATGTCGCCGGTAAAGACCTCGGTGGCGTCGTGAAACAGCGCCATTACGGCGGCCCGGTCGGCGTTCAGCGACCGGGCGAAGTGAACGTTGCCGATGGAGCAGAGCATATGCGCCAGCAGGGCCACATGGAACGAGTGCTGCGCGACATTTTCGGGAGCGGTGCTGCGCATGAGGCTCCAGCGCTGAATATACTGCAGCCGGTACAGATAGGCGGAAAAATGGTAATTCAATTTTAAAGTAACCCCTTTCATACGTGGCTTAATATGTTATGATAATAACTAATTGTAACAGAGTTTGGACAACCGCGAACGTATGGAGAGGAGCTGGACTAAGGATGCAGCATTTTGAAGACAGCGTGTATAATCTGATCGTAGAGACCTCCACGAATCTGCCGGGCGATGTACGCCGGGCGGTAGCGAAAGGTCGCGCTATGGAGGACCGGGCGACCCGGTCTGGCTTGGCGCTCACCACCATTGCGCAGAATATCGGCATGGCTGAACTCCAAGTCTCGCCGATCTGTCAGGATACAGGGATGCCGACCTTCATCATTCATACGCCGGTGGGCATCAATCAGCTTGAGATGAAGAAGGACATTCATAACGCCATTATCCGGGCCACGAAGAACGGCAAGCTGCGCCCCAACTCTGTAGATTCGCTTACCGGCGAGAATAGCGGAGACAACCTTGGCGCGGGTACACCGGTGATTCATTTCGAGCAGTGGGAAGAAGAAGATGTGGATGTCCGGCTCATTCTGAAGGGCGGCGGCTGTGAGAATAAAAATATCCAGTACAGCCTTCCGGCAGATCTGGAGGGGCTAGGCAAAGCGGGCCGCGATCTTGATGGAATCCGCAAATGCATTCTTCATGCTGTATACCAGGCACAGGGTCAGGGCTGCAGCGCGGGCTTCATCGGAGTTGGTATTGGCGGTGACCGGACAACCGGCTATGAGCTGGCGAAGAAACAGTTGTTCCGCAAGGTAGAAGATATCAACCCCAACCAAGACCTCGGCAAGCTTGAAGAATATATTATGGAGAATGCCAACAAGCTGGGCATCGGCACGATGGGCTTCGGCGGTGAAGTTACGCTGCTGGGCTGCAAGATCGGTGTGATGAACCGGCTTCCGGCCAGCTTTTTCGTCTCGGTTGCTTATAATTGCTGGGCGTTCCGCCGCCAGGGGGTACTCGTTGATCCGGCGACCGGCAACATCAAGGAATGGCTGTATGAGAGCGGCACGGGAATATCTGTTGAGGCTGATGACAGCTCCGTACCGGCTGCTATACCTGAACCGGTGGCGGTTACTGTGGGTGACGGAGCCTCTGGGGACGTTCCCGGGAATGCCACGATCCCTGCAGCGGAAACGACTGGAGGAACTGAATCCAAGCCCGGGGAAGGGACGGCTGAACAGTCCCGTGAGATCCGCCTGACTACACCGGTTAGTGAGGAAGACATCCGCAGCCTGCGGGTAGGCGATGTTGTAATACTCTCCGGGGAGATGCACACCGGACGCGATGCGCTGCATAAGTATCTGATGGATCACGAATCGCCGGTTGATCTGAATGGGGCGGTGATTTACCACTGCGGGCCAGTGATGCTGAAGGATGACGAGGGTTGGCATGTGAAGGCTGCGGGCCCAACCACAAGCATCCGCGAGGAGCCTTACCAAGGCGATATCATGCGTAAATTCGGCATTCGTGCGGTCATTGGCAAGGGTGGAATGGGTCCCAAGACGCTGAAGGCGCTGCAGGAGCATGGGGGTGTCTATCTCAATGCGATTGGCGGAGCAGCGCAATATTACGCCGAATGCATCAAGCAGGTGGATGGCGTTGATTTCATTGAATTCGGAATCCCGGAGGCGATGTGGCATTTACAGGTGGACGGCTTCGCCGCCATCGTTACTATGGACGCGCACGGCAACAGCCTGCATGCCGACGTAGAGAAGGATTCTGCCGCCAAGCTGGCCCAGTTCCGGGAACCGGTATTCAAATAAGGCAAGCCATATGTATGCAGGAAGTCTTCCTCCGGATTTAATGGGGGAAGGCTTTTTTTTAATATAAGAAAGTATAAGTTTCACGCTATACTTTATCCTTATATTTCTCGCTGAAACGGATACCGTCCTTCTAAGGACGGGGTAGCCGTTTCTCCTTGGTGCAAATTCATTAAAATTATGGCCTAAACCGGGCTTCCATTTCTAGCAAAATCCTTAATCTATCAACGATATTTTTAAGCTTGACAACGCATACATAAGCATGTTAATTTTTAGAAGGAAACCGGTTTCCCATCCTGTAGCATGGTCTTGCAACAGTTGTCTTGCAAGTGAGGGAAGTGTATTCACAGGCAGTAAAGTTCTAATGTGCTCATATGAGAGGGAGATGAGGAATGAAACGCAAATTTTGGCTTGTTCCGGTTCTAATCATGTCTATGGTTCTTTCTATCACGACGAATTTGTTTGTGCTGCCGCCCGCGAAGGCCGAAGCGGCCAGCATCGGGACCGTTACTGAGAACGACACGATTTATCAGATCATGGTTGACCGTTTTAATGATGGGGATTCCTCAAACAACGCCACCGGAGCCGCCATTCGTTATGGTGAGAACTCCGAGGAAGATTTCCGTTATATGAAGGGCGGGGACTGGCAGGGAGTTATCGACAAGCTGCCCTACATTCACAACATGGGATACACCGCTATTTGGATCTCTCCGGTTGCAGAGCCGCAGATGACTAACCGCGACAACAACGGTACAGGGAAAAACACGGCCTACCACGGCTATAACGTAAAAAATCCTAACGCTGCGAATCCCTATTTTGGAACCAAAGAGAAGCTTAAGGAACTGGTGGACTCCGCGCATGCGCTCGGAATTAAGGTCATTATTGACGTAGTTCCGAACCATGTGGGAGACTACATGCTGGGTACGCAGGCTTATTATGATATACCGTCTTTGCAGCCGGCAGCGCCTTTCAATAACCCGGCCTGGTATCACCATAATGGAGATATCAACTGGTCGCTGGCAGACGGAAGATATGATCAATGGGCCCAGGATTATTTAGAGAATCACGATCTTGGCGGGCTGGATGATATCGACTTTGACGTTCCTGCTGCGAAGCAGGCCATATTCAATTCTATTAAAGGCTGGTTTGACTACACGGGAGCGGACGGCGCCCGCGTTGATGCTGCCAAGCTGATCAAGCCGACGGATATCGGCGAATTACAGAATCTGCTCGGAGTCAACACGTTCGGCGAGAATTTTGACGGAAATGCGGAATTCGTCTCCCGCTGGGTAGGCAACAACAAGGAATGGGGCATGCTCGATTTCCCGATGTTCTTCTCGGTGCTGAACAGCTTCGCTTACGGGCAGTCTTTTGACTCCAATATCAAAAGCACACTAGCCCAAGATTCCTATTACAACGGAAATGCGAACCATATGGTTACGTTTATCGACAATCATGACCGTAACCGGTTCCTGACGGAAGCCGGAGGCAGCGTTGAGAAGCTGCAGAACGCGCTGTCCTTCATCTTCACCGTACGCGGAACGCCGGTGGTCTTCCAGGGCACGGAACAGAATAAAGGCAATGGCAACGGCCAGATTATGACAGGCGGAATCGCCGATACCTGGAACCGCTGGTCGATGGTGAAGCGGGATGCGAACGGCAATGTTCTGCAGAACTATTTTAATGAGAACACGAACACCTACAAGCATATTGCCAAGCTGAATGAAATCCGCAAAAATAATCCGGCGCTCCGCACAGGCACCCAGCGTGAAATGTGGTCTGCCCAGAATTTGTACGCGTTCTCCCGCCGTGTAGACAGCGGAACTAATGTGGGCCAGGAGGTTATCTCCGTATTCAGCAACAAATCCAGCGGATCGCAGACAGTCACCATTCCGCTGCGCGCAGAGAGTACGCTGGCTGTTGGAACTGTTCTGATTAATCAATTGAATACATCCGACACGGTAACTGTTCAATCAGGCGGCGCAACCGGCAAGCAAATTACCGTAACGGTGGATGCAAACTCAGCCAAAATCTATTCCAAGACGCAGCCTATTGTGGATACTGAGGCTCCGTCTGTCCCGGGAAATGTGACGGCCACAGTGCAGAGTGCATCCAGTGCGCTCGTAAGCTGGACGGCTTCCACTGACAATGTCGGGGTAACCGGATATGAGATTTACCGCGATGGGGTGAAGGTGGGTACCTCTGCCACAACCTCTTACACCGACAATGGGCTTTCCGCCCAAACGAGCTACAGCTATAAGGTAAAAGCTTTTGATGCGGCAGGCAATCTGTCGGCACTCAGCGCAGCGGCTCTGGTAACCACTCCTGCCGGAAATAATGTAACCATCTATTACAAGCAGGGCTACACTACGCCATACATTCATTACCGTCCGGCAGGAGGAACGTGGACGACAGCACCGGGTGTAGCGATACCGGTATCCGAAGTGCCGGGCTATAATAAAATTACGATTAACATCGGCTCAGCCTCTCAGCTTGAGGCCTGCTTCAATAATGGCAGCGGCACTTGGGACAGCAACGGCGGCAGTAATTATCTGTTCGGCACCGGCACCTGGACCTATACGCCAACCGGAAGCATCCAGTCGGGCGGACCGGTGACACCAACGGCGTCGCCAACGCCGACAGTGACACCAACACCAACGCCAACGCCGACAGTAGCACCAACGCCTACACCAACGATTACGCCAACACCGACACCAACGCCAACAGCAACACCGACGGTTACGCCGACAGCGACGCCAACCGCGACACCTGTGGGTACCACGGCGACGATTTATTACAAGAATACAGCGTATACGAACTCGTATATCCATTATAAGCTGGACGGTTCGACAGTATGGACCACAGCACCGGGAACGCAAATGCAGGCTTCCGCGTTCTCTGGCTACAAGGCCATTACGCTCCAACTGGAAGGTGCATCAGGGCTGACCGCAGCCTTTAATAACGGAAGTGGCACGTGGGACAATAACGGCGGCAATAATTATCATTTTGCCGCAGGGGTCTGGAGTCTGGTGAATGGCAGCATCGCGGCAGGTGAACCCCAGGCGGACAGCGTGACGTTCCGGGTCAGCGTTCCCGGCTCGACGCCTGCGAGCGGACCAGTCTACCTGACAGGCTCATTTAACAGCTGGAATGCGGCGGACCCCGCTTATCAGCTGACCAAAGGCAGCGATGGCGTGTACTCGATTACGCTGAGCCTGCCGGCCGGTACGGCAGTACAGTATAAGATTACGCGCGGAAGCTGGGCGACCGTCGAGACGGCCTCCAGCGGCGCAGATATCGCGAACCGGACATTGACCCCGGCAGGCGGGGCCCAGACCGTTTCCTTGACCGTGCAGCGCTGGAAGGATCTATAGAGACAGCCCAGTCCATTTAATAACCGCAAAAAGACAACAGAGCAGCGATTCTCCCATTTTTGGAGGATCGCTGCTCTTGCATTTTCGGTCATTTATAACGGTTTGTCGGCTTGCGTCGGCAGAACGAAGAGACCCGTTATTCACTTTGAAGAAGCCGGAAGGCATTGCGGGAATACGTGAGGACACCTTCTGCCTTCATCCGGCTTAGCTCGCGGGACAAGGCGCTTCTGTCCACACCCAAGTAATAGGCCAGCTCCTCCCGCGAAAAGGGAATGGTGAAGCTGGGGCTGTTATTTTTTTTCGCTTGCTGCTGCAAGTAATAGAGAATTTTGTTGCGAAGATTTTTATGCGTCACGATGTCCAGCTTGTCATACAATTCCTGATTCTTGTGCAGAATAAGGCTGACGAGATTCTCAATAATCCTGGCTCTCAGCGAGCAGATCACCTGGCCGGGACGCACGATCTGATCAATCCGGATAAACAGCACTTCGCAATCGGTTGCCGCCGCAATCTCATAGCCTGTCTGCTGCTGGCCGGCATGAAGCGCCGTTTCCCCGACAATGGCCCCTGCGTTTAGCTCCGAAAAAATAAACCGCATCCCCATAGGATCTTCCTTGCACATGAACAGGGTGCCCTGCAGAACGACCCCAATCGAATGCAGCCGCTCCTCTTTGTTGATAATAATCTCTTTCTTCCGGTAGGTTTGGCTGTACCCGCCCAGACAGGCTAGGGACTGAACAATCTCCTGCTCGGAAAAACCTTTGAACAACGCCGTTTCCTTAAACGTATTGCTGTACATTTTCGAAAATTGTCACCTCCTGTTGCCATGGCAACCGAAAATTAGCGTAAGCTCTGCTATACTTTCAGTAATTGATAAACATTCTCAATGACTTGCTAAGTCCATTATAGTTCATTTTGCAAGTTGTGACTGCTATTTTTGCATAAGTTAGGAGGCTGCTATGAACATTCCCTTTGAGCAGGCAGTAAATTTGCCCGATTTGGTGGTATACCGTGACCGGCAAATTACGAGCCGCACACTGGCAAGCGAGGTTAATATGGATCTGTTGCTGTACGCAATGGACTCCGGTGAGAGCATCAGCAATGAATCCTCGCCGAATACGAAGGTCATCTATGTGCTGGAAGGACAACTGAATCTAACGCTTCAAGGGCAAACTGTTGCCGTTAACACCGGTGAATTCTTCGCAATTACAAGGAATACGGAGCACTCTATCGAGGCGCCGGCCAGATGCAAGTTTGTGCAAGTGAATGGGTTAAATTAACAGAAGAAGAGGAGCATGATCCATATGGAAAACAACCAATATATCAAAAAGCTGCCGCACTCGCAGGTCATGAAGCTGGACGAGCTGATCCCGGTAGCCCCTAATCAAACCTCAAGCATGACACTGGTGCAGCGCCCGAATCTGGGCATGACGTTATTCTCTTTGGACCAAGGGGAAGGCATTAAGATGCATACGACAAAAGGGGATGCGCTGGTTCAGATACTGTCGGGCGTGGCCGAGATTACGATTGGCGATCAGCAATATACCGTCTCGCAGGGGGAATCCATTGTGATGCCTTCAGAGATTCCGCATGCGCTGCAGGCGCGGGAAGCTTTTCACATGCTGCTGACGGTGGTCAAGCCGGACTAAGAATAGAGATCAGGGGGGCGGGGGTTCTGAAGCCAGGCGGGGTGTTATTGACTCATGATATTATGCTGACCCCGAGCACTCCCGAAGGTCTGGTGGATTCCTTAAGGGGCATCATTCGGGTGAATGTATCAAAAGTCTAAATTATATCGTAGTCAGCAGTAGAAAATAATACGTAGCTACCGGGGCGTCCCATACGGGCGACCCTTGCGGCGCAAAAAGAGGCCAAATACGGCCTCTTTTTGTTGCGGGCAGGAACTGGCAGCTTATTCATCAAATTCTGGAAAGCATCCGGATTTTTAATGTGAAGTTAGCTGTTATCTCGCAGAGGACTCCCGCACAATAAGCTCCGGCTCCAGCTGCATTTGCCGTGATGCCATGCCGCTGCCCTGAATGCGCTCCATCAGCCACTGGCCGGAGGTTACGCCAAGCTTGAAGGTATCGATATTCAGCGAGGTCAAGGGAGGAGTCGTATAGCGTGACAAGGGATATTCGTCAAAAGCAGCAACGCCAAGCTGTGCGGGAACTTCAATTCCCAGCTCGCGGGCGGCTTTCAGCACGCCGAAGGCGACATAGTTGGTCATGCATACAACAGAGTCAGGGCGTTCTTCAGACGATAAAAGCTCCCGTGCGGCCCGGTAACCCTCATGCTCGTCGGCCCGGACGTTTACAGTCCAGTCCTCCCGGGCGCTGAGGCCTGCCTGCTGCAAAGCCTGAAGATAGCCGCTTAGTCTCCGGGTGAAAATCCGCTCATCCCGTTCTCCGCCAATAAAAGCGGGTCTGGCATAACCCTGCTGCAATAGATGGCTGGTCAGCATTCTGCCCCCGGCTTGATTGTCGAAATCCACCCAGCTTGCGGGAGCATCAATCTCACCGATGGAGACATAGGGGAAGTCCAGCCGGTCCAGCTCCATGGACAGCTCTTTGGTCAGCACCGAGTTGTTGGCAATAATGCCGTCGACACGCTGGTTCAGCACAAGCCTGTTCAGGAAATGGCCTTCCTCATCATTATGCTGAACATTGCAGATCGTTAATTCATATTTCAGAGGTCCGATTACACTCTCAATCCCCCCGATAATATTGTAAAAGAACTGGTTGAGGAATTCGCTTTCCTTGGACATGTCCACCAGCAGCCCGACCGTATGGCTTCTCTGTCTGGCCAGACCCGTAGCTATACTGCTCGGTGTATAATTCATTTGCTTCATGATCTCGCGGACTCTGAGCTTGGTTTCAGCGGAGATTTTGGGAGAATCGTTCAGCACCTTGGAGACGGTGGATTTAGCCACATTGGCAGCTTTGGCAACATCCGAAATTGTTACTTTCATCGGCTTCCCTCGCGAACTTTAACATTTTTGTGAGCATGAGCTTCTGCTTGTCATAATACCATAATTTCAAAAAGGCCTCTATTCGGCTTTAAGCTCCTCTTAAGTTTACACTGCGTTGATAATCTTTGAGGAACTGGTATTTTGGCGAAAATGAAGGTAGGATGTTCTCAAGGACATAATGATAAGAAAGAGGACTAATTCTGATGAAACCGTTTCGCATTCGCCTCACGGTCATACTGATGGCACTGATTGGAATATCCATGATCGGCGCCGGTATAACTATGGCCCAATTGTTTAAGAACTCCCATATTTCGGCGCTCGAAGAGAACATGTCCCGGGAAATAAAATTGCTCTCCGGCACCTTCAAATTCACTGATATGAATGGTCCGGATGCTATGACTTACTACACGGCGGAGGCTAAACGTATCGCCAAGCTGACCAATTCACGAATAACCTTCATTACAAAAGATGGCAAGGTTATCGGTGATTCAGAGAAGAACCCGCTGGAAATGGACAACCACTCGACCCGTGAAGAGGAAATGCTTGCAGCCAAAGAAGGAATTGGCCGGGCGATCCGCTATAGCGACACGCTGGACCGTAAAATGCTGTATGTGGCCGGAGCCGTTGTCTCGGATCAGGGCTTTGACGGCTATATCCGTCTTTCTATGGGCCTCGACGCTGTGACGGAGGGGCTGAACCGTGCCTGGATGATTATGGCCGGCGGACTTGTGCTGCTGTTCATCGCGGCGACCTTTGTCAGCTACAAGGTAGCTTCCAGCATGACCTCACCGCTTGAGCAGATTACAAGGGTGGCCCGCCGCATTACCGACTTGGACTACGATGCCAGAGTACCGATGCGGCGCAAGGATGAGGTCGGGCAGCTCGCGAACGCGATCAATGCCATGGCGGACAGCCTGCAGGCCCAGCTTAAGACGATCCGTGACAACGAGGATCTGCTGCAGAGCGTGCTGGACAACATGACCGGCGGGATTGTCATGATCAATGCCGAAGGTGAGATTGCGCTGCTGAACCGTGCCTCGGAGCGGCTGCTGGATGTGAAGAACAGCGAGATGACCGGACACTCCTATAAGGAGCTGAAGCATCATTATGAGCTTACCCGTCTGATTGAGGAGGGCGTTTCCCGCAAGGAGCCGATTCATGAAGAGCGGAGCATCTATAACCCTGCGGAGCGGATTGTGCGGCTGGATGGCGTTCCAATGATGCAGGACGGCACCTGCAAGGGAATGCTGTTCCTGCTGCAGGAGGTGACGGAAATCCGCCGTCTGGAGAAAATGCGCAGTGAGTTCGTGGCTAATGTGTCCCATGAGCTGAAGACTCCGGTTGCCGCTGTCAAAGGCTTTGCCGAGACGCTGCTCGGCGGCGGTGTGACGGACGAGAAGACTGCCCGCTCTTTTCTGCAGATCATTCATGATGAGAATGAGCGTCTGAACCGTCTGATCGGAGATATTCTGGAGCTGTCCAAAATTGAATCCAAACGTGTGCAGCTGGAATGCTCGCCTGTGCATCTGATTGAATTTTTCGATTCTATGCTGGAGACGATGAGCAAGGTTGCGGAGAAGAAGAATATCAGTCTTAGTGCAGATGTGCCTGCAGAGCTGTTCGTGGAGGGCGATGAGGACAAGCTGCGCCAGATTTTCATGAATCTGCTCTCCAATGCAATCAATTATACCCATGAAGGGGGAAGCGTGAAGGTAACCGTTGTTAACGGGCAGAAGACCGATGGCACGGAAACGGTTGTCTTTACCGTCAGAGATACCGGGATGGGCATTCCGCGTAAGGATTTGCCCCGGATCTTCGAGCGGTTCTACCGGGTGGACAAAGCGAGATCCAGAAGCTCCGGCGGAACCGGCCTTGGGCTGTCGATTGTCAAGCATCTGGTAGAGCTGCACCGCGGCTCGATCTCGGTAGAGAGCGACCTCGGCATCGGCAGCTCCTTCATCCTTGAACTCCCGCTGCTGCAGGATGAGGCGGAGTAGGCTGGGAGGCTGGCTTTTGGAGCGGCGGGCGCTGGATAATTGTATTTTTTGCAGTTAATAAGCAGGCGTAGGCCGCGTTTTTACCAATAAATGTACTCTGTACAGTTAAAATTGGCGAAAGGTCCTCTTTTGCTGCTTCGCTTCCTGTTTAAATGTACAGATTACAATTAAATTGTTTCCAGTGCTAAAAATGGACTTTTTAGTTGTAGCAAATACAATTAAGGCAGGGACGAGCACCTTGAGCGTTTCTGGCAAGCAGCATAGTATTAAATTTATAGCGCGGAAATATAATGAAAGCTTAATTATTTTACACCGGCTTAACATTCTGGTGATATGATGGGCATGCCAACAGTTTTGTAAATTTTAAAACATATGAAGACGGGGGAACCTATGGCACAACGATTGCTTGTCATTGAAGATGAACCGACACTTGCCCGGCTGCTGTCCTATAATTTGACGCAGGAAGGCTATGAGGTGACGGTGGAGGATCATGGAACGGCAGGATACGACCGTGCGACTAGAGAACCTTTTGATTTAATCGTATTGGATCTCATGCTGCCTGGTATGAACGGAATTGATATTCTGGATAAACTGCGCGGTCAGGGCATCCGTACGCCTGTTATCGTGCTAACCGCCAAAAATGCTGAAGAGGATGTAGTCCGCGGACTGAAATCCGGCGCCGATGACTATATTACCAAGCCTTTTGGCGTATCGGAGCTGCTCGCCCGGGTCAGTGCGGTGCTGCGCCGGATATCCGGGATGGCTGAGGAGGTGCAGCCGGAAGCTGCTGTGGCCGCTTCAACCATTATTCTGGGCCAACTTGAAATTTACCCTGAACGGTATGAGGTGTCGCTGGGCGGACAGAGCATCAATCTTCGGCCTAAGGAATTCGAGGTTCTGCTGTATCTGGCCCGCAAGCCGGGTGTGGTGCTTACCCGGGATGATCTGATGAATGCCGTCTGGGGTTTTGACTATATCGGCGGACAGCGCACAGTGGATGTTCATGTCAGCTCCCTGCGCAAGAAGCTCGAGCTGGACCCGGAATCGGTGCATATTGATTCTATCCGGGGGGTAGGCTATAAACTGGTCGTGAACAAAAAAAGAACGCCTGTCATTTGAGATGACGGCGTTCTTTTTTGACAGCCAGGTAATAGATTATAAGATGTTTTTTTCTGGGTAAGGCGCAAACCTGACATGTGATTTTACACTGCGTTAACAATCCTCTTCAACTCTATTTACACTGAAAGCTTATCATGGGGTACGAAGATGATGAGAAGGAGACACAAAAACTAATGAAATCCATCATTGACATAGAGAAGCTAGATCTCTACTATGAGTCTTTTCATGCGCTAAAGAGCGTTGATTTACAGATTCCGGAGAAGCAGGTGACCGCATTTATCGGTCCTTCCGGCTGTGGTAAGTCTACCTTGCTGCGCACACTTAACCGAATGAATGATATGATTCCCGGAACACGTATTGAAGGAACAGTGAACATTGGCGGCAAAAACATTTACAGCGACGAGGTGGAAGTGGAAAGCCTGCGCAAGCAGGTCGGCATGGTGTTTCAGCAGCCCAATCCTTTTCCGAAGTCGATCTATGACAATGTGGCATACGGTCCCCGTCTGCATGGAGTACGCGGCAAAGCCGAGCTTGATGAGCTGGTAGAACAAAGCCTGCGCCAATCGGCCCTCTGGGATGAGGTGAAGGATTTCCTCAAGAAGTCCGCTCTCAGCTTGTCCGGTGGACAGCAGCAGCGTTTGTGTATTGCCAGAGCACTTGCTGTGCAGCCCGACATTCTGCTGATGGATGAGGCGACCTCGGCGCTCGACCCGGTCTCCACGCTTAAGATTGAGGAGCTGGTGCAGGAGCTGCGGGACAAGTATACGATTGTCATGGTCACACATAATATGCATCAGGCTGCACGGGTATCGGGCCGCACAGTATTTTTCCTGAACGGTGTAATTGTGGAGGCTGCGGATACGGAAATGCTGTTCTCGAATCCCAAGGACTCCCGCACTGAAGACTATATATCTGGACGCTTCGGCTAAGCGGCGGAAGGGACCCGTTCCTGGAAATGACAGGCTGACCATATGTTTTTGAGGAGGCTCGCTTTTATATGATTCGCAGAAAAGAATTCGACAAAGATTTGGAAGAGCTGCGCAGCTTGCTGCAGCAGATGGCAGAGCATGTAACCGATGCGCTGGAGGGTGCGGTGCTGGCTCTGCAGACTATGGATACTGCCCGCGCACAGGAAATTGTAAAAGCAGATTTACGGCTGAACGCCATGGAAGACAGAATCATGGAAATCGGTTCACGGCTCATCATTACCCAGCAGCCGGTAGCGAAGGACCTGCGCCGTATTATTGTTGCCTTCAAAATATCAAGCGACCTCGAGCGTATGGGCGATCTGGCGCTGGATGTGGCAAAGGTAACTATGCGTATTCAGGGCCAGCAGTTAATCAAGCCGCTGGTGGATATTCCGCGTATGGCTGAAATTGTAACAGGAATGACAACGGAAGCGATCCAGTCCTATCTGGATGAGAATACGGATCTGGCTTACAAAATGGCTCAGGACGACGATCATGTCGATCAGCTCTACAGTGCGATGATTAATGAGCTGTACGCCTACATGGTTGAGAAGCCGGATTCTTTGAATCAGGCGATGCTGCTGACGCTGGTCGGCCGTTATATTGAGCGGATTGCCGATCATGCCACCAACATTGGCGAGAGCGTAGTTTATCTTGTAACCGGCAAACGTCCGGACTTGAATCAATAACAGCCGAGTGGCTGAGCGGATTTTCCGCATATGCAAACAGCAAGCTTTCTTAACCGGAGGCTTGCTTTTTTATGCAGTTCATTGCATCATCCTTATAAATTCCGGCGAAGCCGTTTTTGCTTGCGCGGGGCATATGTTAAAATGTAAGTAGTATGCGAGATAAGGCGAGGTGCTGAAGTGGACAAGTTGATTCTTATAGATGGAAATAACATTATTTACCGCGCATTTTTTGCAATGCCGCCGCTGACGAACACCGCAGGACAGCAGACAAATGCGGTATACGGATTTACGACGATGCTGCTGCGCTTGATTGAGGAGCATAAGCCAAGCCATATGATCGTCGCTTTTGATGCGGGCAAGATTACCTTCCGGCATGAGGGCTATGAAGACTATAAGGGAGGCCGGCAAAAGACACCACCCGAGCTCTCCGAGCAGTTCCCGATGCTGAAGGAGCTGCTGCAGAATCTCGGCGTGCCGCAATTCGAGATCAACGGCTATGAAGCCGATGATATTATCGGCAGCATCTCCCGCGAGGCCGACGAAGCAGGTCGCCAGGTTATGATTGTGTCCGGGGACAAGGACATGCTGCAGCTGGCCTCTGAGCATACAACCGTAGCTTTGGTGCGCAAAGGTGTTACCGAAGTCGAAATGTTCGGTCCTCAGCAGATCCGTGACAAATATGATCTGACACCTGCGCAGATTATTGACCTGAAAGGCCTGATGGGCGATGCCAGCGATAATATCCCCGGCGTTCCGGGCGTTGGCGAGAAGACGGCGCTGAAGCTGCTGCATCAGTTCGGGTCGGTGGAAGGCGTGCTTGCCGGAACGGACGAGCTGAAGGGCAAGATGAAGGAGAAGCTGGAGGAGCATGCTGACAGCGCCGTTATGAGCAAGAAACTGGCGACAATCTACAGAGAGGTTCCGCTGGAGCACTCCTGGGAGGATATGGTGTTCACCGGGATTAAGAGTGACACCGCCGGACCTGCACTTGCCAAGCTGGAGTTCAAGTCCCTGCTGGAGCGTCTGTCGTTGAGCGCCTATGCGCCTGCGGCGAACGGGGAAGGTGGAGAAGGCGCCCAGGAGGCTGCGGCGCTGGATATTACCATTGTAGGCGAAGCGGAGCTTGAGGACCTGATTGCCGCGCTGCCCGGCATCTCTGCGCTGCATGTGGAATCGAGCGGCGAGAATCCGCATCGTGCGGAAGTGATCGGCATCGGCCTTTCTTCGCCGGAGCGGCACTATTTTGTACCATTTGAGCTGCTTAAGAGTCCTGCTGCGGCGAAGCTGCGGGATTGGCTTGGGGACGATAAGGCGCCGAAGAGCGGCTATGATCTGCACCGTGCAGATCTGGCGTTACACTGGCAGGGAATCGCTTTTGCGGGAGCCGCCAATGATGTGCAGCTCGCTGCCTATCTGCTGGACCCGACGGAAGCCAATCAGAATTTGAATGATCTAACCGCCAAATACGGATTGCCCCGTTTGTCTCCGGATGAAGAGGTGTTCGGCAAAGGCGCGAAATATAAAATACCGGAGCTTGACATTCTGGGTGAGCATGTCGCCCGCAAAAGCGCCACCGTACTCGGCATCGTACAGAAACAGCAGCAGGAATTGAACGATACGGCGATGACCGGCCTGTTCGTCGATCTGGAAATGCCGCTGTCGCGCATCCTGGCCGATATGGAGAAGCAGGGGATTGCCGTTAATAGAGAGGATCTCATTGATCTCGGCAAGGAATTTGAAGCGCAGATTTCCAAGCTGGTGTCGGATATTTATTCAGTTTGCGGCACCGAGTTCAACCTCAATTCGCCGAAGCAGCTTGGAGACATCCTGTTTGTGAAGCTGGGTCTGCCTGTAGTCAAGAAGACGAAGACAGGATACTCCACGGACGCCGAGGTGCTGGAGAAGCTGGCTCCTTACCATGATGCCGTAAGGCTGATTCTGCAATACCGCACGATTGCGAAGCTTCAATCGACCTACGTGGAAGGGCTGCTGAAGGAAATTTCTGCGGAGACCGGCAAGGTGCATACCTTTTACCGCCAGACGATTGCAGCAACCGGACGGCTGAGCAGCCAGTTTCCGAATCTGCAGAACATTCCGATCCGGCTGGAGGAAGGCCGCAAGATCCGCAAGGTATTTGTACCCTCTGAGCCGGGCTGGTCGATTCTGGCGGCGGATTACTCGCAGATTGAGCTGCGGGTGCTGGCGCATATCTCCGATGACGAGCGTCTGAAGGAAGCTTTTGTACATGATATGGATATTCATACGAAGACGGCGATGGATGTGTTTGGTGTTGCCGCCGACCAGGTGGACAGCAACATGCGCCGCTCCGCCAAAGCGGTTAACTTCGGCATAGTGTATGGCATCAGCGACTACGGCCTTTCCCAGAATCTGAATATTTCCCGTAAGGAAGCGGCCCATTTTATCGAACAGTATTTCGATGTATTCAAGGGTGTGCGCCGCTACATGGATGATATCGTAGTGGAAGCACGCAAGCAGGGTTATGTAACCACGCTGCTGGAACGCCGCCGCTACCTGCCGGAGATTAATGCGAAGAACTTTAATCTGCGATCTTTTGCCGAGCGTACAGCGATGAATACCCCGATTCAGGGAACAGCGGCGGATATCATCAAGCTGGCTATGGTTCAGATGGACAAGGCGCTTTATGAGCGCGGGCTGAAGAGCCGCATGCTGCTGCAGGTGCACGATGAGCTGGTGTTCGAGGTGCCGGAGGACGAGCTGGAGCTGATGAAGAAGCTGCTGCCTGAGGTTATGGAGGGTGCGCTGAAGCTGTCTGTGCCGCTGAAGGCAGAGGTAAGTTTTGGAAGTAACTGGTATGAAGCGAAATAGGCTCCCCGCAGGGAGTGCATATCCGGTATAATGGAGTAGAGGTGAGCCAAGATGCCGGAATTGCCGGAAGTAGAAACAGTCAAAAGAACACTTAATGCCTTAATTACAGGCAAGCAGATACAGAACGTTACCGTCCGGCTGCCGCGGATTATTCAGCGCCCGGACGATATTCAGGCTTTTGCCCATATGCTGGCAGGTCATACTGTGGTTAACGTTGAGCGAAGAGGGAAGTTTTTGCGTTTCGTGCTGGATGGTCTGGTGATGGTGTCCCATTTGCGGATGGAGGGCCGCTACGGTCTTTATCAGGGAAATGAGCCGCTGGACAAGCATACGCATGTTATTTTTCATTTTATCGACGGCACAGAGCTGCGTTACACGGATGTGCGCCAGTTCGGCACCATGCATTTGTTCCAGCCGGGTGAGGACCTGCTGCTTCCTCCGCTGAAGAAGCTTGGTGAGGAGCCGCTTGCGCCTTCGTTTACACCGGAACGGTTCAAGGAGATTGTCGCAGGCAAAAGCACCAAAATCAAACCGCTGCTGCTGAACCAGGAATATGTGGTCGGCATCGGCAATATTTATGTAGATGAGGCGCTGCACCGTGCCGGCATTCATCCGGAGACAGGAGCCAAAGCGCTCACAGACAGTCAATTGGATAAGTTGCACCATGCCATTGTGGCGACCTTGACGGAGGCGGTTAATGCCGGCGGTTCCTCGGTGAAATCGTACGTCAACGGCCAAGGGGAGAGCGGAAGCTATCAGCATCAACTGCTGATCTACGGACGTAAGGACCAGCCCTGCACAACCTGCGGCACATTGATTGAGAAGAGTGTTGTGGGTGGCAGAGGCACGCATTATTGTCCAAGCTGCCAGCCATCCGCTGCAAAAGTAAAGTAAGCGCTTATAGATCAAGCTTATGCTGGAGTTGTCCATGCTGCCGTAAAAGGCAGGCACTCACTGCCCGTCCCGCCCATATACTGTGTGAAGAATGCGATAAGCTCGAACGGAGCCTATGGCGGAGAAGTCCGCCGGGCTGCCGGTTCTTCACGGGAGGGATTACGGGTGGTGAGCCCATTTTTTTCACTGCTGCTGTTGGCATTTGCCTTGAGTTTGGACGGTTTTGGTGTTGGCATTACATATGGGCTGCGTAAAATGAAAATACCGCTGCTCTCTGTCCTGATTATTTCGCTTTGCTCGGGGATAGTAATTTGTGTCTCTATGCAGGTCGGCGTGCTGCTGGCCAAGGTTGTGTCTCCTAATGCCGCATCCAGTATTGGAGCGGTTATTCTCGTCTTGATGGGCTGCTGGTCCTTGTTCCAGATGCTGATGCAGAGGGAGAAGGAGCAAGGTGACGCTGCTGCCGGGCAGGAGTCTGAGCAGGGAGAAGAGACGGCGAGGCTGGAGACAGCCGCTTCCGGCTTTGGAACTTCGGTTCATGCCGCTGCGGACGAAGCTGAGCGTGAGCCGCGTAAAGCGGCAGTTTTCTCGCTCGAGCTGCGGCATCTGGGCGTAGTGATTCAAATTCTCCGTACTCCGTCTTCCGCCGATATGGACGCCTCCGGCAGCATTTCCTCCACGGAAGCTATGGTGCTCGGAATCGCATTGTCGCTGGATGCGTTCGGTGCAGGTCTGGGAGCGGCTCTGCTGGGCTTCAGTCCAATCTCCACCTCTCTGACGATTGCTCTTTTCAGCGGGACCTTTCTGGTGCTGGGGATGAAGACAGGGCTGAAGCTGTCAGGAAGCTTCTGGATGAAGCATGCTGCGGCACTGCCTGCGTTATTATTAATTGCAATGGGAATAATGAAGCTATTATGAGGTGAGTACATGATAATGGGCTTAACCGGAGGCATTGCCTCCGGAAAAAGCACCGTATCCGCGATGTTTGTGGATAAGGGAGCGCGGCTGGTGGATGCCGATGTAATCGCCAGAGAGATTATGCTTCCAGGGTCACCGGTGCTGGCCGCTGTAGTGCAGCAGTTTGGGGAAGAAATCCTGCTGCCTGATGGTACGCTCAACCGGGCCAGGCTTGGAGAGAGGGTCTTTCATGACCCTGAAGCCCGGCAGAAGCTGAACGATCTGACGCATCCGGCGATCCGCCGCGAAATCAAGAACCGTATGTATAGCTTAGAGCAGGAAGACGCACAGAAGTTAATTATTGTTGATATCCCGCTGCTGTATGAATCTCACCTGGATAACCTGTTTCAGGAGATTGCGGTGGTCTACATACCCCGCGAGATGCAGCTCACCCGCCTGATGGAACGCAACCAGCTAACGCTAGCGCAAGCTGAAGGCAGGCTGAAGGCTCAGATGGATATTGAGCTGAAGCGCAGCATGGCTACCTATGTCATCGACAACAGCCGTGATCCGGCCCATACAGGGCAGCAGGTTGCCGCATTGTGGGCCAGGCTGGGGTTATCATGAAATGGCTGCGTAAAAAAAGAGTGCTGCTCCTGCTGTTTATAGGCTTTACGGCCATCCTGTTCCTGAGTACGAACTGGATGTCCTGGTTTTATCCCATCTATTATAAAAATGAAATCCGCAAGCACAGCGTCACCTATGAGATTGACCCGTTCCTGGTAGCGGCGATTATCCGGGTGGAGACGAATTACAAAACCGGCCGCGAGTCCAAAAAAGGCGCAATTGGCCTTATGCAGTTGATGCCGGATACCGCCAAATGGGCGCTTGAAAAGGCCAAGCTTCCCGATGTGTCCATGGAGCGGCTGAAGGAAGAGCCCTCGGCTAACATTGAGCTGGGGACGTGGTATTTGTCTTTGCTGTCCCGTCAGTTTGACGGCAACCGTACTGCGGTCATCGCTGCTTACAACGCAGGCCCGGGCAAAGTGCAGCGCTGGCTGGATGAGGGAGCATGGGACGGTACGGAGGCGTCGGTGAAGGACATCCCGTTTGGCGAGACCCGCCATTATGTGCAGCGCGTAATTTATTATTACGAGCAGTACACGGAGATATATAACGAGTTCTAGGCCGCTTGGTGCTCTTTAATTACTAAAAAGAAGTATTAAGCGGCATGTAGCCGATTAATACTTCTTAGGCAAGCTTATAGGGACAGGTTATTTGAATTGACCTGCCAGAGATTGTTCAGCCAGAGTTACAAGACGTTTAGTGATGTAACCACCGATCGAACCGTTTTCGTAAGAAGTTTTATTGCCTTGGTATCCATCTGGGGAGAGCGTGATACCGAGCTCTTGGGCAACTTCGTATTTAAGTTGATCCAAGGCACCGCGTGCATTTGGAGCTACCAGGTTATTGGAGCTGCTTTGGGCCATTGCTGTTCACCTCCTATCGGTTGGTAACAGTATTATGTGCTGGACAGGGCAACTTCATAACATCAAATAAACGGTGTTTTATGGAAATCAGAAAATGGCATCAATATAACAAAAGGAAGTGATAAGCTTATGAAATGTCCTTACTGTGATCACACCAATACCAAAGTGCTTGATTCGCGTCCGGCCAACGAGAATAAGTCAATCCGCCGCAGGCGTGAATGCGAGCTGTGCAGCCGGCGCTTTACCACCTTTGAGATGATTGAAGAAACGCCGCTGATTGTGATCAAAAAAGACGGCAGCCGCGAGGAATTCAGCCGCGACAAAATCCTCCGCGGCCTGATCCGCGCCTGCGAGAAGCGCCCCGTTTCCGTCGAACGCCTGGAGTCCATTGTCTCTGAGGCAGAGAAATCCCTGCGCGGCATCGCTCTAGCCGAAGTGGAGAGCCGCCAGATCGGCGAGCTTGTTATGGAGCAGCTCTATCCTGTAGATGAAGTTGCTTACGTCCGCTTTGCCTCCGTCTATCGTCAGTTTAAGGACATCAACATGTTCATGAAGGAACTGAAGAGCCTGCTGTCCAAAAACGACGGGGAGCTCGAGGGATTGTAAGCCTTTCCGTACTGCGGTGATGCTTAGAGGGCTGAAATGCAACCGGGACTCAGCCGTCAATTAGGCCAATTTGAGCGGACGCGCACAACGAAACCGATATGACGATGCTGAGACCCTTTCCGGGGAGTAAACTTTTTTCACAAAAGTGTTGACATGTGGCGCGAAATTTTATACTATATAAAAGTCGCCTACGAAATAAATAAATGACGAAAGCGATACGGTTTTACAGCATAAATCAGTTTTGCTTACATAGTGTAGTTGTTAAGCGCACTATGGGGCCATAGCTCAGCTGGGAGAGCGCATCGCTGGCAGCGATGAGGTCAGGGGTTCGATCCCCCTTGGCTCCACCACAACATCATATGGACTCTTAGCTCAGTTGGTAGAGCAGTTGACTCTTAATCAATTGGTCCAGGGTTCGAGTCCCTGAGAGTCCATCACAAAAAAAGAAACGGCAGAGATGCTGTTTCTTTTTTTGTGATGGACTAGTTTTTTCTACAATCATTGCACATGTGGACTGCGGTGTGTAGTGGATATTATTCTGATTTACTTTAATGACGCTTGATGACGAGGTCCTTTTTAGCGGAGGCGCGCCAGTGACCGTGTTGTAGGCAAACATTACTTGTAAGCGTGTACAGACCGCCTTATGATAGATAGCTTGCAATCCATAAGGCGGTCTTTGTGCTGTCTTCAGATTGCTACGGGTTCGCTCTGAGATAGGCGTATAACAGTAGGATCGGCTTTGAAGGCGGGGCATCCGAGGCAAAGGTTTAGAGAAAGTAGTAGCATTGGCCGGGAATTAGCCCTTGCTCTTGCGCGTTACTGATCACGGTCAATAATTGCCTCATGGCCGTTACAGTACTGCGCATGCTTTCCTCGTCTGGTTTGAAATCTGCGAAAGCGCCTCCGAACATCAGTTAGGCTCAAAGATCATATTGACTTTCTAAAATGGAGTGGGTACAATGATACCTACCAGAAACACTGTTTCCGTAAATGCGAAGGACTTAACTTTCATAAGAATCGAAAATTACTTCTGAGCAATGGGTAACAGTGTTTCTGGATTACAACATAGTATCGAAAAGGGGAGCAGCACTATGACAAATAAGGGGAAATAGGCGCTCGTCACGGGAGCTTCTTCCGATATTGGAGAGCAATTGGCGAGACAACTGGCCAAACAAGGCAGCCATCTGGTACTCGTCGCCCGAAGCGGAAGAAGCCTCCGCCGGAAATAAAGACACACCAGAAAGAGTCGTAGAGGTTGCACTTCGCGCGTAGAAGAAAGGAAAGTGTATGTCGTTCCGGGTGTACAGAATTATCTAAAGGCGCAGTTATCGCGTTCATTACACGAAAGCAAAATCTTTGGCTTGTTGGAAGCATGCTTCGTCCGCGTGAAGGATACAGCAGCAGTAATAAGAATCTGGGTAATCAATCTGATCTTACAGGGAGGACAATACGATGAAAGCTATACAACTGACAAACGGCTTCGGCTTTGAGGAATTAACCATAACGGAACTCGACAAACCAACGCCAGGCCCTAAGGAGGTGCTGATCCGCATGAGGGCAGCTTCTCTCAATTATCGGGATCTAGTGGTCCTCGGCGGATTAATGCCGATCGAAGTCAATTTCCCCTTCATTCCATTATCAGACGGAGCGGGAGAAGTTGTAGCCATTGGCCCAGGAGTAACTAGGTTTCAGGTTGGACAACGAGTAGCAGGTAATTTTCAACAGGGCTTCATTGGCGGCAACCCAAGACCAGGGGTGTTAGAAGAAAGTCTGGGAGGTCCGTTGAATGGAGTAGCGGCCGAGTATGTCGTTCTACATGAAGACGGAGTCGTCCCTATTCCCGATCACCTCACTTATGAGGAGGCCTCCACCCTGCCGATCGCGGCATTAACCGCATGGAGCATGTTAATCGAATACGGTGGTTTGCAAGCAGGAGATACTGTGCTGCTGCAAGGAACAGGCGGTGTCTCCATCTTCGGGCTTCAATTCTCGCTTATGACCGGAGCACGAGTCATCATCACGTCGAGCAGCAACGACAAGCTGGAACGAGCAAAAGCTCTTGGCGCATGGCAAACGATCAACTATTCGGAGGTTCCTGATTGGGATAAGGCAGCGTTAGAGCTGACTGGCGGCGTTGACCATGTTCTGGATGTTGGAGGAGCGGCAACGATAGGGAAATCCATAAATGCACTTCGCACTGGTGGGACCGTAAGTATGGTCGGGTTCTTATCGGGCTTGACCATTCCGGAATACGATGTCTCCAGCATCTTGCATAAAGCCGCAACGGTTCGCGGCAGTCAAGTCGGCAACCGGGATCATTTTGAAAAGATGAATCGAGCGATTGCCCATAATCGTTTACATCCCGTTATCGACCGTGTATTCCCTCTAGACCGAATTGGAGAAGCATTCGCGCTCTTGGCTGAAGGAAAGCAATACTTTGGTAAAATCGTAGTCCAAATCTAAAATCTCTCAAAAATGACATTGGAGGCGCAAGCCGCACCAGCGAAGCATGGGCTTGCTCCGGAGTTCAGTCCGCAGGGAGAGCTTATCGGAAGCTGGTATGATCTGGAAGGCAAACTGTATGGCGTAACTACAGCTGCAAGCCATAACGGATATTTATATCTAGGAACGGCACCTGGAGGCAGCAAGGGCGTTTACGTGTGCTTTTAACAAAATAAGGTTGGAATCTGGGAGGGTGCGAAATGAATCTGGATGATTTGGAGCTATCTTGGAATGAGAAGGAGAGTCTGACCGGCAAAGTGGCCTTGGTGACAGGCGCTAGCAGCGGAATCGGGGCATCGATCGCCAGGAAACTGGTAAAGCGCGGCGCCCATGTGACTGTAGTGGCACGTCGACGGGATCGATTGGATGAGCTGGTTAAGGAATTGCATCAAGAGGGATTGTCCGAGGTTATGGCGGTACCTGCTGATATTCAAAAGGCTGAAGAAGTACAGCGTGTGGTCAATGAAACGATTAACCGCTGGGGCCGTCTTGATATTATAGTTGCCAATGCAGGATTCGGGTATCGAAGTCCTTTGGTAGAAGTGGATCTGGAAAGATGGGAGGAGCTGTACAGGACGAATGTACACGGTCTAATGTTGACGCTGCACTACGGGCTTCCGCCAATGCTGGGTCAGGGCAAGGGAGATGTCATCATCATCTCCTCCATTGCCGGCAAGGAAGTGATTGCCGGAGGAGGTCCCTACAGCGCTACCAAATACGGCGTTAACGCTATAGCGTCTGCATTACGTTTGGAAACAATCGATCAGGGGATTCGCGTTACGACGATTCAGCCCGGGGCGGTGGCAACGGAATTTTCTCAGGTAGCCGGTTATTCCGAGGATGAAATACGCGCGTTTGCTTTGAAAGTCCTGCCGTTACATCCCGATGATGTTGCAGAGGCAGCACTCTATGTATTGGAGCAGCCTGAGCATGTCAGCATTCCGGAACTAACCATTATGCCTTCAAGGCAAGCCCAGCGGTTCAAATAAAACGACGTCCAAATATGAACCGCCGTATGCCAAAGGTATGGACGGTGATGTGAGAGGTCGGGGACTTACTGTCTTGTTTCGTGTGGTTGTGAATCGGATTCAGTAATCGCGCAGTGCAGCGTTTCGTCCGTAGCCGGCCAAAACTCAGTCCCACGAATAAGTGAAGGACTGAGTTTTTCGTTGTTTTAACAACAAATGCCCAAGCTGGCTTGTATCAACCAGCCCGGCTTGCAGTGGTCCGTTTTACGGCTGGTAGCAGGGCTGCGGGTATCAATCCGACCAAAGTGAAGCCGAGCGACCAGAGGAAGGTGTGGTCGTACGCCTGGGCGGTGGTTGCGGCGGTCAGTGGAGCGACCAACTGATTCTCCAGGATGACGGCCAAGACGGACGCGCCGAATGCGCCGCCCACCTGTTGAATGATTCGGGTAGCGCTGCTGGAATGGCTGATCTGCTCGGGGCTCAAGCCTTGATAGGAGGCGGCGAGCACTGGAAGAAACACCGCCCCGAGGCCAGCTCCCCGGACAACGAGGGCGAAGCCGAGCATATACAGACTGGTCTCGGTGCCCGCCAGCGTAAACGGCAGCGTACCGAGCGCAGTGAGCAGCATGCCAGCTATGACTACCGGACGCGGGCCGATTTGGTCGGTCAGCTTGCCAGCCCATGCCCGGGTGAGCAGCATGCCCACGCCTTGCGGTACAAGCAGCAGTCCGGAAGCAAGAATGCTTTCGCCGCGAACCTGCTGATAATACATAGGTAAGAGCAGCATGCCGCCATAGGTGGACAGCCCGGATAGGAAGAGCAGCAAGGAAGAGGCGGTGAACGAGCCTACCCGGAACAACCTGAGATCAATGATCGGCACCTCGGCAATTCTGAGGGCATAGACGACGAAGGCGGAGAGCAGGGCTACTCCCCCAAGCAATGGGATTAGCACGGCAGAGTATCCAAATCCGTGATGTGTCCCTACCTGAGTCAACCCGTAGATGATAAACACCAGAGAGGGAGAAAGCAGCATAAGGCCGATACCATCTAGATGTGCGGACTGCCCGGACGCCGTATCCTTCGGCAGCCAGCGCCAGGCCAGCACCAGCGCGATGAGGCAGATCGGAATGTTCACATAGAAGATCCAGCGCCAATCCAGCTTGTCGACGATGAGCCCGCCCAGTACCGGACCGAGAATCGGCCCGATTAGGGCAGGCAGACCGGCGACCGCCATCACCTTGCCGAGTTTTTGGGAGCCGACGGCGCGAACGAGCATCGTCTGCATGACCGGCATCATCAGACCGCCTCCGATCCCTTGGATAGCGCGGAATACGACTAGGCTGCCCAGATTCCACGCCAGGCTGCACAGCACGGAGCCGGCCAGGAATATTGCCAGTGCGGCCATCCATATCCGTTTTCCGCCGAATCGGTCCATACCCCAGCCGGTCACGGGGATGACTATTCCCAGCGCCAGCAGATAGCTGGTCATGACCCATTGGATGCCGGATACGGAAGCATGAAGGGCTTCTCCCAGCGTATGAATGGCTACATTGGTAATAGTGGTGTCGAACAATGGGGCGAGTGTTCCGATCAGAAGAGCTGCCATCATCCGCACGAGGGTGGGGCTCATGAACGATGCTGGCTCTTGAGAATCTTGTTGCGATTTCATACAAACCACTCCTTGAACATTTAATAAGATACCATTAGTTTCTTATTTGCATACTATGGTATAATAAACGAATAAGAAACGCAAGGTTTTTTATTGATGGAGGACGACGATGAGCGAGAAAACCCGGGAAGAAGCAAAAAGCGACATTCGTCGCAGAGGACATCAATTGGAAGCGGCCATTCATCAAGCCGTGTGGGAGGAACTCGCGGCGGTCGGATTTCCGAGGCTCACGATGGAAAGTGTCGCCGCGCGGGCGAATACGAGCAAGCCGGTTCTGTACCGGCGGTATGCCAACAAGACCGAGCTGGTGCTCGGCGCCATACAGTCGCGAATTCCCACTCCAGAGGACGAAATTCCCAATACAGGAGAGCTGCGCCAGGACCTGCTGGATGCTCTAGCAAATATGAACCGCAATGTGGAGAGGATCGGAAGCGACACCATTCGCAGCCTGTTGGTTGAGTTGGACGATCGCCCGCTATCTGCGACTCTCTTTCCCAAAGGCCGCTCCAGCCATACGATGAAGACCATTCTCGGTCGTGCGGAGGCTCGGGGAGAGCTTAGTATGGATCGGATTTCTACCCGGATAATGGCTATGCCCGTCGATCTGATGCGCCATGAGATATTTTTGTCCAACGAGACGGTATCTCCGGAAACGATTCGGGAAATTATCGACGAGCTTTTCTTGCCGCTGCTTCGCACCGTCGGTTTGAAGGGATAGCGCGGCAGAATCAGGGAGCATGGAGGTTATTGCAGGCCTGTCCGTTCAAAGGACGGGCTGTTTGGCGTGGACAATAAATATTGAAATAGTTCCATTTTTATCTAAATGCAACGGCGAAGCTATTCTTCATTATTCCTTGAAAAATCCTCCATTTCTTCCCATACATCTGCATTTGCCAATGTAGCTAACAGAACAATATTCAGGATATCCTCAATTATTCCAATATAGTACTCATGCGTTTATCGTGGCTTTGTCAAAAAAATCAATAAGTGTATAGTGTATCGCCGTAAGAATCATAAATCTTAAGCTGTTATAAGTCGATAAAATAACTAGGGCTTATATATACATAGGTTTTAATCTCAGAACATACTTAGTAGTGAACTTAAGCCCATGCGTAGAAGCCGTATCTAAAATACAATTCATTACAGGAGGTAGGTTGTGGATAGGAGAAAAGGCAGTAGGTTTTTAGTTGTGATTATGCTGATTAATTTATTTGCTTTTAATTTGGGTGGGGAAACTGTAAAGGCAGCTTCCGTATATTATGTTTCTACGACGGGGAATGACATCACTGGAACCGGTACACTTTCAAATCCATGGAAAACCATACAAAAGGCAGCAGATACCATGACAGCTGGAGATACCTGTATCATACGAGGGGGTACATACCGGGAAACAGTAACGCTTAATACTTCCGGAACTTCTGCAAATCCTATAAACTTTAAGGCTTATACAGGAGAGACCGTAACAGTATCCGGTGCCGATCCGGTTACTGGCTGGGTAAATTACTCCGGGTCCATTTATTATGCGGCCATGACTGGTTCCCTTGGAACAAAAGATCAGATATTTGTTAATAAGCAAATGCAATTTGAAGCCAGATGGCCCAATTCAGCAACACTTGATCCCTTAAATTCAACATTTGCAACAGTTGATTCCGGTTCCACCACAACCATCAATGATGGGGATTTAACTCAGGCAGCAGGATACTGGGTTGGCAAAACCGTTTGGTTTGTTCCGGGAACAGGCTACAAATCTTATCAAAGTACCATCACCAGTTCAAGTGCCGGCTCCATTACCTTTGATAAAGTGGCTACTGCAGCGGCAGCCGATAACAGCTATTATATTACCGGTAATCTCAAAGATCTTGATAGTGCGGGAGAATGGTATTATGACAGCAGTACCGGAAGGCTTTATTTATGGGCACCTGGTGGAGTTAATCCGAATACTTTGACAGTAGAAGCAAAGAAGCGTACTTATGCATTTGATTTAAGTTCCCGCTCGTACATAAATATTACCGGAATTAATATCTTTGCCTCCAGCATTAAAATGTCTGATTCTAATTACTGTAAAGTTTCTAATATGACTGCGGAATATGTCAGTCATGATTCGGATGTTACCAGCCAATATAGTACAGGGATATTTATGTCCGGTACCAATAATGAGCTTAGAAACAGTACTTTGACCTACAGTTCCGGTAATCTGGTGAGTATACAGGGGACAGGAAATAAGGTAATTAATAATCTTATTCATGAAGCAGATTATTCGGCAGCGGATATTCCGGCAATCTATCTACTGGGGGAAAACCATCTAATCAGTCATAATACGGTATATAACACCGGGCGTCATCTGATATTTATGCCTACCCAGAATAGCCGGATACAGTATAATAATCTGTACAATGCAGGAAAGCTGACAAAAGACTGCGGAATACTCTATGATTTTGCCTGGGATGGGCAAGGGACGGTAATTCATCATAATTACATCCATGATAATCTGGCAAAAAATTATTCCGGCACTGGTATCTATCTGGATAATGGTAGTAAAGGTTATATTGTGCATCACAATGTTGTATGGGGAAACTATACAGGGATAAGATTAAATACACCTAGTAATTTTAACCTGATCTATAACAATACCACCTATAGCAACGGAAATGTGGGATATTGGGGAAGTGATTTTCAGTCAGATATGTACGGGGACAGAATTTTCAACAATATCTTTACTACAGCCTTTACACTGCCTGGTACTCATATAGAGGGAAAAAATATTACCTCAGGAACCAATCCGTTATTTGTGAATCCCGCAGCATATAATTTCAGGCTGAAGTCTACTTCTCCGGCTATTAATGCAGGGGTCGTAATACCTGGAATCACGAATGGTTATGTTGGTGCGGCACCGGATATTGGAGCATATGAGTACGGCGGAACTGACTGGACTGCCGGGCATAATTTTTCTTCACCACCGAACCCGGTTTTTGAGAATGTCAGCGTACTTTATGTTAATAACGTAAGGCAATCTGATTTCGAGAAAGGGATAAACTCACCCTGGGTAACAGCATATTCAGGTACTGCTGCAAGTGTATCGGTACCAAGAAGCGGCTCTAAGAGTGTTAGACTGGGAACCGGGGAAGATGGTATCGAGCAGGTACTTACGGGGCTAAGTCCTAATACCAGCTATATATGTACCGCGTGGGTTAAGGCAGACACAGGAGAGCAGATTCAGATTGGTGTTAATGGCTTTGGAGGAACGGATGTATCTGCAACATCTGCCAGTACATCCTGGACAATTGTAAGCATTCCTTTTACAACCGGAGCAGGTGCTACCAGTGCAACAGTGTATGCTTACAAGAAGTCCGGTACAGCATATGTTTATGTGGATGATTTTGGGGTAGTTGAACAATAAAATATTTTACTGGTTTTCATGTTTGACAGGATAGGCAGAAAGGCAGAGGAAACCCTCTTTGTGGTTTAATGACGATCCGACGAAAAAGACAGAAGAAGCGCTCTCCAAATAATTTGATGACTTGCGTGTGACGGCTGAGATGGGAAGCAAGTAATCCATTGGTACACGTAAACAGAAGGGTTTAATTCTGCGTTTTGGAAGTGGTGTGCCCGAGGGGTCAGGCCCAGAACAGCCAATATGGGGGCCGGACCCAAAGGTCGCCTGAGGAAGCAAAGAGGACACAAGATGAAGAATACGCAGACGGGAATAAAAAAATTATTGGATGGTTGACAGATCTTACGAGTTCATGATATGATCTATCTTGTGCTTGAGAAATTGATAGAACGTAATAAGCGCCACGGGGCCATAGCTCAGCTGGGAGAGCGCATCGCTGGCAGCGATGAGGTCAGGGGTTCGATCCCCCTTGGCTCCACCAGACGTCATATGGACTCTTAGCTCAGTTGGTAGAGCAGTTGACTCTTAATCAATTGGTCCAGGGTTCGAGTCCCTGAGAGTCCATCACAGAAAAAACGGCAGAGATGCCGTTTTTTTGTTGTTTTGGGGAGCGGAGAGAGGGATTATAGAACCTATCTGTGACAGACTAACCATTGCTCCCTGAATTCCTACTGGTTACTGTTACGGACCCCACAGACCTTATTTTCTCTGATTGGCATAAACTGCATCTGAGTCCGTAAGATAGACGGAACAGCGTTTTTAAAGGAAATAAAGACTCTACGGTCCGTAACATTCGCGTTTATCTATATCCTTCAACATTCGCCGGTTTACCGGCATCTATGACCTCGACCATGTAACGCCAGCAATCCGGTTGCGAGTTGTCGAGATCCGTAAGCCTGTAAACTTGCGCAAGCTCTCCGCTTGACAGGGATTGTCCATTCCATCGTGATAGCTCGGGATCTTGAGCAAGGGCAGCAACGGCCCGGCCTACATAACGGGGGGATTCCGAGATGATGAAGTGAGGTTCCTTAGCCGCAGCATCTTGCCAATTTTCTTCATGTACTCCATAATGTTCGAGCATCATTTCCGAACGAATCCAGCCTGCCGTGAGCGCCACCGCTGTACATCCATAAGGTTGAATCTCCTGGGCAAGAGCCCATGCCATGCGAATAACGGAGGTTTTAGCCTGATCATAGAACATAGATACCCTGTAATTTTTATTATTATATTCAGTTATTCCATCCGTCATCTCTACAATCAAACCATCCTTATTTTTAATTAGGAGAGGTAGCGCAAAATGGCTTGTAATGAGATGTGTATCTATAGCGAGCCGTAACATATGCAGACCATTTTCAAGTGAATGTTTCCACAGCGGGACATTCCATTCAATCATCTTTTCAGCCCCCCATATATCATTCACGAGAATGTCTAGCCGGCCCTGCTCTTGCTCAATACGATTCACCAATTTCTCTACCTGGACAGGGTCCAAATGATCGACTTGAACCGGGATTCCGTGGCCGCCAGCCATGGTGACAAGCTCGGCCGTTTCTTCTATTGTTTCAGGACGATCGTATTCGGAACGATGGGCTAAAGTCGATCTTCCTGTCACATAAACCGTCGCGCCAGATGCTCCTAACTCGACGGCGATACCACGGCCGGCTCCCCTTGTAGCCCCAGCTACTAAAGCGATTTTTCCTTGTAAATCCGTCATTTCGTTTATACCTCCTTTGATGAATACAACTCCATTATAGATTGTAATGACGACATCTCTTGTCATATATGAAGGATATGTGTTTAGAAATTGGGGGAAAACGGATCGAAGCCAGTCACAAAGAGGTACATCACAGAAGAAGAGAGACGGCAGGGATGCCCTCTCTCTTCTCAGTAAAGTAATACGATCCGCCCGAAATCAAACCGCTATCCGGACGCACCTTCCGTATTTTCGTAAATATTCATAACCACCTGCTGGATCGGCAGTTCTTTGACCGAAATGTCGGTGAACCGGTGTTTCCTGGAGATGTCTTCGATAAAATCGCTGATGGAAATATGTGCTGTATCCACTTCAAGCGTAATTTGCAAGTCAGACTGCCGCTCAATTACCTTGGTGTAGGCATTGTCGAAGTTGGTCCTGTGCACAGACTCCGCAAAAGTAAAACTAACCCGTTTCTTCTCTCCCAGAAAAACCTTCAGCCGCTGAAGCGAATCATCAAAAACCTTGCCCCCGTGGTTAATGACAATGACCCGGTGCGCAAGCTCCTCCACATCCTCAAGATCATGGGTGGTCAGAATACAGGTCATATTCTGCTTCTTGTTCATCTGGTGGATGAATTCGCGGATTTTGACCTTGGCGATCACATCAAGCCCGATAGTCGGCTCATCCAGAAACAATACGTCCGGCCGGTGCAGCATAGCCATGACGAATTCGCATTTCATGCGTTCGCCAAGGGACAGCACTCGTGTGGGTTTTTCGATCACATGCGCAATATCCAGCAGCTCAGTCAGCTCTTCCAGCCGGCTTTTAAAGTCCTGATTGGCGATTCCGTAGATTGCCTTGTTCATGTTGAAGCTGTCGATAGGCGGAATATCCCAGATCAATTGGGATTTCTGGCCGAATACGGCTCCGATTTTGCCGACATAGCGCTTCCTGTCCCGGGCAGGCGAATAACCAAGAACTTGAATTTCCCCGCTTGTGGGATACAGTGCGCCGCAGAGCATTTTGATCGCCGTTGATTTCCCTGCCCCATTGGGACCCAGAATCCCGCAGATTTCCCCTTGCTCAATGGCAAAGCTGATATCGTTGACGGCATGGACCACGACTTCTTCGCGCTGGAAGAAGCTCTTAATGGTCTGCCCCATACCTGCGCCCCGCTTATAGGTTTTATACGTTTTGGTCAAATGCTTCACATCAATAACCGGCATTATCCGCCAACCCCCTCGTACAATCTGATCATATGCCGGTATACCCATACTCCCGCTGCCAGAAATAAAAAGCAGGGCAGAACAGCAGCAAAATCGCTGGCGTGCACCCGGCCGAGAAGAGCTGAAGCAGGGAAGAAGCCTACCATTCCCACAGGAATTATCATCGTGGCCAAAGCCTGTACAGCCTTAGGAAATATGGGCAGCGGATATTTTCCGATATGAAGCACACTGTCAGCAAGCTCGGAAATTCTCGAGTTTCCCACCCATTTGAAGGACATAGCGGCCATCATTAGAGATAATCCTGCCAGGACCGCCGTCCCTGCGATAAACATCCCGGCAAATTGGAGCCAGGAAAAGACCGGAATGGCGCCTACATGCATAGCGGAGAATATGAATAGCGAAACACCGCCCAGAAACAGGCCAATACTATCTGTAGAAAATGTAGTGGCAATAATAAAAAACAGCGGATTCAGCGGTTTCATAAGAATAACCTCGAAGCTTCCCTCACGGACATGCGACATGGTGGTCCAGAGAACACCGCCGAAAATAAGGCTCGAAAGGCCGCTGGACATGGTGAATACAGACTGGATCAACAACACCTCGAACAAGCTCCAACCGGGAAAGCTGGTGCCCGCCCGGTAAATAAGCAGGGTCACCAGCGGAAACAGAATGTTGCCGATCAGCGTGATCAGACTGCTGGTGATGAAATTCATACGATAGGCCGCAGCCGACTGGAAAGCGGAATACATGCACTGCCTGTAAATATCCAGATACCGTTTCATGTAAAGAACTGTCCTTTCATGGGGTCATTCACGCGCCGACAGCGGTAAACTGCTTCATGGCGAGTCGGCGGACAAGCTCATTAAATCCGAACGTAACCAACAAGGCCACCGCTTGTAGGCCCACAGCTTGCTGAGTGGAAAGCTCGATGCCTCCAAGTGAGTAATGGCCGGTAAAAACCATTGCGGGCATGTAGGCCATGTACTGAAACGGCAGGAAGAACTGGATTACCTGAAGCCAGTGCGGAAAAAAATCAAGCGGAATAAGCGCACCCGAAAAAATACCCGACACCAGCATAAAAGCGCTTCGTATTCCATCTGACTGGACAAGCCAAAATGAAGTCAGGCCAATCATGTAGTTCACATAAAAAATCATCAGAAAGGTAAGCACCACCGACAGAAACGTCCATGGAAGGCTTGCCGGCCGCATATCGACTCTAAAAATAAAAATGAAGATCAAAAGGCAGGGCAAAAATTCGAACAGGAAACCCAGAGACCGGTGTCCGATTTTCTGAAACAATGCGAAAGAACGGTGATGGATCGGGCGCAAATGAAAGGTAAGAAATTTACCGGTTCGCACAAGCATGGACAAGTTCCAATCGGCAAAATCCATGACCAGGTAACTGATAAGCGCAGTAGCGCCGAAGTACCGGATCATCTGAGGGAGCTCAATACCGCCGAGCGAAGAGTGATCCCCATATACCGCCGTCCAGATAAAATATTGCACCATAAAATATACAGGACCGACGATGATGGACACCATGGAATGAGTGCGGTAGGCGCTCCACTCTTTGTAGGTCACGTCCGCCACCGTGCGGCAGACAAGCCATTTGTGTCTAAGGCTGTTCATCAGGTGAGTCCTGACCAAATGATGTTGGTCACATTAAACAACCCTTCAGCGTACCAATTATCACCTACAAAAGGTACAAACCATACGGCAGCGAGCTGTTCCGTAGGGTCAATGACCATGGAGCAGGCTCCCGCGCCTTCATGACCATAGGTAGTTGGGGAGTAAAGGAATCCGGGACCTCTTCTCATATCGAGTCCAATTCCGTAGCTCCGGTCGCTGTTATTGGCTCCCCAGCAGTGATCGGGAACCCCGTAGAGGGTCCGGGTCGTAATTTTCTCGACTGTTTTGCGGCCAAGAATACGTGTATCGCCCAGCGTTCCCATACCCAGGAGCATGTTGGCGAATCGGATGAGATCAGCCGGTGTAGAGGCGAGACCCCCTCCGGTTCTGGAAACCGTATTCCATAGCTTCTCCATCTGCGAGACTTCCGGCTGACTGCCATTGATGATATCGTTCAGGCGCTTTTCGTGTCTTTCGTTTCTTATAATGGTGCGTCTGGCTAATTCGGGCGTCAGATCAAAAGCTGTGTCCTTCATGCCCAGAGGCTTCAAAAGTTGCTCTTCTATGTACTGCTCAGCAGTTACGCCAGTTACTTTTTTAATGATTTCTCCGAGCAGACAGAAGCCAAACGAGCAGTATTGCCATTCTTCACCTAATTTTTTGTTAACCCCGCCGCTCAGCGCAGCTTTGATCCAGTCCGCCTCACCGTCCTCAGGGTTATATCTTTCAAAATACTCATCAATGATCTGCCAATAAGACTTATGATAGGGATTTGTGATATCTGCACAGTCGGGAAACATGCCCGAGGTATGGGTCAGAAGGCTGTAAATGTCGATTTTATCAAATGGGTCCACATTAAACGGCTCCAGTATGGTGCCGACAGGGGTGTCAAACCGGAGAATACCGTCCTGGGCAAGCTTGGCTATCGCAACTGAGGCAACGGCTTTGGTGATGGACGCGATATAATGAATGGTTGTTGGTAAAAGCGGCTCTGTTCTGTCTTCCCGGAAAGAAAGTGGTCCAATGGCACCATGCATAAAAGTCTTTCCATACCTTGAAACGCAGTAAGATGCGGCCTGGATCTTTTTTTCTTCGATCAGCTTCTGGAAATGGGCATTCAAAACCTCGATTCTTGAACTGTCATAGCCTACCTCTGCCGGTGAACAGTCGGTAACGCCTTGAGTATGCAGCATAACATATAAGCCTCCTTAGAAATATCTGTGCCATGCAAGGATAACCACTCAATAAAAGCGCTCTCAAAATGACTCGCCTATACGGGTGCTTGCAAGGCAGTTGCTGCCAGTACAACTACCTTTAAGTATATTTCCAGACATTGGATGTTACAATGGCAAGTTTGATTTATAACCAAACTTGCCCGAGTAGTGTGCTGCGTTTGTTTATTTGCTGCCGGCTTCCCATCTTAGATTCCAGTTATAATACTGATCCAATTCCTGGTGCCCGCTGAAATATTCTACGAGTCTCTCTACGCTGAGTGTCTCATCATTCTGATTACGAATCATGGCGATGGCACACATACCCTTATTGTTGTTATGCTCATCCAGCCGGACCTCGATCTCCGGTCCACCCTGCTGTTTGATGGTTACAACAGCGTCAGCCTCCGACCAGTTCGTGATTCCCTCATAGATGAAAGCAAAGATAACAATTCTGCTGATTTCGGAAAGATAATGGCCATTAATCCGCAGATTCTCGCCCGTGGCTATGGAGCCGGTGCGGTCATCCCCGTCAAGGGAGATGTAAGGCGGCCTATTCAAGCTTCCGAAGGATTCGCCGAGTGCTTGGACAGAGCCCTTAATGCCATTTTTTAATTCAAACAGACAACCAAGATCAAGGTCGACGCCTTTACTTCCGAACCAGCCCGATGATTTTTTTTGATACCAGTTGAGGTTGATCCGTATCTCGCCCAGGGAATCAGTCCCTTTCTGGAGTTTGATCATCTCCCCGTGTTTCTTAAGCAAGATGGTATTGAGATTTAGAGGAGGGGCTGGAGGTGATGCTGGTGAAGAGGGGGGCAAATTGTCCGTCTTAGGCCGTGACCGCAGCTCTGGGAGAGGAAAGGGTGACTGCTTCGATTGAATTACTGGGTTAGCGGGTTGAACTGACGGCAGTATGTCAGCAACCTTTATTCCATAACTTTCGCATAAGGCGGCTAAGCCTCCAGCATATCCGGAACCCACAGCGCTGAATTTCCATTCATTATTGTATCTATAGATTTCTCCGGCGACAACGGCGGTCTCTACAGAAAAAGCCTTACCTAGCCTGTAGCGGATAAGCTCCGTTCCATCAGCGGCGTTGATAATCCGTAAATACGCATCGTCCAGCAGCGAGAAGTTCTGCTGCCGCTTTTCAGCCTCATAAATCGTTAGCGCAAATGCAATCCGTTCGTAGTCTGCAGGAATTTGCCGGAGCTCGACAGCGATTTGTGTGTTGTCGGTTAACCCCGCGTAGGCTCTTTTATCGGATAGCACAGCTACGGATTGATTCGCAGTAGAAGGGTTGCCGTAAAAAATAAGGTCCTCATCTTTAGCGACAGTCTGGGCTGGCGTAAGCAAAAAAGCAGAAAAATCAACCTCAATCTCAGATCTGGTATTATGCCAGCCCATACCTACTATAATACGGGTAAGATGAGGCTCGTCCTTCGTTAAATTGCATTTTTGTCCCTTAATTAGATCAATTGTCATTAGAATCAGCCTTTCAAAAGATTAGTAGAGCTGGAGCAATACCTGGAGCAGGTTACCATCTGCCGCGTCTTCCGGCGTCGAGATTCGGACCGTTCAGACCGGATAGCTTATCCAAGGTTTGTTCGTAAATACGTACAATATCCTGCACCTTTTGGAACTCCGGATCCGAGGGACCCAGATTGTCCATGAACATACGCTGCAGGATTTCCTTATAAAACGAAATGCGGCTTCCGATAAGCCCACACTCGTAGTCAATGACCTCTTCAACCGTGTGCTGCTGGACAAATTCCATCAAGTCATCGGCCGGGTTATCGTGTGACTCCCGCTCATTGCGTGCGGCAATCGGAGTGTTAACATTATCGAGGTCAACGGTAGAACGTATATTGGATAAGATAATACCTTCTTTCGCCAGCATTACCTGAAAAGGCTTGTGCTTGAACAACTCTTGTACGACAAGAGCGCACATCGTCTGATCCCTCAGCAGCATGCCATCAAAAGGGTGAAGAACCCATCCGCTGTCATCCCGATACAGGTTGAACGTGAAGTATTCACCTCCATATTCATATTTCAGATTGATAGCAGTCTCTGAAGTAAGCTCATATTGAAATGCATCCATCATTCTACTTGCGCCTCCTGCTTATTCATCTTTGTGATTTTTATTAGCATAGCAGAATATGGGGAATCTTGGGAGAGAAGATTTTTTGAAGAAAGGAAATAGACCGCATCCTTCGTGGTCGAGGGCGGTCTATTTCTTTTTAAGGTGATTCACGCTGGCCTAGCTGTGCTCCGCTAACTGCACCTCGAAGCCGTCCGGGTCCAGTACATAAAAGTATCGCAGGCGGGGATTCGGCGTGATGGGTCCGCGCGCTATCAGGATCCCCTGGCTTGTCAAAGTCTCTATGGCCTCATCCAGCGATTCCACCTCGAAACCAACAGAAACGCCGCATTCCGGCTTCAGGATCTGACCGCTTCCCTGAATAAGCTCAATCTTGGGCTGCCTCTCCGTGCCTAACATGGCAATCTGTCTGCCTCTGCTCTCAAATCTCCGGTGAATTGGAAGCCCCAGAATCCTGTGATAAAAATCAAGGGAAGCCTCCAGATCGCGCACTCTGAGCGTAATCCAATTCAGGTTTACTTTCATGATTTTAAACTCCTTTATTGTATAGTTGCCTCTCGTATATGCTGCATTAGAAGCTTCCGGGAAGATGACATGTATTCGAAGTTACGCAATTGCAAGAGACCGACAGGGATGGTGGAGCCTGTTAATTCAACAGGTATTCTGACCACCTCCGGTGGTAAGGGTGTGGAATTCAGAACGGCTCCTACCGAAGGGATGCGCTGGACGAACCCCGGAATGGAAGAGATTTGGCTTACGGTATAGAGATGAGGTGTTTCAGTGTAACGGGCAAACTGCTTGGCAATATGCAAATAATATAAGCAGGTATTTCCGCCTACGAACATTGGGTAATTTAAAAGCTTTTCAAAAGTTATTCCGCCGCAAGCTGCCAAGGGATGAGTGTCTGCAACGACAAATGAAATCGTCTCCTCGTACAACGGTTCAAAGTGAAAAGGGGAGGGTTCGGCAGGTTCTCCGCATATTGCAAAATCCAATTGTTGCTTAAGCAGCAGTTGGGACAGGGAGTCTGTGTTTCCGATCGTAAAGTGACAGGTGACATTGGGCTTTTGCTCCCGAAATCGCATCAATGCATTGGGCAATACATCATCCGTCAATAATTCCAGGCTTCCAATGTTCAGCATGCCAATTTCCTCTTGCTGCAGAGCTTTGGCTTGTTCAGAAACGTAGCTCCAGTGCCGGATAAGATTGTCGATTTCTGCGGCAAAAATACGCCCGGAGGCGGTCAGCTCTGCATCCCATCCCCGCTTAAATAGCTGGATACCCAGTTCTTTTTCAAACCGCTGAATTTGATTAGTAATGGTTGACTGTGCGTAGTTCAATTTAGCGGCTGCCCGGGTAAAGTTGCCTTCTTGAATAATAGTCTGAAATGTGGTCAGTTCCTTTAAATCCATTGTTAGTGGCATCTCCATCTATAAAATCGAATTTTATAATCATTTTATTCAATTATACAGATTGACTGGGGAGAAGTACAATTAGAACATCAACTGAAGGAGTGATAGAATCATGCCATTTGTCAGAGTAAGTTATATGAAAAATAAATACGATGCCGGGCAGCTACCCGTCATTAGCCGTTCAATTATGAGCGCTCTAATAGAGTATTTTCATGTGCCGGAAGAAGATTTTTTTCAAGTCTTCCATGCCCACACCGCAAGTGAATTTTTTTATAGTCCCAATTACTTAAATATTAGTCGAACGGATCAATTGCTCTATATTCAAATCACGCTCAAATCGGGAAGAACCACTGAACAGAAGCAAGGCTTTTATAGAAAGGTAGCTGAAGAGTTATCAAATACGCTTGGAGTTAGAAAGGAAGATGTTTTTGTTGTGCTGGTGGATACAGAATTCGCGGATTGGAGCTTTGGTAACGGCATGGCTCAAATGATTGAACAAACGGCTAATGTGGAGGTGGGGCAGATTGAAGCACCGTGAAATTGCATCACACGCCCGCCAAGCTTTTGGAGATATCGCCCCTGCGTTTGTCCGTTACACAGAGGAGGTATTGTTCGGGGATGTGTGGAGGAGAGAGAACCTTTCGCTTCGTGAACGCAGCTTGATTACAATATCCGCGCTTGTCGCCGGTGGACTTGCAGACCAATTGCCCTTTCACATCCGATTGGCCCAAGAAAATGGCCTGACAGAGCAAGAACTGACAGAGGTGATGACCCACCTCGCATTTTATGCGGGTTGGCCCCGTACCGCTTCTGCGCTGCAGGTTGCCAAGGATGTGTTTCTGGAGAATCCTTAAGAGAAAAGAACAACCCTCGGACTTAAAAAAGCCCGGGGGTCGTTCGGTAATCTTCCCTTAGGTAATGGAAGCTTCGTAGATATTTTGGGTGGATTGTGCGAGCATGGCGTTGAATTCATCGTCTGTTTGCTGGTCGCTGAGCCCCTGTGATAAGGCGCGGGAGAAGCTGGCGATTAGCCCGTGGTTATGTGCCAGCTTGGCATTGGCTTCCGCTTGGGTATAGCCGCCTGACAAAGCTACGACCCGTACCACATGCGGATCTTTGATCAGGTCGCTGTAGAAATTGTCTTCTGTCGGTATGGACAGCTTAAGCATGACCTTTACGTCTTTGCCGAGGGCGGATAATTGCGCGGTAAGCTCATTTTTTAAAAGCTGCTCCGATTGTGCCTTATCCGCGCTGTGGATATCAACCTCCGGTTCAATGATCGGGACCAGACCATAACCGGCAATTTGCTTGGCGATGGCGAACTGCTGCTCGGCGACCTGTCTGATGCCCGCAGGGTCCGCTTTCTTAATCAGCGAGCGCATCTTCGTCCCAAAGATATGCTTCTGGACCGCCCGTTCCAGCAGATCATCCAGACCGGGGATGGGCTTCATGAGCTGAACCCCGTTTTCGGGGTCGGCCAGCCCCTGATCGACTTTTAAAAAAGGGACAATACCCTTCTGTTCCCAAAGGTAATCGGCGGTTAATTGGCCGTCAATGGAGCGATCCATCGTGTTCTCAAAAAGAATGGCGCCCAAAATGTACCTGGAATCAAACGCAGGACTCTTAATAATACGCGTTCTCATCTCATGCACCAGCTCAAACATCTCTTCCTCATTGGTATAGCGGTCTTCCTGAATGCCATATTGCAGCAGAGCTTTTGGAGTGCTTCCACCGCTTTGATCCAAAGCCGCAATGAAGCCTCTTCCCGTGTGAATCCGATCCAATTGTTTCGTATTCATGGTCATTTCTCCCTTCCCTTCCGTGAAAAAATGGCAGCTTGATTCTGTTATTATAGCAAATTCGTACGCAAGCATACATTTACAGCACATTTTCATCTGAGCGTGACAACAATGTCACATTACACTCCTGCTTGTCATCTGAATCAAACGACAGTACTGGCTATGGAGCCATACAATTAGTTTGGTGGACCGGCCTGTTCGTTCAGAATAGGTTAGCCCTAAATTTGAGAGTGGGAGAGGATTGTACTTGAACAAGAAGAGGCGTAACCGCCGCATGTGCGGCATTCTAACCGCTGTGCTGCTGACGACATTTGCCGGAGAAGCAGGTGCGGCTGCCCGGCAGCCTGAACCGGCCACGCCGGTCTCTGTCCAGCAGCATGCCATACCCGGCAGTAACGCCTTGGAAGCTTATACGAGCGGACCGCGGGATGCCAAGGAGGTGGAGAAGTTTTTCGATGCGTTTTTTGCTCAGGCTGCGATTAAAGGGAAGGCCGGGGCCGCTGCGGTGTCCGTCGTACAGGACAGCAAAATGCTTTTATCCAAAAGCTATGGTAGTACGACCCCAGCCTCGAAGCGGGCGGAGGACGGAGTGAAGGATATCTTTCGGATCGGCTCCGTCTCCAAAGTATTCACGGCTGCCGCTATTATGCAGCTTGTTGATCAGGGGAAGCTTTCCCTTCAGGACAATATTGAAAAGTATCTGGACGGCTACAAAGTAACCAATCCCTTCAATGAGCCTGTAACAATCGAGAATCTGTTAACGCACACGACCGGATTTGAAGTGCGCGAACCTTCGGATGCCAGCTATTTGATGGACCCCTCCCGGCAGCCGATCACGTTAAAACAAAGCATCTTCGAGGTGTTCCCTCCGGTGATCCGCAAGCCGGGAACGGCCTATATGTACGACAATTTCGCTTCGCGGCTGCAAGGGTATATTGTCCAGCAGGTAAGCGGAGAATCCTTCGGGAGCTATATACAAAAGCATCTCTTTGGTCCGCTGGGTATGAAGTCAACCAGCTTTAGCATGACAAAGGATTTGACCCGGCGGCTTGTACCTTCATACGACCCGTCGGGCAGTGCGATTCCGGTATACGGATTTTCGCCAAGCGAATGGCCGGAGGGCAGCATGATCTCGACAGCCTCCGATATGGCGCTTTTTATGAAAGCTTTTCTAAATGGGGGGCGGGCGGCTGACGGTACGGTGATCCTGTCTCCTGCGTCGGTAAAGGCGATGTCGGCTTATAAGATGGCCATTCATCCCGATTTTCCGGATACGACTTACGGCTTTGAAGCGCCTGTGCTTCCGTCCAAAACGAACGGTGAGCATGTGATTTCCAAAGGCGGCGACATTCAGGGCTATAGTTCGCTACTATGGCTGCTGCCTGACCGGAAAACGGGTGTCTTCGTTACCTACAATACGAATCAGGATTTGCGCAACGACCTGTTTACAGCATTTATGGACCATTATTATGCGGGCGGCAAACCGGCTTACGAAACGAAGGGATACAAGGCGCAGTCCGCAGACAAACTCGCCAAATTCGAAGGGCTGTACTCCGATTTACGGATCAAATTACTGACCAGGGTCGAAGTGGCCGGTGATGGTGCACTGAAGGTGAGCGATGCTTTCGGCAGCCATCAGCTTCAGCAGATCGACGATCTGTTATTCATGGATAAGGAGGGTAATCCGCTTGCATTTGGGGCGGATGCCACCGGCAGCATCACTTATATGAAATACACTAATCTATACAGCTATGCGGCGAAAATACCGGAGGATCTGCCGGTTTTCCCGGACGTTGGTGTTGATCATCCGTACGCGAGTTATATTCTCAGCCTGAAGTCACTCGGTTATTTGACAGAGGATCTGTCGCAGCCGTTTCAGCCGCTGCAAACCGTTACCCGTGGAGCGTTCATCCATGCATTCAACGCGATCTGGAGTATTCCAGCATCCTCTAACCCGTCCGTATTCAAGGACACTGAACATACTCAGTATCGAAAAGATATCCAGGCTGCGATAGAGTCCGGCTTGCTGGAGGGTACGGGGAACGGCTTGTTTGAACCGGACCGCCCGATTCTCCGCGAGGAAGCCGCCGCTATCTGTTACCGCCTGCTGACTGCAACGGGGATTCGGCAGCCGGATGCTACAGCGGCGCTGGCGCCGGGTACGTCGAAATGGGCGGCCGATGCTGTCAGTTCTGCAGTGGCGTGGAAGCTGCATGGGCCTGAGGTTACCGAAGCGGACGGCAAGTTCGATTACGGCTCTCAGCGGGCATTGAACAAGCAGGAGCTGGCTGCGCTCTTGTTCACTATGCTGCTTCCGCAGTAAGGTTGTCCGTTATGTATAAAAAGAGAAGATTTATCCGGGGCGATTATTCGCCCCCTTTTTCTGTGGATGCGTTTCTTCGCCAGATTTTTTCTTAGAAAAGTGAGAAGGTTCAGTGCTCTAGCGCGTCTTATATATAAATAATTCATGATGGAGGCGTTCAATGAAGGAGCAAGACAACGATGAAGCCATCATTGCCGAGGTACTGGCGGGCAACCGTGAAGCCTTTGCGGAGCTGGTAGATAAATATAAGTCACGCATATACGGTCTGCTGCTCGGAATGGGTGCGAACCCCCAGGATGCGCAGGATCTGACACAGGAAACGTTCATCACAGCATACCAAAAGCTTCGCGGCCACAATAGCCAGTCCAGCTTTGCCGCTTGGCTGCATGCGATTGCAATCAACCGGTTAAAGTCACTAAAGAGAAAGAAGAGTTTCGGCTTCTCAAGCAGTCCCCTTTATCCGGTTATAGATGGCAGCGCCACCCCTGAAGAACAGTATATGCGCAAAGAGTCTGAACTGGAAATGCACAGCAGGCTAGCGAAGCTGCCAGAGCGGTACCGTATTGTTTTGCTGTTGTTCTATAACAACGAATTAACCTATGAAGAAATATCCAATATTACGGGCATGCCTATGCACCAGGTTAAAAACCGTCTCCATCGTGCCCGCCTTAAGCTAAGAAAGCAATGGTCGAAACCTAAGGAGGCTTCCAATGAAAAAATGGGCTTATACCAATTCAGAGGATAATGGCGGGTACGGCGTATGGCCGAACGGCTTGGATATCACAGGAGGGCAGCGTTTAAACGATAATTTCACAGAGCTTGTAATGGAACAAATCCGCAGTGTGGAGATGCTGCCTGCTTCCAATGTGAAACAGGGAAATCTATCAGGACTAGCCAGAAGAAGACGAACAAGAAGGGGACTGCAATGGGGAAGTGCGTTCGTAGCCACCATCTGTGCGATGACAGCTGTACTTTTTCTGCTGGATCCATCTGCCCCTCAGCCTGTTCTATCTAGCAGTACTTCACAAAGGCTGCACATTCTGCCTAATGAGTGGGCGGATTATCACCTGCTGAATGCCAAGAAGCTAGGGGTCATACAGCAGCCGAATATTGAAGTCACTGACGGAGGATACACCGTAACTCTGCAAGAGGTTGTAGCCGATCCGAACCGCTTGATGCTGAACATCCGAATTACCGATAAGAACGGACAACCTGCCGATGAAGCTATGTCGATGTTTGACACCGATCAGCTGCAGCTTAGAAATGCTGACGGGCGTGAAGTTGGAAAGCTGCGAGTAGTTGATAGCATGGAAACCATGCTGGGTAAAGACAAGTTCAGGCAGGAGTATCTGCTGCTGACTTATATTTTCCCGGATGAGCAGCCTGGAGATACATTATTTATTCAAGGGAATATTCACAATCTGGTGACCCATCACAAGGACAATCAAAGTGTTCAAGGAGACTGGAGCTTCAGCTATAAAGCTGACTTACAGACAGCCAACAAGCACACAACTATCACTGATCTGGGTAAATCCTATTCCAGTCCTGATGGGATGGAAATCGAGATGGAACAACTGGTGCAAACACCTGCCGGAATCAAACTTACGTTCAGCACCTCGCTCAAGGATACTGCAATAGCCCGAACTCCAGCGGACCTACTGAATAATCAGGGAGTCATGTTTCATTTCGAATCCGCAACCGGGGACATGCTTACTGCAATCAGAGGGGAAAATGACGGGGTCTACACTTTGGATACCACAGACTCTTCCGGCAAGTTTCACTGGACTTACTATTTCTATGAGCTTCCTGTTGCAAGCAAGGATGTCCGCTTCGTATTAGACGGCTATAATGTTCCTGTACGATCGAATGATTCCTTCACCTTCCGGCCACAGGATCTGAAGAAGACACCATCCGTGTTCAAAGCCCATGGGGATACAATGTACGTGAACAGCATGAAAATCAACCAAACCACCCAGCATCCGGGCCTTTCCGGTTGGATGGCAATCAGTGGTACTTTCAGCAACAAGTTTGCACTAGATAAATGGATTGCCGAAGACGATCAAGGTACAAAGTATGATGTCACCCGCTGGGGTTCCTATAATCATGGCGAAACTGTTACTTTTGGTCAAACCGGCTATCAAACCAATCTAATCTATCTGATTGCGAAAGGCATGACAGCACTGCCCAAGGAACTGACACTTACCCGTACAATCACAGATATGAAATACACCAATGTAGACTGGAGTTTCGAGCTGCCTTAAATGGATAGGCTTGTGTTCAGGCAATATGAAAGACCCCAAAAACCATGACAGATGGCTTTTGGGGCTTTTTTTGTGAAGCCTGGAATGGTATCACACCCGCGAAATCGGATAATACAAATTGCATTCGCAGTAGTGCTTATTGCATTTGGCGTAATTGATGAGCTCGAAGCTGAACTTGTCCTCCAGCTCGAATTGCACGGTGGGCATCCACGTTTCGAAGATGATCTCCCAGATGGCGCTTAAGGTTCGGGAGCTGATTTCTTCCGGGCGATGGGGACCCATGTAGGTGAATACACCGTATTTGTGGGGAGCAATCTGCTTTACCGTCATATCAGGCGGAACGATGCTACTCTGATTTACTTGTACGGAGGGTTGATACCAGGTATAGCCCTGAAACGGGTCAGGAACAGTGGTGAGCCCGATGTAGGTATCTTTATTGACCGGATTGATAATTCTTGGACGGCTATGATAAAAGAAATCGACGCCAAGCCGGTTCGAGGTCTGATTTGCCATGTTGTCATTAACATCTACCCGGTGCTCCAGGCCGGCAAGCGAAAAGGAGGGTAGTATGCTGGTGGAATGAAAATAGACAAGCCCTTCCCCGGCGCGGTGCAGAAAATCTGCATTGAACCGGTCCATGATCTGCAGCGGAGTGGGACTTCGCCGCCATTTGGCCGGGCTGATGTTGAATTCTTCCTTAAAAACTCTGGTGTAGGTGCGTTCGCAGCCGAAGGAGTACTTGGACGAGATAAATTCAATACTGCTCGGCTCATGCATCAAATCCCCCAGAGAGCAGGCAATCCGCCTTCTGCGGACATATTCCATCAGTCCGGTGGACGTGGCTCCTTTCCAGATGCGCAGCAGATGGAATTTGGAGATGTTCACCTGCGCCGAGATGTTATCCAGACTTAGCTCCTCCAGCAAATGGCTCTCGATATATTCTGTGGTTTGGTTAATCGTTTCCAGGAGATGAAGATCCATGTTGGCTCCTTTTAAGGACGGCAAAGCCGTTTCTGCTTGTAAGATGAACTTCATGTTTTATAACACAGCAATTTTTGTCCGGTTCCTATAGCAGCAGTGTAGTATGATTTTACCATAACGGGGGGATGGGAACGATTACTTTATGAAGAAGGCAGGGTGAGAGTAAGAGATTATGGACAATGTTGCACAGGCAGAACTGAAAGCACGCTATATAGCAGCGCAGGAGAGCTTTATCGGGAAGGTCAAGGGCGATCCGAATGTGATTGCCATTATTGTCAGCGGGAGTCTCGCATATGATGTGGTCTGGGAGAAAAGCGATATTGATATGACCATGATTGTCCGCGACCAGCCCCTTGTCACTAAGTCCTATTGCATTGATGAGGACGGCATTCTTATCAATGTGTACCTTATGGTCCGCAGTGAATTCAAGAGAGGCATGGAACGGGCAATAGGAGGGTCCTTCTCCCAATCCTACTTCTCCAAGGGGAAGATGGTCTATTCCACAGATGAGACCCTGATCGAATATTTTGAAGACCTGAAGCGGGTTGGCAGTGATGATATCGCAGTTTCTGCACTCCATATTGCCGGAACGATTGTTCACCTTCGCGACAAAACCCAGAAGTGGCTGACCGTGAGAAAGGACCCGCTGTACGCCCAGTATTATCTGCTTAAGGCTGCGGAGTCGGTTGCTCATATGGAGCTGTGCATCCACGGTGAAGCGATATCCAGAGAGGCGATCCAAAGAGCGGTGGTTCTAAATCCTGAGGCGATTGCTCCATTTTATCAGGAGGCCATGTCTCATCATATGAGCGTGGAGGAAATAGAGAGCGGCATAGAGCGGCTGGACAAGGTGCTGGAACAGCATCTCCCCATCTTTTCCAAGCCGGTGATTGAATTTATGAGCGATCAGGAAATCAAGACCGTTACGCTGATCAATAAGTATTTTCAAGTGAGCAGCGATGCGCTGTTTGGCGTTATGGACTATTTAGTGGATAAAGGGGTCATAGAAAAGGTAACCCAGACCATCCGGATTACGCCCAAAAGCAAGCGTGCCGTTGAGGAAGTAGGCTATTTGTATATTCCGTAAATAAAAGATGCAGAAAGGAGCCTTATTCATGTCAGTAAGAACAACCATCGAGATATCCGGGGCCAAGCAAAATAATCTGAAGAACATTTCTGTGGAAATTCCGCGGGACAAACTGACGGTGATTACGGGAGTGTCTGGCTCGGGAAAGTCCTCGCTCGCTTTTGACGTGATTTACGGGGAGGGCCAGCGGCGGTTTCTGGACTCCATCTCCACCTTCGCCAAGAGCCGGATCAGCCAGCTTAAAAAAGCAAAGGTAGACTATGTGCGCGGCTTGTCCCCGGTAATCGCCATCGAACAGAAAAAAAGCAATAACAATCCCCGCTCAACTGTTGGAACGGTTACGGATATCAACGATTATTTGCGTCTGCTCTACTCCACCGCAGGTGTCGGCAAATGCCCGGAATGCGGCCATTCCTTGAAGCAGCTCTCTGCGGCCCAGATTGCCGAGCGGATCTCCTCATTGCCATTCGGTACAGTGGTAGAGCTGCGCGCTCCCGTCTATAAAGTGTTCGGAGAGGATTACAACTATACCTTTCAGCAGCTTCGGGAAAAAGGGTATAAGAATCTGCTCGTAGACGGTGAAGCTTTTTCATTGGCTGAGAAGCGAGAGCTGGACGAAACCAGGGACTACCACATTGAGATGATCATTGACCGCTTTCATTTGAAGAAGGATACCTACATTCAACTGACCAAATCCATAGAAGCGGCGATGCTGGCTCTGGAAGAGGATATTATGATTAAGGTAGAGGTTCCGGGAGGCGTGAACCGTTCCTTTTATCAGGACTTCGGGTGCCCGGAGCATCATTTCTTCCTCTGCGACATGCAGCCCTTTCATTTCTCCTTCAACTCGCCTGTAAGCGCCTGCCATACCTGCCTCGGGGTGGGGATGTCTTATGTGGTGGAACCACGCTTCCTGGTGGTAGCGCCGGAGAAGAGCATCAATAAGGGGGCGCTCAAGAATACAGTCTTCAACCCGGCGGGGAAGGATAGCTACCGCTCCGTGCTGATGTACAGCTTGTCCCAGAAGTATAATTTCAGCCTGGACACTCCTTTTTGCGATCTTCCGAAGACGGTGCATGACATTCTGTTCTATGGGACCAAAGGTGAGGTTGTCCCTATGCTCCAGCCGGCCAACTCTACGAAGAGGAATTGGCTTATCGGACGGGACCGGCCGTTCTGGGGCTTCGTCAATGAGATGGAGAGCTGGTATAAGCACTACATACGGAAGAGTTCGACTACTGAAGCCTTCGAGCCGAATTTTATCAAGGAGTGTATGATTGAGAGAATCTGCCCTGAATGTCATGGAGCCAGGCTCAAGCAGCAGCGGCTTCAGGTAAATCTTGGAGAAGAGAATATAGATCAGCTAAGCCGCAAACAACTGCCGGAGCTGCTTCATTCGCTGGAAGCGTTGACGTTCGATGAAGAGATTCAGGACGTGGCCTCCTCCATCATTCAAGAGATCAAGACCAGAGTGTCTCTGCTCATCGACATCGGGCTGCACTATATCAGCCTTAGCCGGAGAAGCGACAGTATCTCTGGCGGAGAGATGCAGCGGATCAAAATGTCGACCCAGATCAGCAGCGAGCTGATGGGGATGCTGTACGTCATGGATGAGCCGAGTATTGGCCTTCATCCTAGGGATTCCAGCCGGGTCATTGATACGATGAAGAAGCTGCGGGATATAGGCAATACCGTAATCGTGGTTGAGCATGACATGGATACGATACAGAGCGCGGATTATATCATCGAAATTGGTCCGGGTCCGGGGATTCATGGCGGCAATGTTGTAGCGAGCGGCGGACTGGAAGATATTATGCACGAGCCGCAGTCGGTAACAGGTCGATATCTGTCGGGGCAAGCCTGTATTCCTGTTCCTGAGAAGCGTCGGAGCTTGGGGGATGACTTTTTAAGCATTCAAGGTGCAAGGGAGAACAATCTGAAGAATGTGGATCTGGATATTCCGCTGGGGCTATTCATCTGTGTGACCGGGGTATCCGGTTCCGGGAAAAGCTCGCTAATCAACGAAATCCTGTACAAGCAATTGAAGATTGATAAGACTTCCGCCCGGATTGTTGCGGGGGAGCATGATTTTCTGTTTGGTTCGGACCTGCTGAACAATGTTATCAATATCGACCAGACGCCAATCGGCAGGAACAGCAAATCCAATCCGGCAACCTATATTGGCATGTACGATAAAATCCGGGATCTGTTCGCCATGCAGCCGGAGGCCATCGACCGGGGATACCAGCCTATTGATTTCAGCCTGACCCATGCGGGCGGCACCCGCTGTGAGCAATGCGCGGGAGACGGAATTATCGTGACCAACCTGCAGTTTATGGCGGATATCGAAACCATTTGTCCGGTATGCAAAGGACTGCGGTTCTCGGAAGAAGGTCTTGAAATCAAAGTTAAGGGCAAAAGCATCGCCGATGTGCTGGAGATGACGGTCGAAGAAGCCCGCGATTTCTTCCGTGAGCACAAGTACCTCAAGCATAAGCTGGACATTATGGATGAACTGGGGCTTGGCTATATGCGGCTAGGACAAAGCTCGACCACCTTGTCAGGCGGGGAGGCACAGCGTGTCAAGCTAGCCCATGAGCTGTCCAAGATCAAGCGGGGAGCCCATAATCTGTACATCCTTGATGAGCCAACCACAGGGCTGCATCTGTCGGATATCCAAAAGCTGCTGCTGTCTCTGGGCAAGCTGGTGGATAAGGGGCATACCGTAATCGTTGTCGAGCATCATCTGGATGTCATGAAATCCGCCGATTATATTATTGACATGGGCCCGGAAGGCGGCCATGAGGGCGGTTACGTGGTTGCCGAGGGCACACCGGAGCAGGTTGCCCAAGTGGAGGCCTCCCATACAGGGAAGTTTCTGCGCACTGTTCTGTAAAGCGGGGAAGAAGTATAGATGATGGAACAAACGGCGCTAATTCCTGCTGGGGAAGTCGAATTAAGGTAGGCTTTCCCGGCATTCGGGACTTGCATTTTTTTGACGAGTGGGTTGAATTATTCTATAATGTTGCGAAACAGAAAATGGGGGATAAGCTGCTATGGGGAGAAGAAATCCTAAAGTCGAGGTTAAATTGGATTCAGGTGATATTCGCAGCTTGTCAGATCTTGAAGCACGAGCTGCAATCATCTCCTGTCTATGGTTATTATCATGATTTGAAGATAGAAGATATCATGCACCGAGTAGACTGGATGATACGTAAAGGGTATCTGGAAGTTGAGTACAGCGACAGGCTGCCCATGATTGTTTTTTCGGATAAAGGGTGGGCAATTGAACGTGAGACATATCCCATACCCCGAAACAAAAGCTACTGCTCTTATTCGATTATGGCGATGAATGGCATTTTATCGTGCAGTATCTGGGGATACAGAAGTGAAGTCGGGCCAGAAATTACCCTTGATTATAGAGACTAAAGGGGAGGCACCCAATCAATATGGCGGCTTTGAAGAAGAGGATGAATTTGAGGAATAAAGGGCGAAGATAGGTACATTGTTGAGGATTATGTCAGAAGAATGACAGGCAGATAAGCTTTTAGAGGAGAAAAGGAGGAGTTATGAACTGGTCAGTAAAAAGCTCTACACCTCTAAGAAGCCAGCGAGTCCTCGTCAACATTGGACGGTGCCTGCTTGGATTTAATTATTTTCGTTATGGATAAGTGCGGATTTTGCACAAACAGGCGAAAAATAGACTTTTGTAAATAAGCGGCAACGGTGGCTTCGGAGACTACGGCATGGGAAGGCGTACACAGATAGCGGAAAAACAGCCCCGATAACCTGCTTCATTTCCCGAAACGTGAACTCGATCTTGAAGCGATAGCCGTATAAGCGAATGATGTCTGTGGTAGGTAGCGTGAGATCCGTACTGACCAGAATGGAGTAGCGGCCTTGATGAATCACCAGCATAAAACGCAATTCCTGATACCAGCCTTGTCCCCAAAGTAGATCCACAGCTAGATATTGGCCCCTCTCTTCTTTGCCGTATAGGAGAACGTTGGCGGTTAGAAAATCGGTAACGCGAGTCGTGAACGGCTCCTTTAGCTTAACCGCCTTGCCTTTTTTAGGTGGTGGCTTTCGTCACCAGATGCATCCGGGCTTCGGAGCCCGAATGGCACGCCGCAGCCGCTGCAAGGCAGGAACGGACAAAAAGTAGCGATCCAAGAGCAGCAGTGCTTGGCTGAAGCCTTTCGCGGCCTCGAACCCTTGTTCAATCATCTGAACGACATGGGAAGGCGACTCCGATTCATAATCTGTTTTCTTCCAGCTCAGGATGGTTTGGATGCCGTCTTGCAGATTCATGAACAAGGGCAAACAGAACCATTTCCGGGAATCGCTGATCAGAATGCCGATGGCCCCAAACAGATGGCCGAAAATATACTCGCCTTTGGAGACGTTCTCGTATTCCTGATGGAGCTTCTTGACCCCCGGCATCCGGCGACCTTCCTTGGCCTGTTTCATCCCGTCACCGACGAGAACCACGCGATTCTGAATCACCAGCAGGGGAGCTGACTGGCGGACGACCTGAAGCCACATCTGCCGCAAAGAGGGCAGGGATCATGCGATGAACGGAAGAGGTGAAGGAGCGTTTCATAGCAACGGCTGCATAGCGATAGATCCCGAATGACCGAAGTCACGCCTAAATGGTCGGAGCGCAGCATAAAGCCGACAACGATAACGACAAACCACTCGAAGGTGGCCATTGCCTGATTGGGTTATTTTTCTATGTTGCGATTTTTCGACAAGAGCTTTTGACTGTCCAGTATTCAATAAGTTAATTATTACTCATCGGTAAGTGTAAGCCACTTACGGTTATGATGTTCCTGTACTTCAACAGGGGTATCGAAGAAATCGCTTAACACATCGGAACGTAAGCAGTTTACTGTCTCGTCCCCTTTGTAGATTTCACCGTTTTTCACCAACAGCGTATGCGTGAAGCAAGGCGTTATCTCTTCGATATGATGCGTTACATACAGCAAGGTCGGTCCGCCGGGCTGCTGCGTAATCTTCTCGATCATCTGCAGCAACTGTTCCCGGGCAAAGATATCAAGTCCTGTACATGGCTCATCCAGGATCAGCAGGTCCGGATTGGCCATTAGCGCGCGCGCAATGATGATTTTTTGGCGCTGTCCTTGCGACAAGGTATCGTATGTACGAGCTGCCAAGGGAGAGCAGCCAAGGAATTCCATCAACTCCTCGGCTTGTTTCAAATCCTCCTCATTCGTCTTGTCATACAGACCGATGGTTGCGAATTTCCCGCTGAGGACAATTTTCAGCGCAGTCTGATGGCCGTACAGCTTCTGCTGTAGCGAAGTGCTGACCCAGCCGATTCGTTTGCGTAGCTCCCGCAGATCGACATCGCCGAAGCGGTGGTCCAGCACTTCGACTTGCCCCATCGTCGGCCAAATATAACCATTCACGACGTTCAGCATCGTCGTCTTGCCTGATCCGTTCAGACCGACGATACACCAGTGCTGTCCTTGCTCCACTTCCCAGTTCATATCGCGCAGAACCATCGTCTTATCCCTTTGCCAGGATATATTTTGGAGTGATATGATCATGCCCAATTCCCCTTCCTTATTACAGTCTACTTTTAAATTTAAAGCTCGGAAAGTGTGCTATTTAGAATTTTCAGAGTCCAATATACTGCCTGATCGGAATCACCCTTTTTAATAGATTCATACACTTGTTCATGGTAGTAGGATCGGGGATCATGGGAACTATAGCTGCGGTTCAATTTATTCATAGCCTCTGATAGAACATGAGAAAATGTTCGATATAAGTCAATGATCACCGAATTTTTACTGGCAATTGCTACGGCCATGTGGAATTCAATATCTGTTCTGGCATAGAGCTCACGGTCATTCTGCTCCAGTGCCATCTTCCGTGTATCTAAATGCTCTCGCATGTTGGATAGATCTGTGTTATCACGCCGCAGAGCGGCCAATCTTGAAATTTCTATTTCGATCATTTTCCGGGCTTCGAAGACCTCAATCAACTCTGCACGGTGTAAACGATGGGTAAGTGGCTCTTGAATCATGGGGCTGGATTTTAAATACGTTCCAAATCCCTGCTTTTTCTCGAGCAGTCCGGCATGAACCAGCACACGAATGGCTTCCCGGATTGTTGAACGGCCTACATTGAACAGATTCATTAATTCAGGTTCGGGAGGCAATTTGTCTCCAGGCAGAATAAGCCCTGTTGAAATTTTGTGTTGAATTTGATTCACAATATCGTCTACCAGCTTAACGGGTTGAACTGGTCGAAACGACCCCTCTTCAAACATCTGATCATCTCCTCTTTGTGCAGAATACCATGATATTCTTTACTTAACAAGTAAGATTTTGTAATTCCTCTTCATGAAGAAAAACACCACAATGACGGGTGATTAAGAGGGAGCTTATCGATTGCACATTTCCTCAGTTGGAGCTTACCGGGCTCTTCATGACTGATCAGCTTGTGAGTAGGACTGAGATTCCGCTATTGGGGTAAAACTGGCGAAATGGCGGGGCATTCGGACTGAAAATCTGTTATCCTCCTCATTTGAGCTTAAAATAAGGTATTTCAGGACGCTTAACGGAATCTCAGTCCACTTCAGCAAGATAGCCCGTTTAGGAGCATCCATATTCCGGATTGCCACTGCGGACAGCGATAAATAATCAAAAAATCCGTGGTCAGCTGCCGGATGGGCTCATTCATCTGTGTATATTTGGACTTGCTGCTCTCTATACAAGCCGCTTCCAGGCAAGGCTCTGGCTGTTTATTCGTAATGATTCCCGTAGCCTTGCTTAAGGGAATGATCGTAAATAAAGCGGCCTTTGCTAATTTGCTGGCATCAAATACCGGATAAACCTCACTCTGGCGCATAATTAAACTGCTGGGCTATGCTTGACTCCAGTTGGGAATGCATTGTGAATCCATGCTCCCGGGAGACACCGTCTACTCCGAGGAACATTTTAAGAACATTGACCTGCTTCGACTTCGTTTACAATCAGGAATTGAACCTTGCTGAGATGGGCATGTTCAAATCCGACAACACTTCGAAGTCATATCCCGTCACCGACGAGGACCACGCGATCCTGAATGACCAGCAGAGGCGCAGACCGGCGAACGACCTGAAGTCAAATCCGCCTCAAAGATTGCAAAGACTAGGCGGGTGAACGAAAGAAGTGAATCAGCGTCTCATAGCAGCGAGCATTAAGCGAGAGATCTCGAATGACAGAAGTCAAACCGAGAAGGTCAGAACGCAGCATGAAGCCGATGACGCGTACGATAAACCAGTCGAAAGTAGCTTGTCTGGAAAAGCACGAACGGAAGGGAAGTAAGAGGTCATTCAGATATTTGAGCATAGGTATGGTCAATCGCTCGGAAATGAGGTACACTTTTGGTCGTAACCCATTCAGCGATGTTATCCTTTTTGGAGTGAGAACCTATGAATATAACTAAAGTTGAAAAAGATGGCGTAAATATCGCAGTTGTCAGCGGCAGCGGGACAGTGATTGAAGATGTTCAGTCCGCACTTGATCTTATGTCCACCGTACGGTATGAAGCTGACTGCGAGCGGATCGTGATACACAAATCTTTGGTGAGCGAACAATTTTTCGATTTGAAAACACGCCTGGCTGGCGAAATTCTGCAGAAGTTCATCAACTATCACGTGAAGGCCGCTATTGTTGGTGATTTCTCTGTGTATTCCAGTAAGAGCTTGCGGGACTTCATTTATGAGTGCAACAATGGGAACGATATTTTTTTCCTGAGGACGGAAGAAGAAGCGATTGAAAAGTTGAAGCTGTGCAGGTAGAAGATGGAAGACTGATGTTGATCCCTGCCTGCGAGGAGGAGTTGTGCGTAAGGCAGGACAAAAGCTGGCGAATGCGTGGGGATTGTATAATATGCTCGATAATGTGTGGCCAGGCCGCTGGGCGCTAATTTTCCTCATTCTGTTCCCCGTTTTCGGCCAGGCCATGACGGCAAAATTTCAGTCTTTACAAAGTTTGATACTCATCTACTATACTAATATTGAAAGCTTCGTACCTGGTTCCTGCTGACTTGTCTCGCCGGTTTTTGTATAAATTACAGCTTTTTCACTGGTGCTGGATTTTTCCTCTGGCATGTCTGAATGCCCTGGAACTTTGTTTATGTCTACTTCGCCATCCTCTTTAATGTTTTCCTCTTGCTTATTTTAAACCTCTTTCACTTCATTCTCCTGCTTTTGATAATCAGAGATTGCCTCATTTGTCTCGTTCGCTTTTGTAAATATTGCTTTAGTAATGCTATTTACTTTTGCTTGTAACTTGGTTTTTTCTTCTTCGCTGCTTGCCGTTCTCAATCTACCCTCTAACTCTGTTTTAATTTTACCCATCCCTGCCATCTGATCTTTTGCGGAAGAAAAAGAAATAATGTACCCCATCTCCTGTGTATCCATTCCAGTTTTGCTAGCTTCAGATTCATCATTTCCGCTATTATCTTCAACATTTGCCTTTTCCCGCTTTTCTTGTTGCATTTCTAGTTTTCTTTGCTCCATCTGTTTACTTAAGTCTTGAAGCTGTTGCTGCAATTCCTTCTGTTTGTCCAGCTTCTCTGCCGCAGACATTTCCTTATTGTTTGAGAGGTTTTGCAGTTGATTCTGCAAGTTTTCAATTTGACCTTGAATAGATTTCAATTGACTGTCCTGATTCGTGCCGTATGTACTTAACGTCTGATTATAACTGGCAGATTTGGTCGCTGTACTATTTGTGATTTGCATGACAAAGTCCTCCTTTGGCATACTTTTCCATATAGAATATCGGTTAATTTCAGAGAAAATTTAATTCTTTTGGAAATATTGTGTATTTCATTTTTTGATCAACAAAGTCATTATGGGGAAGTGAATACATACTACTGTGGCGGCAGTGGAAATAATATGATGTGACCGCAAATCGAGTATGGGAGTGATTATTTTTGGGCGTTGATTTGATCTGTACAATCGGTCCGGCCAGTTCTTCTCCGGAAGTACTTAAGGAATTATTGCTTGGCGGCATGACGATTGCCCGGCTTAATATGTCACACAGCAGCCACGAAGAACATAAAGAAGTGATCAATGCTTTGAGAGCCGCTTCAGCCGAATCAGGGAAATCTGTAAAGATCATAGGCGACTTGCAGGGACCAAAGATCCGCTTAAAAAGTGTGCAGGGGGACGCGGTTCAATTAGAAGTCGGCCAGCCGTTTATCTTTGACCAGTCCGACGAGCCGGGAGGCCGGGAGCGGGCGGCGCTCGATAACGCCAGTGTGCTGGATGATATTCAAATAGGAGATACAGTACTGATTAATGATGGAGAAGTCAAGCTTGAGGTGACAGATAAAAAGCCGGGAAGCATCGCAACGCGCGTCACTGTAGGCGGAACGATCGGCAGCCGGAAGGGCGTCAATGTTCCGGGAACGAGACTTCGCTTACCGGCAATTACAGCCAAAGACAAGCAGGACCTTCAATTCCTGCTGGAGCAGCAGGTTGATTGGATTGCATGTTCTTTTATCCGCGAGGAGGCTCATCTGGAGGAGATTCGGGAGTATATCGCTTCTCTGGGGAAATATAAGCAGCCGGGCCTCATTTCCAAGATTGAAACCGTTCATGCCGTTCTTAACTTCGCTTCAATAATGAAGGCTTCAGACGGAATCATGGTTGCCCGGGGAGATCTTGGTGTGGAGCTGCCTTTTGAGCAAATCCCGTTCATTCAAAAAGCGCTTCTCCGCGAGTGCAGCCGTTCGAAGACCTATGCCATTACTGCTACGCATATGCTCCAATCCATGACCGATCATCCCGTACCGACCCGTGCCGAGGTGACGGATATCGCCCAAGCCGTACTGGATGGTTCAGATGCCGTGATGCTGTCGGCCGAAAGCTCAGTCGGTAAATTCCCGGTGCAAAGCACGAAAGTCATGGACACTGTAGCCAAATTTGCGGAGAAAATGAGCTTAGAGGTGAAAAGCGGGGAGGATAGCCGTGATTTTACATTGGAGATGATATACGGCCAGCCTCCCTTTGACAAGCTGCGTAAGAATATTAGCTCTGCGGGAAAATAACAAGAAACGGGAAAACTACCTCGTTTCCAAATAAGCAATGGCGAGCGCCCCGGTCACGGGGTTGCGGTAAGTCTCACAGGCCACATCGAATACCTGGCCAATCAATTCCTTCGTCAAGATATCCTCTGGTTTTCCGCTGGCTGCGACCTGACCTTCCTTCATGACATAGAGATAATCGCAGTATTCTGCGGCTAGGGCAAGGTCATGGAGCGCAGCGAGAATGCCGATGTCCAGCTTTTTAACAATATTCAGGATTTGCAGCTGGTATTTAATGTCCAAATGATTGGTAGGCTCATCCAGAATCATGAATTCCGGCTGCTGCGCCAGCACGCGGGCCAGGATGACACGCTGCTTCTCTCCACCGGATAATGAATTATAGCTGCGGTCTGCATAACCTTCCAGGTTAACCTTGCGGAGTGCGCCGGAGACGATGCTGTAATCCTCCCGGTTATCAGTCTCCAGCATTCCCTTGTGCGGGGTTCGGCCCATCGCGACCATTTCACGGACGGTGAAGTCAAAGCTCAGCTCGTTGAATTGGCCGACTACGCCCAGCTTTTGCGCCACAGCTTTGGGGCTTGATTTCATGACATCCAATTCTGATAAGAAAACATCGCCCTGACGCGGCTTGATTACTTTATAGATACTTTTTAGAAGCGTGGATTTGCCGCAGCCGTTCGGTCCAATGAGGCCGACAAACTGCTTGTTGTGAACTTTCAGAGATACATCCTTTACAATATTGGCATTAGAAAAAGAAACGGACAGACGGTCAACATTTAAATTCATCAGGATTTGCCTCCAAACGCATAGCCTTTTTTGATCAGCATGTACATGAACATCGGTGCGCCAATCAAGGCGGTAATAATCCCAATCGGAAGCTCCACATTCGGCACAATCGTCCGGGCGATAACATCCGTCCAGATCAGGAAGATGGCACCGAACAGAATGGACGCCGGGAGCAGCCTGCGGTGATCAGATCCGACAAACCCTCTCACCATATGGGGGATAATCAGTCCCACGAATCCGATCATGCCGCAGCTTGCCACCATTACCCCGGTAATCAGCGCAGTAAGAATCATGTAGGCCTTGCGGTATACACTCAGATTAATTCCCAGCGTGACAGCAGCCTCATCTCCGAGCAGCATCGTGTTCAGTACCCGGGATTGCAGCAGGAAAAAGATAACAGCAAGCAGGACAGCTACCCCAATCAGCGGCAGCTTATCCCAGCTCGAAGCGGCCAGGCTGCCCATCGTCCAGAAGGTAACCGTCTTGATGCCTTCAGCATTGTTCGCGAAATAGACGATGAAATTGGCAAAGGCTGTACATAATGCATTAATGACCATACCGGCCAGAACCAGCTTGACGGAGGTCATTTTGCCGCCTGCACTTGCAAGGAGCAAGACGAGAAGCGAAGCGCCGACCGCACCGGCAAATGCCCAGAAGGCAATCCCCGTTTGACCCAATAGCCCCATAGAACCGAAGCCGATTAAGATCGCAAACGTTGCTCCAAGAGAAGCGCCGGAAGAGATACCAAGTATGTATGGATCGGCCAGTGGATTCTGAACAGCGGCCTGCATGATGGTTCCGCATAACGTAAGGCCGGCACCGATGAACATCGCCATCAGGACGCGGGGGAAGCGGATTTTCCAGATAATATCAACATAAGAACCGGAAGTCAGCTCCTGAACATCTCCGATTTGGATGCCTGTAATGTGATGGAGCAGAATCCGGTAGGATTGGGATACGGGAATGTCAACCTGCCCGAAGGAGACTGCTGCGCCAACCGACAGGATTGTAACGATCAGCAGGACAAGGATGACCGTCATGAAGCCGTAACGGGTATGAATAATGGATTTCTTTGGTTCGGATTGCTCTAATAGATCAGTTTGCATGGCATTCAAAAGGCTCCTTAATGATTATGTTTAATTTAAAATATAATTCACAATGAGAACGATTGTCAATGATAATAGTTCTCATTGACAGATGGTCCGACTTTCTATATTCTACGAGAAGTATCTCATGCTAGGCAGCGGCTTGATGCCTGCCGGACAGGATACACACTTGTATTTATAGCAAAGGGGACTAGAATCATGAAAAATGTATTCAAGAGATATGCGCCGCTGCTCGCGGTTTTGGTAATGGCGGTTATGATAGCGGCTTGTTCTTCGAAGACACAGAATCAGAATGAAGCGGCAAGCTCGGCAGCGCCTGAGAGCAGCAGCAACACCAGCACAGAGACGGCGGCTCCAAGCAACAAGACAGTATACCCGCTCACCACCCAGAACTACACGAAGAAAGGTGAAGGAACGGAATGGACGGCCAAATCCCAGACCTTCGACAAGGCTCCTGAAAAAGTTGTAGCCAATACCCAGGGCGCCGCTGAGCTGCTGATTAAGCTGGGCTTGACCGACAAAATGGTGGGAGTTGCCGCACTCTACGGCAATGGTGATCCCTCTGTTCAGGAGGAATTTAAGAAAATTCCTGTAATCTCCAAGGAGTATGCAAGTAAAGAGCTGGTTGTTGGGGCAAGTCCGGATCTGGTCCTGGGACGCGGTGATCTGTATGCGGATGCCGACTGGGGCGTTGGAACTGTAGATGGACTGAATGAGCTTGGCATTAAGACATTCGTACAGAACACCAGCGTTAAGGGAGCGACCCTTGACAGCTTGTACAAGGATATTGAGCAGCTTGGTCAAATCTTTGATGTTCAGGACAAAGCAGCCGCCTATACCGAGGAATTGAAGAGCCGTGCACAGAAGCTGAAGGATGATTCTGCCGCCAGAGGCGAGAAGACCTTTGCGTATGTTTCCGATGGCGGAAATGGGGAAATCAAGGTGTACAGCGGGAATATCGACACTTTTGCCGGAGATGTGCTTGGCCTGCTTGGACTCAAAAACAGCTTCGGTACGGTTACAGGCGATATCAGCAAAGAGCAGCTGATCGCGACCAACCCGGATGTTCTGCTGCTCTCGGTGTATACCGGAGGAGTGGACCCGGAGCAGACGCTGAAGGCATTCTACGCCGATCCGTCACTTCAAAGCCTGAAAGCCATCAAGAACAAGGCGATTTATAAAATCGACTTCAACCAGTTCTGGGGCTACAGCTACTCTATCTTCGACGGGGCTGAGAAGCTCGCATCCGAACTCGTTGCTAAGCCATAAATAGAGCTGCTATTCGCTCACTTTACTAGAAGCGGATTGGGCCGTCACTAGAGTGACGGTTCGATCTGCTTTTTGTGGTTTGGGGAATTATAACTTTCTTTCGTCGTAGATAAGGTAGGCATCGTCCGAAATACGATAGTGTTCAGAAACAACGGCAAAAATGCTGTTGTTGAAGCGCCCCGGCGGGAACCGGGCGGAACAACGGCAAAAATGCTGTTGTTGAAGCGCCCCCAGCGGGAACCGGGCGGAACAACGGCAGAAATGCCGTTGTTAGAGCGCCCTCGGGGGAAACCAGGCGGAACAACGGCAAAAGTGCCGTTGTTGGAGCTGAGAGTTGGGGGTGGGTTGGAGCCCCCGGAGGTCTGTTAGTTCCTGCCTGGATAGATTGAATTTAGAAATACCAAAAAGGAAAAGTGACGGAGGGGAAGTTTGGAACTGTAGGAGCGGTAGCGTCCGTCTTTATGATTGAATTTCTACCGCGCGCAGCGGGTTACAATCAGGAAATTCAATCATAACAACGGCCGGAAGTCCAAACATTCCCCGCAGTCACGGCCTGCCCCTTTTTAGAAAATCCTAAGCTCAATCTATTATCTTAATTTTAATTTTGAATATTAAGCACTAAAGATATAAACTATAGTGGCTAACGATTTGATAAGAGCTTGGGGGAACAGAAGAGTGGAACTTGGAATAAGCACCTTTGTTGAGACAACACCTGACGTTGAAACAGGAGAGACGATGAGCCACGCGGAGCGGATGCGTGAAGTGGTAGAGGAAATTATACTTGCCGATGAGGTAGGCTTGGATGTATACGGGGTGGGGGAGCATCACCGTCCGGATTTTGCCGCTTCATCGCCGGCGGTTGTGATGGCTGCGGCTGCGTCCCGGACAACGAGAATCCGGTTGACAAGTGCCGTTATGATCCTGTCGTCAGCCGATCCGGTGCGGGTGTTTCAGGATTTTGCTACATTGGATGGCCTTTCGAATGGCCGGGCCGAGATTATGGTCGGCCGTGGTTCGTTCACAGAGTCTTTTCCGTTATTCGGATGCGATCTGAAAGATTACGAAGAATTATTCGAAGAGAAGCTGGATTTGCTGCTTAAGCTCCAGGAGTCCGAGTGGGTAACCTGGGAAGGCAAACACCGGCCTGCTATACATAATCTGGGGATCTATCCGCGTCCGGTGCAGCAGCCTTTGCCGGTGTGGATCGCCAGTGCGGGGAGTCCTGAGTCTGCGGTCCGCGCAGGGGCGCTTGGTCTGCCTTTTGCGCTGGCGATGATCGGAGCGGTGCGTCCGCTGGAATTTGCGTCACAGGTGCAGCTCTATAAAGAAGCTGCGGCCAAGGCGGGCCATGACAGCTCACGGCTGCCGATTGCAGCGCATGCTCATGGCTTTATTGCTGAGAGCACGCCAAAGGCTACCCAGCAGTTTTTCCCATCCACTTATGCCAGAACAAATGTGAGAGCGGTGGAGAAGGGATTGCCTGCCTATCACCGGTCGGATTATGATGCCGCCTGCAGCTTTGACGGAGCTTTGTATGTAGGCGATCCAGAGACGGTTGCGGACAAAATCATCCATCTGCGCAAGCATGTGGGGATTACAAGATTCCTGCTCCATGTGCCCCATGGTACAATGCCGCATGCCCAGGTGATGGAGGCCATCAGGCTGCTCGGCACAGAAGTGGCGCCCCGCGTGCGTGCGGAAGTTGAGCGTTGGGAGCAAGACAACCTGTAGGCATAGTTAATATAACAAGTAATGGCAACACACGGGAGGCGGGTCCGATGAAATCGCAAATGGATATCTGGAAGCGGCAATGGGAGGAGCTTATTGAGGAGCTTGGGCGGCAAGGTGCAGACACCCGGCTGAATATTGGTCCTCCTGCTATGGAGGGCGAGCTTGCCGAAGCGGAGTTCCGGCTCGGAATTCGGCTGCCAGATGAGCTTCGCTCCCTGCTGAGGGAGGGGGCAGGCCAAGCTTACGTCTACTGGAGCTTGCCGGACGAAGCAATTCTGCCTTTTGAGGTGAGCGGTGAAGTGGGCTGGGCTGTGGAGCATCTGGAATTCTTCGCTTTCACTGAGGAAGATTCCGATGAGAATCAGCGTTATCTCAACTTTCATACGGCAGGTAACGGAGATGAGCTGCTGCTGGACCTGCACAGTCCTTCCGGAACGGCAGTCGTTCACTGGGCACATGAAACGGCAGAATATTTGCTGCTTGCGCCATCGTTCACGGAGTTCCTCGACCGGGTCACAGCGCTGGGTTGTGTGGGGGCGGAGGAATGGCAGTACCCCGGATTTTGCGGGAAAGCCGGACTGGACCCGGAGCTGCCCACCAGCAGGCAATGGAGAGCTTGGCTGCATCAATATCTGACACTGACTTTGGAGCAGGCGCAGAATGACCTGAACTCACTCCTTCTCTACACGGAAATGTTCGGTACAGATAAGGAGACAACCGAAGCCTTTGCGCAATATAACGCCGAAGAGGTGCTGCAAGCCTTTGTAAGGCGGGCAAGCCATGAACAGAGCGGCAGCAATAAAGAAGCCATTATTTGTCTTGCCGGAGAGGTGCTTGGGCAGCAGGCAGCAGGTTTTGTGCGCTCACTGTGGTCAGGTGCTCCGCCCGTTGCAATAAGCCGGAGTTCACTTGCCTATCTGTCTGCTCTTTGCCTGCCGGAAGGCGAAGGATTGGAGCGTGTCCTCACCATGCTGGAGTCTTCTGCGCAAGCGCAGAAGCTGAGCGGTTATGAGGCGAACTCACTGCTTCAATTCTTTCACAGCCGCCGTGTGCTGGACTGGATGGAGGACAAGGTCGCTTATCCTTATGACGGGTGGGATTCGTTGTATGCTCACTCGCAGCCCTCGCCTTCAGCGCCAGATTGCCATTTCTGCATTGCCTGATCTGCTCGACGAGAAAGGGACTGAAGTCTTCAGTTCAGTGGATTTGCAGCAGATCCGCCGTTTGCTGGAGCAGGCGCTTGCGGAGGCTGTGCTGAAAAAAGAAAAGCAGGCTGTCCGCGAAGCTCTTGAGCGGATGGGTTAAGCGTTATTTTTTAACATTCCCGCCTGTAATCTTGTCTATTGCATGTCTTGTCTATAACAAGATGTCGCTTCCAGCCTTGGAATGGTATTATAGGAAGTGGGGTGAATATGATAATGAACAATAAGTTAACGAGTGATGAAGCAACAAATGAAGAAATAACCCAAGAAGCTGAAGCAAATGAGGAGCCTACCGGCACCGAGGAACCGTTGACCGAAGAAGAAAAGCTGGCGGCGCTTGTCAACGCGGTTCACCATAACGGCATCGTTGCGCTGAAGATGCATTTCCAAGAGGTTCAGGGTCAAGTAATGAATCTGGAAGCGTATGGTCCGACTTTTGTGTTTCATGTTATGGACGAAGCGAAGGATGTATATTCCTGCGGGTTTTTCCTGCGTGAGCTGGTTGCCAGATTCCAGACGAATAACAGCCCTTCAGTGTGGATGGCATCATTCTTCATCGACTTGATGAAGGTCAAGGGAGGCAAAGCCCTCTTATCGCCGCCTACAAGCGAAGAAGAAGCCAAGGCCATGATTGATAACATATTGGTGCCACATTGTATCGCAGCTGTGCAGGAAGAGTTTGCGCCTGAGCAGGTACACGCTGGCCTGGCCTGGAACGAGGTTCATGGTCCGGTATTTGAAGCGGGATTCCCGGCGATTACCGAAGGAAATAACGTTTGTGCAATTCCTCTGCATCTGTTGCTGATACATCTTCAACTGAACCGGGACCCTTCGGAGCTGCTGCTTCAAGGCATGTACAACATTCGGAAAGAGCATGGCATGGAATAAGCATTTCTTTCAGCTGCTGTGCCAATAATGAAAGAGATAGACTGCATCCTTTTACAAGGAGGGCGGTCTATTTTTTTACATATATATTGGTATTTACAAATAGGTTTATTAACAAGGATACCTGAAGATTTAACACAGGATTGCCGGTGATTTTACATCAGTCTCTTAAAATTAAAGGTATAACAATACTAGGGAGGCTTATATGATAACCAAACATCCTCGACAGATAATCAGCGCATTCATGGCGATAATCATGCTGCTTACGATGCTGCCGGTATCCAATTCTGTCCATGCAGCAACTGCTGTAACCGTTGCCGAATGGGATTTTGTGAATAATCCCGATGCAACCAAAACCTTAACGAGTTTTCCCGCTACAAGTGCTGTTGCTGATCCAAGCACAGTGACGCTGACCACCTACATGGGCGAGAATGGCACTGGCGGTAGGATTTCAACGTATACGGCAACAAACAAGTCGATTTCACTAAATGGCTGGGATGATGGCGCGAATACGAAATATTGGCAAATCGCCTTATCCACAGCCGGCTATGAGCATTTGAAGCTGGCTTTTGGTTCCTACGGTTCGAGCACCGGTCCCAAGGAATTCAAGCTGCAATATAGTACAGATCAGGTTACTTATACAGATGTTCAAGATGGGGCCTATGTAAATACGGCAACTCTGGCAAAATCGGAGTTCACCTTGCCCGCGGATGTAGACGATAAGAGCAAAGTGTACCTGCGGCTGCTGCAAACCAGCAATGTCTCGATTAGCGGTGGAACAGTTGGGGCGACAGGAACCTCCCGTATGGCAGATATTAAAATCACGGGTGAGCAAAAAGCCGACTCCACCACAGTCGCAGCTGTCGTAGCTTCCCCGGATACGGGGAGCGAGATTGCCCAAGGCAGCCCGGTTGTGCTGTCGTCGGTAACTTCAGGTGCAGCCATTGAATACACATTGAACGGTGGAGCGGTTCAGACCATTCCAGATGCTTCCGGCCCCGTTGTGATTGATCAGTTCAATCAGACTGGAGATACGGCCGTCATTAAGGCAAAGGCTGTAAAAGGAGCGAGCGTGAGTGCGGAAAGAACCTTTGTCTACACCCAGGCACAGGTTCGTCAAGTACTTGCAAGCAAAACGGGCTCTGTTCCGGCCGGAACGGAAATCACGCTGAGCTCTTCCACCGCCGGAGCGAAAATCAGCTACATTCTGACCCGAAAAGCCGGCGAGCCCGGTGAAACTGTGAGTCCGAAAGCTGACTACAGCACTCCGATTAAATTAACGGCAGATATGCTCCCCGCCACAATTCAGGCGTTCGCCACGCTTGATGGCTACAAGGATAGTGTGAATTCAACCTTTAATTATACGCTTAAGGCTCCAGGTCAAGAGGAGAAGGTATACTTCGGACAATTGCACGGGCATACCGATCAATCTGATGGTTCAGGCAAGCCGGAAGAAGCTTATGCTTATGCCAGAGATATTGCCAAGCTGGATTTCTTCGCCTTGACGGACCATTCAAATTATTTTGATGCCTCAACTGCTCCTGTGGATTATGCGGCAAGTGTTACGAATGCCAAATGGCAAGCAGGACAAGCTGCTGCGGCAGCGGCGGCAACGCCTGATTTTGTACCGTTTTACGGCTATGAAATGACCTGGGCGGGCGGTCCGGGCCATATCAATACTTTTGCTACAGACGGCTTTGTCAGCAGAAACCATAAAGACTATGCATCCGGCGTGTCCGGCATGACCAATTATTATAAGCTGCTGAAGACCATTCCGGGCGCGATTGGACAGTTCAATCATCCGGGGCCGACGTTCGGCGACTTCAATAACTTTTCCAATTATGATCCTGAAATCAATCAGCATATGACTCTGATCGAAGTCGGAAACGGCGAAGGGGCGGTTAGCTCAGGCGGATATTTCCGTTCCTATGAATACTATAACCGTGCTCTGGACAAAGGCTGGCATCTGGCGCCTACCAACAATCAGGACAACCATAAAGGGCTGTGGGGCAACGCCAATACGGCGAGAACAGCGATTGTGACAGACACCTTCACCAAAGAAGGCGTATACGCAGCGCTGCGTGAAATGCATGTGTACGCTACAGAGGACCAGAATCTGGAGATCAAATACACGGCAAATGGCGAACTTCTTGGTTCAAGCCTGCCAGCGGGGATCGGCGAATTGAACATCAACGTGGATCTTTCAGATCCGGATGCCTCCGAGCAAATCGGACAGGTATCGGTGATTATGAATGGCGGCAAGGAATCCTATATTCAGAAATTCGAAACCAATCAGGCTAATTATTCGGTGAAAATCAACAATCCGGCAAACGGCTACTACTATATCCGTGTAGTTCAACCGGATGGGAATATTGCTGTAACCGCTCCGGTCTGGGTGGGTGAGGTTGACAAGGTCGGCATTAATTCGGTGACCTCGTCGGTCAGCATGCCGGTAACTGGAGAGCCTTTGCAGATCACAACAGAGCTGTTCAATAATGAAGCTGCTCCGATTACGATTGAATCCATCGGTTATACGATTGGTGGTACCAGTATTGCGGACAAAGTTCTTAATGCTCCAATCGCTTCCCTGGGAACGCTGAAGGATTCCATTGATTACACACCTTCAACTGCTGGAATCGCCACTGTACAGGTTACAGTGCATGCCCTTGTGAACGGTGCAAGCCGGGTATTTACCCAATCCTTACAGCTCAATATAAGAGACGCCTCGAAGCTGATCAACATCGGGGTGGATGCTTCGCACAAGAATGAATATGTTGCCGGGAACTATGCCAACAGCATGACGAACTTCGCTAAGCTGGCCGAGGAATATGATGTCCGGCTTGTGGAGATCAAGGATGGGATTACGGCTGACAAGCTGGCTGGTCTGAAGGCTCTGATCCTGACACCGCCGAACCGTAAAACCTCTGTAGGTCCGCTTGGTGAATATTCGGCTGAGGAAATCGCGGCGGTTAAGGCATTTGCGGACAGCGGTAAAACGCTGATCGTTACCGGACTCGCGGACTATGGCGATAGCAAGAACCCCCCAGCCAACCACGCGGCCTACCAGCAGAATCTAATTCTGGCTGCAGTCGATGCCAAGACACGTCTGGTTGACGATGAGATGATTGACAATACCAATTATGTGTCCCAGAATTTCCGGCTCCGGTTCAAGAACTATAATACGAGCAGCCCTTATACGTATGGAGTAGATCCGGCCCAGGAATACAGCTTTTACAGCGGCTCTTCGATCACGGTCGCCGAGGCGGACAAGGCAAAGGTGACTAGTATCGTTACTTCCCATGCGACCTCCGAGAGTCTGGACTCCGATAAGGATGGACTGGGCGGAGAGGGCAATCCTGTTGTTAAGGGGAATATTCCGGTATTGACTGTAGAAACTTTGGCTAGTGGTGCTAAGCTATTTACAGCAGGTTCGGTATTCATGTCCAACTTTGAAGTGCAGGCTACACTGGACAATTCGGGAGAGCTGGGCTACAGCAATTACAACATCACTCAGAACATCCTGAAGGAGCTGGCTCCAAGAACTGTAACTCCGATTGCTGAGGTGCAGAAGGCCCAGGAAGGTACATCTTTTACCATTCAAGGTACTGTAACCTCCAATGCGAGCGGATATGATCAGAATACAGCCTTTTTCGACTCGATTTATGTACAGGACAGCACGGCGGGGATCAACCTGTTCCCGGTTTTCGGCAACTTCAGAGCGGGTCAGAAGGTTCAGGTTACCGGAACGGTCGGCGGCTATCAGGGCGAGAAACAGCTAACCGTGAAGAGTATCGAGATGCTCGACAGCAGTGTAAATGATATTTCTCCGGCTCAGGTGACAACGGCTGAAGCAACCTCCGAGGCGAACCGGGGCAGACTCGTCAAGGTTGAAGGCAAGGTGGTCTCTATCGGTTTAGACGGCGAAAAAGTAGGCGCCATCGTTGTCAATGATGGTTCCGGTGATGTGCGGGTCTTTATTGACGGATATATCACTAAGACAGTGAATCTGGAATATCTCAAGGCCGGCGACCGGATTTCGGCCATCGGGCTGTCCTCCATTGATCCGGTTGGCAAAAGAATCCGTGTGCGCGACAGAAATGAAATCAAGCTGCTCAGCCCAGGAATTATGACGAAAATCGGCAGCTACTCCACAGGCTTCTCCGATCTGGAGGGCGGCGTTGCGGAGATTGTGAAGTACAACAGCGACAATCAAAAATTTTATCTGGTAAACGGCAAGGAGAAGCAGATTGACATTGTCAGCCTGAAGTCCCTGGTTTCCGGGAAACAGACTGAGCTTGTGCTCGATAAGCGGATTGATGTCAGCAAGATGATTGACGGGTTCACTTTTGGCGACATCACCAGTGTTGATATCAATCCGGCGCTGGATACCATTGCAATTGCTGTACAAGAAGCGGATTATCAGAAGCCCGGCGCAGTCCTGCTGCTGGACTATGACGGGAATTACAAAGCACATTATAAGGCAGGCGTACAGCCTGACATGGTAACCTTCACACCTGACAACAAATATGTGCTGACGGCTGACGAAGGGGAACCTAGAGAAGGCTACACCGCTCCGGCAGTGGACCCTAAAGGCTCTGTAACGCTGATCAATCTGGAGAAGCAGACGGCTAAGGTGATTGATTTCACCGCGTTCGACAGCAGCGAAGCACGAAATACGCTTTTGTCCAATAATGTGATTTTGAAAAAACAAACCGCGCCTTCTGTGGATCTGGAGCCAGAATATATCGCAGTATCCGCAGACAGCAAGCGGGCGTTCGTATCTCTTCAGGAGGCCAATGCTATTGCCACACTGAACCTTGAAACAGGTTCGTTTACGAGCATTAAAGGTCTGGGCTTCAAAGACCACAGTGTTCCAGGCAATGAGCTGGATATGCGCAGAGACGGCAAAATTGACATTAAAACCGAATCGAATGTTCTCGGCATGTACAATCCGGACGGAATCACTACCTACACTGCCGGCGGCAAAACCTACGTGATCACGGCAAACGAAGGCGATTCGCGGGACTGGAATGGCTACAGCAATGAGAAGGATGTTACACTCGGCAAAGGCCAGGATGGCGATGCCACCAAGAATATGAAGGTAACGACCTTTGACACTTCGGATTATGAGGTGGGTGCAGGCGGTGCAGGATTTGCGGGCGGAAAAACCTATCTGTTCGGCGCACGCTCCTTCTCCGTCTGGAATGCAGACGACATGTCACTGGTATATGACAGCGGAGCAGATTTCGAGCAGATCACGGCTAGACTGGTTCCAGAAGGCTTCAACTGGTCGAATGATGATTATGTCTTCGAGAAACGAAGCGCCAAAAAAGGCCCTGAGCCTGAGGATGTCAAAGTTGGCGTTGTAGATGGCAAGCCATATGCCTTTATTGGACTTGAGCGGGTCGGCGGCAATATGATGTATGACCTCTCGAACATCAGCGCTCCTGTCTTCTACGACTATCTGAATACGAGAGATTTCAAGAACTCGGTGGACAATTCAGGCACGAAGCCGGCTTACCGGATTGCCGGAGATGTATCGCCTGAAGGCCAGAGCTTCATTCCGGCGGACCAAAGCCCGACACGTTATCCGCTGTTGCTTGTAGCGGGTGAGGTATCAGGAACGGTATCCGTCGTTGAAATTCCGAAAGGCTATTACACGCCGGAGACACCGACAACAACACCAACGCCGACAGCATCAGTGACTCCGACAGCGTCGGCATCGGCAACGCCGACACCGACACCAGTGCCAACACAACCGGCAGGGACGGCAGTACCTGCAACAGCAACCGTGCAGCCAAGTGCTTCGCCACAAGCGACGCCTGGCGTTACGGTTACGGACACTGTGGCAGTAGCGGCAATGACGCTGAATAAGGAGACAGGCGAGGCGAAAGTGGTACTCGCGGATGATGCCAGCCAGAAGCTGCTGGATAACGCCAAGGCAAGCGAGAAGGCAGGAAAACAAACCGTGGTGGAAATTCGCGGGGAAGCTGTGCAGGGAGCTACCAAGGTAACGGTTGAGCTGAGCACCGCATTCTTGACAGGGCTGTCTTCCGGCACAAAGGCTGATCTGAAGATCGGCACCGGGTTTGGAGCAATTACCTTGGGAAGCCCGACCCTTGCGGCGATCAGTAAGGCGGCCAAGGGCCAAACCCTGAAGATCAGTATTGCACAGGCTTCGAGCACGGCTTGGAGCGGCAGCACTCAAGAACTGACAGCAGGCAGACCGGCCTATGATTTTACCATCTCTGATGGAGCAACCAGCATTACAAGCTTTGCAGGTGAAGCGGTTAAGGTTCAAATTCCTTATAAGCTCGGCACAGGAGAGAATGCAAATGCGGTTGTGGTGTATTATGTGAATGGCAGCGGCAGCACCGTAGCTGTAGCCAGCAGATACAACGCAGCGACACAAACGGTGGAGTTCAGAACCAGCCATTTCTCCACCTTTGCAGTCGGCTACAATGCAGTAGGGTTCAACGATACTACGAATCATTGGGCGAAGGACAGTATTGATTTTGCGGCAGCACAAGGCTGGCTCACAGGCACTTCAAGCAACACCGTTGCACCGAATCAGACCGTAACCCGCGGGATGCTGGCTACGATCCTGGGAAAAATGTCAGGTGCGGAGCTGTCCATTGTGTCTTCCTTTACAGATGTGAAGGCCAATAAGTATTATTCGCCTTATATTGCCTGGGCTGCATCGAATGGCATCGTTCAGGGGACAGGCAACAAGGCCTTTGCCCCGGACCGGACGGTTACACGAGAAGAACTGGCAGTGGTGCTGAACAATTATGTGAAATATTCGAAGCTGCCGCTGAAGAATTCGGGTACTGTCACTGCATTTGCGGATGATGGACAGATTTCTGGATGGGCGAAAGACGCGGTAGCAGCAATTCAAGGCCAAGGCCTAATCAGCGGCAAAGCGGGCAACCGCTTTGATCCAAAGGGAACCGCAACAAGAGCCGAGGTAGCCACGCTGCTGAAGCGGGTTTTGAATAACAGCCTGGATGTGAAGTGATTTTTCAGTAAAAGCATACAGCATGAATAATAAGAGGCATCCTTCGCGGATGCCTTTTATTACAATCTAAGGAGAAGCTAAGCCCGCACTGCTGGTTGGTTCCACTCATATGTTGAATGGACGACAGGGAGAGGAGCGGCTGGTCTTGGGGAAAAGAACAGGCACCACGGGAGTTTCGATTATCGTATGCACCAATCGCCCACGTTTTTTCGATCATATTGTAGTCAATTTCCGAAACCAGCTACACGCGAACAAAGAATTAATCATCATCCTTAACAACGACAGCATGGATCTGAAGCTGTATCGCAGCAAAGTTCGTGCCTACAGCAATATTTCGGTATATAAGCTGCCGGCGCGAACTTCATTGGGGCAATGCTTGAACTGTGGAATTGTCAAAGCAAGGCATCCGCTAATCGCCAAGTTTGACGATGATGACTACTACTCCCCTTACTATCTGACGGAGCAGCTAAAGGCTCTTGCCCGCACCCATAGTGATGTTGTAGGCAAACATGCATGTCTGGTATACCTTGCGGCGAGCAAGAGGCTTATCATCAGATCCCCCGCAGAGAACAATAAAGCTGTCGATTTTGTGCAGGGAGGAACACTGCTATTTAACCGGCAAGTGACCAGACAGGTCCGTTTTGCAGATCGTTCTATCGGTGAAGATGTAGCTTTTTTGAGGAAATGCGTAGCCAAAGGCTATAAGACGTTTGCCACATCTCCCTACAACTATGTCTATATACGCAGAAAAGATAAAAAGAGCCATACCTGGAAGGCGCGGGACCACTTTTACCTGCAAGGCAGTAAGCCGGTCGCAGTGACGGATAATTACCGCACTCTCGCGACCCGGAAAATATGAATGAATCGGGAATAGGCCGCTGTCTCCAAACTGAGCGCGGTCTGTTCCTTGTATATGCCATGGCTTAACTCTTTGCCTTTTTCGGCCAAATGAAATAAGAGCTTGTAATGATAAGATCAATTCCCACAATCATAGACCATGTCTTAATTACACCTGACAGTGCTACAGTGCGTGCCGGATCGTCAATCCACGTAATCAGTCCGTACAGAACTCCCGCTCCAATCAGAAATGCCAGCACATGTCTCAGAAAGCTTTTTAAATAATGTCTGGCATGCTCCGTCCCGTACCGCTTGATTGGCTTGTTGCCCTGCTTCGTCACATAATAGCGGAAGCGTTCGTCGGACCAGGCGATCATGCTTTTGCCGAACACAAGAGATACGGAAATATAGACGGCTGCGAGGGCATGCGCTGTTGTGGCGGAGGCGCCGCGATACAGATCAATGCCTGCAATAGCCAGCAGAATAATATCGAGAACTGGAGTTAGAGCCAGGAAGAACAGCCCAAGCTTCTTTCTTGAGAAAATATAACGTGCCGTGAGACCTGCCACGATCATGACCCAGAATAAAACCTCGCAGGTGACGATCGCCCATACCACAAAATTCATCCTTACACCCCTTCGGTAAAATCAATCGTTGATGACAACAACTGGATTATAGCAATGAAATTTAATTAATACAACTGTATTAATTAAATTTGTGCTTTGAGTTCTTTCGCAGGCTATAATAAGGACATGCTATAAATGATGGACCATGTGGAGAGAAGCAGAGAGGAGAGTACTATGGAGCCGGTGAAAATCACCTATGAATCAATTGATGATTATATTGCCAAATCGCCGTTTGAGGTTCAGGAGAAGCTTGAAGCCTTGAGGAAGGTGATTAGAGAGTGTGTCCCCGAGGCAGAGGAGAAGATAAGCTACCAGATGCCAACCTTCTACCTGCACGGAAACCTGGTGCATTTCGCGGCGTTTAAGAAGCATATCGGATTTTATCCGGCGCCCCGCGGCATTGAGGCCTTCAAAGAGGAGCTGTCGCAGTATAAAGGGGCAAAAGGGTCCGTACAGTTCCCTCTGAATGAGCCGCTGCCCTATGACTTGATCCGCAGAATTGTTAAATTCAGAGCAGAGGAGAATATCAGTAAGGCGGAAGCAAAAGCAAACGCCAAGAAGAAGTAGTTCTGGCCGCAGTTATCGGCAGTAATTATAAAGACCGGGAGGGCGGATGCTCTTCCGGTCTTTAGGTCTTGTATTACAGCTGCTTGTCGTCTACACCGTTCAGCCAGCCTTCAATATCTCCAATGACGGAGCTGATGCAGCCATCCTGAAAAGGCGAGGTGAGTCCGGCAAGCTCGACCAGCTTGAGGAAGGACAGGCTTCCCCCGGCCTGGCAGAGCCGCAAATAATCGCTCCAGGCGGATTTGAAATCCTCATTGGACCGTTTCCAGAACTGGAACGCGCAGAGCTGGGCCAATGTATAATCAATGTAGTAGAACGGGGAGCGGAAGATATGGGCCTGTTTGTGCCAGAATCCGCCGTTCTCCAGATATTCATTGCCGTCATAATCGCGGAGAGGCAAATATTTCTTCTCAATTTCCCGCCAGGCTTGCTTGCGTTCGGCAGGGGTCGCTTCAGGGTTGGCATAGACAAAATGCTGGAATTCATCCACGGAAACTCCGTAAGGAATGAACTGCAGGCTATCCCCCAGATGGTTGAAGCGGTATTTGCCGGCATCCTCCTCAAAGAACAAATCCATCCAAGGCCAGGCAAAAAACTCCATGCTCATCGAGTGGATTTCCGCTGCCTCGTAGGTTGGAAAAGCATATTCCGGAATGTGGATATGGCGGCTCTGATATACCTGGAAGGCATGCCCTACTTCATGGGTCAGAACATCAATATCGCCGGAGGTTCCGTTGAAGTTAGAGAAAATAAACGGCGCCTGGTATTGGGGGATATAGGTGCAATAACCGCCAAACTGCTTGCCCTTCTTGCTGACGAGATCCATAAGCCCATTGTCCAGCATGAATGTAAAGAACTCATCCGTTTCCGGGGACAGCTCTTTGTACATCTTGGCCCCGTTCGCAATAATCCAATCAGGATCACCTTTTGGCGTAGCGTTGCCGCTATTGAAATTCAGACTCTCATCGTAAAATTTCAGTTCAGCCAGTCCCAAACGCTCAGCCTGGCGTTTCTTCAGCTTCCCGGATACAGGAACGATGTGCTCCTGCACCTGTTTGCGGAAGTTCGCAACCATTTCAGCGTTGTAGTCGGTGCGCATCATCCGGTCATAACCGAGTTCTACGAAGCTGCTGTATCCAAGCTTTTTGGCGATACCGGTACGGACCTTAACGAGATCGTCGTAAATCCGGTCAAATTCAGCCTCATGTTCTGCCATGAAGCTATATCTGGCCGCCGCTGCGCGCTTCCGCATATCGCGGTCTGGCGACAGCTCAAAAGGTGTAAGCTGGGATAATGTGCGTTCTTCACCTTCAAACGGAATCTTGGCGGAGGCAATCAGCTGGGAATACTCTGTGGAGAGTTTGTTCTCAAGCTGCAGATCCTCAATGATTTCCGGACTGAATGTCCGAAGCGAGATTTCTGCAATCTGGAGCAGCTGCGTACCCCATTCCTGCTCAAATTCGGCTCTGAACTTGGAGTGGACAAGCGCTCTGAAGTAATCGGTTATGTACTCCTGAATGACAGGCCCGGTTTCATCCATGTAATCCTGCTCGGCTTTGTAGAATGCATCTTCCGTGTTGATAGAGTGTCTGATGCTGACCAGTGTCTCCATGGTGTTAAATTCATCACGCAGCTTATTAATTGCGGTAAAAGCGGCGCGCTGCTCCTCCAGACTATCCGCACTCAGACCTTTCAGCAGTTCGGTAAAGGAAATCTTCAACCGGTCTACATCCGGCCGCTCATAACGGTATTCGCTAAATTTCATGAAAACATCAACATCCCTTCAGGTTAACTTTTATAACATGCATTTTTATTATATAATCTGAAAGACATTTATTACAGCCGCAGATTGGAGAAAAAAGGATGAAATTCGAATCGGCAAGTCCCGAGGACTATATCAGCCAGCTCCCGGAAGAGCGGAAGAAAGCTGTGGAGAAGCTTAGACAGACGGTTAAGGCAAACCTTCCGGCAGGGTTCCAGGAAACCATGTCCTATGGAATGATAACTTACGTTGTCCCTCACGGGCTCTATCCGCCGGGTTATCATGTCAATCCGGAGCAGCCGCTGCCTTTTATCAGCATAGCTTCCCAGAAGAACTTCATTGCACTGTATCATATGGGAATCTACATGTCGCCCACGCTGCTGGCATGGTTTCAGGAGGAGTATCCGAAGCATGCTCAGACTAAGCTCGATATGGGGAAATCCTGTATCCGTTTCAAAAAAACAAATAGCATCCCGTATAACCTCATCGCTGAACTAAGCAGGAAGATCAATGTGAAGGAATACATCGAACGATATGAGAACGCAATAGCCGAAGCTAATTCGAAGCCGAGACCGAAGCAATAGGATGCATCTTCAAAAATTGCAGAATCGAATCATTCACCAATAGAGGACTCTCTCTCAGCATATGCGGTCTGTGGCTGCCTCCCGGGACAACAAGATACTCGGAGTGCTTGGCAAGGGCTGTCAGCAATTGAAGCTGAGCTTCCTTTACAAAAGGATCATGCTCTCCGGCGATAAACAGCGCGGGGCAAAGGATGCTGCGGAGCTGCTCCTCAGTAAGCTGAGGGAATAACCGCCAATCTGCCGCGCTCTGCCGCATGAATTCCTGCCAGTTCCCCCGGTGCGCCTCCTGATGCCTTTCGAGCATTTGCTGGATGAAGTCGTGCTTGCCGTGTGCTAGAAGCCATTCGGGTTCATATTCATCTGCGCCAGCCGGATCATTAAATCCACTATGGCCGATGGCAGTCAAGGAAGCTACCCGCTGCGGCGCGTTTACGGCAACATAGGCGGCGACACCCGCCCCCAGGCTGTAACCGATTAAATGCGCTTTGGGGATGTTCATCTTATCCATAAACTCCAAAATATCATTGGCGAGCTGCGGGGTGCTCCAAGCCAAACTCTCACATCTGGTTCTGCCGTGACCTCTGAAATCCGGGAAATAGCAGGTGTACGCATTCTGGAAATCAAGAATTTGACTGGCAAAAGCCAGAATTCCCCGCGAATATGAGCTATGAAGAAAGATTACGGGCTCCCCGGTCCCCATTTTCTCATAAAACATGTCTAAGTCGTTCAACTGGATATGTGGCATAATACCTCCCTATAAGAACAAGCGTTCCTTTTATTCTACTCCTAATAATTGGATGTGTCACGGTCAAAATTCACACAAACCTATGGTATAATGTGTAGGAATTTATTTCCTGTATAGAGGAGTGCCGACATCAATGATTAGTCTTAGAGAGATTGACAAGAGCAACTTTTGGAGAGTTATCAGCCTTAGTGTTGCCGAAGAACAGAAGGATTTGGTCGCTGCCAATGCAATCTCCATTGCACAATCAAAGGTACAGCCTGAATGCGTTGCACTCGCTGTTTATTATGAGGATACACCTGTAGGATTTGTAATGTATGCTATGGACACGGATGATCATGAGTATTGGATTTACAGGCTGATGATCGACAGGAAATTCCAGTCCAAGGGATATGGGCGGCAAGCAATGAGGCAACTGCTCTCTTTGATCCAGGAGGACAAAAGCCATCAGGTCATTTACATCAGCTTCGAGCCAACGAACGAGAGGGCGAAACTACTGTATCGAAGCTTGGGATTTACCCCGGATGGCAGGATTATTGATGACGAGATCGTCTATAAATTAGCTTATGTGTGAGCTATATAAGCTGAACTTGAAAAATGAATAAAAAGGGCCGAAGTGACGGAGGGGAAGTTTGGAACTGGAGGAGCGAATGCGACCGCCTTTGTCTGCGGATTTCCACCGCGAAGAGCGGTACAAATCAAGAAATCTGCAGACAACAGCGGCCGGAAGTCCAAACATTCCCCGCAGTTACGTCCAGAGCCCAACATACAGTTGATTAGGAGGTGGAAACCGATGAACTGGGTTATTGATTTTGTACTCAATAAGCTCCATGCAAAGCCTGCAGAACCGAAGGCGAAGCTTGCATGGAGCGAATGAATTTCGCCTGTATTTAGGAATGAATAGCGGTTGATTTTGCAGGCTTTGCCCTTAAAATATCAAAATCATTTTAACCATCAGTTGTCAGAATTCCCCCAATTCTAAAGTGGCGGGATGAATGGCAACGGTCTTTCTTATACAAAAGGAAATTAACTTCCATACATAAGAACATTTGTGCTATAATAGATTCGTAAATTCCTGGAAAGGAGTTGCGTGTCATGTTAGTACTAAAAGCTTATAAGTACCGGATCTATCCCAACCATGAGCAACAACAATATCTAGCAAAGGTGTTCGGATGTGTCCGTTTTATCTACAACAAAATGCTTGCGGATAAGATCGAACACTATAAACAAACGGAGGAAATGCTTCATAATACACCTGCCAGGTACAAGAAAGCATTTCCGTGGCTGAAAGAAGTGGACAGCCTTGCATTAGCAAACGTCCAACTCAACCTGAAGAAAGCCTATACGCATTTTTTTCGGGATAAGAGCGTGGGCTTCCCTAAATTTAAAAGCAAGAAAACGAACAACCATAGCTTCACAACGAACAATCAAAACGGAACGATAGCCATTCAAGATGGAATGATCAAAATTCCCAAGCTAAAGACAAGAATCCGAATCAAGGTACATCGTCCATTTACGGGGCTGATCAAATCATGCACTATATCCAAAACACCATCAGGAAAATACTTTGCATCCGCACTTGTGAAAACAGATATAACCCCTCTGCCGAAAACAGAAAAGAAGATTGGCGTTGATCTAGGACTGAAGGACTTTGCAATTACTTCGGATGGTGAAGTTATCGCCAATCCAAAACATCTATGTAAATCTGAAAAACAATTAGCCAAGCTACAGAAGGACTTGTCGAGAAAGAAGAACGGGAGCAATAACCGAAGTAAAGCAAGGCTGAAGGTCGCCAAGCTTCATGAAAAAATAGCCAATCAGCGTAAAGACTTCTTGCACAAAACGTCAACCCAAATGATCAGCGATAACCAAGTGATTGTTATGGAAGACTTGCGTGTAAAGAACATGATGCAGAATCACAAATTAGCTAAAGCCATTTCAGAAGTATCCTGGAGCATGTTTCGAGCGATGCTCAAATATAAGGCGAAGTGGCACGGGAGAAGTTTGATGATTGCACCCAAAAACTTTGCGAGTAGCCAACTATGTTCCAACTGCGGCTACAAAAACGCAGAAGTGAAAAACCTTGCAGTACGAGAATGGACTTGTCCTGAATGTCGCACACAACACGACAGAGACAGGAATGCGGCTGTAAATCTTCTGAAATTAGCCATGTAAATTGCACTTATCGGGATAGGAACTATCCTCTAAGCTTGGGTAAACTTGGAGCAGAAGCTCTATTGACCAAGAAGCACCCACCTCTTAGGTGGCGTGTAGTTCACGGAGCGAGCCCTATATGGATTATTTAAAGGCAACAGAGTTATTTCCGGAGCGACTGCTCAAGGAGATTCAGCAATATGTTCAGGGAGAATTCATCTATATTCCCACCCGTCCGAATGAGCGCAGAAAGTGGGGCGAGAGCTCTGGCGCAGCGCAGTATTATTTGGAGCGGAACGAAGACATCCGCAGAACCTTCCATACCGGCGCCAGCATAGATGAACTGTCGGAGCAATACGGATTATCTGTGGAGAGCATCAAGAAAATTGTATATTCGAGAAAATAGTCAAGTGCCCGCAGATCATGTCTGCGGGCAAAAACATTTTACATAAGAACTGTGCCTACTGCCGCCCCTTCCAATCCCTTACAATAAAGACAACACAATATAGTAGGGGATGAGTGTATATGGCAATAAATTATAGGGCGTATACTTCGGACGATATGATGAGAGTGCACCAATTTCTCTCGCTCGCCTATGCAAGATTCAAACGGCCGAACAACTGGACGATTAGTTTGCAGGGATGGGGATTTTTACTTTCAGCTTGATACGGACGACCCGCAGGAGGAGCTGCTGCGTGAGATGTTCGAATTCATCGAAGAGAAGTCAACGCCGGAACCGTGAAGCTCGCGATTCCACAATTCATGCCCAAGCTGCAAAAGATGGCTCACAGCCGGGGATATGCGCTTTTTCCGAATGAAAGTGATAATGTTGTCTCGATCAGGCTGGATCAGGATTTTCCGGTGCAAATTCCTTCAGGCTTCAAGCTTCAATGCGGGGAGGAAGTAGCCGATAAGACGAAGGCGCAGGGGCATATTATGGCGTTCAATTATGCGGGTACTGCACATGCAGAGCAGATGCTGCAAATGTACGGGGGAATTCGTCAAGCGCTGGGCTACCGCCCCGGACTGGATCTGTCACTCGTCAATGAGCAGGGGGAGGTCGTATCCTTCTGCAATGCTTTTGTGGATGAGGCGAACGGCATCGGGATTCTTGAACCTGTGGGAACACATGTCGATTACCGGAGGCGGGGGCTGGGCCGGGCAGTAATTTATGCAGCCCTGAACAGACTGCGCTCATTGGGCATGGTCCAAGCGTATACGGGTCCTATGCAGCCCTTTTATCAGCATATTGGCTTTGAGCTGGATGTGGAGTTCCAGGTGTGGGGATCGCAGCGTGTCTGAGACCCCCTCATACCTGCCTGTCCTATTTGAAAATCGCCTGAAGCCACGCGGCCGACTTCTCCATGTAAGCCAACTGGTCTGAAGCATCAAAATGCTCGATAGCCAGCGTATCCTCGTATCCCATTGCCTTCAGCCGCTTCGCAATTTCCTCCATTGGGATGCAGCCGGAGCCAACGGGAGATGGGAACAGCCGGGTTCCATTTGTGCTGAGCTTCGGCGTTTCGCCACTGTGCTCCTCCAGCGAGCGGTCTTTGCAGTGGACATGAACGATTCTCGATTTCAGCTTCTCGAAGGCCGACAGTTCATCTTCGCCGCGATAAATGAAATTGCCTGTATCGTAGGTGCAGCCGAGCTTCGGAATCTGCTCCAGAAACCATAGCAGTTCACCGGAAGTGGAGAAGGGCGCACGGCTGTCATCGAAATCCTCCAGGGTGACTGTAATCCCTTTCTGTTCCGCATAGTCACATAACACTTTCAGTGCTGCAGCCATCCCGTGGAGTGCATGCTCCCGCTGCTCCATGCTGACTGCTTCATCAATAAATCCGGGGATCACCAGCACTTTTCCTGCACCTAAGTATTCAGCCGTATCTATGAATTTCAAGCCGGGCTCCACATCGGGAGCATTGCCGAAATCAAAAAAAGCATACATCGAAGCCACCGAAATCCCGGCCTGCCCTAGCAGCTCTTTCATATCCTGGCGGCTTGGCTGCACCTCGTCGAGATCAAGCTCCACTGCGCTGATGCCAAATTTACGGGCCTGTTTCAGCACCTCCGGCACCGACAGTCCCGTCTGCTTACTCGCAGTAACAATATGGTTGTAAAAAACAGAAATTTGCATCTCCATATCCCTCCTGTTCCATATGAATCTTGTAATCGCTTCCTTGCTAAGTATATTGGATATTCAGCAAGGATTCCACCGGTTATGGATAGAGGGACAGTTGTCCTTCGCTACCAGTCGAGGAATGGGCTATTATAGAATTATTGCCCTTAAAGGAGAGAATACATTTGAGTACAGCGAAGCTTAGTTTTATCGGTGCCGGGTTCCATGCGTCGACTAATATTTTTCCATCAGCAATAGAAGCAGGTGCGGAAATCACCGCGATTGCGACCCGTAATCTTGAGCGTTCCAAGGCCGCACTTCTGCGGTTCGGCAGCAGCGGCAAGCCCTATGACGACTACCAAAGGATGCTGCAGAATGAAGAATGCGATGGAGTAGTAGTTGTTGCCCAGCCGCATGACCAAACCCCGCTGGTGCTGGACTGCATCCGTGCCGGGAAACATGTGTATGTGGACAAACCTCTCGGCTGGAATGGGGTGGAGGCCCTTCAGCTTGCTGATGCCGCCGAGCAGGCCGGTGTCGTGCTGATGGTCGGATTCATGAAACGCTACGCTCCTGTATACATGAAATTGAAGGAGCTGATTACAGGAGGGACACTCGGAGCAGCGCGTTCTTTTCAAGCCCGGTTTGCGGTAGACAGCACCCCCTTCTGTAAGGACGAGGAGCAGTTCCTGAAGCTTGCTGCCATTCATATTATAGATTTGCTGCGCTTTTTGTTTGGCGAGGCTGTACAGATATCAGGTTTCACTAACAACAATGGCGAACAGATCTCCCAGAGCCTCTCGCTGAGATTCGAGAACGGGATTGTGGGAAGTGTGTATTTTACAGGGATGAGCGCCTGGTCCAGAGAAAGCGAGAGTGTAACGGTTACGTTCGATCACGGGTTTGCCTGTGCGGATGAAATTGTGAAGCTGTCGGTTCACCATTCTCTTGCAGCCAGCGGCCTGCCGTGGCAATCGCTTGCGGAGCAGGATACTGTATTCACCCCTTCCGCGTCAGCGATGTCCGGCGGCTATAGAGATCTTTATTTGCGCGGCTTTGTAGGTGAAATGGCGCATTTCATGAAATGCTGCCAGGAGGGTCTGACCCCAATTTCCAGCGGCAGAGATAATGTGAAGACTATGGAACTGTGCGATGCGATTCTATCTGCCTTAAGATAAAGAGGACGTTAGGAGACCCGGACGGATACCTGATTTGGAGGCCGTAAAAGTTGATAACTGAGCTGCGCAAAACAGAGTTTTACAGGATCAGGCACATTGCAGACGCCTGCAGCAATATTGAGGTAAAGGCCATAGTTGGCGGAATGAATCCGGGGCGGGTATTTGCCGATCATCCTGAGAATATAAGAGCTGCTCTAATCTGGATTCAGGGCCAGGGCGGGTTCCATATCGTGGGAGATCCGCAGAGCAAATCTCTTGTAAGCGGCCTTGCATCCTATATGCAGAGTGAGATTGAGCCCTGGCTGAAGAAGCTGAATACAGGCTATGTCGAAATTAGCTGTGAAACTGCAGGCTGGGTGGAAGCGATAGAGGTTATTTTTGGTAAACACAAGCTTTCGAATTGTCATCAGCATGTCTTCAGGCTCGGGGAAGCTATGAAAATGGATGGAATCCCGGGCGGCAACGTGACGGTTCATAGAATGGACAAGAATATATTCACAGACAAGCGGTTAAGCAATCTAGCTTTTGTAGAGGAAAAGTTATCCAGGTTCTGGGACTCGCCAGATGATTTCTTCCAGCACGGGTTCGGTTATTATGCCCGGTACGACCATACAGTGGTAAGTCTGTGCTTCTCTGCTTTTGTTGCCGGTCAGACCCATGCCATTGATATCGAAACGATAGAAGGTTATAGAAAAAGAAACTCTGCTGCCGCAGTAGCACGGGCGTTTATGGAGGAATGCGGCAGCAGAGGGGTCCAGCCGTATTGGGACTGTTCGCCGGATAATCCCGGCTCTATTCGTCTGGCGGGAATGGTGGGGATGGTTCCTCATTTTGACTACAGGATATTTTGGTATAGCTTGTAGTCTGTAACTTCTTGAATGTGTATCCGTAAGTAGTACTAGCTTGTCCAAAAACTTCCTGCGGAGCTGATACCATGAAACTTGCCAAAGCATCATTAATCCAGCACAACAATCAGGGTGAAACGGAATGTTCTCTTGAGAAGTCATTAATTCTGTACCGTCAGCGCTTTGAACAACTGGAGCCTCATATCCATGCTTTTGTCCCGGAAGCTGACGTTGAGGAGCGCCTGGCTATGGAGATAAACCGCTTATCGAAGGCATACGCTGAAACTGCCGCGAGACCGCCTCTGTATGGAGTTCCGGTCGGCATCAAGGATTTGCTGCATGTGGAGGGCTTGCCGACTCAAGCCGGTTCGCAATTGCCATCAGCGTCATTGTCCGGCAAGGAAGGCTCTTTGGTGGCCCGGATTCGGTCACTGGGGGCTTATATCGCTGGCAAGACGGTTACTGAGGAATTTGCTTATAACGGTCCTATTGCCACCCGTAATCCGCATAATGTTGCCCACACCCCCGGGGGCTCAAGCGCAGGCTCGGCTGCATCGGTTGCAGCAGGAATATGCCCGCTTGCGGTTGGCACCCAGACGCTCCGTTCGGTGATCGCGCCCGCTTCGTTTTGCGGAGTTGTGGGCTTCAAACCGGGCTATGGCCGGGTTCCGCTGGATGGCGTCATTTTGCTGGCACCTTCTTTTGACACTGTAGGGTTCTTCACTCAGACTCTGGATGATATGCAGGTTGCCGCAGACTGTCTCATCCCGGATTGGAAGCCCTGTAAGACTGATAGAAAGCCAGTACTCGGTATTCCCAAAGGCGTATATATGGAGCTAATGAGCAGTGAGGTGAGAGCGGCTTTTACTGCGCAGGTTGAAAAGCTTAAAGGGCAAGGCTATCAAGTGAAGCTGGTGGATATGCCGTGGGAGGATGATTTTATTTATGGAGATGCCATGCTGCGGTTCCTCGAAGGTGAGATGGCGCGTGAGCATGCCTCCTTATTCGAGCATTATGCGGATAATTACGGCGCCCCGGTAAGGGAAGCCATCCTCAGAGGCCAGCAAATCCCCGAGGCCGAGCTGGAGACATACCGGCAGAAGCAGTCCAGGCTGCGGCAGGAACTGGATATCGTCAGAACAGCGGAGGGCGTGGATCTCTGGGTGTCATCTGCACAGGGAGGAACAGCACCGAAGATCGGTGAAGGTACAGGATGGTCCGGGATGACGGCAATCTGGACCTTTGCGGGCTGTCCAACGATCAGCCTTCCCGGGATGACAATAGACGGCCTGCCGCTGGGCTTCCAGTGCATCGGAAGTTATGGGGAAGATGAGCAACTTGTAGCTTGGGCGGAGCAAATTGCTGAGCACTTGTAATTCATCTATATCAGTTGAACTTAAAAAACATAAAAAGGTAGGAGTGCGGAGGGGAAGTTTGGAACTGGAGGAGCGACAGCGTCCGCCTTTGTCTGCGGATTTCTACCGCGAAGAGCGGTTATAATCAAGAAATCTGCAGACAACAGCGGCCGGAAGTCCAAACATTCCCCGCAGTTACGACCAGACCCCAGAATGAAAATCTATAGTTCAACTGATATAGCTACCGGAATCATTATCCGCAAAAAATATGCAAATCCGCCCCGGCAACATAGCCGTAACTAGCATAACAGCCAGCAATGCTGTGAATCGCTTGCTTGGAGTAAAGATCTATAAGCTGGAACACAAAAGCATCCTTATCTGGTAGGTACTTGCGAGTGGATGCATACCGCCCGTTGACCAAACGGACCATCGCACGGGTCTCACCAGTGAGCAATATTTCACCGCTGCTAACATTGACTAAATTTTCTTGCTCTCCAATATTTTGAATACCAAAAGCCTGTAAATCTTCTGTCAAATAGAGCCGGTCATAGGTTTCTTCAATCCGTTGCCTCAGCAGCTCTTGCGTAACCGGATTGTACAGACACAGCTCGGAAGTGTCATCATCAAAATGATGCTTGTACAATGAAACTGCTCCACTAATACGGGAGGTATACGCATATCCGCAGGTTGGATCACACTGGTCAATGATAAAGGATTCATCGAGCGGAATGTTATTCTTAACCCGGTCAACGAAAGCTTCCAGCGGGATGAGAACCACGCTATGGGTAGCGACCCCTTCGATCATGTCATATTTGCGGTGCTTCCATTCCTCCCGCTTCTCGTAAGCTTGAATTCTGCCGGTTACGAGCATAAGCTGCTCCGTATCCCCATGCTCAAGCACAGTAACCTCAGATGTATGTACAATCCGGTCCTTCGGTCCGATGCTGTCCGGGACACTGAAGTGCTGCTGAAGCTCAAGGTCAATCAGCAAGTACCCGGAGAAGCCGGAATTATGCTTCCTGTAGTATGGATCATCAATCTCAGGGACTGCTACGAGAACATACCGCTTGCCCAGACCATGAAATTCAGCCCGCCGCAGGGGGGATACGTCCTTATTTTCCGCAAAATCATCGGTTAAGCGAAGGGTGTATACCTCCCGTGTCTTCATGCTTCTGCAATCCAATTGATACAGGACATAGACAGCAGTCTGCCCCTCCCATTTCAGATCCGCGTAGTAAATCCACTCTTTGGCAGATGAGACATTTTCAATATGGGAGCCTGGCCCGTAGCTGATAAACTCCTGCGACCCATTCACTAAGTCATACCGTAATATACCAGCCGTATACGGCTCCGCTGCGGTAATCTCCTCTTCAACTCTAACATCGGCGACATAGAAAAGAGCATATCTATCTTCTATCGTAATCCCTGCATAGCTCACAAATTGGTTCACAAATCCTTGTATTTGCCTGGTATGGACCATTTAAGCGAAATCTCCTTTTTAAAAGCTACTAATGGCGCTTCAGAAACCGCACGTTCACCTCGCCGCTGCCTGCGGTGTTCGGCTTCAGCCCTAAGCGAAACGCATGTTTCTTCAGCTTGGCTTTAACCTGACAGGGAGTCAGGGCGGGGCAGCGCTGCAGCAGTTGTGCCGCCGCACCGGAGACGATGGGCGTAGAAATGCTGGTGCCGGACAGCACGAAATATTGTTTGTCGAACGTAAGGTACCGAAATTGCCTCGCCAGCTTGGAGCCAGGAGCCCGAAGCGAGATGATGGACTCTCCCGGAGCTACGAGATCCGGCTTGATTCTTCCTCCCGGCGCCGGTCCCCGGCTGGAGTAGAAGGTGATCCGGTCGTCGCCTTGCCAGACAGTCCGGCGGTCATCCACTGCCCCGACTGTGATTGCAGAGGGACTTATCCCCGGAGACTCTATCGTTCTCCGTCCGGGGCCGCTGTTGCCGGCGGCGATCACAACGGTGAGCCCGGCCTTGACCGCTTTTTCGACCGCTTGGCTGAGAAGATCATCTTTGCTTGAGGCACTCACCGGTCCGCCGAAGGACATCGACAGAATGCGCAGCTTTAACCGCTTGCGCTGGGCAATACACCACTCGATTCCCTTGATAATCGTGGAGTCATAACCATCGCCGTTTCGATCCAAGACTTTGACGCCCACTATTCCCGCTTCAGGGGCCGGGCCTTTGTATTTTCCTTTGCTGGACCAGCCATTGCCTGCCGCATCGCCGGTAATATGTGTGCCATGGCCGTTGTCGTCATAGGGATTTCTGCGGTGATTGATAAAATCCTTGAAGGCGATGATACGGTTCATGGGCCGGATCAGATCCGGATGCCGGAATACACCAGTGTCGAGAATGGCGATGTTAACACCTTTACCGGTAAGCCCCCTTGCTCTTTGAACCGCTGTTGCGCCAATGGAGGGAGTAGCAATATCTAAAGATATTGTTTTAATTTCGTCGAGGTATACCTTGTGAACCCCGCTCCAGCAGCACATCCGTTCCAGGGATTTCAGAGAAATCTGCGAGGACACCGCGTTCAGCAGGGGAATTCGGTGTTTGACAGGAAAGGAATGTGGACCTAAATGCTTCTGCAAGGCTTGTATGCGGGAGGGGGAGAGTTTCTGTTTGAATTGAATAATGACCGGAACCGCCGCAGGCTTAACACCTGATTGCACAGATTTCCGAACATGGCGTTTCAATGGCCGATTGATTTTGGCAGCATGCTGCTGCATCCAGAGCGTATCACTCATTGCTGTCGGATCACCTCTTCAGTGCATGGTATGCACGGAAAGACCAGGCGGATACATATCTATGAAACTGAGATATCAACACATTTCTCGAACGGTAGGCAGGAACTTGTTTCAGACAACATGCAAACTACATTTACTAATGTATCCTAAAAGAAAGTGGTGAAGCAAATGAAAGAGTCCGAAAAGAAAGCATTGCTGGCAAAAAAAGCATTGATGGCAAAAAAGGAAATGATGGCCAAAAAAGCGAATGCAAGAGTAGTGAAAAAAGTAGTGAGACAGAGACGCAGAGTTAAACAAACGTTTGACAGATTCGTCGTGCTTGCTACAAGTCTCGGCAATGTGAATAAGGACACTACTGGCTGGACAGCTGCCTTGACCACCGGTACAGTAACGGTAACTACCGATTTTGACGATTTTGGTGTGGCTAGATTTCCTACTATTACGACTTTAACAACGGTATCCTATACTTTGAGAATAAGAGATGAAGCGGGCAATCTCTTAACAACCAAATCTGTCTCTGCCAACCGTGAGTTTTTTGTCGCCAGATTCTAATTAGAACTGATTCATAGTGTGAAGGAAGCAGCGTGTGCCGTTACTGGCGGTATGCGCTGCTTCCTTTTTTTGCGACCATATTTCCTGGTCATTGTTATATCATTTTCGGATTAGCAGCTTCCATGATATTCTTTAGGAGGTTGAATTTAGGGATATGAATCTACTTGGAGGGATTCCGATTGAAAAGCTATTTTGTCCATAATGGGCCTGTGTCACTGCATGTGCTGGAAAATGGAGAACCTTCTTCCGTGGTACCTTCTCTTCTGGTGATCAGCGGGTTATGGGAGCCTGCCGAGCGGGCCATTCCGCTTTTGACCAATCTGCCGGGGCATGTGGTTGCCCTTAGCTTCCGTGGCCGAGGGTTAAGCTCAACACCGCAAGCAGGTTATGATCTTGAGGATCACTTGTCAGATATTGCGGCTGTGGTTGCGCATTGCAGGCTTGAGAATTACTGTGTACTGGGATTTTCCAGGGGGGCGTCCTACGCGCTTGGCTGGAGCCTGCAGAACCAGCATCAAATGAAAGGTCTTATTCTTGTAGATCAGCCGCCTATCCATAGGAGTCTTTCAGAGGAAACCGTGGATTTTTGGAGCGGGCTGGTTTATCTGCAGGTGCCTATCCTGAACTTCATGCGCCGTGAGGCAATTGAGGGGCTGGGGAGAGAAGCCCGCGAGGTAGATTTCACTGCGCAGCTATCTCAGCTTAAGCTCCCTGTTACATTGTTTGCCGGAAGAAACCCGGCTGCCGGGATTCCATCTGATATCTCAGATGAGACTTTAGACAAGTATACCCGGTATCTTTCATCCTTCCATGTGGTTGAGTTTTTCCATTCCGGGCATATGATCCCGGACGAAGAGCAGCAGAAGTATATCGCCGAAGTCGGGTTATGTCTGTGATCCGCTTATGCATATAATGGAAGTTGAATATACCGGAGCGTTGCAACAAGACAGAGACATCAGCTCTGATCAGTTGGCTGCGTTTGCCGGATACATGTTGGGTGAGATTTTTAAGGAAGTGGAAGGGTGGACGCATAAGTGATAAAAGCTGCAGAAAAAGTGCTCTTGTACTATGAGATTCAGGAGCCGGTTGTTGAGTTCATCAGACATAATGAAAATATGACTTACAAGGTAACGGATACAAGCAATGGCAAACATTATTTGCTGCGCCTTCACAGTCCTTCAACTGCGGGGATGCTGGGTATTCAGCACACGCTTCAGGGCTTGGAATCAGAAATGTACATATTGCAGGAGCTGGCCCAGGTCAACACACTTAGGGTACAAAAGCCGGTGGTCAATCGCCTGGGCGAGCTGGTGACCGAATATGATACCGCTGACAATGGTGTTGCTTATGCAACCCTGCTGGAATGGATCGAGGGCTCCACACTTACTTTGCAGGAAGAGAACATAGAGCAAATCGCATATTCACTCGGAGAGAAGTTCGCAGCTTTTCATAATTTCTCACGTCATCATGAACTTCCCGGCTTGCAGAGGCATGTATACGATAAGGAAAGAATAGATACCTCCATTGAAGAGCTGAAAACCGGTGTAGAGTCAGGTCTGTACAGCCAGGAACAGTATGAGATTATTGCAGAAGTCCTTCGAATTGTAAAAAAACAAATGCAAGAGCTGGATTCCATTCCCGGGCAATGGGGGATCGTCCACGCTGATGTGCAGCCGGGAAATGTCATTATCACTGAGGCTGGGCCTTGCCTGATAGACTTTGGATTTTGCGGATATGGCTATTATTTGTTTGATTTGGGCAGTGCGGCTTCTGTTTTTCCCGGTGGGCTGCGAAAGCGCTTCTTACAGGGCTATGCTTCAGCAGCAGATTTTTCAATTGACCAGATAAGGTATATTGAAGGACAGATATTTATGGATACGTTCATCAGCTATCTTTTCTTCATAGGCGATTCTAACCGCAACGGCTGGGTTAAAGAAAGTGCAGCCAAGCTTTGTGATACGCTGTGCAAGGATTTTATTGCAGGAAAAGAAGTGTTCTACTCGCTATAGTTGTATGTACGGATTATCCATCTCATAGAAGGAGGCAACAAGCTGTGAATACTATGCTGGGGAAAAAAATTGGCGAAGGTGGGTGCTCGGAAATACACGAATGGGTAGGCACGGCGAAGATCATTAAGCTGGGTAAAAGCAACACCGGAATGGATGTGCTTCAAAACGAGCTGAACAAAACACAACTCGCTTGGGATCATGGGCTACCTGTACCCCGTCCTTATGGACTGACTGAAGTCGATGGCCGTCCGGGGCTGATAAGTGAACGGATCTACGGTGAGTCGCTGATGGAACGGTTCATGCGGCTCTTCATGCAGCCGTCTGCCGGCAGGGAATGGAGCGCAGAAGATGATGAGAATATACGTATCACTGCCCGCATTTTAAGTGATATTCATAGCCAATCCATCCCGTCGATGCCGCCGCAAAAAGAAATGCTCGGCTGGAGCATCCGAGCGGCCCATTATCTGACCTCCTCGGAGAAGGAGCAGGTTATTGATATGTTAGCTAGCTTGCCGGCAAAATATCAGCTCTGCCACGGAGACCCCAATCCGGGAAATATCCTGATCCGGGAAGGCGAGCCGGTGATTATTGATTGGATGGATGCCTCGACCGGCAATCCAGAAGGAGATTTGGCTGAGTACATTGTCATGATCAGGTACTCGGTTCTTCCGGCTGGTCTGCCAGGTGAGGTAACTGATTTTTTTGATTCCGTAAGAGAGCATATTATCTCTGTATTTTGTGAGGAGTATGAACGGCTGACCGGACTTGCTTACCGTGAAGTGGAGCAGTGGCTGGTGCCTATTGCAGCACGTAAGCTAAATGCTGATGCCATCGGTGAGGAAGAGAAGGAACGGCTGGTGAAGGTTATAAGAGAGGGACTTTTGTCAAGATCATAGACATGCTTTCTCCAAATTGTTAGTGATGCGGTACAAAGAGACCGGCGGATTTTGGCTGCCATGACAATAAACTTGACATCACCATTCAAAAGACGGGGCATACACGCTATAATATGGCCTAAAGATGCCACCCGAAAGGTCTGAGAAATGATGAGTCTGGAAATCTTAAATGAACGAGTGCAAACCGATCTTTCCTACCTTGCTTATGGCGGCGCAGACTGGGTTCGTCCGCTGGATCATGCTGATGGGCATGTGTACGACGTTGTGATTGTGGGCGGCGGCCAGAGCGGCCTCGGGGCTGCTTTTGGATTGCTGCGTGAACGGATATCAAATATTCTGGTGATCGACGAGAACCGCGAAGGGATGGAGGGGCCTTGGGAGACATACGCCCGGATGGTCACGCTGCGCACACCCAAGCATTTAACCTCTGTAGATCTGGGGATTCCTTCGCTGACCTTCCGCTCTTGGTGGGAGGCGCAGCATGGACCGGAAGGCTGGGAGGCAGTGGACAAAATCCCGCGCGGCGACTGGATGGATTATCTGCGCTGGTACCGCAAAATTCTCAGCCTGCCTGTGGTAAATGAGGTCCGGCTCAAGCTGATTGAGCCTGGGCAAGACGGAATTCACCGCCTGCATATCGCAGGGGCGGGAGCACCGTCTGAGCAACTGCTGGCGCGCACAGTTGTGCTGGCAACAGGCATTCAAGGCGGCGGCGAGTGGCATGTGCCGCCGATGGTGGCCGATAATCTGCCCAAAGCGCTGTATGCCCACACTTCGGAAGCCATAGATCCTCTGCTGCTCCGGGGTAAAAAAATTGCTGTCCTCGGCGGCGGTGCCTCGGCCTTCGACAACGCCAACTTTCTGCTCTCGGAGGGGGCGGAGGAGGCACATGTGTTTGTCCGCCGCGAGCAGCTGCCGAGCATCAATCCGATCCGTCAGATGGAGGTTTCGGGCATGATTGAACGGTTCCATACGCTGACGGATGCAGATAAATATGCAGTCATATCACACTTCTTCAAATATAATCAGCCTCCGACCAATGATACCTTTGCCCGTGCGGCCGCTTGGCCGGGCTTCCGGCTTCATCTCGGTTCACCGTGGCTGAGTGTGGAACCAGCGGGCGGCAAGGCGGTGGTCACAACCCCGAAAGGGGAATTCTCCTTTGACTTTGTGGTAGTGAGCACCGGCCTGCTCAGCGATCCGGGTTTGCGGCCCGAGCTGCGGCTGGTGGAGAGCCATATCGCCCGCTGGAGCGACCGCTATGAAGCCCCGCCTGAGCTGGCGAATCCGCTGCTGGATGCGCATCCGTATCTCAGCCCCGGCTTTGCGCTGCAGAGCCGGGACAGCGCAGGCCACGCGCTGGTGCACGGGCTGTTCGTCTTCAATTATTCGGCGCTCGCAAGCTGCGGGCTGTCGGCGTCGGCCATCTCCGGCATGAAAAATGCGGTGCCGAAGCTTGTAGCCGGAGTAGCGGACCAGTTGTTTCTGGACGACCGCGAAGAGATTTTAAAGGCTTTTTTCGCCTATGATGAGGTTGAATTTACCGGTGTGTGGCCTTTGAAGCAGCAGGAGTGATGAGCCAGTGAGATATGTGTAGCCTTAGGAACCCCAATTAGGTTTGGGGTTTTTTCTGTTCTATTGCACTTTATACAGCAGATCGAAGAGATATTTACTAGAAAATGAACTCTATTGTATTTGGTACAGCAGATTTTCGCTCAGAAGCAGCAAAGTGGCAAGTTTGGTCTTTTTTGAGTGTATAAAATGCAACAGAATTGAAAATCCGCTTGACTGAGACCCATTCTATTGCAGAAAGTGCAGCAGAAGAGTTGGCGTGGTCCTAAATCCTTCCTGGCGTTGACCTTGAGTCCTCCCTCATTGATAATAAAGAGAGTTCACATTTCTTCTGAAGATTGGAGTAAGACCATGAGATACCGCAGTATGGAAGAATGTATTATGGATTTGGAGAAGCACGGACATTTAATCCGTATTCATGAGGAAGTAGATCCCCATTTGGAGATGGCGGCAATTCATCTGAAGGTCTATGAGGCAGGAGGTCCGGCCCTGCTGTTCGAGAAGGTCAAAGGCTCGAAGTACCGCGCGGTGTCGAATCTGTTCGGGACCATTGAACGCAGCAAGTTCATATTCCGCGATACCTGGGATTCGTCCCAGGCTGTTATTGCTCTGCGCAGTGATCCCATGAAGGCGCTCAAGCAGCCTTTTAAATATATCGGCACGGGCCTGGCTGCGAGAAAAGCGCTGCCGCTGAAGAAGCGGGGCGGAGTTCCCTCCGGCTTCGAGGAGATTCAAATCTCCGATCTGCCGCAGATCAAGCATTGGCCGGAGGATGGCGGGGCGTTTGTGACGCTGCCGCAGGTCTATTCCGAGGACCCGGATAAGCCGGGAATTATGAATTCCAACCTGGGCATGTACCGTATCCAGCTTAGCGGCAATGAGTATGAGCTGAACAAGGAGGTCGGTGTCCATTACCAGATTCACCGGGGAATCGGCATCCATCAGGCACAGGCGACAAAAAAAGGCCAGCCGCTGAAGGTCAGCTGCTTCATCGGCGGTCCGCCGGCCCATACGCTGTCGGCGGTGATGCCGCTGCCGGAGGGACTCAGCGAAATGACTTTTGCCGGACTGCTTGCCGGACGCCATTTCCGGTACAGCTATGTGGACGGCTTCTGCATCAGTAGCGATGCCGATTTTGTCATTACGGGTGAGATTTATCCCGGTGAGACCCGGCCTGAGGGGCCTTTTGGCGACCATTTGGGCTACTACAGCCTGACTCATCCGTTTCCCGTTATGAAGGTGCATAAGGTATATGCCAAAAAAGGAGCGATCTTTCCTTTCACCGTTGTCGGACGGCCGCCGCAGGAGGACACCTCCTTCGGAGAATTGATTCATGAGCTGACAGGCGGAGCGGTGAAGCAGGAGGTGCCAGGAGTTAAAGAGGTGCATGCCGTAGATGCGGCAGGTGTGCATCCGCTGCTGTTCGCTATCGGCAGTGAGCGCTACACGCCTTACCAGCGGCTGAAGCAGCCTGCGGAGCTTCTGACCATTGCCAACCGCATACTCGGGACAGGCCAGCTCAGCTTAGCGAAGTACCTGTTCATTACTGCGGAAGAAGACCGGGCGATCAGCACGCATGACATCGCGGATTTCCTGACCTATATTCTGGAGCGGATCAATCTGCGGCGGGATATCCATTTTCAGACGAATACTACGATTGATACCTTGGACTATTCAGGTACGGGGATCAACAGCGGCAGCAAAGTGGTTTTCGCGGCAGTGGGGGAGCAGAAGCGGAGCTTATGCACCGAGGTGCCGGAGCAGCTGAAGTCGTTACCGGAATTTGGGCAGGCCCGGATGATTATGCCCGGCATCGTGGCCCTGCAGGGACCGAGGTTCGCAAGTTACGAGGAAGCACAGCAGGAAATAGAGGAGCTGTGCGCCGCCATTCAGGAGCAAGGTCCGCTGGACTCCTGCCCGATGCTCATTTTGTGTGATGACAGCCTGTTCATGAGCGAAACCTTGAGCAACTTCCTGTGGGCCACCTTTACGCGCAGCAATCCCTCGCATGATATTTACGGTGTGAACAGTACGGTGGAGAACAAGCATTGGGCCTGCGACAACGTCATCATTGATGCCCGCGTGAAGCCACATCAGGCGCCGCCGCTAATTCCCGATCCTGTGGTGGAGCGGAATATTGAACGGCTGTTTGCGGAAGGGGCCAGTCTGGGGCGTCTTAATAAACGGCGCTAGGCCAGGCTCTGGGCGCACATGCCGATCGTACCGTAAGAAATACGCAATGGTGTGGCGTAAATGAAAAACCGCGGCAGGCGCAAAGGACGCATGCCGCGGTTTTTATATGATCTGTAGAGTTCGGGAAATCAGGTGCTGGTGAGCATCGACGGCCTATTTTGGCGCTAAATGTACTTCGTACATTTAAAAACGCAAAAAATAGGTTATTTCAGAAGATACCTGCATTTCATACAACTATTTGGACGGGATTCGGCGATTGGAGCCTAATTGTTCTATTCTAGCTGCAGCAAATACAACTAAAGTTGGGAAGCAGCCATTTTTGTCTAAAATAACTGCAGCAAATACATTTATATTGCTCCTGCCGGACTCCAGCCGAGATTCAGGTTACGTACCAGTTCTGTGCAATCCGACGCCACTCCTATGCAGATCTGCCTCAGTCCCAAGCAGTTTCGCACCATTCCCGTACAATCCCGCACCACTTCTGTTCCATGCCACTCCCGTTTCGCCAATCGCCCCGCGAACTTCCACCAATATACCTGCGTTGCCTAGCAGTTCTCCGCAAGAGCTGGAAAAGTTCCGGCCCCTGAGCTTTCCCCACTGCCGTGTTTACAGAAGGTTTACTTCCCTGCCGGTAAAGTGTAGGTATACGTCTGATCCTTGCCCCCGGTGTTATATCCGGTAAAGGTCAAGGTGTTGCCGCTGCGACCCGTCAGGCGGATATAGTCACCGGGGAACATGCCGTCGGTCTGCTCCAGTACACGCTGCCGGTCGGCATCGACCAACTCCTTATAGAGCAGGGTTCGCGCGCCGGTGCTGCGGTTGACGAGTGTCAGAAAGGCCGTATCGCCGGGGCGGACCAGCAGTATATCCGAATACACAGCCTCAACGTTGTAGTATACATTCTTCGTAACAGTGCTGCCCATTAAGCGGGTCAAATTAATAGTTTCGCTGACTGCTCCTGAGCCGTCCTCAATCAGCCGCAGCGTCTGACCGTCATTTAGCACTAGCTTGCCATCTGACCAGAGAGCGGGTTCACTGAAGGTGGTATGAAAATCAGTATGGCTCTGGCGGATAATCATGCCGTTCTTCAAAATAAAGGTGTAATATCCATTGTAAATATGCGGTTCGCCGTAATTGTTGCCTACGCGCAGTACGGTCAGACCGCCCGGTGTCTGTTCGAAAGTAAAGTCTACAACATCCAATCCGCTGCCAAGGCTGGCGAGCTTGCGTTTTACATTTTTGCCGGAGGAGATGTACAGCTCGCCGGAATCGAGGGACACAGAGTAGACGGACCCGCCGAATGATTCAGAATAGCCGCGGTATATATGCAGACGATTTGCCTGAATTATATTTTTCTTGGTATCCCACCGAACTGGACCGCCTTCCAGCGCGGATACAATAAATTTAACCGGGACATAGAGCTCTTTGTTGTACATATAGGGAATGCCGCCAATGTCGATCTTCTTTCCATCAAGCACCCCGGTACGGCTGCCAAGCTGTACGGTGAAGCTTTTCTCCCAGCCGCTAAAAACAGCACGTTTGCCCGAAGCCTCCCATTTGATCTCAATCCCGGCGGCGCTCACCATGGAGGCTGGCATATAAGCGATGCCATTTTTGACTTGCCCATCTCCCATTGCAGCAGTGGACAGGGTTGTGCCATTGTTATAGGTCAGCATAACCTGTACGGTTGCAGGCGATGCAGCCGAAGCCGGGGGCGGTGTTGCAGCGGATAAGAGCAGGAGGGATAGGGCGGAGAGCAGCAGCAGTTTTTTTACTTTCAATGAAGTTCATCCTTTCAGGATTAATTATGAGGACTTATCTCCAGTGCGCGACTGTTCATTAGACGGAATTAAGAATAGAAAGTTTCGGTAAAATTTGACTTTAAAAAGAAAATAGATTGTAAATTATGGGTTCGGATTGCTATATTGTGGTGTGGATCAAAAACAAAGCACCGACTAAAATACATATGTGGAGATGGATACAAGGATGAAAGAGATGGAAACGCAGCGATTAACGATAAGGGTCTTTAAGCCGGAGGACTGGGAGGACTTGCACGAATATCTCTCACAGGAAGAGGTTGTGAAGTACGAGCCTTACGGTGTTTTTGATGAAAAGGGCAGCAGAGACGAGGCGATCAGACGCTCTACGGATCATGCTTTTTGGGCGGTATGCCTGAGGGATACGGGCAAGTTGATCGGCAACCTGTATTTTCAGCAGCAGGAGCCGGAGCAGTTCCAGACCTGGGAGCTTGGTTATGTGTTTAATAGTCAATTTCAGAGGAGCGGCTATGCGGTAGAGGCCTGCAACCGGCTGCTGGAGTATGGATTCGGCGAATTGCATATTCGAAGAGTAGTGGCCCACTGCGATCCGCGCAACACTCCTTCCTGGCGGCTTCTTGAGCGGCTGCAGCTTCGGCGGGAGGGGCATTTTCTACAGACCGGATATTTCAAAACCGCTGCCGACGGCCAGCCGCTATGGCATGATACCTACGCATATGGGGTGCTTGGACAGGAATGGCTGGGCAGTCATCAAGAAGCAGCGGGCAAGGAACAGGGATAGCAGAAGATGAAAATCGACCGCTTGCTGGGGATCGTAGTCTACCTGCTTAATCGTGATACGGTCAGCGCCCGGGTCCTGGCTGAGAAGTTCGAGGTGTCGCCGCGCACCATCCAGCGTGATATTGAGTCGATCAGTCTTGCGGGAATTCCCGTTGGCTCGCTGCAGGGGCAAAGCGGGGGATACTATATTGTGGACAGCTTCAAAATGAACCGGCAGCTGCTGCAGGCTGAGGATTATGCTATTATTGTGGCTGCGCTTAAAGGCCTGCTCTCCGGGTATGACAGTCTGCGGGGGCAGGACACGGTGGAGAAGATGACGGCTCTCTTGCCAGACAAAGCGGTGCTTGGGCAAGCATTTCAACTGAACCTGGGTGTGCTGCGCGAAGGAGGAAATACGGCTGGGGACATCGCTATATTGGAGCAGGCCATAAAAGAGAAAACGATGATCCGGTTTCAGTATACGGATGCACGAAATATAGTTTCTGGCAGACGTGTGGAGCCGCTGATTCTGACCTACAAATGGTATGCCTGGTATTTGTTCGCTTATTGCTGCGATAAGCAGGATTACCGGCTGTTCCGCGTCTCGCGGATGCGGCAGGTTGCTTCGATGTCGAAGCCTTTTATCACTACTCATGCGGACGCGGAAGATCTGCTGGCAGCTCACACGGATCACCGGCACAGCATTAACGTGAAGCTACTTTGTCCGGCAGAGGGCAGGGTGCTGCTGGAGGAGGCTTTTCCAAATGCAGAAGTGCTGGAGGTCCGTGGAGAAGGGCTGGTGATGTCTTTCACCGTTCCAGATGAGGAAAACGGCTGGTTCGGACGGCTGCTGGAACACAGTGATCTGATTGCTGTGCTTGAGCCTGAGAGCCTCAGGGAGAGAATGCGCAGTCTGGCAGAGCGGATTGTGAAGAAATATGACTGAAATGACGGCAGACATCCAAGTTGTTATCAGTGTGAACTAACACAAAAAAACTATTGATCTCCTTAGCTTAGAAGGCTAGGGCAGTCAATAGTTTTTTGTGTGTTAACAGACTTGCGCCGATCTGCCGCTACGCCGTAAATATCCCCGCTCCGCTCTTCACGCGTCTGCTATCAATGACTTCCTCATAATCGCGGATCAGTCCGTCGAAAATCTGCTCCCAGGAGCGGCCAAGCGCTGCTCTCCGTCCCTCAATACCCATAGCTGCCCGCAGCACGGGCTGATCGGCTATTCTGCTGATTTCCTCCACCAGCGCCCCCGGATTCTGCGGCTCAAACAGCCTGCCGGTGACCCCGGGTGTGATTAGTTCTTTGCTTCCACCTGCACCGGCGGCAATGACCGGGAGACCTGAAGCCATTGCTTCGAGCACCACGTTGCCGAAGGTTTCCGTTCTGGACGGAAAGACAAACAGGTCGCCGGAGGCGTACAGCTCCGCCAGCTCCTCGCCGTGCTTGGCTCCGGTGAAGGTAACATTGTGAGGTGCGTTCGCCCGCAGCTCAGGCAGCAGCGGACCGTCGCCGACTACAAGCAAGTGGACTCCGGCTGCGAGGGATTCCGGCAGCTGCCGCATGGCCTGGAGCAGGGTGGCGATATTTTTTTCCGGAGCAATCCGTCCAACATAGAGTAATACCAGCGGCGCAGAAATTCCATACTGCTCCCGTACTCTGCCAGTGTTGCGTTTGTCGGGGGAGTACATCCGGCAGTCAATTCCTCTGGACCAGAGCTTCAGCCGCTCAATACCTTGCCGAGAAAGTGTGCTGACCGTTTCCTGGGACGGGGCAAAGGTGGCGTCGCAGGACCGGTGGAACCATTTCATGTATTTCCAGTAAAGGGGAACAATCGGGCGCATCCGGTAATATTCGAGATAACGGTCGAAGTGGGTATGGTAAGAAGCTACGTGAGGAAGGCCGTGCTTATGTGCATAACGGAGGCCGCATAGGCCAATGTTGAACGGCGTGGCCATATGCAGCAGATCAGGCTGGAACGATTTCAACTGGTTCTGGATAGAAGACATGCTTGGCAGGGCCAGCCTGCATTCGGGGTACAGAAAAAAAGGGATGCTGGCAACAGGACGCACCGGATCGGGATAACTGTCCTCCGGAGCGGATTTCGGCGTGAACAGCAGATGCTCAATCCCCCGGCGGTTCAAATGTCCGGTTAAGCGGCTAAGCGTGCGGGCTACACCATTCGTCTGCGGCAGAAACGTGTCTGTGAATAAGGCTAGGCGCATGGAATCCCTCCCTGTGTTCTTCTTGCCCTGATCTTAGCAAGCGAATATTTCAAGGGCGTTAACCGGGGGTTAAAGAACAAACATTATAAAATCTTTATTTTCTCTGATTAAGCTGTGTTCAGACAGATAAGAGAGGATGAGAGAAATGCAGTCATATATTTTGGAAACCAAGCAGTTAAGCAAGCGGTTCAAGCGGCAGTCGGCTGTGGAGAATGTCTCGCTGAGTATCCCGAGGGGAGCGATTTACGGTCTGCTTGGACCGAATGGTGCCGGCAAGACGACAACCTTGAAAATGATTACAGGACTTTTGCGTCCAAGCGAAGGGCAGATTTTGCTGGGAGGCAAGCCTTGGGAGAGACGGCAGCTTGACCGGATCGGTGCATTGATTGAAGCCCCCGCGCTCTACGGGAACCTTACGGCCCGCGAGAATTTGCGGGTGCATGCCAAGCTGCTCAAGCTGCCCCCGCAGAGGATAGAAGAGGTGCTGAATACTGTGGATTTAAAAGATACCGGCTCCAAAAGGGCTTCACAGTTCTCCCTTGGCATGAAGCAGCGGCTCGGCATCGCGATTGCCCTGCTGAACCGGCCGGAGCTGCTGATTCTGGATGAGCCGACGAACGGGCTGGACCCGCTCGGGATTCAGGAGCTGCGCGAGCTGATCCGCTCTTTTCCGGCGCAGGGCATCACGGTAATTCTCTCCAGCCACATTCTGTCCGAGGTCGAGCAGATCGCTGATCACATCGGCATAATTAGCGGCGGGCGGCTTGGCTATGAGAGCAAAATGCACAAAGGCGAGGATCTTGAAGCGTTGTTCATGCAGGTTGTTGCGCAGAACCGGGAACAGGAGGGGGTAAGGCATGCTTAATATCCTTCAGGCTGAGCATTTAAAATACAGACGCAGCTTTTCGGTGAAGCTGGTATGGGCCGCCCCGCTGTTCTTTGTGCTGTTTGCGCTTGTTGTCCTTCTCTTTCTTCCAGAAGGGGAGAGCATCCCGGGCAAAATGTTCCTCAGTATGGTGTTCAACTGGTGGCCGTTTATATTCGTGCCGCTGGGTACGGCCCTGCTCTGCGCGCTGGCGGAGGTCAGGGAACGCAAAGCCGGCAGCTACCGTGGTCTCCGGCTTCATAATATTCATCCATCAGCGCTGTGGTTCGGTAAAATTGCGGTGCTGGCCTACTATATGCTGCTGTCATCGCTGGGAACTATAATCACTGTTCTCATCGCAGGTCTTCTGATTACGGATGGAACACTTCCCGTGGGTAAGGTTGTCTACGCCAGTCTGCTCACCTGGCTGGTCTCACTGGGCCTGATTCCGCTCCAGCTGCTGGCAGCGGCGTGGAAGGGCATGGCAGCGTCTATGGGTCTTGGCGTTATAGGCATGTTCGCCGGAGTATTAACGGCTCCAAAGCCGAATTGGCTCTATGTGCCGTGGAGCTGGTCGCTGCGGCTGATGGGTTCGGTAGCTGGAGTGGGCCCGAACGGAGTTCCGCTTCTTTCCGGTGACCCGCTGCTGGACACCTCTGTGATTCCAGTGGGTATTGCAGTTTCCCTGCTGTTCTTTGTAATCTGCTCCTGGCTCACGGGAGTATGGTTTGCCCGAAGAGAGGTGAAATAAGATGCTGCTGCGTCTAGTTTCCTCCGACTGGCTCAAAACAAAGCGAACGCCGATCCGCTTGCTGACGGTTGCGGCGATTCTGGGTTATCCTGCGCTGCTCTTGTGGTATTTTGCCCGTCCGGCGCGTACGGCGGAGCTGCCCTATGTAATTCACCAGACCTTCTTTGACTCGGTCAGTATTGTTCTGCCAATTGGTACTGGCCTGCTTGCAGGTCTGCTGGCCGCCCAGGAAGAGAACGCCGGACATTTCAACGGCTTGCTCGGCCAGAATGCGTCAAGGACGCTGATCTATATAAGCAAGCTGCTTCTGCTCGTTATGCTGGTGGCAGTGTTCCTGTTCGGTTCCATGCTCCTGCTGCTGCTCGGGATGCGGTACATACTTCATCTGGAACAGCCCGGCGTAGAAATGTTTCTGATCAGCGGCTTGCTGGCGCTGGCGGGAAGTCTTGCTGTGTGCACATTCCATCTGTTCCTGGCGCTGGCTTACGGGCTTGGGGCTTCCATTGGTGCAGGGGGCGCGGGTCTGCTGGTTGCCGCCATTATAGGCACAACTTCCGTTGGCGATGCCATCTGGCCTTACGTGCCATGGTCCTGGCCGGCAAGGCTGGCCGGATTTCCGGCGGCCGCCATGCCCGGAAATCCCCTTTCGTTACTGCAGGATGGGCTGCTCCAGGGTCTGGTTCCGGCATGTATGGTATTCTTGATTGCAGCCGTTTGTAGTATACTATGGTTTTGCAGATGGGAAGGCCGCAAGAGCTACGAATAACAGAGGACAGGAGGGATAAGGTGAGCAGAATTCTGATCATCGACGACGAGGAGGCTTTAGTTAATCTGCTCGCGGATGAACTGCAGGCCAGGGGACATGAGGTGCTGACAGCCTATGACGGCATCGAAGGGGTCCGGCTTGCAGAGAGCGAACCGGAGCTTGTTATTCTCGACATCATGATGCCGGGGATGAGCGGCTTTGAGGTATGCCGCAGCATTCGCGATCAGGTAAGCTGCCCGATCATTTTCCTGAGCGCCAAGCAGTCGGAGGCAGACAGGGTTCGCGGCCTGACGCTTGGCGGAGACGATTATGTGGTCAAGCCCTTTGGCCTCCGCGAGCTGCTGGCCCGGATTGACGCCAACCTGCGGCGGGAGGAGCGTTCGCGGCAGAAGCCGCAGCAGATCAGCAGGCTGCGATTCGGCAAGCTGGAGCTAAGCCTCAAGGAACGGCTGGTAAGCATTGCAGGCGAGCCGGTTGCTCTGACCCGGCGGGAATATGACATTACCGAGCTGCTCGCGCTGCACGGCGGCCAGGTATTTTCGCGAGAGCATATCTATGAGAAGATCTGGGGCTACGATGCCGAAGGCGATGCTTCCACCGTGGTTGAGCATATCAAGAAGATACGAGCCAAGCTGGCCGCAGCCGATCCGTCTGGAGATTATATTTCCACCGTGTGGGGCATCGGATACAAATGGACAAATCAGTAAGCAAGGAGCTGCCGCATGAACAGAAAACCGCTTAAAACGCAGTTTCAACTGACTTTTACCTTTATTATTCTGTGCAGTGTGGTGGCGACAGTGATCACCTACGCGCTGGCCATAATGCTCTATATGCGGGTAGAGAACAAGCTGGTGTATCCCGGAAATCACTATGAGAAGCGGCTGCCTGCTATCGAAAGCTATATCAAGCAGGAGAAATCCGCTCTGCTTGACCCGTCTGCCAGGCAGGCGCTGGAAGCGGTGATTCCGGGTGAAGGGATCCACTATCAAGTGGTGGACGGAGATGCCCGTAAAATATACGGCACACTTGAGGATGTAAAGGTTCCGGACAGCGAGGCGCTATACAAGCTTTTTAACGAAACCAGCAGGATGCAGGGCGGGTATGTGGTGACGGTACCCATTATTGAATCGGGCGGTGTGATCAAAGGCGCGGTGATGTTGTCCTATGGGCTGCAGCCTACATACGTGCATAAATCCGGCAACTGGTGGCTGACGGTCATCTTCATCGGTGCGCTGCTGTCGCCGTTCATCTATATTATCCTGTTCACCCTGCTCTTCTCGCGGTTATTTACGAATAACATCAATAAGCCGCTGCGGCTGCTGATGGAGGCTGCGCGGAAGATTAAGGAGAAGGATCTCGATTTCGAAATCGGCTATCATTCGGACAATGAGTTGGGGCGGCTGTGCGGCGCTTTTGAAGAAATGAAGGCTGAGCTTCAGCAATCGCTCTCGGCGCAATGGCGGATGGAGCAGGAGCGTGTGGAAATGGTCGAAGCGCTGGCGCATGATCTGAAGGCTCCGCTGTCCATCATCAGCGGCTATACCGAAGCATTGATTGATTCCGGGGCGGGGGATGAGAAGCAGCAGCGTTATCTCGGCGTGATCCGGGAGAATGCGGACAAGAGCAGCGAGCTGGTGCGGCAGATGCAGTATACCTCCGATCTGGAGCGGACGGATTCCGTGCTCCAAGCGCAGACTTTTGAGCTCGCGCCTTTTCTGGAGCGGAAGATGAAGGTGTACGAGCTGGAGGCCGGACGGAAGGGCATTGAAATGCTTTTGCAGATGGCGGCTGCGGCGGGGATTTCGATATACACCGATGCGGATTTGCTGGAGCGCATTCTCGATAATGTGGTGATGAACAGTCTGGAATATACGCCGGACGGTGGCGTAATTTCAGTGTCGGTTAAGACAGAAGGGTACCGTATATTCTACGAGATCAGGGATACCGGTCCCGGGTTCAGCCGCAGAGATCTGGAGAAGGCTATGCAGAAATTTTACCGGGGGGATGACGCAAGGGGCAGCAGGGACGGACATTCCGGGCTTGGCCTTTATATTGCGGGACAGCTCGCAGCGAAGCTGGGCGGTTCCATTCAGCTAAGCAATGCACCCGCAGGCGGGGCATGTGTGGTTGTGGAGCATACAGGAGTCATTTGACTTTTCCGTTTCCTGTGAATTAATACTCCCCGAACATGGGCTGAATACCATGCTGACATTTTCTGTGTATACTCGATGCTGACGAATACAAGCTTGCATGGCTTGGAAAATTGGTTTGATGAGAGGGAAATGATCAGGATGAATAAATCTGCGGTACGCGCATGGCTCATGTATGACTGGGCGAATTCGGCCTATGCGACCACGGTATTGGCAGCAGTGCTGCCGATTTTTTACAGCTCGGTGGCGGCGAAGGGACTTGGCGAAAATACAGCCGCTTCCTATCTGGCTTACACACACGCCGTTGGCATGGCGCTGGTTGCGCTGGTGTCACCGCTGCTCGGTGCTATTTCCGACGTTTCGGGCCGCAAAACAAGCTTTTTGACCGTGTTTGCACTGCTTGGCATCGTTTCTACTATGGGGTTTGCCCTGGTCGGCGAAGGGGACTGGCTGCTCGCTTCATCGCTGCTCGTCCTGTCCACACTCGGGTTCGCCGGGAGTCTGACCTTCTATGATTCCATGCTGCCTGACCTGGTTCCCTCCGGTAAAAGGGATGATGTCTCGGCCAAAGGCTATGCCATCGGCTATGTCGGCGGAGGTGTGCTGCTGGCGGTCAATCTGCTGATGATCCAGCAGCCGGAATTGTTTGGCATGAAGGATACGCTGATGGGAACACGGGCTTCGTTCGTATCCGTAGGGCTATGGTGGCTGATTTTCTCCATTCCGGTTATCCACCGTGTGCCTAATCTCCCCCGGCAGCTGACCGGCTTAAGCGCAGGAGGATATGTGCGCGCGGCAGGGCGGAGAATCATCGGATCATACCGTGATATCAAGCGCTACCCTGAGCTGGTCCGGCTGATTGCTGCCTTCTGGTTCTACAATGACGGGATCAACACGATCATATTGATGGCTACGATCTATGGGACGACGCTGGGAATCGGTTCAAGCGATCTGATTCTGGCCCTGCTGATTACCCAGTTTGTCGGCTTTCCAAGCACCATACTGCTGGGCAAAACGGCGGAGCGCTTCGGAGCTAAGAAGATGCTGCTAATCTCGCTGTTCGTTTATTTGCTGATTGTGCTCCTCGGCTTCGGTATGACGAGTGCCACGCATTTCTACATTCTGGCGATCATGGTAGGACTGGTGCAGGGAGGCAGCCAATCCATTTCGCGTTCCTTGCTCAGCGACTTGATGCCGCCTAAGCGGACAGGGGAGCTCTTTGGCTTTGTGAATATTACAAGCAAGTTCTCTTCCATCTTCGGCCCGTTTGTCTTTGGCCTGGTCGGCCAGCTCACCGGGAATCCGAGACTGGGCATCCTCTCTCTGCTGCTGTTCTTCGGGCTTGGCATTGCCATTGTACTGAAGCTCGACGTAAACCGGGGCAAACAGGATGCGCTGCACAGCGAAGAGCCGCTCGCCCCCTCTCCGCTTCCGGTGCATGGGACGGCAGAAGCATGACCGGTATACAAATGGTTGTATCGTGAGTCCGCGAGAGCTCCGGTTCATTCGAATGTGACACCTGCCGCTATGCAAGCGGCAGGTGTTTGTGCTGTAAAGAAAGGCAACACAAAAACAGACCTCCCTGCGGAGATCTGTTTTGGATCAGCCTTCCAAGCGGCAGCAGGCGATCAGGAAATGATGCCTGCTTCCCAGATCGGCTCGGCATACAGATTCTTCAGCTTGCTGCTGCATTCCTTGCCGGTATCGTAGGAACGGTCGCCCAGCACATGCTTGAAATGCTCCTGTGTCCGTGCAGCCTCCGCCGGCACGGTGCTGTTCACCCATGCGGAGAGCGCCCGCAGCACCGCCCGGCCTTCCGAAAGCGCCTCCTCCCACAGGTCCCAGACGCTTTCGGTCCGCACTTCGGAGTAGAGTGCGGAATGCCGCCACTCGCCATGCTTTTCGTTCAAATAATCAAGCCGTTCCTCGGCAGGGGATGGCTGTGCGGAGAACAGGCGGCGGGCTTTGCCCCATAGCAGCGCCTTCTTCCAGCCCTTTGGATCGAACAGGCATTTATGAGCCAGCAGCATATCCAGATAAGCCTCCTGCCAGATTTCCATCGGGAGCCGTTTGGCTTCCGGGTACCAGGCAGCGGCGGTTTCGTGGAGAATCGTATGAATAGAGAAGGGCATCTGGGAGCCGACGTTGATTTTTTTCCAGGAGGCGTTTCGCCAGGTATCCAGCTGCTTCAGCCGCTTCATGAACAGGGTGTCGAGGACAATCTCAAAGCGCTGGTGATCCCGGTGCTTGTAGCCCGCCTTCCAATTAATATAAGGATGAAGATTCCGGTCCAGCAGATGATGGGTAAGGAACCCGAGGAAATACTGCTGCGCTTCCTTCATCTCGGCAGGGGGAAGCGAAAGGGTCCGCTGCCAGAATTCTATTAATACCGGCCCGCAATTCTCCGTGTGCATGAGGTCGCCTAGCCGGAGCGCCGGGGTATCCTTTTTCCAGGGAAGAAAGCTGTGATACAGCAGAAAATCCGGTCCTTGGCAGCCAAGCTGATACAGCTCGGGACGATCCCTCATATCCGCCAGAAAAGAAAACTCCTCTCTGAACTCCTCCGCGAGCTGCTGTCCGTATTCAAGATGCATCCAAATGTTCGGCATTCCTTTCACCCTCCCGTCTTATTTATCTCCAGCATACAGGCCGCGTGTTAGAAGAGATTGAATAATGCTCAAGCCAATTGTAATTCTTGTTGTGAAAAAATAATACACCCGAATCCGGCTGTTATCAACTTTAGCGGATATTGCGCTATAATCATGTGGTAACACTCAAAATACATGCAGAGGTGATCAGAAAATGGGATTTCAGGCTCGTCAGTTGTTTGTCAATTTGCCGGTAAGCGATCTGCAGGCGTCGATTAACTTTTTTACCGCACTCGGTTTCGAGTTCAACCCGCAGTATACCGATGAGAACGCCACATGCATGATTATTAATGAGAACACTTTTGCCATGCTGCTGAAGAACGAATTCTTTAAGACCTTTGTATCCAAGGAAATCGTCGACACCTCCCGCCACACCGAAGTGATTCTGGCTTTCTCTGCAACGAGCAGAGCTGAGGTGGACGAGCTGGTTCACAAGGCGCTGGACGCCGGAGGCAAGAAGTATAATGACCCGGTAGACCACGGCTTTATGTACAGCTGGAGCTTCCAGGACATCGACGGCCATCTGTGGGAGATCGTGTACATGGAAGAAAGCACAGCGGAAAACGCATAGCAGACATCCATGCCGCTCTTTTACGGCACTTCAGACGATGAAATTTCATAGAAGAATAATTATCAAAGTAATCTAGTCCTATTCGCCATGCCCGGTGGATAGGACTTTACCTTTTTTGTTAACATTTTCGCAACAGATTCTTTACGATCTGCATACAAAAGCTAGGAGTTTCGTTAATATCCAGCTCCTACAATGAGTGTGTTAGTAAAATATACCTATTGTAATACGAAGTTTGAGATGAAGGGATGATTCGTTTGAAGGGAAACCCGCTGCACTTTTCTATGAAATGGAAGCTGATTTTAAGTTTTTCCGCCATTACGCTTATTTTTCTGGGGGTGGCACTGTACCAAGGGAATAAGATCAGCGAGGTAGAGCGTTCCATGGAAAAGCAAAAAACGGAGATGGAAAAAAGAATCACCGTCTCAACGATCACCCAGTTGCTGCAGGAGATGAACCGGGCGGAAAGTGCGCTTGCCGAGTCGAGTGATGTGGAGCTGGCCGGGCAATTTAAGGACAAGCAGCAGCAGCTTGCCTCTGAACTGGCGAAAGTGAATTTTGAGGCAGATACGCCTGCCTTCAAGGTGCTTCAACAATTGCGGACCCAAACCGGAGAATATAAAGGGATCTTTGACAAACTGCTTGGGGTGATGGGAGATGCCAGCCTCGATCCATTGACTGTGCTGGAACAAATTGATGACTTACATACGAAGGCAGCGGCACTCAGCCAAGCCATGCTGAAGACGAATGGCGAGCTGTATACGGCGGCTGCCGATAATGCCGAGAAGGCGCAAAGTTATTCTTTTCTTATGCTGGACCATACGGTATCCATCGTTGTTTATGCGGCAGTGGGCGTATTCCTCTTCACCTTGCTGCTCGCCTGGATGCTGATCCGCTCTTTCATGACACCGGTCGGCAAGCTGCAGGCGGCTCTCAAGGAGATTTCCGAAGGGGATCTGCGGCAGCAGATCAACTCCCCCTACAATGATGAGCTTGGACGGCTTAGCCACCATTTCGATCATATGGTGAGCCGGGTCCGCGATATGCTGCGGCAGACCTTGTCTGCGGCTTCATCGCTTGCGGATTATTCCCATTCCTTCCAGCAGTCCTCTGCAATCACCGCCCACGCCAATCAGGAGATCCTCCGTACGATACAGGAAATCTCCGTGGGAGCCGGACAGCAGGCGGTGCAGTCTGAACAGAGCTCAGAGCTGCTGCAGGAGCTGGAACGCGAGGTTCATGAAATTACCGATCATACCGATGTGATGCTCACGACCAGCGAAACGGCTAACCGGAATACACGCAAGGGCTCCGAGACGGTCACTGCGCTGCGGGAGATTTCACAGCAGTCCCGCACTTCCATTAATAAGGTATATGAGGCACTGGAAAAGCTGGTTCAGCAGTCGGGAGATATTTCGCGCATCACCAATTCCATTACGGAGATCTCCAAGCAGACGAATATCCTGTCCCTGAACGCCGCCATTGAAGCAGCACGGGCCGGCGCTTCAGGCAAGGGCTTTGCCGTGATCGCTGATGAGGTTCGGCATCTATCCGTACAGACGAACGATTCATCCATACATATCAGCCGGATTATCAGTGAGCTGCAGATCAGCATGGCGGATTTCCAGCAATACATGCTGGAAACCAAAAAAAGCCTGGAGGACCAGGATCATCAGGTAGCAGAGACCCTGGCTTCCTTCGGGGCCATTGACGAATCAATTACCGGAATTAGCCGCCAGATTGGACAAATTCATCAGAAGGTGGAGCAGACCCGGAAGATCAACTCCCGGCTGGCTGAATCCGTACATTCTGTAGCTTCCGTAGCCGAGCAGACCGCAGCGGGCGTGCAGGAGGTCAATGCTTCCAGCACCCAGCAGGATCAGGCGATCAGCGATATTGCCCGGCAGGCGGTAGAGATCAATGAAATATCGCAGCAGCTTTTTAAAGAAATTAATGTGTTCAAAATCGAAGAGCAAACCGCGCCGGATACCCCGGCTGGTCTGCTGCTGATCATGGATGAACCCGCCCATGAAGATGCCGAAACTACAGGCAAGCTGCTTGCGGTCGGAGAGTGAAGGAAATGAAAGCCCGCCCCGCGGGCTTTTGCTGTATTCATAATCAGTTTCATGATCGGATTTCTTTGGAAGGAACTGGTATATTTATTCTTGATTTATCTGCACTAACGGACGTACACTGGGGAAAGTTGAAATAATAGATTCCACATTTTACCTCAAGGAGACGTTACACATGGAAACCCGAGAAAAGCTGTCTTTGCTGCGGCAGTGGATGGACAAAGAAAACATTGATGTTTGCTACGTGCCCAGCAGCGACGCCCATATGAGCGAGTATGTAGGAGAGCATTGGAAAAGCAGAGAGTGGATAAGCGGATTTACCGGATCGGCGGGAACGGTGGTTATTCTCAAGGAGAGCGCCGGCCTATGGACGGACGGGCGTTACTTCATTCAGGCGGCACAGGAACTGGAAGGCTCCGGGATTACGCTGTTCAAAATGGGTGAGCCCGGCGTGCCTACTATAGAGGAATGGCTGAAAGAAAATCTCCCCTCCGGCAGTCGCTTGGCAGTGGATGGCAGAACCGTGTCCATACGGACTATGGAGACCTTGTCCAAGGCCACCGAAGGCAAAAATATTGTATTCCTCACGGACAAAGACCCGATTGGTGCCATATGGCAGGACCGTCCGGAGATTCCAGGGGAAAGCATTTTTCTTCATGCTGAAGAACTGGCGGGCAAAAGCAGAGCAGAGAAGCTGACTCTGATCCGCACGGCCATGAAAAGTCATGGAGCGGATTATTACCTCCTGCCGGTGCTGGACGAGATTTGCTGGCTCTTGAATATACGCGGCCGGGATATTCTCTACAACCCCTATGTAACCTCATACGCAGTTGTGGGACCGGATTCCGCATGCCTGTTCACCGATCTCCGCAAGGTGCCGGAGGAAACGGTCCGCGCCTTGGCAGATGACGGAATCCGGGTGCAGGCTTATGAAGCCGTGTACGGCTATTTGCACGGATTGAAGGCTCCGGCGGCCCTCATTCTTGATCCTGGGAAAACCAATGTCCGACTCCGAACCTCCATTCCTGAGGCTATCCGGGTGATTGAAGCGCCCAGTCTGGTTACGCTGCTTAAGGCCGTCAAGAATGATACGGAAACCGGCCATATCCGGGACGCTTATCTCAAGGACTGCACCTCTTTGGTCCGCCTGTTCAAGTGGATCAAGGACAACGTGGCCCAGGGAGGCATTACCGAGCTGGATGTTGTGGAAAAGAGCCTGGAATTCCGCCAGGAGCTTCCTTTATTCCAGGAGTTTAGTTTTGCGGCCATTTCTGCCTACGGGGACCATGCAGCGATGATGCACTACAAGCCGGTTCCCGAAGGACAATATACCCTGCAGCCGGAAGGCTTCTTCCTACTGGATTCCGGCTGCCACTTCCATAATGGCACTACGGATATTACCCGGACCCTTGCGCTTGGACCGCTCACGGATGAGCAGAAAAAGGACTTTACCCTGGTGCTGAAATCCGTTATTGCCTTGTCCACTGCCCGGTTCCTGTACGGCTCCACCGGCTCCAGTCTGGATATTCTGGCCCGCAAGCCCTTGTGGGATAACGGACTGGATTACAAATGCGGCACCGGACATGGTGTAGGCTATTTCTCCAATGTCCATGAAGAGCCGCAGCGGTTCAGCCATAAGCCCAATATGGCAGTTCTGGAAAAAGGGATGCTCATTACTGTGGAACCCGGTGTCTACAAGGAAGGCCGCCACGGTATCCGGACGGAAAATACTCTGCTTGTAGTGGAGGATGAAACCACCGAGTTCGGCACCTTCTTCCGGTTCGAGGAGCTTTGCTATCTGCCGATTGACCGGGAAGCGATTCTTCCCTCCCTGCTGACTGATTCGGAGCGCAGCTGGCTTAACCTGTACCACCAGGAAGTATATGACCGCCTGAGCGGCACCGGCATGCTGAGTGCTGGAGACCTGGAGTGGCTGAAGCGGGAAACCGCAGCTATTTAATTCTCTGAACTTATAGCCAATTAAACAGCCTTGGTCCCGGATTCCATCGGACTAGGGCTGTTTTGGCTTGTAACCAAGTGATGAATGATTCCAGCAAGGGGGCGACTGCCCCTGTTGCGCCTCGTTATGCCGCCATTCTTAGCTGTGTCAGATGCCGAAACAACGGGCAAGCTACTCGCGGCCTGAGAGTGAATTATTCAGCGCTGCTACCAGCTCCGGGAACCATTCCGCCAGCTTCAGGAAGTGAAAGCCCGCCCCGCGGGCTTTTGCTGTATCCATATGCCAGGACTCTTCGATTCCAAACGGGGACATATCCGCACTGGCAGTTTCCTTCACGACAACTGCCTGCCGGCCTGTCTCTTGCTCAATCACAGAAATGATCTCCCCAATCGCCAGCGTGCCGTCCGAGCATGCGTTCACGGGTCCCGTCAGCGGTGAGAACCCCAGCCAGTACAGGAAATCTGCAGCTTCATCGGAGCGGATAAACGAGATAACCGCACCAGGATTCGGTATCCCGACAGGTCTGCCTGCGCGGACATGCTCAAGGTGAAAATGCAGCCGCTTCGTGTAATCATCCGTTCCGAGCACAATCGGAAACCGGACCGCAGCGACTGGAAAAGCCGATTGTGTCAAAAGAACCGTCTCGGCCAATCTTTTGCCCTCCTGGTAACTGAAATCCTCCTTCGCCCCCAATTGCAGCGGATAGGTTAATGGATCAAAATCGGCCTCAAGGAGAATGTCCGGCCTTGGGTCATACACAGACAGGCTGGAGGTCAGAATATATCGCTTAGCCGTGCCCGCGAATATCCGGCTGGCCGCAGCCGCCTCATCCGGGGAATAGCAGATGTTGTCATAGACCACATCCCATACAGCAGCTCCCACCGCTTCAGCAAGCGCTTTGGAATCTGTCCGGTCCACGTTCAGCCGCCGGACACTGTCCCCAAAGCTGTCCTCCGCGAAGCCCCGCGTAAGAAGAGTTACCCTGGTGTCTGCGTCCTGCAGCAGCCGTTCAACCAATCTTTTGCCAAAAAAACGGGTTCCCCCGAGTACAAGTATGTTCCTCATCGTATACACTCCTCTAAATTGGGTCAGCCTGCCTCATTATGCTGCCATTCTTAGCTGTGTCATAGTTCCGGTAGCCGAGTTAGCGTTGGTGCTGATTCCGCCAAAATATCCCTGCACGGTGCTGCTGCTTACTGCCATCGTCATTTCTGCCGCTGTCTCCTGGCGGAGCAGCTCCAGCATAACGGGAAGCTGGCCTTTCTCATAGGAAGCGGCAAGCGCGCGCAGCAGAATTCTGAAATCCATGTCCTGCGGCAGCGCGGGGCCTTCGTGATCTGTCAGCTCCCGGCGGACCGCTTCTAAGGCATACCGCGCCCGGTGCAGCGCAGCTTTGACCGCTCCTTCAGTGGTACCGAGCATCTCCGCTGCTTCGCTTGCCGGATAACCGAGCACATCACGCATCAGGAACACGGTTCTTTGCAGCGGCGATAGATGCCGGATCAGAGCCTGGAACGCAAGCTCGATTTCGGTAAGGCTGTTCTCCGGCGCATGCCCGGAATTGGGACCGGAGGAAGCTAACGAGCGCTCCAGTACGCGTACAAGGGACGTTTTGCGCCGCACGGCGTCAATCCAGGTGTTCTTGGCAATCCGCAGCAGCAGCGCTTCGGGATTCGGGGCAGCCGCGAATTTCCCGTAAGCAAGCGCTTTGGTCCAGGTGTCCTGGGCCAAATCCTCTGCGTCCGCCAGGGAGCGGGTCAACGACAGGCAATACCGCTGCAGGGCTTCACGAAGCGGCGATAGGCTGCTCTCGTCTATCAGGCTCACGGTGCTGTATGGTTCAAGGATCGACACTTGCGATCATCTCCTTTTTGTTTATGCTGAGTATTCTGTTGCCTCTATTATATAAACGATCAGCTCATTGTAAAAGATACGCTGCACCCGCAGCGGTTGACTTTCTGCTTCCTTCGTATCCTTCACAGCTCTTCCTCCGTTTACAGAGTATAAAAAACAAATGCAACTCACTTAGGAGGCATGAACATGAGTATAGTTCCTTATGTTATTGAACAAACCGGCAGAGGCGAGCGTTCTTACGATATTTATTCCCGGCTGCTGAAGGACCGGATTGTATTTGTGGGTGCGGCGATTGATGATCAGCTGGCGAACAGCATCATTGCCCAGTTGCTGTTCCTGGCGGCAGATGACCCGGACAAGGATATCCAGATGTTCATCAACAGTCCGGGAGGCTCGACTACCGCAGGCTTCGGCATTTATGATACGATGCAGGTAATCAAGCCGCAGGTCAGTACGATTTGTACAGGGTTTGCAGCTTCTTTCGCCTCACTGCTGCTGCTGGCTGGAGCCACAGGCAAACGTTATGCGCTCCCTAACAGCGAGATTATGATTCATCAGCCGCATGGCGGGGCACAGGGCCAGGCCAGCGACATAGCGATCAGCGCGAGACGTATCCTGCAGATCAGGGAGAAGGTCGTGCAGATCAGCGCGGAGCGCACCGGACAGCGGGCTGACAAGGTGGCGAAGGATATGGACCGGGATTATTTCATGTCGGCCCAGGAGGCGCTGGAATACGGTATTATCGACAAAGTGATTACCAAACTTTAAGCGGGGGAGCGGGATTCAAATGCTGACAGCTTTGCTTGGGCAAGAGGTAACAATTCATTTTCTGGACGGCTCGAATGTCGTAGGCGGTGTACTAGAGGAGCTTGACGAACGGTTTGTGAAGTATCGCACGGAATATCAATTGCTGTACATTCCCATCACCTCCATCCGGGCGGTAGCCGTGGAGACGAAACCGCGTGAACGTCCCCGGGTTGGTTTTGGGCAATAGCAGCGGATTACACACTGCGTGGACTTTTTATCAGGTCTGAACAATGAACAGCCTTCATTTCTCTATTGTTATAGGGGAGTGGAGGCTGTTGTTCTTTACTGACGGGTGCGTTGTAGCTGGAACGTATCTTTTGTCAAAGCTTGCAATGGTAAATTAAGTGGAAAAATGTCACTTAATCAGAGGAATTCAGCGATTTTTCAAGATTTAGGTGGAATTAGTACAATTAATCAAGTAGATAACGTAGAAATGGCCAAAAATCGCCGAAATTAGGTGGAGAAATTCCAACGTGCGACCCCAGTTAGTGTTCCACCACACCCTTTAGTTGGAGAAATTCCAACATGCTATCCAAGTCAGCATTCGATTACATTATTAGTTGGAGAAATTCCAATTGGGGAGGAACAAAGCTGTTATTCCGGGCAAGCCGGGTATTGGATTAGCTGGGCTACACATAATAAGTCTAATGGGGCATAACGGTGCGGCTCCCATATGATAGGGGTATGAGCAATTGCAGAGGTGAGCCATTTCATAGCTTTTCAAATAATATTATGAAGTGGGCCGCTACTGTGGTACAATTGTCTAGTTGCTCTGATCTACGAAGAGTCATTTTAGTTTTGGCTGCGCAGCATCATGGATTTGAAGAAGAAACCGAAGGGAAACGGAGTATTTCAGTGCATTTCCATGCGTTTCAGAGTATTAACGTGAAAAGTAGAAGATTTTACAGTCTCGGTATCAATTTTTGTCGTTTTTTATTGATTTATTGCTATGCATTATGTATAATCAGCGTTGTTGATTTTTCAATATGTAATTTTAGGAGGTAATCAATTTTGGGAAAAGCGTTAATTATTGGCGCTGGCGGTGTAGCAAGCGTTGTAGTTCATAAATGCTGCCAGAACCCGGATGTATTTGAAGAGATCTGCATAGCGAGCAGAACCCTCGCGAAATGTGATGCTCTGAAAGATAAATTGGCCGGAGGCCAGACGAAGATTTCTACGGCGCAGCTTGATGCAGACAACACTGAAGAGGTAATCGAACTGATCAAGAGCTTCCAGCCGGATGTCGTGATTAATGTCGCTCTCCCATATCAGGACCTGACCATTATGGATGCTTGCCTGGCAACGGGAGTGCACTATGTAGATACCGCCAACTACGAACCGCAGGATACTGCGAAATTCGAATACTCCTGGCAATGGGCCTACAAAGAAAGATTCGAGAAAGCCGGAATTACCGCGCTGCTCGGCAGCGGATTCGATCCCGGTGTAACCGGCGTATTCACGGCTTATGCGCAGAAGCATTATTTTGACGAAATCCACACGATTGACATTGTTGACGCGAACGCGGGCGACCACGGTTATCCGTTTGCGACCAACTTCAATCCTGAAATCAATATTCGTGAAATCACCGCCAACGGACGTTACTTCGAGAATGGCGAATGGATCGAAACCGCTCCACTGTCTGAGAAAAAAGTCTACGATCTCCCGGAGATCGGCCCGAAGGATATTTACCTGCTGTACCATGAGGAGCTTGAATCTCTGGCTGCGAACATCAAGGGCGTGAAGAAAATCCGCTTCTGGATGACCTTCTCGCAGAACTACCTGACTCACCTGAAGGTGCTTGAGAATGTGGGCATGACCTCCATTGAGCCGATTGTATATGAAGGCAAGGAGATTATTCCTTTGCAGTTCCTGAAGGCAATTCTGCCTGACCCGGCTTCTCTGGGACCAAGAACGAAGGGCAAAACGAACATCGGCTGCATTATTCAAGGCACTAAAGACGGTCAGCCAAAAACATATTATGTCTACAATGTCTGCGATCATGAAGAATGCTACAAAGAGGTTGGCTCCCAGGCCATTTCCTACACTACGGGCGTTCCTGCGATGATCGGAGCGATGATGATTATAAAAGGCATCTGGAAGAAGCCGGGCGTATACAACGTTGAAGAGTTCGACCCGGACCCATTCATGGATGCACTGAACAAATACGGACTGCCTTGGCAAGAAGATTTCTCGCCAACGCTTCTTGACTAGGACGTAAGGCAATGAAGGATATAGATATTGATATCAGCACGCTGCCGTCGCCCGCTTATCTAGTCGATGAACGGCTGCTTAAGAAGAACCTGGAAACGTTGAACTACGTGCAGGAGCGTACCGGTGCTAAGATCCTGCTCGCGCAAAAAGGCTTCTCGATGCACGCGCTCTACCCGCTGGTCGGCAAATACCTGCACGGCGTAACCTCCAGCTCCTTGTTCGAAGCGAGACTCGGCTATGAAGAAATGGGCAAAGAGGTGCATGTCTATGCACCGGCTTATGTAGACCGCGAGTTCGACGAGCTGCTTGGCTACACGGACCATATTGTGTTCAACTCGTTTGACCAGTGGAACCGGTTCAAGGACCGGGTGCAGAATGCGCCTAAGCGTATCAGTTGCGGCATCCGCGTCAACCCGGAGTACTCCGAGATTGAAGTGCCGCTGTACGATCCATGCTACAACTACTCACGTATGGGAGTAACGCTGCCGAACTTCCGCCCTGAAGAGCTGGATGGCATCGACGGGCTGCATTTCCATACGATGTGCGAGCAGAACTCGGATACGCTGGAGCGTACGCTCAAGGTAGTCGAGGAGAAATTTGGGCAATATCTGCACGGCATGAAATGGCTCAATTTCGGCGGCGGACATCACATTACCCGTCCGGATTATGACCTGGAGACGCTGATTAAGTGTATCCTGCATATGAAGGAAACTTATAATGTTCAGATCTATCTGGAGCCGGGCGAAGCTGTTGCGCTGAATACCGGATATCTGGTAGCGACTGTACTGGATACAATGCACAATGGAATGGATATCGCCATTCTCGATACTTCGGCGGAATGCCATATGCCGGATGTGCTGGCGATGCCGTACCGTCCGGGCATTATCGGTGCCGGAGAGCCGGGCGAATACCCGTACACGTACAGACTTGGCGGCATGACCTGCCTGGCGGGAGATGTTATCGGGGATTATTCGTTCCCTGAGCCGCTCAAATACGGCGACAAGCTGGTCTTCCTCGATATGGCGCATTATTCCATGGTCAAAAACCATATGTTCAATGGCGTGAACCTCCCGTCCATTGCTTCCTACAACGAGGAAGAGGGCCTTAAGGTGATCCGCGAATTTGAATACAAGGATTTCAGCGGCCGGTTGTCTTAAAAAAGGTTTATATAAAATGAACCTGAAGCTTGATATGTTAGGTTGTGGTCGTAACTCCGGGGAATGTTTGGACTTCCGGCCGCTGTTGTCTGCAGATTTCTTGATTTGTACCGCTGTTCGGTTGAAATACGGAGACAGCTTATGCTTACGATGCCAGCTTTCCTACGGAAAGCTCTCAGGCGGACGCATTCGCTCCTCCAGTTCCAAACTTCCCCTGCGCACTCCTACCTTTTTAATCAGTTTCTAAGTTCATTTTATACAATAAGGGGCGTTCCGCTGGCCGTTAAGGCTGGCTGGGACGCCTCTTTTTGGCGTATAGAATGTCTTTACTCATTTATTACATGGCTGCTGCGAGAGAATTCGGGTAAACTCGGCTTGCAAGTGAAGGGAGTGATCGGCATGAAACGCCGGGCTAATAGAACGACTGCTGCAGTAAAGGTGAGCGAAACTTGAAATTATAAGGAGCTGCTGTAGGGCGTGTTGAAATTAAAATATTTGTTCAATAATGTGGATTTGGCGGAAATGCTGCTGGGGAACTGGGAGTTTGACCGGGAGTCGCTGCATTTGTTTCAGTATTATAGGATATCGTCCAATGCGATTTATCCGTTTGAATGTGGTGAGAGCAATCAGCTTCTGAGATTCGCCCCGCAGGCGGAGAAGTCAAAGAGAAATCTCCTGGCTGAGCTGGAATTTATTGCTTATCTTCGAGCCCGGGGGTATGGAGTGCTTGAAGCTGTGCCTTCCCGGGGAGGGGACGAGCTAATAGAGGCGCAGACGCCCTGGGGCGCTTATTATGCGGCGGTGTTCAAGCGCGTGGCCGGAGTTCGGATGGATAATGTATTTATGGATGACAAGACCGTATTCCGTTACGGTCAAGCCTTGGGCGAGCTTCATCGTCTATCCAGTGAGTACAGTCCTGTTCGGAATACACGATGGACACATAGCGGGGTGCTGGATTGGATTCGGCAAGTACTGAGCGGATTCCCCGGAGAGACGGCGGCGATGGCGGAGACAGAGCTGCTTGCAGAGTACTTTCATACCTTGCCGATTACCGAGGCCAATTATGGACTGATTCATTATGATTTTGAGCTGGACAATGTCTTTTATGACGAGGCAGAGGATGCGGTCAACGTCATTGATTTCGATGATGCCATGTATCATTGGTATGCGGCAGATATTGAGCAGACGCTGGACAGTCTGGAGGAAGCAGTTACGTCCGAGGAGCTGGATCATAAGAAACAGTGTTTTATGGACGGCTATGGCAGCCGGTATCCGCTGCCTGCGGGTGGTCCTTCCTCTGCGGCATGCAGACGTTTTACCAATTTGTACGGGTATGCCCGCACCCTGTATTCCACTGCGGAGAAGTGGGAGCATGAGCCGGAATGGCTGACCGGACTGCGCCGCCGTCTGGAGGATTACAAGCAGGACGAAGCTTCCCGGTTCGGCAAGAAGCTCTGAATATAAGGCGGCTCAAGCTGTGAGTTTGCGGCCTGGTTCGCCAAGGAAATCTTGCCCGAATTGCCAGAATAACATGAGTTCTGGGATAATTGTATTCTGTGCAGCTAAAAGCTCACTTTTGCGGGTGATTATGAAGTTAGCTGTATTCCGTACAATAAAGAACGCCACAGGAAGCCATAAATCCGCAAAGTCCGATTTATAACTGTACAAAATACAAATAAGTCAAGAAATTGGCTGTTTCAGCATCGGATAGCTGCATGAAATACATTTATCTTGTTCGCGCCTCCGCGCGATCTTTACACATACGTCACAAATACGGCCGGTCTCTACATGATGTGGAGGCCGGCCGTTTGTTCTGGTTATTTCATTGTAATGGCAATAGTCTCCTGCTGCGGAAGCCAGTTGACTGAAGCGCCAAGCTGCTCGCTGATAAACCGCAAAGGCAGGTATACCGTACCTGAGACAATAAAGGGAGGCGTAGGCAGTGTTACACTTTTATCGTTGACGGTTGTTGCCCCGGTTACCGTGTTGATTGTAATGGACAGCGCCGGCTTGTCAGCGGCGTTCCGGGTAATGGTTACCTTTTTATCCACCGTGCTGATCATGCCGCCGGGTTTGTCTTTGCCGGCAGGTACAGTTTTGATATCCTCTTTATAGGCCACTGTTGCTCCCAGCTTGTCGAACAGAGAACGCAGCGGGATAAAGTTCTGACCATTACGGGTGATCACGCCATTCGTTAGGCTGACGTTCTCGCCGTTCAGAGAGATGGCAATCGGCTTCTGCATGGCTACAGGTGCGGGATAGTTGAACTCATACTCTCCATTGCCGAGCTGGGCATTTTTGTTGATCCCCCAGCCCCAGAGGGTACCGTCTGTTTTTTGCATAATGACGTGGCGTCCACTGCCCTGAATCGACGTGATTTCTGAAGCCAGAAGACCAAAATCTGCGTTTGGATTCATAGATTCACCATCTATGGACGCCGCATACACTTTTCCCCCTGAAGTCAGGGCCACGATGGAGCGCTCTACAATGTACGCATCGGTTACATTCTTGATCGCTGTGAAGCGAACCGGTACGGCCTGCTGATGATAGGTTGTTCCGTCGGAGACCCCCGTAATGGTTGCGCCCCAGAACCATAAATTTGACTGTCCATCTATAGCCAGCATAGAGATTCCGTTGTTGCGGATTGAGCGGATCTTAGGCAAGGAGGACACGGCGGCAGGAGTTACCACGGAAGGATCACCGAGGGTCTCCGGCTCGTATTCGTTCTGTATCGGCCATGTCCAGAGCGTCCCGTCTTTTCGCAGCGCATAGTTCTGCTGAAGATGAGTGACATCCGTAAGCCCTGGAACCTGTGTGAACGTGGCAAAATCATCAAAAGTCGTCCAGACCGTTCCATCCTTCTTCAGGAAAAGGAACCGCTGCCAGTGCTGCTTAGACTTGTTGGACTCATAATAACCGTCTACAGCAGCCACATTGTCTATCCCGGATTCCCGGGTGAACGCCGAATCGGTGGACCTGGCAGTCTGATTATCAAAGGACCGAATTGAGCTGGACAGCGTACCGTCATCCGACACCGCAACCGTTCGGCTGCTGAGGGAGAAAAGCTGCTTCAGCGTTCCCGGCTCTTGAACTGGAGTCGCTGTCGTTGCCAGGGTGGTTGCGGAAGTCTCCAGCTTCCATACAGAGCGGTCTTTCTTCACAGCAAAGGAACCGGCCTGCGAATTGAAGGCAGCTTCAACATCCTGTAATGCAGCGACCTGAGTAGGGACGGACCGGTTGCCTCCCCAGACCCACAGGCTGCCGTCTGTTTTGATCAAATAATCCGCGCCGTAGGAGGCTATCCTTGAAGGGGCGGAGGTATCCGGTGCTGCCCCGGCTGCTGTGCCGGATACTGTTAAGGCAGCGGCCAGACTGAGCATTATACCGAACTGCTTCGTCCATTTTTTCATGCAACAATCCCTCTTCTCTGTATTTTTTTTCTATTATTTAGACGCGGAGTGAAACTTAAAAGTTTCTATAAATTTAAGCATTCATAGGCGGTTGGCGTGTGATACAATAGTTTAGTCTGTTTTTTATTTTGAGGAGGATATCAGCATTAATGGAACATGCACCTTTTATTGCAGTGGAAGGCCCCATCGGAGCCGGCAAAACAACACTCGCCACCATGCTGGCGGAGGAGCTTAAGCTTCCGGTGATCAAAGAAATCGTAGAGGAAAATCCTTTTCTGGACAAGTTCTATCAGAATATGGACGACTGGAGCTTTCAACTGGAAATGTTTTTTCTCTGCAACCGCTACAAGCAGCTTGAGGATACCGTGAACCGGTACATAGATAAAGGGAAGCCGGTTATCTCGGATTATCATATTTATAAGAATCTGATCTTTGGCGAGCGTACACTGAAGGGAACAAAACGTGAGAAGTACCGGGAGATTTATCATGTGCTGACCGATGATCTGCCGAAGCCGGATATTATTCTCTACATTCGTGCGGATCTGGACACTCTGCTGAAGAGAATTGCCAAGCGCGGACGTACTTTTGAAGAAGATATTGCGCCAGCATATCTGCAGCAACTGATTGAGGATTATGACGAAGCGATGGCTTCGCTCGCTCTCACTGAGCCGTCTACGCGGATTGTCACCATTGATGGAAATCAGGTTGATTTTGTGGAGAACGTAGAAGACTTTACTGCAATCGCCGCACACTTAAAGGAGCTTATGAAATGAACCCATACAACATCCCGGATAATGCCATTATCACTGTAGCCGGAACGGTGGGTGTCGGAAAATCGACGCTGACCGCGGCCCTGGCGGAGCGCCTGAATTTCCAGACATCGCTGGAGCAGGTGGACCACAACCCGTATTTGGAAAAATTCTATCATGATTTCGAACGCTGGAGCTTCCATCTGCAAATCTACTTCCTGGCCGAACGTTTTAAGGAGCAGAAGAAGATGTTTGAGCTGGGCGGCGGTTTTGTGCAGGACCGTTCGATCTATGAGGACACCGGTATTTTCGCTAAAATGCATGCCGATCAAGGCACCATGTCCAAAACGGACTATGAGACCTACACCAGCCTGTACGAGGCTATGGTCATGACCCCGTATTTTCCTCATCCCGATGTGCTGATCTATATTGAAGGCAGCCTGCCGTCGATCCTCACCCGGATCAAAGAACGCGGACGCGAGATGGAAATTCAGACCGATGTGTCCTACTGGGAGCACATGCACGGGCGTTACTCGCAGTGGATCAATGAATTCAGCGCCTGTCCGGTGCTGCGGCTGAACATAGATGATTATGATGTAAACGATCCTGCATCCATGGCGGAAATTTTGAAGCAGGTGGGCGGGGCGATTGCGCAGGCAAAAAAATAAAATCAATTGGAGCGGCGCCTTGGGGCGCTGCTTTTTTGAAATGGCGTGCTGAAGCCGCTCAAGAAGGGTGCCGGCAGCGTCTCCCCGTGATACAATAATTGAACAAGCAGAAAGGATGGGTGAATTTAGTTGAAGTATGATTTTAACCGTGTCATTGACCGCCGCAATACCCGCTCTTACAAATGGGACCAGTCCGAGAAGCTGTTCGGGAACAAGGATATTCTGCCGCTTTGGGTAGCGGATATGGATTTTGAAAGCCCGCCCGCTGTGAAGGAGGCCATTCTGCGCCGGGTGCAGGAAGGCATTTACGGCTATAGTATTGCGAGTGAATCCTACAAGGAAGCCATTAAGGATTGGTACCGGAGACGCCATGATTGGGATATTCAAAAGGAATGGATCAGCGATTCGCCGGGGATCGTCACCTCGCTCAGCCTTTCAGTCGAGCTGTTCAGCAAGCCGGGGGATCAGGTGATTCTGCAGTCTCCGGTATATTATCCTTTCTATGATGTCATTCGGATGAATGACCGCAAGGTGGCTATCAATCCGCTGATTCTGGAAGAGGGCCGGTATGTTATGGACTATGCCCAGCTTGAGGAGCTGATGATCGGCGGAGCCAAGCTGCTGCTGCTATGCAATCCGCATAATCCGGGCGGAAGGGTGTGGGAGCGGGAAGAGCTGCTGCGGCTGGGAGATTTATGCCTGCGGTACGGTGTTACCGTCATCTCGGATGAAATCCATTGCGATATGATAATGCCGGGCCACAAGCACATTCCGTTCGCCTCCTTGTCAGAGGAGCTGTCGGATATTACCCTGACGACGCTTGCGGCTACCAAAACCTTCAATCTGCCCGGACTGCAAACCTCCTATATCGTCACCTCGAATCCGGCCTTGAAGCGTAAATTCGACCTGAAGCTGAAGACGCTGAGCCTGCACATGGCTGCTTTTTTTGCAGCGGAAGCGGTGGAGGCAGCCTACAATGAAGGTGAAGAGTGGCTGGACGAGCTTACACTGCATATCAGCGGAAATGCCGAATATGCCCTTGGCTATTTGGCAGAGCATCTGCCACAGGTAACGCCGATGAAACCTCAGGCCACCTACCTGCTGTGGGTGGATTGCCGGGCGCTTGGACTGGATAGCGATGGATTGAAAAAGCTGATGTACCGCGAGGCTCAAGTAGCCTTTAACGAAGGCTCTGTCTTCGGCACAGAGGGACAAGGCCATCTGCGGATCAATCTGGCTTGTCCGAGATCCATTCTGACGGAAGCGCTGGAGCGTTTCTGTAAGGCCGCTGCCCCTTATGCAGTGAAGTAAGAGTTCCGAGGAGTGGAGAACATATAGATGGCAGCAACCCGAATAATAATTGATTGCGATACCGGCATTGACGACGCCCTGGCCATTCTGTACGCTTTGCGTGCTCCGGGCGTTGTTGTGGAAGGTATTACAACGGTTTTTGGCAATATTGATGTCGCACAGGCGGCTGACAATACACTGCGGCTGCTGGCGCTGGCTAATCCGGGGTATGAGATCCCGGTCGCCATCGGCGCCTCAAAAGCGCTGGTCCGTGAGCTTACCGGCTTTTCGACCCATGTGCATGGTGAAAATGGCATCGGTGGCGTTCAGTTGCCACCGTCAAGCCAGCGTCCGGTCAGCGAGACGGCGGCTGAATTTATCGTGCGGCTGGCGAATGAGCAGCCCGGGGAGATTGTGCTGGTTACACTCGGCCGGTTGACCAATTTGTCGCTGGCGCTCGACCTGGACCCTGCGCTGACCGGAAAGCTCAAAAAGGTAGCCGTTATGGGCGGTACGATCTTTAAGCCCGGCAATGTAACCCCGGTAGCAGAGGCCAATATTTGGGGCGATCCGGAGGCGGCTGACCGGGTGTTCACCTCTGGACTGCCTGTGCTGATGGTCGGCCTGGACGTTACGCTTAAGACGCGTATTACTTCAGAGCATCTGGAGCTTCTCAAGCGTTTTGGACGGGAAGACTGCAAGGAAGTTATCGAATTCATGGACCAGTCGCTGGTGCATTATTTTAAATTCTACCGCGAAGCAAATTACCTTATTAACAGTGCACCCCTGCATGATCCGCTCGCGCTGATGGCCGCACTGCAGCCTGATCTGCTGACCTGGCGGCAAATGAAGGTCCGTGTGGAGCATCAGGGAGAACATACTGCGGGTATGGTGGTTGCGGATCTGCGGGCACAGCCCAAGATTGGCGAGTTCATTGAGGTAGCTGTGGATGTGGATGCCGAGCGGGCGGTTGGAGTCTTTTTGAGCGCGTTCATGTAAAATGCCAGGCTGGAGGATAGAAAGGGATTGCTCAATTGTGACAATCTATTAATTTGCTAATAATATCTAGTTTGGTAAAATGATAGAGGTATATGGTTGAGAGATTATTGATCTTATCCTACAGAATGGAGAATCGAAGCATGAAACGTTTTGCCAAAATAATATTATGCGCAGCAATTTCAGCAGCAGGCTTCTCGGCTCTTCCGGCCACCGGAGCACAGGCCGCAGCAGGCGGCGTCAGTATTGTGCTGGACGGCTACCCGCTGCCATTTCCGGTAGAACCGGCAGTGATGAGCGGAACTACGATGGTGCCGTTCCGGGCCATATCCGAAGCACTTGGTGTAAAAGTAGAATGGAATCAGACGGCCAAGCAAATCACCGCGACGAATACCGACGCTTCAGGCGCCAAGAAAGTCATACTTACCTTGGGCAGTACAAATGCATCGGTGAACGGCGCAGCCGTGAAGCTGGCTGTCCCGCCGCAGAATGTCAGAGGCACAACGATGATTCCGCTCAGCTTCTTCGGCCAGCAGTTCGGCGCAGGTGTGTCCTGGAATCAGTCTACCAAGACGGTATCCATCACTTCGCCGAAGAAGGACATTTATACGCTGGGCTTCTATGCACAGGGAGCGTACAGTGAGGTTTCGCTGATCCCGAATTTCGATGCGGTTGCCTTTGGCTGGAGCCGGATTGACCGCAGCGGACAATATACTACAGCCGGCACTGAATTCAGATGGCCGCAGGCTGCCGGTGAGGTTACGCCGGAATCCATTGTCCAGAATGCCGCAGCCGGGGGCACAGCCCCTTATCTGATGGTCTACTCCGGGGACAAGGAGCTGGAGCTGACCAAAAATGTCGAGGATCTGCAGCTTCAGCAGAAGACCATCGCCGGCATCGTCGATACCGCATCGCAGAAGGGATTTCAGGGTATTGCCCTTGATCTGGAAGGGTTAGGCATGACCGGGGACAAGAAGCTGGTGCAGAGCCAGTATAATACTTTTGTCAAGAATCTTGCCGTCAAAGCACGGGCTGCAAATCTGAAGCTTACCGTCATTCTCCATCCGCTTAATAGCTCCTATAAGGGGTACGATTACAAGACGCTGGGCTCTATCGCCGACGATCTGGTGATTATGGCCTACGCTTATGAGGGTGAGACCGGACCGGAGCCGATGAACAAAGTCGATGAATCCATCCGTCTTGCCCTGCAGCAGGTCAGCAAGGACAAGCTGATTCTCGGCATCTCGGTTTACAGCGAGAATGAGAGCTCCGTCAACGCCAAGATCGGGCTGGCCAAACGCTATGGCCTTAAGGGTATTGCGGTCTGGCGTCTGGGTCTGATCGGACAGCCGGTATTGAGCCAAATGGGAGAATCGATAGAGTTATAATTTTGTGTGTGCCGAAACAGGACAGGAGCCCCGATGGTGATGGGGCTCCTTCTTAATAATATGGCTATGATAAATCACTTTGATTGATATGAAATAAAACATGTTTGTTTAAAGGACTGCTTTTCTCAACTTTGGGGTGATTGAAGGTTTTAACAAAGCTCATACCAATTTTTATCATTACGTTTTTCGAAGGGTTATTAATATCGGCTGTAAAGCTATAGACGTCAGTTAATCCCAATTTGTTAAATCCATATTGTAAACAAGCTTCTGCTCCCTCAGTTGCATATCCTTTTCCCCAAGCCTCTTTTTTCAGCCGCCATCCAATTTCTATACAAGGTGTAAAATCAGCCTCGAAAGTTGCCCTATGAAATCCAATAAACCCTATAAACTCTTTATTTTCTTTTACTTCTACGGCATATAACCCAAACCCACATTCTTTAAACTCGGATACAATTGCTTTATAGAACACATTTGTTTCTTCGGTTGATAAGGTTTTAGGAAAATACGTCATAACCTCTTCGTCCGCATTTAGCCGGCTAAATGGCTCTAAGTCCGTTTCTTCCCAGTCGCGTAATCGCAATCTCGCTGTCTCTAAATATATCATACTATACCAGCTCCTTCAGCTCGCCCGGCTTGATCTCAACCGGTGACTGATCCACTGTGATCCAGACAGAGATGGCGCTCGGGTTGTGGACAATGGAACGGTCTGCCGAGAATTGCAGCCTGCCGAGGGCATTCTGATAGTCAATAATCTCCATATTGGTGGCGAACCAGATATCCTTCTGCGCGGACATCATGCGGCAAAAGCTCTCAATCTCATGCCAGTTGCCATGATTCTCAAATTCATAGCTGTGCCCCCATACGTACAGCAGTGACAGCTTTCTTTTCCAGGGCATGTCTCCCGTTAAGGCGATAAGTTGCTCGCCAGCCTTCAGCATGGCGTTGTGATGGCAGGTAGGATTCCACTCCAGCGGATGCTGCGGCATGGCAAAAGAACCGGTGGAATGGACAGTCCGGGAGTATTCGATCCCGAGAGCAGGCAGGAGCTTAGTGACTTCCTCACTGTAGCTGCCGTAAGGATAGGACATGCCGCGCACCGGATAGCCGCTTAAGTGCTCCAGCGCCCGCCGGTCATCCAGCACTTCATGAATGATAGCCTCTTTCGGCAGCTCATCCAGGAAGGGATGGGATACGGTGTGTACTGAAATCTCATGCCCTGCATAGAGCGACTTAACCTCTTTGGCAGAGACATATCCCTCCTGGTCCAGTATGCCGGAATTTAAGTGGAAGGTGGCTTTGATCCCGTATGCATTCAAGATGGAGACCAGCCGGATGTCATGGAGGGTGCCGTCATCGTAGCTCAGTGTAAGCGCTTTGAAGACTCCTCCGGGAAAACAGTTGAAGCGGATGTTCATATCTGTCCCTTCTTTCTGATAAAAGTACATAAATGATTCAGCAACAGGTTACTACCTGAGCCGCAAAAGTGCAACCTGCAATTGAAATGAGGGGGCATAACAACAAATGTCACATTAACCTGTGCCGCAACCCTTTATAATTTATAAGGTTACCCTTTAATCAGACTATTTTATTTTCAGGAGGACTACTAGAGCATGAGCATAAAATATAAATCATTGGAGCTGGACAAACCGCTGACTTATGACCTGGAAGGACTGGAGGTCGGGGTTACCTCGAACTGCAATTTCCGCTGTGATTACTGCTGCGCATATAACAGAAATGACGGCCAGAGTATCAAAGGCAAAGAGGTGATCCGAATTCTGGAGGATTTGCCTAATCTGAAGCGGGTTCGTCTTTCCGGCGGCGAAGTGACTCTTAAATTTGAGGACTGTGTAGAAATTGTAGCCTACTGTAAATCCCGGGGCATTCAGACCCAGCTCAACTCCAACGCCAGCCTGCTGAACGCCGATCGGATTGAGCAGCTGGAAGCGGCAGGACTGACCACGATTCATATTTCTTTCAATTTTACGAATGCCGAGGCCTTCTCGCGCTATTATAATATTCATACCAGCATCTATGACAAAATCAGAGAGAACATTACGATGTTCGCCAAAACAAGCGTGGATGTCGTGCTGGAGACGCTTCTGTTCAGCGAAACCCAGGACAACATGCAGGAAATTAGCGAGCATGTCTATGCAATGGGTGTGCGGACCCACGAGATTCAGAACAGCATCATCATGGGCCATACCGGCTGGAAAGCGATTGCTGCCCGTGAACAACTGAAGAATGCTGTAAACGAGCTGATTGCGAACAAAAAAGAGGATACAACGCTCTACTTCACCTGTATGGACCGCTTTATGGAGAAGCTTGGTTTCCAGGAGAAGCCTGGAGTCTACTTCCCGCATTGCATCGAAGGCAAGAAGCAGCTTCATCTGCACGGCAATGGTGATATCCTGATCTCCGAGCTGTGCCATCCGGTCATTATCGGCAATATCTATAACGGCACTTCGCTAAAAGATATCTACACCAACATGCCTGCACCGCTCTCGAAATTCCTTGAGAAGCAGCCTTGTCCTGCGCTTACCGCTTTGTTCCCGCAAGAAGATTAGCATATCAGCGGCAGACTATTCTGCTGAATAAGACCGTAGCCCAACCGCTGCGGTCTATTTTTCTGACATATTTCATCCCAAATTGAAAGTTTTCATGTATAATCATCACCATGTGCAGGTTAATAATGCAGAGCTAATCTGCGTGATAACAATATAGAAATTGACTAGAGGGCTGGGAGGATTTTGTAATGATTTACGGATTTTTGCTGTTATTGCTTGCTTGCTGCTTTCAGGGCAGCTTTGGACTGGGGATGAAGAAATACCAGCCATTCTCCTGGGAAGCCTTTTGGGCGATCTTCTCCTTGGTAGGGATTCTGATCATTCCGGCCTTGTGGACCTGGATTGAAGTGCCTGATTTCTTCAGCTATATCCGGCAGACGCCTTCAGATGTGCTCTGGACGGCTTCTTTTTGCGGCTTTCTGTGGGGCATCAGCTCCATTATGTTCGGCAAAGCCATTGACTCGATCGGTGTATCCCTTACATACGGTGTGAACATGGGAATATCGGCATCGCTGGGTTCATTGATTCCGCTGTTTATCTTCGGCAATATTCCGGCGGCAGGCTCTTTTACAGTGCTTCTAATTGGTACGGCGATCATGCTTACAGGTGTAGTTGTAATTACCAAGGCAGGATTGTTAAAAGAAAAGATTATCACTGCCTCCGGCCAGGGAAGCGGCACCGGCAGCAATCTGACCAAAGGCCTGATCATAGCTTCCGTAGCCGGACTGGGCTCAGCAGCAATGAATATCGGGTTCTCCTATGCGAATCAGACCGTAGATATAGCTGTTGCCGCTGGCACAGCCAAAATCAGCGCCAGCCTGATTTCCTGGGTAATAACCCTGTCGGGCGGCTTTGTCGCCAACTTCGTCTATGCGGTCATTCTGCTGATCAAGAACGGCACATATCGGGACTATGCCCTCAAAGGCGCGGGCACAGCGTATGGCAAAGCCCTGCTGACCGCAGCTATCTGGTATTTGGCGCTAGGCTTTTATGCCAAAGCAACGGCGCTTCTCGGACCGCTGGGCGCTGTAGTCGGCTGGCTGGCTTTTAACGGATTATCCTTGATCATCAGCAACGCGTGGGGCCTTAAGGACGGGGAATGGAAAGGGTTTGCCGCGCCCAAGAAGCTGCTGCTATGGGGGAATGTGATTCTGATTCTTTCCTGGGTCGTTGTGGGCATTGCCAACAGCATGGCCTAATCTGATCTTGTTTATGTCCCTTGATTTTAGATGAAATCTGAAATTTCGACAAAATCCGATATAATCCTACGAAATTCCCTACGACATCTTCACTGCTTGACAGGTAAATCCGATAATAATTGTAACAAATGTAACAGTGTTTATAAAAAACTAAGGATGCCTAGAGAGATCATGGCGGGAGGATGTAGGAGAAGATGAAGATTCGGATGAAGCTGTCGGTTATGCTGATCGCAGTTGTATTTATTTCTACGGCATTAATGGGGATTTTTACGTATAGCAAATCTACAGGCACTATCCTGGATCTAACTGAAACCTCAATGAAGCAGGTCAATACGAACAAAGCGCAGACCATTGGTGCGATGATTGACAAAGAGAAGCGGAGCATGGCGATTGTCGCCGATGATACGGAAATTGCTGAGCTGCTGCTAAAGGCCGGTAAAGGCGGAATAACTAGCGGAGACGCGCTTCAGGCTAAGATTAATGCCAAGCTTCAGGGACTGGTCAAAGATGCGGGCAATCTGGAACATATGTTAGTACTAGATATGAAAGGGGTTGGCGTGGCAGATAGCGATGTCAAGCTGGTGGGGACAGACTTCAGCGAGAGAAACTATACGAAAAATGTGCTCAAGACCAAGCAGCCTGTGATCAGCGAAACATTGAAATCCAAATCCACAGGTGCGTATGTGCTGGTATTTGCTCATCCTGTGACAAGCAATGGCAAGATGATTGGCTTCGTGGCTTCGGCTGTCAACGCGAACAGCATTATCAAATATTTGGCTGACGCCAAGGTGGCGAACGCCCCTTCCTCGTACGCCTATCTGGTGGATGAGACAGGGAATATAATCTATTCTCCAGATGAGAAGAAGATTGGTTCTCCGGTGGAGAATGCCCAGATCAAAGCTGTCGTGGAACGGGTGAAAGCCGGAGAGACGGTTGCTGACGGCAATGTTGAGTATAATTATAGAGGAACGGAGAAAAAAGCCGCCTATACCGTTCTGCCGGAGACGAGATGGACGCTGGTACTGACCGGGGATATCGACGAAGTCATGCAGCCGGTTCACAGCATGACGAATTATATCATTCTGCTGGGGCTGGGCAGCCTGCTGCTGACCTTGGTGATCGGGATTATGGTTGCTACACGCATCTCTTCGCCGATCATTAAGCTGACCGAGATGATCAACCGCACGGCGGAGCTGGATCTGAAATACGACTCGCAATATGAGTATCTCTTGAAGAACAAGGACGAGACCGGAACCATCGCCAAAGCCATGTTCCATACCCGCGCGGTGCTGAGAGAGACGGCAGGAAGCTTGTTAACGATCTCCTCCAAGGTGCTGGACAATGCGGTGACACTGGAAAAGCTCTCTGTTGACGTCCGGGAGAACGCACACGATAATTCGGCGACTACAGAGCAGCTATCGGCAGGCATGGAGGAGACGGCGGCATCAACGGAGGAAATGACAGCGGCAATTCATGAAATCGAGAACAATGTTCGCGTGATCTCCAGCCGGGTCAAGGAGGGAGCGGGTGTGTCCGGGCAGATCATAGAACGGGCACTGGTGCTGCAGCATGATGCTACCCAGTCTACGGACAACGCTAAGCGAATCTACGAATCGGTACGTGTGGAAATGGAGCAGGCTATCGAGCAGTCAGGCGCGATCAATGAAATTAACACCTTGGCCGACACGATTCTCTCCATCACCAGCCAGACCAATCTGCTCGCACTTAATGCGGCGATTGAAGCGGCGCGGGCAGGAGAGGCGGGCCGGGGCTTTGCGGTAGTGGCCGGTGAAATCCGCAAGCTGGCGGAGAGATCCTCCGAGACGGCGGCAGGTATTCAAGACGTCGTCAAGAATGTTTACTCTTCCGTCGAGCAGATGAAGGAACAGTCCGAGGCGCTGCTTGGCTTTATTGATCATAATGTTCTGAGTGACTTCGAACGTCTGACGGAGGTCAGCCAGCAGTATAACAGCGACGCTTCGACAATCAACGAGCTGATGAACCAGTTTGAAGAGGCGGCGGACCATCTGAATGAGACGATATCCGGCATTGCCACTGCAGTGAACGAGGTAGCAGCCACGATCAACGAAGGCGCCATCGGTGTGCAGGATATTGCCGAGAAAACGGCGGACATTGTCGAGAAGACCTTCCACGAAGCCGCAATGGCCGACGAAAATACCCAAAGCGCCAAAGAGCTGCAGACCTTGGTAGAAAAATTCAAAATCTAAGCCGCTTAATGCAATCTTTAGGCTGCGTTCATCTGCTTTTAAGCTTGGGGGTATATATTAATCTCATAACCCCCCTTTAATATATTCTTTGGCCCCGCCGGTTGTTGGCGGGGTTCTTTTTTTGTCTCAAGTATTTTATATAAATAATAGAATTCATTGAATGGGATAAAAAAGAAAAATATCTATATAAACACAAAATTGAAAATATAGAGATAATTGTTTTGACGATGGATGGAAAAATATGCAACTATGTATTGTGTTCACAATACATCACATAAGAAGGAGCTTTAATAATGAAATACTTAAAATCTGTAGTATTAGTTATTTTTTTGTGCCTTGTTTTAAATCCGAATTTTGCATCAGCAGCTACAGCTACATCAAAACCTGATACCTGGGTGAATAAAGCAAGTATGCCTTTTGGGATTAGAGATTTTGGCATTGCTGAAGTAAGTGGGAAGATTTATTTATTTGGCGGTTATTCTAACAATGGAAGCGGTAATGTATATAACAACAAAGTCATAAGCTATGATCCCGCAAGTGATACTTGGACAGATGTCGCACCTATGGCTACTCAAAATAGAACCCCATATGGTGGTGCTGCTACTGTGAACGGAAAAGTGTATGTTATTGGGAGTACTAATGGTGATCTCAGGTTGGTTGAAGAATTTGATCCTTCAACCAAGGTTTGGACAACAAAAGCCTCCATGCCAGCTCCTAATAGACTTTACAGTGGTGTGGCAGTGGTAAACAATAAAATTTATGTTGCAGGTGGTTCAAGTGCTAGCAATAAATTAGAAGAATATGATCCAGTTAATAATACTTGGACAACTAAAGCCGATATACCTACACCAACAAGTGCGGCTTCGGTTGTAAGTATTAATGGTAAAATACTGGTATTAGGTGGAAAAAATCAAGAGGGAAAATTACAAAAGATTGTTAACGAATATGATCCCTCTACAAATTCTTGGACAAGAAAAGCAGATATGCCTATTGAAACACAGGCGACTCAAGCCACCTCGCTTTATGGAAAAGTTTATATTATGGGTGGTGCAAGTCCTACAGATTACATATCCAGTGTTAATGAGTATGATCCTGCAACAGATAAATGGACTAGCCGAAAAAATATGTCAACTATAAGATTTGCAGGTGGGGCAGTTGCAGTGAACGGAAAGATTTACGCAATGGGAGGAGAAACGCCAGTAGGACAGTATTATCCTATTATTGAGGAATACACCTCACTTCAAGTGCCAAGCTCCATTTCTTTAACTGCATCGGGTGGGCAACAAGTAATTAACCTCAATTGGACTGCTGCAGATGGAGCGAGTGGCTACGAAGTTAAGCGTTCAACAACTACTGGAGGTCCTTATACAACTATTGCATCTAATGTGCAAGGGACCACATTTGCAGATAAAAATGTTGAAAATGGGAAGACGTATTATTATGTTGTCACTGTTAATACGTCATCCGGAGAAAATGGAACTTCTAACGAAGCGAATGCTACACCTCAAGGATCTACAACACCACCCACAAACGAAAATGGTCGAGCAATATTAGAGGTTACTTTAAATAATGGAATCCAAAAAGAATTTGATCTTTCAATGAGTGAAGTAGAGGCGTTTGTACGTTGGTACGAGGAAAAGGCTTCGGGTAATGGACCGGCGTCATTTGTAATTGATAAACACAGTAACAATAAAGGACCATTCAGCAGCCGCAAGGAATATGTAATCTTCGATAAAATACTAACCTTTAGTGTGGATGAATATACTGCAAAAGAATAGCATTTAAACATTGTTCCTTTCACGATAAATTGAATGTAACGGAAACACCGTACCCTGCCAGCATTGGCGGGGTATTTTACATAAGGGGGTGATCAATTGAGCAGTACATAATTGGTTCTATGGGCTAACACCGCTCTACTGGCCGCAGCACTAGATGGCTGAACAGCCTGGGATCCGTCTCCAGCAGCATAGGAGATATAACATAGAAAACCTCCTCAATCCAATTATAGCGTTTGGCTATAGTAGATTGAGGAGGTAAGTGTTGGGAAGGTTATTGTGTTACGGTATACTCACTTATTTCAAAGGTGAGGATTTTATCAAATATGACGTAATTTTTGCGCTTACTGAATGGGCCTTTATTGTTATTATGTTTATCAATTGCATACATACCTGGACCTCTACCAGCATCACGGGCATCGTACCAATTTACGAATGCTTCAACCTCGGACATTGGGAGATCATACTCTTTTTCTGTTCCGTTAACAAATGTAATCGTAAGTAGTGCTCGATCACCAGTTGGTTGTTCTGGTGTTGCTGTTGGTTTCGGAGTCGGAGTCGCTGACGGTGCTGGGGTTGCAGTCGGCACTGGAGTCGATGTTGCTGTCGGTGACGGAGTAGCAGTTGGTGAAGGTGTTGGTGTTAGTGTTGGTTTAGGTGTAGCTGACGGTGTTGGTGAAACAGTAGGCTTCGGTGTTAAGCTACCGAAAATATCAAAGTCATTGATTTTAATGGGGCCGCTACCAATATTCATCAGTGATACAAATTTTACTGATTTAGCTGAGAGCCCAACTTTATTTCCATTTGTATCATCAATAATTTTATGAGTCACAATATAATTACCATTAGGATCATGTAAAGATAAGGCTAAATTGGTCCCTTGCATAGAAATCTGATAAGAGTCTAGATCTACAGGAGTATCAAAAATGTACCATATAGTATAAGGATTTTGACCGGACGAATCAGGTAAAGAAAGTATCGTCGAATTATCTCCATCTGTAGCTACCTTAGTAGTTCCACCAGTATTTGAGTTAAGCCCTCTCCCCATGGTCATTGTTTTTCCATCTAAAAGCCCACCTTGATAGGCAAGGGCATTATGTAGAGGGAAAGCAGTGAAAATAAGTAAAAACATCAAAATAAATTTAATTTTTTTCATCGGATACACTCCTTATTATGTATTATCACTATTGACTTTACAAAACTTAACAAGGAATGTCTAAACAAATATGACTATATCTGCAATTAAGTGAGCGAATACAATTATTTTCTTTTTATGAAAATAAGCTCAACCAAACTATAGAAATTGTGAGTTGAGATCGAGGGGTTATTTTAGTTTTTTTGCCCATACTGATAGCAAAGACTTCAGTTGCTGGAGGTATGGACATTAATGTTTGAAATCATGCAGGTGGCTGACAAGAAGGGCAGCCGTAACAGTATTACAGCCACAATCTATCGGGAGGCTGCGGGCCTGCGGATTGTCCCGGAGGCGCCGAGCGGAAAGAGCGGGCAGCTTCGGCAGATGCAGGAGAGCTTTATGCTGCAAATGGTCAAGGATGAGTGCTATAGCCTGGCGGCCATGAAGAAGCGGTTGCAGCAGCTCCAATTGGCTCCGCTGGCGGAGGATGATCTGCGGCTGCAATTTGCGGCTGTGGAGATGAAGCTGCCAGCAGGAAGAATAGTGAACCGGCAGAAGCGCCGGGAATTGCTCCAGCTCGCTTTTCAAATGCTGTGCCGGGAGATGGCCGGCCACTGGAAAGGGATCTATCCATTCGGCGATGCTACCAATCCTGCGATGATGGTTTTCCTCGTCATTATGAAGCAGGGGCCGAAGCATGCCCGGAAATCGCAGTTGTTCGTAGAGGAGCTGCAGCGGAACATCGCAAGCTGCCTGAAGCTTGAGTGCGTAACGGGGATTGGCGAGGAAGTGAAGGGACTTAAGCGGCGGAAGAACGGCTTTGCCTCCTGCATGCTGTCCTGGAGCCGGAACGCCGTCTCCAAGGACAGGAATATGCCGGAGCTAACTCAGACCTTCACCCCGGAGATGGAGCGGAATCTTACGCAGGCGATTGAAAATTTCGATGCGGGCGCCTTGAGTCATCAGCTCGATGCCATGTTCAGCAGCCATGAAGAGGCACCGCTATCCTATTGTACCTTGCTGGCGTTGCGGCTGCTGCTCCTGCTCCACTCCATTGCCAGAAAGTTCGAGCCCCGCGGCTCCGCCTTGCAGAAATATTTGTGGAACTGCCAGAAGACCATAGCCGGTGAACAGTCCCGTGAAGGGATACGGAGGCAGATTGAAGAGCTTGTGCGGCTTGTTATGGAAGAAGTGAAGAAGATCCGCTGCTCTAGCGGTCCGCAGATGGCCGAGGCGGTCAGAAAATATGTGGAGGAGAACTTTTACTATGAGTTGACGTTTTCTACCCTGGCGGATAAGTTTCATCTGCAGGAGAGCGAACTGCCGGGCCTCTTCAAGCAGCATGTAGGCGTTGCCTTCAGCAATTATGTCACCAAACTGCGGATGGCCAAGGCCGAGCAATTGCTGCAAGAGAACGAACTGAGACTTGCCGATATCTCCATGCTCGCCGGTTATTCCAGCACCAGCCATTTCAGCGCCTCCTTCAAGAAATACAGCGGTACATGCCCCAAGGACTACCGGAAGCGGTATTGGGAGCGGCATGCTCAGGAATAGGGAGCTGCACCGTTGTTGGCTTTTTCCTGGACAAGAGGTTTTGTTCAAAATATAAGGATTTATATGTTTCACACCATAAATCATCCTTCTATTTCTCGCTGAAACGGATACCGTTTTTTTTAAGGACGGCGTAGCCGTTTCCACTTGCCTCCCCATTGATGCTACAATAGAAGAAACTTATTCCATGTAAAGGCTATATAAATTGAACTTTAGATTATCATATTGGGGTCTGGTCGTAACTGCGGGGAATGTTTGGACTTCCGGCCGCTGTTGTCTGCAGATTTCTTGATTACTACCGCTGTTCGCGGTGGAAATCCGCAGACAAAGGCGGTCGCTACCGCTCCTCCAGTTCCAAACTTCCCCTCCGCACTTCTACCCGTTTTATGCCTTCTTTATTTCAATTTATATAGACAAGGAAAGGAGGGTTTGCGATGACAAGATTAAAGATCTGCTCTATGCAAAGTCTATGGATGATGAACAACGGCGGTTGTTTGCATAGAGCTGGAAGCATGGTACCGCTCTAATTACTCACTGGAGAATCGCTGTTTAACCTGTAGACTTTGCTCCCTTAAAAAGTTCATTTATTTTAAGGAGCGGAGCTATGAAAAAATATATTAATGCAGATATCGTCTTGCCGGAAGAATTGCTTAAGGAAGTACAGAAATATATTCATGGCGGAATGCTCTATGTTCCGAGGCCGGAAGGCTTGCGGACCAAGTGGGGCGAGAACTCGGGCGGCAGAAAATATCTGACTGTCCGGAATAATGAAATTCGTCAGCAATATTCCATAGGTATCCCGGTTCAGCAGTTGGCAGAGCAATTTTGCTTGTCCTGCGACAGCATCAAAAAAATTGTATATGGTAAAAAATAGACGAAAAGCCACAGCGGAGCCTGCTCCAACGTGGCTTTTGCCGATTGATTTCACCTAAAAAAGAAAGCGCATACTTTTTTCTTGTCAAACGGCTGACTTCATGTTATTCTGACTTTGGGATTGTTACTGAAAAGGCAAAACCCAGGACATGTACTTGACATGTTTTGGGTTTTGCCTTTTTTTAATCCCAACTCTGGTGTCCTGTCTCGCGATAGATATTACGAAACGGAGTGGTTGATGAGTAAAACCGGCCCATATTGGAAACGCTTAAATTATGTGCGAAGCAATGACGAAAATTCTATCAGCAATGTTGTGATCCGTCTGAAATTTTTTCGTCCAGCGTCTTAATCCTAGTTATAACTTATTACGGGATGAAGGAGGGCAGTTGGATGATCATCAAGAAAATCTTTAACAATAACGCGATTGTCGCCAAAGATTCGCAGAAGCAAGAGCTTGTTGTTATGGGCCGTGGCATTGGATTCAAAAAAAGCATTGGCGATGAGGTCGAGGAGGGCTTAATTGAGAAGGTCTTCATCCTCAAACAAAAAGAAGCTTCGGAAAAATTCAAGCTGTTATTGGAAGATGTTCCCTCAGAGTATGTGTCGTTATGCTATGACATCATCGAGTATGGGAAAAACATGCTGGAGACGCCTTTGAGTGAGTATATATATGTTACTCTAACAGACCATATCAACAATACACTGAAAATGTACGATGAGGGGATTCGCAATCCCAATCCGTTAATTTGGGAGATCAAGAAATTGTATCCCAAAGAATTCAAAATTGGACTTAAGGCATTGGAATTTATTAATGACAGCGTAAATAAACAACTGACCGAAGATGAAGCAGGCAACATAGCCCTTCATTTGATCAATGCCCAAATCAACAGCCCGTATCATAAAATATCAGATATCGCAGGGCAGACCGAGAAAATTCAGGACATCCTGAACATTATCAAATACACGTATAATATAACGCTTGACGAACAATCCGTCAGCTTTGAACGATTTATTACTCATTTAAGATTTTTCTTTCAACGGATTCATCAGAAGAAGAAGATGGAGCTGGATGATGATTTTTTACTAAAGCAAGTCAAAGCCAAATACAAAAAAGCCTATAACTGCATGCTGAAGATAGAGAAGTATTTAAACACCGAATTGTCGGATGAAGAAAAGCTGTATTTAACCATTCATGTCCATCGGGTAACGGAAAAACAAATTGAATAAAAATTTTGGATTGTTACTGGTAAGGCAGGCGAGACCAAAATAGATAAGTACTCTTTTTGTAGTGCTATCTATTGGGTCTCGCCTTTTTTATAAGGAAAATTATATGAAGGAGCGATCAGCATGAAATACGAAAAGCTCGCCCAAGACATTATCAGCAATGTCGGTGGCAAGGAAAATGTAAACAGTCTGACGCATTGCATTACCCGCTTGCGTTTTAAATTAAATGATGAGAGCAAGGCTAACACGGAAATTCTGAAGAATATGGATGGGGTTGTGACGGTCGTACAGAGCGGCGGACAATATCAAGTCGTTATAGGCAACCATGTCCCTGAGGTCTATGCGGAGGTTGCGGCTGTAGGCGGATTCCAGACGGCATCTGCAGAACCATCCGATGAAAAAGTGGGATTGTTCAACAGATTCATTGATATCATTTCCGGTGTGTTCACCCCGACGCTTGGCGTATTGAGTGCAACAGGGATGATCAAAGGGTTCACCGCACTGTTCATCTCTCTGGGTGTACTGACCAATACTTCGGGCACTTATCAAATTCTGAATGCGATCGGGGACTGCTTGTTTTACTTCTTCCCGATATTCCTTGGATACACGTCCGCCAAAAAGTTCAATGCCAACATCTTTATAGGCATGGCTATCGGGGCAACGCTGGTCTATCCTACGTTCTCTGGATTAACCGCTGCAGGGAAGCCGTTATACACCTTATTTAGCGGGACTGTTATCGAATCGCCGGTATATTTAACTTTTCTCGGTATCCCGGTAATCCTGATGACTTATTCGTCAAGCGTTATTCCGATTATTCTGTCCACCTATGTAGGCAGCAAGATTGAAGGTTTCTTTAAAAAGATTATTCCAAGCGTAGTCAGAACCTTCCTGGTTCCCTTCTGCACCCTGCTGGTGATCGTCCCGCTTGCTCTAATCTTTATCGGACCTGTTGCAACCTGGGCAGGACAGCTTCTTGGCGCAGGTACTTTGTCTATCTATAATTTGAGCCCGGTTATTGCCGGGGTGCTGCTCGGCGCGTTCTGGCAGGTATTCGTTATCTTCGGCTTGCACTGGGGTTTTGTGCCGATTGCCATCAACAACCTGACCGTGCTTAAATTCGATCCGATTCTGGCCGGCGTATTCGGTGCTTCTTTTGCCCAGACAGGTGTAGTATTGGCGATTATGCTGCGGACCAAAAACATTAAATTGAAATCGCTTTCTATTCCGGCCGTGATTTCGGGTATCTTCGGGGTTACAGAGCCTGCCATCTACGGGATTACTCTGCCGCGTAAAAAACCGTTCATCCTAAGCTGTATAGCAGCTGCAGTCGGTGGCGGGATTATTGGAATCATGGGAACCAAAGGTTATATCCTGGGCGGTCTGGGTATCTTCGGAATCCCGAGCTATATCAGCCCGGAGGGAATGGACAGAGGCTTTTATGGTGCGATTATCGGGATTACGGTCAGCTTCGTGCTTGGCTTCCTGCTGATGTTCTTCGGCGGATTTAAGGATGATGAAGTCAAGGAAGACAACACAAAAGGCCAAGGCCATAGCGGCGAAACCATGGTGAAGCAGGAAACCGTAAGCAGTCCGTTAAAAGGTGAAGTAATCGCATTGTCTGACGTCAAGGATGAAGCATTCTCAACCGGCGCACTTGGCAAAGGGATTGCTATTGAACCTGCAGAAGGCAAGGTGTTTGCTCCGGTAGACGGGGTTTTAACCTCATTGTTCTCGTCCGGCCATGCCATAGGCATTACAAGCGACCACGGTGTGGACATTCTTATTCATGTGGGCAAGGACACGGTTAAATTGAAAGGCAAATATTTTACCCCCAAAGTCAAACAAGGCGATGCAGTGAAAAAAGGCGATTTGTTAATGGAATTTGATATGGAAGCCATTAAAGCGGCGGGCTACATTTTAACCACTCCAGTAATCGTTTCCAATTCGAATAATTACCTGGATGTGATTGAAACCGGGAAGAAAAACATTGGGTATAAGGAAGATTTATTAACGGTAATGATCTAGTTCACATATACGAGGAGGAATATTAATGAATGACGTAACCAAATTTCCGGAAGGATTTTTATGGGGAGGTGCAACGGCTGCTAATCAATTTGAGGGCGGCTATAATGAAGGCGGCAAAGGCCTCAGCACTGCGGATGTAATTACAGCCGGAACGCATACGACCCGGAGAAGAATTACACCTGAGCTGGAGCAGGGGGCGAACTATCCGAGCCACGAGGCTATTGACTTTTATCACCACTATAAAGAGGATATCGCGCTGTTCGCAGAAATGGGCTTCAAGGTCTTCCGGATGTCCCTGGCCTGGTCCAGAATATTCCCGAACGGGGACGATGCACAGCCGAATGAGGAAGGCCTGAAGTTCTATGACAACGTGTTTGCCGAGCTGAAAAAGCATAATATCGAGCCCTTAGTGACCATTTCCCATTACGAGGCCCCTTTCAATCTGGCGCAAAAATATAATGGCTGGTCGAACCGCAAGGTAGTGGATTTCTACGTTAACTATTGCGGGGTTATTTTCAACCGGTATAAGGATGTGGTCAAATATTGGCTGACCTTTAACGAAATTAACATTCTCACCATGCCGTTTGGATCATTTATGGCGGGAGCGATCATGCCGGAGGGCAACGCGGAGTTTGGCAATGCGGCGGGGGATGATGAGCAACAGCGTTATCAGGCTCTGCACCACCAGTTCCTGGCAAGCGCAAAGGCGGTAAAGCTGGGGCATGAGATCAATCCGGATTTTAAAATAGGCTGCATGATCGCTTATATGTGTTCCTACCCGCTGACCTGCAATCCTGAAGACATTCTGCTCGCGCAGCAAAAAGACAACTTATCGAATTACCTCTGTTCCGATGTTCAGGTGAGAGGTGCGTATCCCGGTTTCGCCAAACGGTATTTTATGGAAAAGGGCATTGAGCTGGTCATGGAAGACGGCGATGAGGAGATTTTGCGGGAGGGCTGTGTAGATTTCTACACCTTCAGCTACTATTCATCCACTTGCGTAAGTGCTGACCCGAATCAGGAGCAAATTGGCGGGAATTTATCCATGGGCTTGAAGAATCCTTATCTGAAGGCCAGCGCCTGGGAATGGCAGATTGATCCGAAGGGCTTGAGATGGTCCTTGAACAACATTTACAACCGGTATCAGATTCCATTAATGGTTGTGGAAAATGGCCTTGGCGCTGTAGATACCGTAGAAGAAGACGGCTCCATTAACGACGATTACCGGATTGATTACCTCAGACAGCATATTGAAGAAATGAAGGAAGCCATTGCAGATGGAGTAGACCTGGTGGGCTACACCCCTTGGGGATGTATCGACCTCGTAAGCGCCGGAACCGGCGAAATGAAGAAACGTTACGGCTTCATCTATGTGGATAAAGACAACGAAGGCAAAGGAACCCTGGCCAGATCGCGTAAGAAGAGCTTCTTCTGGTATAAGGGGGTTATTGGCAGTAACGGTGAGGTGTTGGAGTAGTAGTAGATCTTTCTACGAAAGAAACAGCCCCTCGCCATTGCAGTTCGTAAGAAAGAAAAAGAGCAGGGCTTCTCCCTCTACTGGGGAAGTTCTGCTCTTTGTTTTTGGTCTACTTCAGCATCACTATTCCATCTTACCGGAAATAATAAGTGCTTGAAATTAAATTCCGAGTTTTTGTATTCCTTAAAATAATAAATAAACTTTATCTATACGGGAGGTTGATGATTAAAGAAAAAAATGTCGAACATATTACTGTATTCTACAATATAGTTAGTTTTTCGACGAATTATCACCATTTTCAAAATTAAGGGAGTGTCATATGATTGTTGAGGAGTTCTTACGTGATTAACCTGAAGGGGAACCAGGAAACGCGTTCCAAGCAGCAATTGGATGTTTATGGTATCGTGAATTCGCCGTGCCTTAGCCAAGGTGAGTATATTCAATCGGAAAGGATAAAATGTTATAATGAAGATAATCAGGAATGGATTGAGTTGCTCATGCTTGAACTGCTTGATCCGCGTGTAGATGTTATTTTTAAACGAATATTCGGTAGTGAGCATAACAAGGATGTACTGCTGGCCTTTTTAAACAGCACATTCCGCGAGGCAGGTGAACCGCCGCTGACTGAAATTGTGTTGCTCAATCCGTACACCGAGCCAGATAGTCCGAATGATAAGCAGTCGATCATGGACATTAAGGCCAGGACAGCTAAGGGTGAACTGGTGAATATCGAAATGCAACTGTTCAACCCGTATCATATGGAAAAACGGACGTTGTTCTATTGGTCTGAAATGTACTATCATCAGATACCTAAAGGCGGCAATTACAACACATTAAAGAAATGTGTGACCATCAATATACTGAATTATTCATGTCTTCCTAATGACCGTTATCATAGTGTGTTTCATCTGCGAGAGGATCGCACCGGAATTCCGCTGCTAGATGACATTGAAATTCACATCATTGAGCTGACCAAGCTAAGTGAGCATGCGGCAGAGCTTGAAGATGGAGGGCTGGTGAACTGGCTACTGTTTTTAAAGGGAGTCGATAAATCGAATTGGGAGGTGCTGACGATGAAGGAGCCGATGCTGAAAAAAGCAATGGATACGCTGGAGTTTTTGAGCCAGGATACGGCAGCGCGCTTGGCTTATGATGCTCGAATGAAGGCACTGAGCGATGAGCATTCCCGTATCGAAGGAGCCAAGGCCGAAACAAGTAAAGAAATTGCCATCAGACTTTTGAATAGAGGTGTAGACTCGCAAACGGTTTCGGAATCAACCGGCTTATCTATTGAAGAAATTAAGGGATTGAGACAGTAAGCTAAAGCGAAGTGATTGCCTTATAAAAATTTACGCATCAAATTTCGACAGCCATAGGGCTGTCTTTCTTTTTGCTCAAAATTAGGTTAGGGGGGTGCTATGAGCTATGTGAGAAAGGGGAAGCAGCGGGGATTAAGGACGTACGCTCTAGCCCGCATACTCTCCCGGCATACCTTTGCCAAGCTGTATATTATGAATGAAGGTGATCCTTACAGCCTGCAGGATATTTTGGGACATACCTCGCAGGACATGGTCAAGAAATACGTGAATTTATGGCGGCCGGAGATGCGATCCAAGCATGCGAAATCGTCACCTATGAGGCGATTGTATAAGGAGAAATTATTGGATTGAAAAAGAGATGTTGCTCAGAGGAGGTGAAATTGTACCTTTCCCTTGGAAAAGCAAGCGGGCCTGAAGAACACGAAGGCCCACTGCGGTGCAAGGAGTGCGTCGAATTGTTTGATCCCTCCAATCCCTCGTTTTCGCTTAATAGAAAAACCAGGTCCCGTTTCATCTCTTCGAATTGATTAATGATCGTATTCAAGTTTTTTTCAATATTCTCCACCTGAATCGCATTGATCTTGCCGTGATTATAGGCAATAAGCCGTTCCAGTACGATGGTATAAGACCAACTTTCCCTATACCGATCTTCATTACGAATTGCAAAACCAATTGGCAACAAGTCGTTTCTCATGCCGAGTGTCAGCATGTTTGGGGATATACCCAGGTAATCTGCTGCAATTTTAATAGTAACTTTGGACATGTTTCTGATCTCTTCATCCGAATACTTCGCCATACGTTTAACCCCTTTATCAGGGCGTATTTCTTCCAGATTTATTATTGCTGGTTTCACCTTTATCATACTACATTGAAGTGCGCCGGGTAGTTGTTTTTGAGGGTTTGATTATACGTAACCTCTATCCTGAGGCAACAATAGATAGAAGGATATGATGCCATTACTGCCGAAATTTTATAAACGCGTCGATGACTGGAGATGGCATAAGGCAGGATATTAACAAGCCTATCGGCGCAAGAAATTCTATACTAATGAGGGAATGTGTGACGAGTATGAAATTGTTCGACATTATTCCGGATCGACTGTTTACGCTAGATTGAACTGATGTGAGTACTACATCGAGAATTTCATTGATGATGTTGTGTATTTGGAAGAGAAGCAGCAATGAAAGGATTCACAGTTCCTAGTATAGACAACCATCCACATTCTTCTGGGATGGTTGCCTTTTTAAAACAGTTCCAATGAGCAGCAGACTTACCCAGCAATCCGCCGGGCCGCCTCTTCCACTGTCACCAGATCTTCACTTTGCTGCAGCATATCCTTAAGCAGAAGCTTGCCGGCGGCGGCTTCATTCTCTCCAATAAGAAGAACATAACGGATGCCCTTCGCAGAAGCTGAAGCCAGCGTTTTCTTGAGCTTGCGCTTCCCGGTGTCTATGGCGGTGCGGATGCCTGCGGCACGAAGTGCGGCGGCTGCAGTTAGGGCCTGCTGCAGATATTCCCCAATGGGAATGACCAGCACGCCCGAAGCCTCCTCCCGGACAGGGCGCTCACCGAGCAAAGCCATGATCGACTCCATGCCGAAGGAAATGCCGACCGTAGGGTATTCAATGTCGTCTCGCCCAACCAGCTTTCCGATGATGGCGTCATATCTTCCACCGCCGCCCAGACTGGAGGTGTATACTCCTGAAGCGTCAAAGATTTCATAGACCGTTCCCGTGTAGAACGACAAGCCGCGTGACAGAAAAGGGTCGAAGACGCAGGTTCCGGCGAGCCCAATCTCTGTGATCAGCCGCTGCAAGTCCAGAACCTCCTGAGCGCCGGGCTTTCCGGCCAGTCCATACTTGTCAGCCAGCTCTTCAAACGACGGAGCATCCATGTCCAGCAATTCCTTAAGCGTATCTATGGCAGCCGAGGTCAGTCCTTTCTCGTTAAGCTCAGCCAGCACCCCGCTGCTGCCGATTTTGGCGAGCTTGTCGAGGCTCAGCATCACGGACAGGTGCTCCTCCGGAGGCACGCCTGCCGCTTCCAGAATTTCGCCTAAGAAACGCCGGTTGTTCCATTTCAGGATGATAGGAATCTCCAATCTGCGGAAGGCCTCTGCCGCGAGCATCATCAGCTCCGCTTCTCCTTGCGGGCCGGAAATGCCCACCATATCCGCGTCGCATTGCAGGAATTCGCGCAGACGGCCTTTTTTGACCGGACCATCCCGGAACACCTTTCCGATCTCGTAGCGCTTATAGGGGAATTCAATGCCCGGATTCAGAGCAATCACCTTGGCAAAAGGAATCGTGAGATCGTAGCGCAGCCCAAGCTGGCGTCCGCGCTGGTCAGTCAGCTGGTACATTTCACGGAGAATCTCATCTCCGCCGGCGTATTTAGAGGTCAACAGTTCCAATTCATTCAGCAGGGTTGTATCCATAGATTCAAAATCGTAGACCTCGAACAGCTCTGTCAGCGTGGAGCGGACTTTCTGGCGGATGGCCTGCTCCCGGCCGAAATAATCATAGGTTCCTTTAACGTTTTGCATGTTCAGCAGCTCCTTTGAATGGTTGATATGAAAAAATCTCCAAATAAAAAACGCGCCGGACCTCTTGGTCCCGCGCGCTTCAGTATGCTGCAGGGAGGTCAAACGCGAAATGCGTTAGCCCTCCCTGAGAAATGTTCAGGAGTGCTAACGCTGCTTGTGATGATGAAGCTGATTCAGTATGATGGTAATGCTGTTCATGCGAATCATATCCCTTCAAGGCTGGATTACAGCACATTATAGACGATTCGGAGAAGCCATGCAAGCTATGGAGCAATATCACACAATAAGGAGAGTGTTTTCCATGAATTCTACCCCAATCATTGCCGAAGCCGAAAGCTTCGCCAAAGAGCAATTAGGTCAGGACAAAACCGGCCATGACTGGTTCCACACGGACCGTGTGCGCAATATGGCGGCGTTGATCGCGGAGATGGAGCAGGCGGATGTTTTTATCTGCACAATAGCTGCTCTGCTGCATGATGTTGCCGACGAGAAGCTGAATCCTTCCAAGGAAGCGGGACTGCTCAAAGTACATAACTGGCTTGCGGAGCATTTGAGTGACGAGGGACAAATCAAGCATATTATGCAGATTATCGAAATGATGTCCTTCAGCGGCGGCGGGGGAGCACCGATGTCAACCCTGGAAGGACAGGTGGTGCAGGATGCTGACCGGCTGGATGCGCTGGGGGCGATAGGCATCACCAGAACGATGGTTTTTTCGGGAGCCAAGGGGCGTCCGGTGTATGACCCGGAGATTGCGCCGCGTGATGAAACCCTGCAGAAGGAGTACCGCGATTACTCCAAAGGAACGGCGGTCAATCATTTTTATGAGAAGCTGCTGAAGCTGAAGGACTTAATGAATACGCCTTACGGACGCAAGCTCGCGGAGGAACGGCATGATTTCATGCTGAATTTCCTGGAGCAATTTTATAAGGAATGGAATCAGGGCAGCCATTAGCTGCTATAATAAGGCAATGCATAAGACGGAAGGAACAACTACATGAGTGAATTACAATTCAGAGATTACGGGCTAAATGAAGAGATTATCCGGGCACTGGACGTGCTGAACTATCTGGAGCCCACCGAGGTGCAGAGCAAAGTTATCCCGGTAGCACTGAAAGGGCAGGATCTGATCGTCAAATCGCAGACCGGCAGCGGAAAAACTGCATCGTTCGGCATCCCGCTCTGCGAGCTGGTGGATTGGGAGGAGAACAAGCCGCAGGCTTTGGTGCTGACGCCGACACGCGAGCTGGCCGCACAGGTCAAAGAGGATATTACCAACATCGGACGGTTCAAGCGGATCAAGGCAGTCGCATTGTTCGGCAAGCAGCCGTTTGCCCCGCAGAAGATCGAGCTTAAGCAAAAAACACATGTCGTTGTAGGCACGCCGGGACGTGTGTTTGACCATATTGAGCGCGGCACGTTGCCGCTGAACCGAATCAAATACCTGGTGATTGATGAAGCGGATGAAATGCTGAGCATGGGGTTCATCGAGCAGATTGAGCAAATCATCCAGAAGCTGCCCCGGGAACGTGTAACGATGCTGTTCTCTGCTACGCTGCCGGATGCCGTGAAGAATTTGTGCCGCAAATATATGACGGAACCGGCGGACATTGAGATTGAAGCCAGCGGGTTGACGACGGCGACGATTGAGCATGCCTTGATCGAAGTCAGACAAGCCGCCAAGTTTGGTGTGCTTCTCGACCTGCTGACGGTAGAGAATCCGGAGAGCTGCATTATTTTTTGCCGGACGCAGGATCAGGTGAACGCGCTTTTCCGGGGCATGGCGGATCTGGAGTTTCCGGTGGACAAAATCCATGGAGGCATGATGCAGGACGAGCGGTTTGAGGTCATGAATGCTTTTAAAAGAGGCCAGTTCCGCTATCTGATCGCCACCGATGTAGCCGCGCGGGGCATTGATATTGAGAATATAACTCACGTGATCAACTACGATATTCCAATGGAAAAAGAGAGCTACGTGCACCGCACCGGACGTACCGCACGCGCAGGCAAAAGCGGTAAAGCGATCACACTCGCCACGCCGAATGAGCACAAATGGGTTCAGGACATTGAGAGCTATATCGGGTTCAGTCTCCCGGTGATGAAGGCTCCTTCGGAGGAAGCTGTGGCTTACGCCAAGCCTGCTTTTGAGGAGAAGCTGGGCATGCGGCAGGTCCGCAAGAAGGGCAAAACCGAGGTCATGAATCAGGATATTATGAAGCTGTACTTTAATGGAGGGAAGAAAAAGAAGCTGAGAGCCGTCGATTTCGTCGGCACAATTGCGAAGCTGGAAGGGATCACCGCTGAGGACATCGGGATTATCACGATTCAGGACAATGTGACTTACGTGGATATCCTGAACGGCAAGGGGGCGCTGGTGCTGCAGGCGATGAAGAACACCACTGTGAAGGGCAAGCTGCTGAAGGTACACATCGCGAAGAAATAAAGCGGCAGGAATTGCAAAGGAAACTTCGGACTACCGGGAGGTGTGCAAAATGAAGGATGTGAGCAGCCGGGAATTTGCCGTTCCCTTTTTGCAGCGTTTGATTGAGGTGGATACCTGTAATCCGCCGGGCAATGAGCACCATTTGTCAGTGCTTTTGCAGGATTTTTTGCGGGAGCTTGGTGTGGAGAGCAGCGTTACCGGAATTGAGCAGGGGCGGAGCAATCTGGAGGCCGTATTTCAAGGGAACGGGAGCAGGAAGCTGATGTTCTGCGGCCATCTGGACACCGTTAGCCCCTGGATTGCCGCCGCTGGAAGCTATTCTCCGCATGGAGCAGTGATCGTTGGCGGCCGGATGTATGGGCGGGGAACCTCCGATATGAAAAGCGGCCTCGCCGCCATGCTGCTCGCCGCAGCTTCGCTACACCAGGAAGGCATCCGGCTGGGCGGTGAACTGGTATTCCTGGCGACTGCGGGGGAAGAGGTCGATAGCTGCGGAGCTCGGATGTATGCCGGCCAGAACAGCCCGCTGGATCTGGACGGCATTGTGATCGGAGAGCCGACTGGCAGCCGGGTGGCGGTGGGCCACAAAGGGGCTTTGTGGCTACGGATAACGTTATTCGGGCGCAGCGCCCACGGCTCGATGCCGCAGCTTGGCCTGAATGCGGTGGAGGGGATGATGGAGGTGATTGCGCTGCTGCGCAGCCATGCGCTGGAATGGCAGGCCCATGATGCCGTGCTTGGCACAAGCAGCCTGTCGGTGAACAAGATAGAAGGCGGAGTGCAAACCAATGTCATCCCGGACCGCTGCACCATTGATGTGGATATCCGTACAGTTCCGCCGCTGCAGCATGCCTCGCTCCTTGAGGAGATTGAAGCCAGGCTGCAGCAAATTCAGCAGTTGCACCCCGGCTACAGGTATGAGTTGGAGCAATTGCTGGACCGCAGTGTGGTCTACACAGACCCCAGCCGGGAGCTGATTGCGACAGCGCTGGAGGTTGCCGCTTCGCTGGGAGGAACGGAACAATCCGAAGAAGAGGTCCGGGCGGTGCAGGGCGTTCCCTATTACACGGACGGCTCTGTGCTGCATGACAATGGCAGATTGCCCGTTCTGATCTATGGCCCCGGCGACCCCGCCTTGGCCCACCAGCCGGATGAATGGGTAGACATTGAAGCCTATCTGGCATCCATCAGCTTCTATAGAGAGCTTGCAATCCGGTTTCTGGGGACAGCAGAAGATTAAGGCCCATAGAGCATAGCAAAAAACCTTCCTCCATCCGCCTATGTTCATAAGGCGATCCAGCGGAAGGTTTTTTTTGCAACTTTACCTACGCATTGTATTGTGCTTGGTACAGGCGGCTGTAGGCGCCGCCGGTGTTAAGCAGCTCCTCGTGACGGCCCTCCTCGGAGATGCCTTCCTCATTCACGACAATGATCCGGTTGGCATTCTTGATCGTCGTAAGCCGGTGAGCGATCACAAGGGTCGTCCGGCCTACGGACAGCTCCGCCAGCGACTGCTGAATGGCCGCTTCTGTCTCTGTGTCCAGCGCCGAAGTGGCTTCATCCAGAATCAGTACCGGCGGATTCTTGAGGAACATACGGGCGATGGCAAGCCGCTGCTTTTGCCCGCCGGACAGCTTCACGCCGCGTTCCCCGATCACGGTGTCCATCCCGGCCGGCAGGCTGTTGATCAGCTCCTCCAGATGCGCGCGTCTCGCCGCTTCCCAGATTTCAGGAAGCTCCGCATCCAGCTTGCCGTAGGCGATATTCTCGCGGATAGCGCGCCGCAGATCATCACGACGATGGTAATCAGGCGGGTCATCATATAGCTGACCGACGAGCTTTTGGCCATCAGCTTATACGCCATCAGCTTGGTTTGACGGAACATTTGGTTATCGGCGGCAAACAGCTTTTTCTCATGCTCCTCATTGGCAAAAGATTGCACAACCCGGATTCCCCCGACATTATCCTCAATCCGGGCATTGAAGCTGCCTACATTGCCGAACAGCCGGCCATAGGTGGCGGTCATGCTGCGTCCGAAATAGATAATGATCCAGGCCATAACCGGAACAATAATAAAGGTGATCCGATATCATTCAGGTCATTGGTGATGCGTCCGATCAGATGACCGGTTTTGTTGTTGTCGAAGTATCGGAAGGACAGCTTCTGGATATGATCGAACATTTTTTTGCGCATATCGGTTTCAATATTGATCCCCAGCATATGTCCCCAATAGGTCACAATATATTGCATTGCTGTATTCAAGGCGTAAATCGCCATCAGCGCAATACAGGCAATCAGAATCAGCGGCCAGTCCTGTCCGGGCAGCAGATCATCAATGAACTTGTTGACGGCCACCGGAAAAGCCAGTTCGAGCAGCCCCGCACCCACAGCACAGGTGAAGTCGAGAAAGTTAAAGACGGGGAAGGTATTTGTCAACGGAAAGAAGTTTTAAATAGTACATTCTTCAGGCAGATTTTTGCTGCTTTACCCAATCCCAAGTACTCTTTTCAACATATCTTAGCTATATGCAAGTACAAAGGAGGAGTTAATCATGGGCGAAAATGTTGGAGCATTTGGCGGCTTTACTTCTGCTGGCGCTATTCTGGTTCTGTTCATCCTGCTCGTTATCATTACTAAGTCTTTCTGGGTATAAAACGGTTTTTTCCTGCAGACTGCCAGTCCTTTGGACTGGCGGTTTGTTGAAATATAAGACTTGGGTTCAAAATATTGTGCAATGCCGGGAGTGAAGGGATATAATTATTCAATGTGAATACATAGGTCACCAGGAGGAGCATCATGAAAGTAAAGCAACAAGAAGCACTTATTCAAAAGCTGGACAAGTCCCGGCCGGACTCCGGAGCCAGCCGCATTCTGCTTGGTGTAGGCATTATTTGTATTGCTGCGGCGCTGCGGGCTCCATTCACTTCCGTTGGCCCTCTGCTGGGAATGATCCGCGATGATCTGGGATTATCGGGCACACTCTCGGGAGCAATAACGACGCTGCCGCTATTGGCGTTTGCGCTGCTGTCGCCGTTTGCGCCACGGTTGGCCCGCCGATTTGGTACCGCGAACGTGCTTATGCTGGCTATGCTGGCATTGTCCCTGGGCATTCTGATCCGTTCGTCCTCGGGAGCGGCAATGCTGTTCCTGGGCACAGCAATGATTGGGCTGTCCATCGCTGTCTGCAATGTGCTGCTGCCGGGGCTGATCAAAGGCAGATTCCCCGAGCGCATCGGACTTATGACCGGGGTCTATACCGTCTCGATGAATTTATGTGCAGCCGCCGCCTCGGGTATCAGCGTTCCATTGGCGCAGCAGAGCGGATTCGGCTGGCGGGGCACACTTGCTATATGGTTTATCGTGGCTGCGCTGGCCACGCTGTTCTGGATTCCACAGCTGCGGAATCTGGCCCAAGACAGCGCTGCGGGCAAAGGTCATTCATCAGGTAAAATATGGCGCTCCCGGCTGGCCTGGCAGGTGACGCTGTTCATGGGTCTGCAATCATTGCTCTACTATGTGCTGATTGCCTGGTTTTCGGTAATTTTGGTCGAGAGGGGCATGTCCTCCAGCCAGGCCGGCTGGATTCTCTCGCTTATGCAACTGGCCCAGTTGCCGTTTACCTTTTTTGTACCGCTGTGGGCAGGCAAAATGAAGGACCAGCGACGTCTGGTGCTGGTTACCTCCATACTCTTCATTATTGGGATTCTCGGAGTCTGGCTTGGCACAAGCTCCTGGATGGCGGTTTGGGCCATCTGTATCGGCATTGCCGGGGGCTTCGCTTTTGGCCTTGTGATGATGTTCTTCAGCCTGCGCACCCGAAATGCCCAGGAAGCGAGCGAGCTGTCGGGGATGGCCCAATCTCTCGGGTACTTGCTGGCTGCGATGGGTCCCGCATTGTTCGGGCTTTTGCATGATGTGACTCACAGTTGGAATATTCCGCTGGCTTTATTGGCTGTGGCGAGCATTTTGCTTTTCGTAGTTGGACTTGGCGCGGGTAACGACCGTTTTGTAGATGATAAAAGATAAGCTTCGGTGCAGTTGTGAAGGGGAGTGTGCTTCGAATTCCGCTTACTCTCCAAGCCCGGTTAGTGCGGTGAAGATGCCGTACAGGCTGTACAGGATCAGGATGACCGATGAACAGAGGTTCAGCGAGCGGATGAAGGAAGCAGGAAGCTTGCCTCTGATCCAGAAAATTATGGTGCTAAGCAGCAGCCACCAGCAGCCGGAGCCAAGGGCGATGCCCGCAGGCAGAAACCAGGAACTGCCGATGGCAGTCCCCAGTGAAGCTGCGAGTGCCATGAAGCTCAGGATGGTAGACGGATTCGCCAAAGTCAGCAGGAAAGAAGAGGCCAGAGAATAGGAAACGCCGACGTGCATAGTTTCTGCGTTCGAGCTGGAACTGGCGGGCAGCAGGGCTCTTATGCCCAGATAGCCGAGGAACAGGCTGCCAAGCAGCCGGAGCGGCAGAGCATACATGGTGGTGAAATTATTCACGACCTTGAAGCTGGACACTGTCACCAAGGCATAAAACATGTCGGCAAGTGCAATCCCGAGGCCGGTGGCCAATCCGGCACGGAAGCCTTGCCGCAGGGTCCGGTTCATACAGAGCAGTGACATGGGGCCGACGGGAGCGGCTATGACGAAGCCGAAGCCAAAGCCGCTTAGCAGGGCTGACCAGACGATCATGGAGCATGCTCCACAGGCGGCAGCGGCACATTCGGAGTTTCCTTAACCGTCCCTAAAATAATGGTCGTGCGTGTCCGCACAATGCCGGGGAGACTCTTGAGCTGCTCGCTGATGATCCGGTCTAAATCGCGTGTTCCCCGGCAGCGCACCTTCAGCACATAATCGTCATCCCCAGCGGTATGATGGCATTCCTGGATCTCCGGCAGCATCTGCACCAGCTCCAGAAAAGCTTCACGGTGCGCAGGCCGCTCCAGCGAGACGGCAATGAGCGCTCCCAGCCCGCTGCCTGCGGATTCAGCGTCGATCAGAGCCGTATAGCCTTTGATCAGGCCCTGCTCTTCGAGCTTGCGCACGCGGTCCGCCGTTGCCGGTGAGGAGAGGCCCAGATGACCCGCCAGCTCGGCCCAGGTGATTCTCCCGTTCTCCATTAGTGCATTGAGAATCTTGTAATCAATGGCGTCCATTCTACTTCACCTTTCTTTGTTAAGTGTTACTCATAAAATACTTCATTTAATTAATTTGAACAAGTATTTTTATTTTGTTGAGAAAGTTGAATGGCAATAGACGCTTTATTAATTCCAGAGACTTCATACGGACAATACATTTTGAAAAAATCATTTGCAATTTGTAGCTAAAGAGAGTATAGTCTTATTTATAGTGATCAAATCGCTATGATACATAATATGCGGTCGTGGCGGAATTGGCAGACGCGCACGGTTCAGGTCCGTGTGGTAGCAATACCGTGGAGGTTCGAGTCCTCTCGACCGCATCATATCGTAAGCGAAAGGTTCTGGATCTGCTTTCATTGGCAGAGAAGGGACCTTTTTTTAATCTGTTGTTAAACATTTCTTGGATATGTTGTTACGATTCGCTTGATTGGCTTATTTAATTATTTTTCGGTCTAATAGGTCTGTAGAATGCGCGAATGTCATTGGCCAGCAGCTCGGGTTCTTCCATGGCTGTAAAATGCCCGCCGGAAGGCATAGCGGTCCAACGAGTTACATTCAGATTGCGCACAGTCCAGGATTTAGGGGGCAGCACGATATCCGCGGGAAATATGGCCATGCCTGTCGGAACTTCTATTCGACCTAGTGGTGGCAAGGAATGCGAATTTTCGTAATATATACGTGTTGATGATCCTATGGTGTTGGTTACCCAGTAGATCATAATATGGGTCAACAACTCATCCTCGCTGAATTTTTGCTGGAGGTCCCCCTTGCAATCACTCCATGCGCGAAATTTCTCAATGATCCAAGCGGCCAAACCTGCCGGCGAGTCGGAAAGTCCGTAAGCCAGAGTTTGAGGTTTGGTCGATTGAATGGACATATAGCCTCCCTCATGGGAAATCCACTCGGAAGCATTTTTCTTATATTGTCGTTCTTCTTCAGAAAATTCCAACTCATCATGTGAAGTCATGAGACTCCTTATTATGCCGACATCAGTTAGATGGATTCCAACTAATAGTTCAGGATAGTTTGCTGCCAGGTATCTTGTAACGCCGGAGCCGACATCACCACCTGCAGCAGCAAATTTTTTGTAGCCTAATTCTTTTGTCATTAGCTTAGCCCACATCTGAGAGATACGAAAATTGTTGGTGCCAGGTTGGAGAGGACTACTGGAAAATCCAAATCCGGGTAATGAAGGAACAATGACATCGAAAGAGTCCTCAGGATTACCTCCGTGACTGGCCGGATCCGTAAGGAGTGGAATGATTTTTTGATAACGAAGGTAACTGTCGGGCCATCCATGAGTAAGAATAATGGGTAGAGGGTCAGGTCCTTTGCCGCGCTCGTGTACGAAGTGCACATCTATTCCATCAATATTACAGCGAAACTGGGAAAAGCGGTTCAACTTGGATTCTTGTGCGCGCCAATCGTAATGATCTCTCCAATATGAAACGAGTGACTTTAAATAACTTAAATCTGTACCTCGCTCCCAATTCGAGCCTTCTAATTGATCGGGCCAACGGATGTGATGCAGTCTGTACTGTAGATCGTCAAGAATTTCATCGGAGACATGAATGTGAAAACGTTCAACAGTCATTATGATTTCCCCCTTTTTGTAGATTCACAATGTAATTATATCCTTTGAGCTTGTATGTTACACTGTCATATGTGAAGCAACCAACTACACTATTTGACAGGTGACCAATATGCCACAAATTGACCGATACAAAAAACGTGACGTGTATATAGAGTTTAATGCGTTGGAGAATTTTACGGACTTTCCTTATCATGAACGGTATACGCTAATTTTGATTACGTCTGGAAGTATAAAAGGGATATTGAACGAACGTCCGATAGCAATAAGCTCTCCTGGTGTTCTTTGCTTGGCTGAAGGCGATAAGGTGCAGATCCTTGAGAAGCTTAACGTGGCTGCACAATCCTTTTGTTTTCATCCCGAATTTCTTAACACGATAACGCTTGCCGAAACGGAGGAGCACTTTCCTATAGTTCCTAGAATACAAACGGGCCTTTCCCTTTTTCAAAGAGATTTGCATACGGGTGTGCCTCGTGTGACCGAGAAAGCATATCCGCTATTGTTTGAATGGTTTTTTGTGCTCGGCACAGAAGTTCAGGCGCAAAGTGATGCACTCTGGGTGTGCAGAATAAAAAAATACCTCATTCAAATTATGGGGTTGCTTGAGGAGCTGAGCCGAAACAGTGAACATTCACCTGTCGATGCGGTGTTAGATTATTTGCATACGAATTATTCGCGTAAGATTTTATTGGAAGATTTGACGAATTATGCTCATCTAAACCGTGTGACTTTGAATAAGATGTTTCAGGAAAGATGCGGGAATACTGCGATTGGTTACCTGCTTTCCTATCGCTTAAAGGTTGCGGGTGATCTTTTGACACATACAGATATGAACCTTAATGAAATAGCGCGCGCCACTGGATTTGAGTATGACACCTACTTCATCAAACAGTTTACAGTTAGAAAAGGGATATCACCGACGAGGTACCGAACTATCTCCCGTAAGTTGGCTACTGTCCAATAACAAAAAGCCTCCCATGCGAAGTAAAGTTAACAGAAAATTCATTTTTACTGAGGTGAAGCTCGATGATAAAAGGTTTGTTCGAAACCCATATCCATGTATCCGATTTAGAGAAATCGTCGGAATTTTACGGGAAGATATTGGGCATGCCGGTGGCCTATGAGGACGCAAGGCGCTGCCGATTCTTTTGGATCGGTGAGCCGAGAAAAGCGATGCTTGGCCTGTGGGAGAAAGCCCCGGATCAAATCGTCAGCCAGCATTTTGCATTTGAGACTACCGCAGCGGACATGGCCGGCATTGTTCCTTGGCTGAAAGAACGCGGCATCGCTGTACGCAACTTTTTAGATGATGGGTCAGAGGACCCTTTTGTATTCGGATGGATTCCCGCTGTTTCCATTTATTTTCGTGATCCTGATGGTCACTCGTTGGAGTTCATTGCCTTGTTACCCGATGAGCCGCAGCCGGAGCTTGGGGTAGTGGCTTGGGACGAATGGGAGAGAAGTCACGGAAGAAGCCTTTCTTTGAAAAAGTAATGTTCGTTTCCGCGTAAGTCACAAATTGACTGTATTTTTGGAAAAGAGGCTCGCAATTGCTTCGGCAGTTGCGGGCCTTTTGTGCGTGAGTTGCAGACTCTTAGAAGGCAGTGTCCACTGTGTCACATTTAAGCCCGCTACCTCGTTCTATGTACAAACCAACAGAAGGAGTGGCTAATATGAAAACTTTGACATGTGCCGTTATTGGTGCCGGGTATGCGGGAATTCACGCTGTAAAAGAAATCAATAAGCTGTTCAAGGATCAGGTGGACAAGCATCCGTTGCGGCTTATTCTGATTGACAAAAATCCTTACCATCTGCGCAAGGTACTGATGTTCAGGCCAGCAGCCACGGACGAGGAAATCCGAATCCCGCTGACCCGGCTATTCCCGGACGGAGTGGAATTGATACAGGCGACCGTTACAAAAATCGAAGATGCGAAGAAGCAGCTGCTATATCTGGATACTGCAGGAACGGAGCAGATGATGCCCTACGATATGCTCGTTGTAGCGGCGGGCAGCGTCATTCGGCAACCCGATCCGGAACAGGGCGGAATTGCGCTCGCATCGCTGGACAATGCGTTAAAGATTCGGAGTGCCTGGCTTGCCAATCTGAAGCAGGCTGCCACGGAAGACAACCCCAAAGAACGTGAACGGTTAATGAGCATCGCAATTGCAGGAGCAGGGATTAGCGGCATGGAAACCGCAGCGGAGCTGGCATATTATGCCCGCAAGGATGCGGAACTGCTGGGACTTGATCCACAAGCGGTGAAAATCGCTTTATACAATACACAACAGCGCCTTTTTCCAGATGGGCCTTCCAAGGTGGGAGTCAAATTGGAGCGTATCCTTCTCGGTGACGGAATTCAGGTTGTTCATGAAAGACGTGTCATCAAGGAAAAGGACGGAGAAGTCTGGTTGTCAAACGGAGAGAAGCGGCCTGCTGGCCTGTGTATCTGGTCGCTAGGTCTACAGCCCAATCCGATGTTAAGATCACTTGGTCTGCCGGTGACACCGGAGGGCTACACGATTGTCGATGCAAGTTATCGGGTGAGGGATATGCACGGCGTGTACAGCATTGGTGACTGTGCCAGGATTGTCGATCCGAACAGCGGACGTGCCGACGGCATGACCTGTAAGGAAGCGATTCCTCAAGCGGCAAATCTTGCTAAAATTCTGCTGGCGGACCTTGAAGGACGTCCGGCTCCTGTGCATGAGAGCTTCATGACACTGTTCTGTATCGGACTTGGGCCGGACAAAGGATTGACCTGGGTGAATAAATGGGGACTAGATATTGTCATTACAGGCAAGCTGGGCAGTAAAATAAAAAAGTATACCACGGACACAGCCAGTCTGCTGATAAAATAAACGACAGGTGAAGCCAGAAACGGAGGTGGTGAGGGTGGATAAATTATACAACCAGTATAAGGGGCTGCTGCTCACACTGGCCTATCAAATGACCGGTATATGGTCCGATGCGGAAGATGTTGTGCATGATGTCTTCCTGAAGGTCTATGATGTGAGCCCGGCTGGTCTAGCGGAGGAGCCGAAGGCGTATCTATGCAAAATGGTCGTCAATCGCTGCCGCGATCTCTACAAATCGGCGCGCAAACGACGGGAGCAGTATTTCGGGGAATGGCTTCCCGAACCAGTCCCCACTTCAGAAGATGGGCCGCTTGATTTTGTTGTGAGAGAGGAGCTGTTGTCTTATGCAACGCTGGTCTTGTTGGAGAAGCTGTCACCTGCTGAACGAGCGGTGTTTGTGCTGCGGGAGGCACTTAGCCTTGAATATGCCGGCATAGCCGAGATCATCAGCAGGAGCGAGGTCAATTGCCGAAAGCTGTTTAGCCGTGCGAAGGGGAAGATGAATATCAGCGATGAGAGGCCCGTTCATGTAGAATCTGCAAGAGAGGAGTGGGTCCGCCAATTCGTTGCAGCACTCGAAAAGGATGAGCTGGAGCAGGTCGTATCCATGCTGGCGAGCGATGTCGTGCTCATTTCGGACGGAGGCGGCAAGGTGTTCGCAGCCGTTCGCCCGATCGAATCCCGCGATGCTGTCTCCGGATTTTTGCTGGGTCTTACCCGTAAGGCGCTGTATTTCAAGGGCGACATCCAGTTGGAGCTAAGTGAGATCAACGGTCAGATCGGGCTTATCGTCCGCTCGGGGGAGCAAATAGACTCTGTCATCCTGCTAAACATCTCGAGCCGTTCGGTTCGCAATATTTATATGATCAGGAATCCCGATAAGCTAAGCCATTTTTAACTTGACTAACTTTTTGAGCTGAAAACAGGTTCTTGGAATGGCGGCTAAGCCAAGGAGCCTGTTTTTTATTTCTGGCAATGATGAATAAACTGCTTGATCAATTCGTTCAAGGGACCCGCAGCTTTAGTAGGTACCTGGTGTTTGGTATTTTTGATAAAAATCAGTTCACTCTTGGGCAAGCGTTCCTTCAGCAGACTGGCGTACGGATGGAACATGGTATCCTTTTCCCCATAAACGAGCAAAACGGGCTGAAGGATATTTCCCAATTGCGCCGTACAGTTATAGTGCAGACTGTATTGATAATATTGTCCGGCGTTTTTGGCGTTAGCTTTTCTGGCGTCCTTAAACAAGGACCGGAACAAAGCCAGCTTGGGCTTCGCTTGCCCCCAGGCCGTGGAGAGCGCAATTGCAGAGGTCGCGCCGATTCGGGACAAGAAGTGACCGCGCAATATTTTGTTTCTCAGCTTCTTATCGTTAACTTCCGACATCCCGCCAATGACAATGCCGCCGAGTGCCCGTTCAGGAAAGGTCAACATAAAATCGAGCACGACCCCGCCTCCGGTTGAATATCCGCATAAAAATGCTTTTTCAAGCTTCAAATGATCCATTAGCTGCCTGATATCCTCGGTGATTAACGGATAAGTAATTTCTTTCTTGGAAGCTTCACTTTGTCCGTGGCCGCGGATATCAAAAGTGATTAGCCGAAAATCCGCCGACAATTGCCTCTGATACTGAAAATTTAAGCTTGTCAATACCGGAGGATGGATGAATATGATCGCAGTTCCTTTTCCGCAATCCTGATAATGCATTAGATGTCCATTTATGCAGTTGTCGGGCATTAGAATTCACCTTTCTTAATTGCAGGATGTAGGCTTTGATTATGTAATCTTTATGTTGTGTACGATCCGGTCTCCTCATTCATGGAATAATGTGTGCTTAGACATAAGCATCTTTATCAAAAAAAATGTATACTAGTGTTAGTCTTAGTCCCCACTTTTACAGAGGAGGCTCTATCATTGACCGACACTATATATAAGCAGCTGTATTTGCGATCATCTATAGGTTACGCGGTAGTCTCCACGAAAGATGACACGATACTAATGGCAAATCCTGCACTTTGCACGATGCTTGGCTATACTGAAGCGGAGCTGACGGAGCTCCGTTACCCGGATATTGCTTACCCGGAAAATGAGCATGCGGAGGATCATGAGCTTACTGCGGAATATTTCCTGCGGAGTCCCGGCATGGCTGTAGATAAAGAAAAGCGGTTTGTACGCAAAGATGGCGGGATCATCTGGATAGCCTTGCGTATCTTTTTGACTTTCGACGAGTCAACAGGCGCTCCTGCCCATAGGATTGCGGAAATGACGGATATCACCGGACACAAGCAATATGAATTGAAGCTGCTGGAGAGCGAGAACTGTTACAAATCCTTGTTTGAGTATAACCCTTCGGCGATTTGCGCCATGGATCTGCAGGGGCAGGTTCAGTCGCTGAACGCCAGCCTGCAGCAGTTGACCGGTTATTCGCAGGAGAGCCTTCTGCAGTCCGGCTACAACGAGATTATTGATTCGGAGGAGCTGGAATTTGTAGAACGGCGTTTCGGGCTGGCTGCCGGCGGACAGGCCCAGACCTTCGAGAGCAGGCTGATTCACCGGGAAGGTTATCCGGTTGAGGTCAGTATGATCTATGTGCCTATCATGGTGAACAGCAAGGTTGCGGGTGTATTCGGCATTACTAGTGATATTACCGAGCGCAAGCGCCATCTGGAGCAGATAGAGAAGCTGAGCTACGAGCATGCACTTATATTGAATTCCGTCTCAGAAGGTATCTTTGGCATGAATCTTGAGGGTGAGATGATGTTTATTAATCCTGCGGCATCGACGATGCTTGGCTACGAGCCCGGCGAACTGGCAGGGAGCATCAAGCTGCATACGATTGAACAGACCTGGCTGAATGCCGAACCTTATGGCAGCGGACGGAGAACGTTGTCGGAGTCGCTGTCAGAGCATCTTTCCTATGAAGAGGAAGAAGGAATATTCTGGAGGCAGGATGGCTCCAGCTTCCTGGTCAAATACCGGATGTCGCCGCTGTTCGACAATGGGGAACGGAAGGGAGCCGTGGTTGTCTTCCGGGATATTACCGAGGAGAAGGCCGTTGTGCGCGCCAAAGAGTCTGCAGAGCAGGCAGACCGGGCCAAGTCGGAGTTCCTGGCCATTATGAGCCATGAGCTGCGCACACCGCTAAATGGCATCATCGGCATGGCCGATTTGCTCGACGGAACAGAGCTGGATGAAGAGCAGCAGTATTACACACAGATCATTAACAAAAGCAGTGAGGCCCTGATGCATATTTTGAATGAGGTTCTGGATTTCAGCAAGGTTGAGGCCGGCATGATGACGCTTGAGCTGCAGCCGGTTGATCTCCGCGAAGTGCTGCAGCATGTGACAGAGCTGTTTTATCCCAAGGTCAAGGAGAAGGGTCTCGTGCTGCACACCGATATGGCCCCTGATCTGCCGCCGCTTGTAGTGACGGATGAGACCAGACTGCGGCAAATTCTGGTGAACCTTCTCGGCAATGCGGTGAAATTCACCGATGAAGGAGAGATTAGCCTCTCGGTGATGCTGCAGTCTATTGCCGATAATGGCGATCTTGTTATCAAATTTACAGTTAGAGATACAGGAATTGGCATCGCTCAGGGCAGCCAGGGAATGCTCTTTCAATCCTTTTCCCAGTTGCATCCTTCGATCAACCGAAAATATGGCGGAACCGGTCTGGGTCTGGCGATCAGCAAGAAGCTGTCCGAGCTGCTTGGTGGAGGAATCGGCGTGGAGAGCTCTGAGGGGGAAGGGGCGGAATTTCATTTCACAATTCAGGTCTTCCTGCCCCATGCGGAGCCTGGAAAAGTGCAGGACTCCTTACCCGTTGGAGATATGCAGATTATGAAGAATACAATAGGGGCGGAATCCCTGGAAGGTGAATACGGCCCGCTGTCGATATTGATCGCCGAGGATCATCCGGTGAATTTGCAATTGCTGCAGGCCTATCTGAAACAGCATGGCTATTATGCCGATGTGGCTTTGAACGGGGAAATGGCAGTCGAGGCTGTACGCTCACGGCATTATGATATCATCTTCATGGATATTCAAATGCCGCTTATGGACGGTATTGAGGCTACCGAAAAAATCCGTGAGGAGATGGAGCTGTCTCCGGTTATCGTTGCCGTGACGGCTTTTGCCCGCAAAGAGGACATGGAGCTGTGCCGCAGAGCAGGGATGCAGGATTTCATTTCCAAGCCGGTGTCCCCGGGTGAAGTGGAGCGGGTGCTCAGAGAATGGTCGGTCGGCATCAGCAAGTAAAAATCACTCCGCTGGACATGAACTACTGACTATTCATCGCAAGCAAAGGCTATTCTGGAGTAGAGGGCTTCTACACCGGATAGCCTTTTAGCATTGGCGGGAACGGTGGCATGAAAGGAGGAGATGGAATGAAAGTCGCTCTGTATGTGCTGATCGCAATACTGTACATATTGAATACACTGTTCGGCCTGGGTCCGGTGCTGTTTGCCGACGGTTCCGCCAGGGAACGGCTGGTGACGTTTATCGCAGTTGTGTTGATTTATGCGGTGATTACTGTATGCCTGCGGATGCTTCTAAAGCGGCGGAAACGTTGACAAAGTCGCTGCAGCCGACTATATTTATATTAATCGTAATTATTACGAATATGAATCTGCATACGTTAAACTTGAAAATTTCATAAAAAAGGTAGGAGTGCGGAGGAGAAGTTTGGAACTGGAGGAGCGAATGCGTCCGCCTGAGAGCTTTCCGTAGGAAAGCTCGCTATCTGCAGCATAAGCTGTCTCCGGATTTCAACCGCTCTAAGCGGCTTGAATCAGGAAATCCGGAGACAACGGCGGCCGGAAGTCCAAATATTCACCGCTGTGGGGACAGATCCTTTTCTCTAAAAATTATAAATTCAAACTATATAAAAGTATAAGCTTTTAGGATTATAGCTGCAATTACAACCTATTCGGCAAGCCTGAATGAACGGCTGAAATGCCATTAATGTTGATCGGATGAGAACCCGGTGGTTATGATAGAGTACATCAGGAGCGGCATGCTAATGACATAGAATGGCTGGGAGGCTGAGCAAGTTGAAGATTAGATACATAGAGCGCAGAGACAATGCGGCGATTGAGCAGATTATCAGAGAATGCCTGATCGAATTCGGCGGCAACCGGGAAGGGTTGGCCTGGGCCGATGACAGCATGCATGACCTGTATCATTATTATAATAGTGCAGAGAACCGGGCTTACTGGATTGTTGAAGAAGACGGGGAAGTGCTGGGCGGCTGCGGAATTGCACCTTTTGCCGAATCGGACGGGATCTGTGAATTGCAGAAAATGTACCTGTCCTCAGGCATCCGCGGGCGGGGTGTTGCTGCTGAGCTGTTGCAGACGGCCTTGCAATTCGCCGCGCAGCATTACAGCCAGTGTTATCTGGAGACGCTGCAGACCATGCAGGCCGCCGGCCGGTTCTATGTTAAACACGGATTTCAGCTGCTGGATGCTCCGCTTGCGGGTTCAGAGCATTATGCCTGTGACGCGTGGTATACCCAAGAACTGTCCAATATAGAATGAACTTGAGTACGAATATACCGCAGCAGGCCCAGTCCTCCTTGAGTAATCAGGGAGGATTTTTGTCACATTCCAGAATAAACCATGGGGATTATAACACTCGGGTGTAAGCGCTGAACCTTACTTGATACCGGCCATGAATGGAATGGCTTAAGGGATTTTCCTTATTTTTTGAGTCAAACACTTTAAATGGAACTTCATTCATGACACAAGCGCCTGTGATAAATAGCTCTGACAAATCGGATCAAGTTTGAAATAGTGTACATACACGATATAACCGGAGGAGAACAATCTATGACAACTACCAAAGCCCAGTCTTCGCCCAAAATCCGCTTGGCTTCTGTCTGCAGCTGTATTAATCTGCGCAGAGCATCAACAGCGGTTACGGGATTATACGACAGATATCTTGCAGCCAGTGGTCTGAATATCAGCCAATTCTCATTATTGAAGCATATTTATTCGCTTGGACCGGCAAGTGTTAGCGATCTGGCTCTAGAGATGCGACTGGACCGGACAACTGTTGTCCGCAATCTGAAGGCGCTGGAGCAGATTGGCTACGTGAAGGATATTTCTCAACAAGGAAGCCGGAACCGCCTGTTAATTCTGACGGAGAGCGGTACAGCGAAATACATGACTGCCGGATGCGATTGGGAACAAGCACAGAGTTTTTTACAGGAGGCACTAGGTGAGGAAGACCTCGCGGCACTGACTGCGCTGTTATCCAAAGTAGAACAACTGATGTCTTGAACATAACTGCGTGGTTCATCAGTCCGTTTGCAACAGAAAGCGCACCTGCAGTTCTTTACAGCTTAATCGTGTATATACTCGGAAAATCTGCACACAAAAACAACTCTAAGGAGGAGAAGATCTTGAATTTGAACCACGCTAAAGTTAATGGAAGAACGGCTGATGAACTGAAGCAGCTAATTATTGCAGCGATGAAGTCTTTCGTGAAGGAAAGTCCGGTGAATTGGTCTGAGGCGCTTCAGGGACCTTATTATGATGAACCCATCGTTCAATTCGCGTCAGCAGATGATCCGTTATTCTGGGAATATAAAAGTATCATTGGTCCTGACCATGCAACGCCAAAGGAGGTTATAGAGCGTTCATATGGCCCTGGAAGCTACAATGGGGGTTCGGTGATTAGTGTCGTGCTGCCGATTCATGAAGCCATCCGCAAGGCTAACCGCCAGCAGAAGGACAGAGCTTCTAGAGAGTGGGCGCTGCTTCGTACGTTTGGGGATGAGTATTTTTTGCAGGCAGCCCGTGTCCATCTGACGGAATATCTGGAAAGTCTGGGCCACCTTGCGGTTGCCCCGTTGAATACGGACTGGTACAGCATTACCGGCACTGCAACAGGCCCGGTCTCTAATTGGTCGGAACGGCATATCGCTTATGCGGCTGGGCTGGGTACGTTCAGCATCAACGACGGGTTCATTACTGAGAAGGGAATTGCCATCCGCTTATTATCAGCAGTAACAGACGTACAGCTTGAGCCTGATCCCAGAACCGCAGCAAGCCATACGGGGAACTGCCTATTGTGCAGCAAAGGGAACTGCGGAGTTTGTATCACACGCTGCCCGGTGCAGGCCATCAGCAAAGACGGTCATGACAAAATTACCTGCATGAAATTTGTGTACGGCCAAGGCTCAAGGGACTGGGCGGTTGAGAGCGGCGGAGAGGCTAAATCGGGAGCCGGCTGCGGATTGTGCCAGACCAAGGTGCCATGCGAGAGCAGAAATCCGATGCGTAATGCCAGGTGAACAGCAGCGGCTGGAAGTCCAAACATTCCCCGCAGTCACGGTCGAAACCGATTTGATAATTTTTTTATTCTAGCCAGCGAGAAGGAGTCAACATTGGAAAAAATGAAACGAGGAGACTTTATTCTTATCCTGCTGGTATTGCTTGTGGCGGGCTCGATCTATGGGGTCAAATGGTATAACAACCACGATGAGCAATACGTACAGGGGAATTTGAAAGCGGTCATTACGGTAAACGGCAAAGAGTTCAAGACCGTAAACTTGACCAAGGAAGAGCAAACGATTCATGTTAAAACAAAGTTTGGACACAACATCCTGAAGGTGTACGACTACGGGATTCAAATGACTTATTCGGATGCGCCGCTCCCGATTGCGCTTAATATGGGGTTCATCTCCAGGCCAAAACAGCAGATTATTTGTGTTCCGGCCCGGCTGATGGTAGAGGTCTTCAACCCGCTCCCATCGGGCGGTGATGACGAGCTGGATGCGGTTATTTAGCCTGGAGCTTTTCTTGATGGATTGCCTCCCAGGCGGCTGTAGCGTCAGCATTGGTGTAAATGTAGGGCGTGGATGGCTGTGGAATGGGCGTGATCGACTCGGCAGTAATTTGCATGATTTCCTTGCCCTTGTATGGTGCGGCATGAAGCTTGCCCCGAACCTCAATCCAGGTATCGGCGGGCAGGCTTATTTGCGTGTGCGGGTCAAGCAGGATTCCAAAAGGCGCAGCATCAGCCGTGCAGCACTGCACCAGAAAACGGCCCACCGCATAAGCATTCTTCATATCCGCGCCGGATTCCTGGTACAAAAAGCCCGAGACGGCAATGCTTTTGCCCTCGAATTGTTTTTTATACAGGTCAATAGCCCCTAAGGTCTCGGAGAAAATCTCCGGGTACACGGTAATAACGGGCTGGGCATAGAGCTTGCCTGCCAGCTCCGCGAACTCTGCCTGATAGGGACTTTCGGCGGCGAATGCCGCACGGACAGCCTGCTCTGGATGGCTATAGGACAAAGCGATGCCTTTTCTGGCTGCCGCTGCGCTGCCGAGGGCGCGGTCAGGAAGCAGGAAGCCGAGCAGCAGCGGGAACAGAAATAGGCCGTACAGCACTGTACTGCCCAGCCCGGAACGGGGGAGGCGGTGCTCGCAGTCGCAGAGCAGACTGCTCTTGCCGAATACAGCCTGAATGCCGAGACTTAGCGCCATCAGCGTAAGCGGAATCGGGCAGAGCCTGATCCAGCGCGCCAGCTTGGGGGCGACATAATAATGCAAGGCGTCCTGCTCAACCAGATGCCCGATATAGAGCGCGAAGAGCAGCAGAAGGAGCGCCCTGCAAGCATAGTGCAGCCGGATGCTCCGGGAGTCATTCATGCGGGAACCTCCTGAAAGTTCATGAACAGGTCAGCGTCATAACCAGAATGAGGCCAGGACTGACCCGATAAATACAGCCGAGAAGATCAGGAAAAACAAATAAAGCGCAAATTTCGTCTTGAACAGCGAGAGCAGCATCAGCGAATTTTTGAAATCGAGCATCGGTCCGAGCACCACGAAGGCCAGCAGCGACCCTGAAGGGAAGGTATGCAAGAAGGTGGAGGCGACAAAGGCATCCGAGGTGGAGCATAGCGAGAGCACAAAGGCGAGTCCCATCATGAACAGGTAGGAGCCAAGCGGTTTTCCGCCGATGGCGGCCAGACTGCCTTGATCCATAAAGGTCTGGATACCGGAGGTGAGCAGACAGCCGATGATCAGATATTTGCCCATTTCAAAAAACTCGTCCGACGTATGCACGAAGACGGCAACCAGCCTGCCGCCGCGGGTGCTGCGGGCATGAGGTTCTCCGCTTTCACGTTCAATGGACAGTCTCAGCGGCGATTTGCGGACGGTGGCCCAGATTACAAGACCGATAAGCGCCGCAACCGCGAAGGCCAGTCCCATTCGTGCATATGCTAACTCGGGATGGGCGCGAAATGCCGTCATCGTCGCTCCATAGACGACTGGGTTCAGGATCGGACCGGATAAAATGAAGACGACCGCTACGTGCAGCGGCATTCCCTTGCGCATCAGCCGGCGGACCAGCGGAATCATCCCGCATTCACATACGGGGAAGAGGATGCCGAGCAGGCAGCCGAACAGAATCGCCGGGATGGGCCGGCGCGGAATCCAGCGGGAGATCAGCTCATCCGGCACAAACACTTGGAGCAGTGAGGAGAGCAGCGCACCCAGAAGCACAAAAGGCAAAGCCTCCAGCAAAATTCCGATGAAGGCTGTCTTGAATGTGTCGGTATACGAGTTGTCCAGAAGTTGCGGGTGATCCGGGAGCCAGAGGATGCCGATGGTAATCAGAAAAGCTGCGGGGAAGAGCAGCGGCAGTATTTTGATCGGATTAAAGGTTGTCAAGGCTTGGGTAGCTCCTTCCCGCAGCAGCGCGTACTGTTAGCTGAACAGGGCCGACCAGCGGTCTGCCAGCAGCTTCTCATCCAGATTCAGTCCGATGAACACCACATAAGGCTGGCCCGGATACCGTGACGCATCCCATGTACAGTGGCTTCCGGCGTATTGCACAAGCTGGACCGTCTCCTGTCCCGCTAACCGCACATGCCCTTTGGCCCTTAGCAGACTGTCTCCCCATCCGTGAAAAAAATCCTCCAGCTCTTCCCGGCCGATTCCGCCCTCCCCCTCTTGCGGGAAGGTCAACGTCACAGCCGATACCTGCGAATAAGAGGCCTGCTGTCTTAATTCCGGTTCCTGCACGGCAGTTGCACTCTGCGCATAGCTGCCGCCCATTCGCTTCAGCGGTGTGCCGCTTATGGCCCGGTTTCCGCGCTGCACGGCTGCTGCGCGGGGCTGACGGGGAACAACACCTGCCAGCAGCGGGGCGAGATTGATCTCGCTGTAGTGTGTAAATACAATCTCGGCCTCCGTGTTATGCTTGCTGATCATTTTTTCGATCCGCCATAAGGTATCCTGCTCGACGAGATCGCTTTTGTTGACAATAATCAGATCGGCGCTGGCAAGCTGCTTGCGCAGTGTCCGCACGAGCTGTCTGTCGGCAGAGAAGCGGCTGCTGTATTCCAGCGCGTTCTCCGCGTCCAGCAGCGTTATGGAATAATGCAGGGCCAGCCGCCCGCTGAGTGCGGGCTCCTGCAGTGTTTTGGCGATTTCTTCGGGATCGGCAACGCCGGTAAGCTCGATATAGATGATATCCGGCTGCCGTGCAAGCAGCGCGTTAAGGCTCCTCGGCAGCTCCTCCTTGCGGCTGCAGCAGACGCAGCCGTCCAGCAGCTTTTCCACACTTGTGCCGGTATGCTCCTGAAGAATATAGCCGTCCACGTCCCTTTTTCCCAACTCATTCATCACTACGCCGGGATTCAGCCCCCGTGCCTTGCTCTCCTTGAGCAGGGTGAGCAGCAGGGTTGTTTTACCGCTCCCCAGAAATCCGCCAAGTACAATTACCGGAATCTTCATTTCCCTCACTCCTACTCCCATCTTGCAATTGCAAGAATCATATTTTCATAATCCATCTATACGTAATGTCCGCGCCGGAAAGACCACAAATCTGAGAGAGCCTTAGATTTTTTTGGAGTGGTGCTGTTGACAACGGGCAGAGATAACATGTAGAATGTGTAAATCGTAAATATTACGATTAAACAAAAGGGAGCTGATCAATAGTGAGAGTAATCATTACACTCGCCTGTACGGAAACCGGTGACCGCAACTATACCACCACCAAGAATAAGAAGAACCAGCCCGGACGGATTGAGCTGAATAAATATTGTCCGCGACTGAAGCGGGTCACCTTGCACCGTGAAACCCGCTAAGCCCTTTGCCCGAAGTGCCAAATCAACAATTCCAAAAGCGTAAGGAGCAAACACATGAATAAAATTCCTGTCACCGTGCTCAGCGGTTATCTGGGCTCCGGCAAAACCACACTGCTTAATCACATTCTGCACAACCGCGACGGCCTGAAGGTAGCGGTGATTGTCAACGATATGAGCGAGGTCAATGTCGATGCCGGATTAGTCAAATCTGGAAATACACTTTCCCGGACAGAAGAAAAGCTTGTGGAAATGTCAAACGGCTGCATTTGCTGCACATTGCGCGATGATTTGCTGCGTGAGGTGAACAAGCTGGCGATGGAGGGCCGTTTCGATTACATCCTGATTGAGTCCTCCGGCATCAGCGAGCCTGTTCCGGTGGCGCAGACATTTACCTACGCGAATCCCGAGCTGGACATTGATCTCACTGAGCTGGCCAGACTTGACACTATGGTGACTGTAGTCGATGCCAACCGCTTCTGGCATGATTTCGCTTCAGGCGACAGTCTGCTTGACCGTAATGCGGTGGCCGGTGAAAATGATTTCCGCGATATTGTCGATCTGCTCATAGATCAGATCGAAACCTGTGACGTGCTGCTGCTGAATAAATGCGATCTGGTGGAGGAAAAGGAATTGAACAAGCTTGAGGCTGTGCTGCGCAGACTTCAGCCGGGTGCGAAAATCATCCGCACGGTGAAGGGTGTGGTTGATCCGAAGGAAATCCTGAACACCGGACTGTTCGATTTTGAGAAGACAAGCATGTCCTCCGGCTGGATTGCGGAGCTGAACAAGGAGGACCATACGCCGGAGACGGAGGAATTCGGCATCGGCTCGTTCGTCTACCGCCGAAGAACGCCGTTCCATCCGCAGCGGTTAAGCTTTTTCTTCAGCAATTGGCCGGAGGAGGTTGTCCGGGCCAAAGGGCTGGTCTGGCTGGCGGCAAGGGGCGATCTGGCCGCAACGATAAGCCAGGCGGGACCTTCCATCCAGTTCGGACCCGCCGGCTATTGGCTCGCCACGCTGCCGCGGGAGCAGCAGCTTAAAGTTCTGGAGAACGAGCCTGATGTCAAGGCCAGATGGGATGAACAGTGGGGCGACCGCCTGAATGAGGTCGTATTCATCGGAATTGGCATGAACAGGGCGGATATTGAAGCCAGACTGGACAGATGTCTGCTGACAGAGGAAGAGATGAAGCAGGACTATAATACCTTCAACAATCCGCTGCCGTGGCCTACGGAAGAGCTGCTGGCGGCTTCGCAGGAGTAAGGGGCCGTGATTTTGTCATCCATGCGGGATGTTGTGTTCGGGTACGGGAATGAGCCGGTCATTGACCGCCTTTCTCTGGATATTGAAGCCGGGCAGTTCATTGGGATCACCGGTCCGAACGGGGCGGCCAAAACGACACTGCTCAAGCTTTTGCTGGGCCTGCTCAAGCCGTGGAGCGGAACGGTCTCCCTGAACCGGGAGATCACTGGCGGCGGGAAGCTGGGCATCGGCTATGTTCCGCAGCAGGTGGCTTCGTTCAATGCCGGTTTTCCCAGCAAGGTGATCGAGCTGGTCCGTTCCGGCTGCTACTCGCGGCTGGGATGGTTCGGACGTTTCACGAAGGAGCAGGAAGAGCTAGTGGAGCAGAGCCTGCGGCAAGTGGAAATGTGGGAATACCGCAACCGCAGGATCGGCGAGCTGTCCGGCGGACAGAAGCAGCGCATCTGCATCGCGCGGGCGCTGGCCCAGCAGCCGCAGGTGCTGGTGCTTGATGAGCCGGCAACGGGCATGGATGCCCAGAGCCGCACCGGGTTCAACAAGCTGATGCGCCATTATGTCAGCGAGCACGGGCGGACGGTGATCATGGTTACACATGGTCTCGATGAGACAAAGCCCTATCTGGATACGGTGATTAGTCTGGAACGGGAAGAGCAGGAGGGCTGGAAATGCTTGGTTACGAATTCATGCAGCGCGCATTTTGGGCCGGAGGCCTGATTGGGATCATCGGTCCGCTGCTCGGCGTGTACCTGATGCTGCGGCGGCAGGTGCTGATGGCCGATACTCTGTCCCATGTGTCGCTTGCTGGAGTGGCGCTGGGTTCGGTACTGCAGCTTAATCCGGCACTCAGTGGTTTTGCCGTAGCGGTAACCGGAGGGATTGTGATCGAACAGCTTCGGCGCTCCTATCGTACATACAGCGAGCTTCCTGTAGCGATTATTATGACCTCCGGCCTGGCGCTTGCCGTCGTGCTGATGAGCCTGAAGCAGAATCTCAGCAAAAGCTTCAGCTCTTACCTCTTCGGCTCCATCGTCGCCGTCAGCGATACCCAGCTTAAGCTGATCGCTGCCGTAGCTGCTGCCGGTCTTATTTATTTCATTGTTTTTCGCCGGCCGCTCTATAGCCTTACCTTTGATGAAGAGACGGCCCGCATCGGCGGTGTGCATACAGGCCTGCTGTCCTTTTCATTTGCTGTGCTGACCGGCATGACTGTTGCCGCGGCAATGCCTGTTGTAGGCGTACTGCTGGTTTCCGCACTTATTGTGCTGCCGGCTTCAATCGCTCTGCGGATTGCCTCAGGTTTTACCGCTGCGATAGTGATTTCGGTCGGTGTTGGCCTCATCGGGGTATTTAGCGGCCTGACCGCTTCTTATTACATCAACACGCCTCCCGGGGGCACAATTGCCCTCATATTGCTGATTTTCCTGCTGATCGCCATTGCGGTACAGAAGCTGGTTGCGTTCAATTACCGCCGCCGCATTAAATCCATTTGAATAAAGGAGCAAAAAAATATAATGATACAACTCCGTATGCGTCACCTTGCCGCTCTGTCCCTGACCGCTATGCTTATAGTCGCTGGCTGCGGCAATAACAGCAATACTGCGGCTAATACGGGAGCCGCTCCCAGCGCCCCAGCCGCAACAGATGAGCCAGCTTCCGCTCCACCTGCAGACAGATTGGACATCAAGGTAAGCTTTTATCCTATGTATGAATTCACCTCCAAAATCGTCGGGGATCTGGCCGATGTGGAGACATTGATTCCGGCCGGAATCGAGCCGCATGATTGGGAGCCGACAGCGCAGGACATGGCTGAAATCTCCGCCGCTGATGTGCTGATCTACAACGGTGCCGGAATGGAAGGCTGGGCGCAGCAAGTGCTGGACAGCGCTTCCGGCAGCAAGCTGGTTGCTGTGGAAGCTAGTAAGGGCCTGAACATTATGGAAGGCGCGGAAGAGGAAGAAGTAGATCATGAACATGAGCATGAGCATAAGGAAGGCGGGCATGCCGAAGAGGGGCATGACCACGGCGGCCTGGACCCGCATGTCTGGCTTGACCCTGCTCTTGCGATCAAGGAGGTGCGCGCAATTGAAGCCGCTTTGTCCGCCGCTGATCCCGGGCATGCCGCTGCTTTTAAGGAGAACAGTGATGCATATGTAGCCGAGCTTGAGCAGCTCAACCAGGATTTCAAGGAGGGGCTGAAGGATACAAAGCGCAAGGACTTCATTACCCAACACGCGGCTTTCGGCTATCTGGCCCGGGAGTACGGCTTGACTCAGGTGCCGATTGCCGGACTCTCTCCCGAGCAGGAGCCTTCTGCAGCCAAGATGGCAGAGATCGTGAAATTCGCCAAGGAGCATGAGGTGAAGACGATCTTTTTCGAAACCCTGGTATCTTCGAGTGTTGCCGACACGATTGCCAAGGAAATTGGGTCCAAAGCGGCGGTTCTGAATCCAATTGAAGGTCTGACAGATAAGGACCGCAGCAGCAATCTTGATTATATCGGCATTATGCGCCAGAACCTGGAAGCACTTAAAACGGCTTTGAACGAATAGCAGTTGCTTATCCTATATCGAAAGAGGTGAATACTTAACATGGCGAAAAAATCAAAGGTCATCAAGGAACTGAAGCGGCAGGAGCTGGTTGCAGCTTACGCAGAGAAACGCCGCGAATTGAAGGCAAATGGGGATTATCTGGCTCTGCAGAAGCTCCCGCGCGATTCCTCGGCCACCCGTCTTAAAAACAGATGCTCCGTATCCGGCAGACCAAGAGGTTATTTAAGCAAATTCAAGGTTTCACGGATCGTATTCCGCGAGCTGGCGCTCAAGGGTCAAATACCCGGCATCACCAAAGCAAGCTGGTAAACCCGCCCCGCAAGCGGCACAAAATAAACGGCTGATTCTCTGAACTGCAGGGGATTGGCCGTTTTTGCTATGGGGTTAGTCTTTGCCTGAACCTGCGGAGTGAACTAATATAGTAGACAAGATTGCTCAAGCGCTAAAGGAGGGTCCTGATCATGAGTTACACCGATACGTTCATCCGCGTCGCCGAAGATTGTCCTGTCGAGACAGGAGTGGTTCCAGTGTCCGGCCGCCCGCTTGCTATGCGCAATAAACGAAGCTGAGAAGGAGATGGATGTTATTGCACAAGTCGATTGAAGAGCTCACACTGAACACTTGGCCTGCTGTGCAAAGTGTGCTTTTGGAGGGCTGGATTCTGCGCTTCGCTGCAGGCTACACCAAACGGGCGAATTCAGTCAGTCCGCTATACGGACCTGAAGGGCAAACCGCACTAGATGTAAAACACAAAATACTGCTCGCAGAGCAGTACTATGAAGCTGCCGGGCTAAAGCCTGTGTTCAAAATCACTCCGTTTGTCCAGCCCGCTAATCTCGACGGAATACTGGCAGAGCAGAGCTACAGTATAGTGGAGCCTTCATCGGTCAGGCTTCTGGATCTGCAGGAGCTCCCGCCTGTCCCCGGGCAGTATAGCGTCCAGATCGGGGAGGAGCTGACGGAGGACTGGCTGGCGGCATTTGCCGGAATGTCCGGGCTGTCCGCTGCTAATCGTGACACGCTGCGCAGAATGCTGTCCTCGTCCTGCTTGAAGATGGGGTATGCCCTTTTGCTGAAGGAAGGTACTCCTGCCGCCTGTGGGCTTGGCGTCATTCAGCACAGGCACATCGGTCTATATGATGTATGCACAGCTCCGGCGTTCCGGCGGCAAGGAATGGCGGAGGAAATGCTGCTGTCCCTGCTGCACTGGGCCAAAGATCAGGGCGCGGCGCAGTCCTTTCTACAGGTGGTGCAGACCAACAGCGGAGCCTCCGCATTATATGACAAGCTGGGTTATAAGGAGATTTATAAGTATTGGTATAGGGTTAGAAGCGTGGGAAACTAAAAGCTGAATTGAAGAACTATATAAAAGGCATAAGTGGCGGAGGGGAAGTTTGGAACTGGAGGAGCGAATGCGTCCGCCTTTATGTTTGGATTTCTACCGCGATCAGCGGTTCCAATCAGAGAAATCCAAACATAACAGCGGCCGGAAGTCCAAACATTCCCCGCAGTCACGACTAAAGCCGTTTAGGTAAATCTGTAATTCTGTTTATTATAGAAAGGAATGAGTCTTATGTCCGAATATTGGAGCGACAGATTTGCACGTGAAGGCATGATCTGGGGGGATCAGCCTAGTCCTACAGCCCTGCGGGCCCGGGAATGGTTTCTTGAACAGGGGGTGCAGTCCGTCCTGGTTCCGGGTGCGGGGTACGGCAGGAATACGAAGGTGTTCTCGTCCGATTTTGTGACTTATGGCATAGAACTAAGCGGTGCAGCCCTGGAGCTGGCAACAGAATGGGACTCTAAGACACTGTTCACAGAAGGATCGGCATTGGAACGTCAATTAGACTTCCAGGTGGATGCCGTCTATTGTTATGATGTGCTGCACTTGTTTCTTGCGGAAGAGCGGCGCAGTCTGATCGCTGCAAGCCTTGAACAGCTTCGCCCCGGTGGCCTGCTCTACTTCACCAGCTTCTCGGATGAAGACCCCAATAACGGCTGTGGAAGACAACTGGAGCAGGGGACGTATGAGTATAAGGAAGGAAAATACGCCCACTTTTTCAACGATGCTGATTTGAGGGCCCATTTTGCCGGAACCGATATTATCGGGACAGAGGTTTGGGAGGAGACTCTGCATAGTTTGCAGGGAGGAAGTCATAAATACATACTGAGAGAGATACGCGCGCGCAAGAGATAGTCATTGGGAGATAGGCCGGGAGCACCTCAATAGGCCCTCCTCAATTGCGAGAAGGGCCTTAAGTGGGGCACACGCGAATATCGTATGTACCTTGAGGATTTTGGTTAACGCAGCTCACAATCGGCGAACAGTATATTTCGCGGAATGTGGAAGAAATTCTCCGCCTTTTCCTGCAAAGCGAGCGTTGGCAGATGGCATTGGTGCAGCCATTTGCGGAAGGTTCCGGGATGGACACCTATCCAGATGCTGACATCCGTTACAGAGAAATCGTAGACCATACATAGCCCGGTTAGAATAACATTGCTATGCGGAGAATGCGCATTCGTTCTTTTCATGAAACGTGAGGGCGTCGGCTGGCATACAATCGGACTTTGCCGCAGGAGAGCCTCATTGAACAAGATGTGGGGCGGATAGCCAAGAATTCGGCATACCTTCTCCAGATTGGTTCTGGAAGGAATGCGGCCTTCGTACACCCAAGCGCTTACGCTGCGTGAAGATACGGAGAGCTCTTCCGCAAGCCGTGACAGCTTCATATCCTTGGCCATCAGGATGGCAAGCAGCACGCGGTTGCGGATCTGGCTTCTCTTCGGCTTGCGGAATCTTTTGACCCGAACGCCTTGTCCAAGATATTTGCGGTTGATCAGAGACCAGGCCTGGATTTTGTGTGGCTCTTGCTGATTCTTAGGCATAATTCCTCCGATTTACAGAATTGATAATGTGGTAAATGTTCTGGTTTGGCTTTATATGACTTTAACATTTTGATAATACGTTCGTCCAGATGAAATGCATGTAGCCTCCCCGAAGCTTAAGTTTCTTTCAGAAGTGGTGCGGGTATGATATATTTTTAGTAATCAATTTACATTATTCAGGAGCAGGGAGCGATATAGATGATCAAGCATATTGTATTCTTCAAATTAAAGGACCGTTCCCCGGAGCAAGTGGCGGCTACAGTGGCGGTGCTCCGGAACATGGAAGGCAAGATTCCGCAGCTCATCTCCATCGAGGTTGGTGCCGACATCGTTCATTCCGAGCGCTCTTTTGATATTGCTCTGGTGACGGTGGTAGCTTCAATGGACGATCTGCAGGCCTATCAGGTACACCCGGCGCATAAGGAAGTCATTGCCCATATCAATGAGGTCAAGGAGCTTTCGATTGCTGTTGATTACGAAATTTAGAGCCGGAAGTAGGGAAGAGCGGCAAGCGCTATCTTAACCGGAAGGTGTGAAGCATATGCGGGAGCTTGAATATCCGATGGAAGCACTAACCTACCTGGCCATATTTCTGGCAGCCTGCTTCATAATGCTGTTCTGGCTGAAACGCCGCGGCAAACGCGGAAAATAATGCTATTTTCTTGGAGGGTCAGTTGTGTATTATGTCAACCGGAAGCAAATTGAAAGTATACTGGGGCAGATTCCAGATATTAATACCGGGCTCCGCCAGGCGGCGGCCTCATGGGATGGAAGCACATTGATGGGCCTGGTGCAGGAACGCTGCCTGCATTTGGCGATAGAGGTCGTTACCGACGTAGGGAGTTGTCTGATTGACGGGTTCATTATGCGTGATGCCGGAAGCTATGAGGATATTATTTCCATTATCCATGAAGAGAAGGTTTTTGGCGGTAGCGGGCTTTATGGGCTGCTAACACAGCTTGTCGCTCTACGCAAGCCGCTCGTGCAGGAATATTATGCCTGGGAGCGCAGCCTGCTGCATCCGCTCACACTTGAGCTTCCCGGGGCGCTGGAGCAGTTCGCCGCAGAGGTGCACAGCTATTTGGAGCAGGAGCTGGGTGCAGAAGCTTCGCAATAATCTATTTTTTTTACAATGAAAAAGGCGTCAGCCGTGTAAGAGAGGAGGTCCATTATGGTGAAGAAGGGTCAGGAAAGCGGTTCAACAAGGCGCATGATAATGACGCTCCTGAAGATGAAAGGGCCGCTGACGATCGGCGCGCTCGCGGAGGAGCTGAAGATTACTGAAATGGGTGTCCGCCGTCATGTGCTGCAGCTGGAGCAGGAGTCCCTTGTCAAAACCAAGGTCGTTCGTCAGGCCATGGGACGCCCGCTGCATGTCTATTCACTGACCGAGCGTGCAGAAGACCATTTTCCGAAAAGCTATCATAATCTGGCGCTGGAGCTGCTGCGAGAGCTGGATCACGGCAGCGGTCTGGAGGCCGTCAACGTGCTGTTTGAAGGCCGGCGGAAGCGGATGCTTGCCCAGTATGCTCCGATGATGGAGCACCGCAATCTGGAAGAACGGGTGGCCGAGCTGTCCTCCATTCAGAATTCCGGGGGTTATATGGCAGAATGGAGTCAAGAAGAAGACGGCTCTTATACGATGCGCGAGTATAACTGTCCCATCCGCCAGGTGGCTTCCCAGTACCGCAAGGCATGTCAATGCGAGCAGCATTTATTTGAGGAACTACTTGATGCTAAAGTGACGCGCACGGAGTGCATGGCGGAAGGCGGCCAATGCTGCCGGTATGCCATTACACCCCGCAAGAAAGACAAAACTTCAGAATTGAGCCTTTAATCAGTCACAGGTCAAGCTCCCATTGCTTATGATATAGCAGAACTAGGCGATAGCCCGGGTGGCCGGGCAGAGATTCAATGAATCCAAAGGAGAGATGAATGATGAAAAAGGATACCAAAAGCCTGCTGTGGGGCGCACTGGTTGGCAGTGTGGTCGGTTCGGTGACAGCATTGCTGTTCGCCCCGAAGCCGGGTAAAGAGCTGCGCAAGGATATTGCGGAAGGTACTTCGGTTGCCGTTGATAAAGTGCAGGAAATTGCCAGCGCAACTGGCGAGAAGACCACGGAGCTGTATGGCAAAGCCAAAGACGCGGTGGGGTCAGTAGTTACCGAAGTTAAAGAATGGGGTAAGCACTACACTTCCTCCGATGAAATAGAACTGGTAACGGTTAGTGCAATTGCTGCTCCTGAAGCTGCGGAGTTGGATGAAGCCGGGGCGGAGGCCGAAGCTGATATTGTAGCTGAAGCTGAAGCGGATGCTGAAATCGGCACTGCAGCCGACGTGGAAGCCGTTTTGGAAGATGACACGCAGAATGACAAAGGCGGCAGCGGTATTCTGTAGGCTTACTGATGCTATTTTCCTAGAGCTATTTGCTCTTATAGGGTTTTCCGGCGAGAGCCGCTTTTCGCATTCTGGCGGGAGGCGGCTCTTGGCAGGAAAGAGCCCCGAAGCTTGAACTGTTGCGGCAAATGGAGTATTATCTGCAATTGGGGCTCAAATCCAGGTACATTTTGTTTTGGCCTTACATAAGCTACACAAAACAAGTAGAAGGAAGCGTGTGTTCGTGCAGCAAGCTATAGCGATACTAGACTCAGGTGTAGGGGGACTCACGGTTGTCAAGGAAGTAATGAGGCAGCTCCCTCGGGAAAAAATCATTTATTTCGGAGATACAGCAAGGGCACCGTACGGACCCCGTTCGACAGAGGAAGTGAAATTGTTCACCGAACAAATCGTGGACTATTTAATTCAATTTAATCCTAAAATGATCGTTATTGCCTGCAACACAGCAACAGCGGCCGCTCTCGATTATATTTCAGCCAAAGTATCCATTCCTGTCATTGGTGTGATTCATCCCGGAGCACGTGCGGCCATCAGTGCCACCAAAACCGGTCAGGTGGGAGTCATAGGCACGATAGGCACGATTAATAGCGGGGCTTATACCACTGCGCTCAAGCAGCTTTCCCCGTTTGTTCAGGTTGTCAGCCAGGCTTGTCCGGCGCTTGTTCCATATGTTGAGCAAGGCCTGTTCCGCACAGAAGAGAGCCACATCGCAGTAGCGGAGTCTTTGAACGGCATCAAATATGAGCCGATAGATACCTTGATCCTCGGCTGCACCCATTATCCTTTCCTGGTTGAGCCAATAGGGAAAGTGATGGGGCCTGGGGTCAAGCTGATCAGCTCAGCGGATGAAACTGCGCGGGAAATCAGCACAATTCTGTATGACAAAGGCAAGCTGGCGAGCGGAGATGAAAGTCCAATCCACCAATTTTTCTGCAGCGGAGATGCGGAGATGTTCCAGCGGATCGCCCGGGACTGGCTCGGAGAGCAGATCAAGCGTACGCCCGTAGTATGGCAGGTATCGTCATTGTAAAGCATGGCTATGGGTGAATTGAATAGGGACAAACCTCTAATTTCGGGAGATATTAGAACTGTAAAATAAGGCCGGGACAGCAATGCTCCGGTCTTTTAGTATTGTGCGGCAGCGGTCCGGCTCAATTCTTTCATGGTGGACAGAAGGGGCTGCATACAATAAGACCAGAGGGCTGTGTCCGGTTGTCTCCGCGGTAATGCCCGGCTGACGGCAGTGGATGACGGCGTACTTGAGGCCGAGAGGATGAGACATATGCAGCAATATATTGCCCGCAGGGGAGACACCGTCAGCCGGATTGCCGCAAAAGCCGGACTGACGCCGGAGCATGTTATTCAAGGAAACCCATGGGCGGGAAGGCAGCCTTACTTGTATCCGGGACAAATCCTGTTCCTGCCTTCCGCTCCACGCAAACGCTATGCTGTGCAGGAGGGTGACAATGCGGAGCTTGTTTCCGCCCTGTTTGGCGTGGATGTATGTGAGCTTGAGAGGCTAAATCCGGGCGTGACCTCGGCACACTGGTGCGCTCCCGGCAAAGTGCTGGTCATTCCTCCAGCCACCCCCCATTCAGTGGTGCACCTGCGCGGTGAATACGGGCCTAACGAGGTGGAGGAGGATATTGCAAAGTTAACCAGCCAATACCCCTTTATCCAAAAAGACAGCATCGGCACCAGTGTGCTGGGCAAGCCCCTTCATTTGCTGCGGATTGGCAATGGCCCCCGCCATCTTCATGTGAATGCTGCGCTGCATGCCAATGAATGGCTGACATCGCCTTGTCTGATGTCTTTTGTAGAGAAATATGCTGCGGCTTATGCCGAAGGCAAGGAGTGGAACGGTCACCATCCCGAAGAGTGGTATAGCGGCTGGACGTTATGGGCAGTGCCGATGGCCAACCCTGATGGGGTCGAACTGGTACAGGAAGGCGTGCTGTCCGGGCATCCCTGTTACGATGAGCTGATGAAATGGAACCACGGCCGGCGCAGCTTCCGGCACTGGAAGGCCAACATCCGGGGTGTGGATCTAGGGGACCAGTTCCCCGCCCACTGGGAAGAGGAACGGGCCCGGCGGGGTGTGGGGGAGCCTGGGCCGCGTGATTTCAGCGGGAGGGCGCCGCTCAGCGAGCCGGAAGCGGCAGCGCTTGTACGGCTGGCAGAAGAGGTTCCCGGCGATGCCGCCGTATCCCTGCATAGCCAGGGAGGCGAGATTTACTGGAATTATCGGGGTTATGAGCCGCCGGAGAGCAAGGCGCTTGCGGTCAGGCTGGCGGCGGCAAGCGGCTATCGGCCGGTGGAGCTGACCGGCAGCGACGCCGGTTACAAGGATTGGTTCATCCAGCGCTTCCGCAAGCCCGGCTTCACCGTGGAGCTGGGCAGCGGTAAGAATCCGCTGCCGCTGGCTGATTTTGAGGATGTGGCGCTGGATACCAGCCTTATTTTGGCGGCTATTCTTTCAAATTTCAAATGAAAATGAAACAATACCTGCAAATTTGCGTAATATAACAGCAAAGGGTATGGCCGCAGTTTTCTTTTAGAAGCTCTCAGCGGCTGTACCCTTTTCAAACTTTTGGGAGGGCCGTTAATGAAACTGAGAAAACTGCTGTCACTGAAGATGTGGTCCCGGCTTTTCCGCAATTCCTGGCAGTATGTCATATCGCCCGATGTTGCGCTAACGGACAAGCTGCTGTTCACAGTTCCGGTGCTGCTGTACTGGGTGCTGCCGGATTTTATGCCTTTTCTGCCGATTGACGATATTGGGGTAACAATGCTGCTGACGGGCTGGTTCGTATCACGGATGGACCGCAAATACCCGGCGCTGAGAGCCGGAAGATGAATATTTAGAGAATCTTTAGCGCGGCTGCAGCATCTATTTCACTAATATGGTTGCTTTTGCAGGCTCATTTCCTTAAAATGAATTATTGAGTATTTAAACTATAGATGCCTGGGAGATGGATAAGGATGAACGTCAAAATTACCCGCAATGCGGCTAAAGTGATAAAGAAAACAATGGAGCTTGAAGGCAACAGCGAGCTGAAGCTGCGCGTAGCCATTACGCATGCCCACGGCGATCATGCCCACTACGGCCTGGATTTGGACACGCCTAAAGAGAATGATGTGGTTGTTACGACAGACAAAGAGATTGATGTCATTCTTGACCCGAACCAGCCGCTGCTGGATGGTGTGAAGATTGATTACCTGTACTTCCCGGAAGAAGGCTTTGTTATCACTAATCCGTCAAAAGGAAATCATGGCGATCACTAAGCGTTCGCCTGATCTTTACGGACATAAAGAAGGGTTGCTTCATGGCTAACGATATACGGATTTGCGACGAATGTAATCATATCAAGATGAAAAGTATCCTGCCTAAGCTGCGCAAGATGGCGCCCGATGCCGAGATCAAGACCGGGTGCATCTCCTATTGCGGGCCTTGCGGCAAACGGCCGTTTGTGTATATAAATGGACGGTATGTCAGTGCTCCGACCGAGGATGAAGTGCTGGCGAAAGCTGAGGCTTTTGTCAAAAAGCCAGTCATCAAGGAATAATACTAACCTAGAGAAGTATCGCCTCCGCAATGGTTTGCGGGGGCTTTTTGCACGTTATAAGCCGTCTTCACTTGAGGGATGTCCGCATCTTCCAGCAACTACATGTTATAATGGAGCTGTTGTCGAAATTAGAGACCTACATAGGAGGTAGTGGAGCTAAATGAAGCATATTACCGATGGAACGATTTTGAATAACGGGATTGTCATGCCCCGTTTTGGACTGGGCACCTATAAAGCAGCAGGTGAAGAGGTCGCCAAAGCTGTAACTACTGCGCTCGAGCTGGGCTACCGCAGCATTGATACCGCAGCGCTTTATGGCAACGAAGAAGAGGTTGGGAGCTCGATAGCCGCCAGCGGCGTCGCACGGGACAGCCTGTTCGTAACGACCAAGGTATGGAATGCGGATCAGGGCTATGATCAGACGCTTAGAGCCTTCGATACCAGCTGCAAGAAGCTGGGCCTGGATATTATTGATCTGTACTTGATCCACTGGCCGGGCGTAGACAAATATAAAGATACCTGGCGTGCGCTGGAGCGGCTGTATACCGAAGGCCGAACCCGGGCTATCGGCGTCAGCAATTTTCAGATCCATCACCTGGAGGAATTACTTAAGGACAGTGAAATTGTACCTGCTGTGAATCAGGTAGAGCTGCATCCGCGGTTTATCCAGAAGGAGCTGCATGAGTACTGCGCCAGCCGCGGAATTCAGATTGAAGCCTGGGCTCCGCTGATGAAGGGCAGACTGCAGGATAACGAGCTGCTGCAGAGTATCGCTGGGAAGCACGGCAAGACGGTATCCCAGGTTATTTTACGATGGGGACTGCAGAATGACATCATAATTATTCCGAAATCGGTAACTGCATCGCGGATCAAGGAAAACAGTGAGATCTTCGATTTCGAGCTGTCGGCGGAGGAGCTTGCGGCGATAAGCGGACTCGATGCCGGGGAACGCGTTGGCTCCCACCCGGACAAGGTATTGTTCTAATTCATGCTCAAATTTCATTTACAAGCGTTATTTACAACAAATAGCCTTAAGCACTCACAGCAGCTGTGGGGCTTAAGGCTATTTGTTTATTGCGGATTGCGCGGAGGGAGCGGCCCGAGGTATTGATAATACTGGCACTCAATCCGTCCGTTGAACAGCTTGCGCCGTTTGTCCGCCTTGCGTCCGTAGAATTGCTCGAACTCCTTATACGGGCTGATGGCGAAAAAGGACCAGGTCGGCAGATATAGCATCATTTCGCCGAATTGGCGGGTGAGCTTCTCCACCTCTTTGTCGCTGCTGATCCGCTCCCCGTAGGGCGGATTCGTGATGATGCAGCCGTAATCGCCTTGCGGTCTGGCTTTGGCGGCAGCGATGGTCTGAAAGGTGATCTCACCGGAAAGTCCGGCGCTCTTCGCGTTGGCTTCAGCGATTTCAATCGCGGCAGGGTCGATGTCGCTGCCGGTAAGCTGCAGCGGGTAGTCGTCGCGCACGGCGTCGATGGCCTCCTCGCGGGCTTCTTCCCAGAGGCGCTTCGGGATTACGGGCCAATGCTCCGACGGGAACGAGCGCCGCAGGCCTGGCGCGATATTCCAGGCGATCATCGCCGCTTCAATAAGCAGCGTGCCGGAGCCGCAGCAAGGATCGTACAGCGGACGGTGGCCGTTCCAGCGGCTGAGCTGGATCAGCGCGGCGGCCATCGTTTCCTTCAGCGGCGCTTCCGTTGCCTGGCGGCGGTAACCGCGTTTGTGCAGCGCCGGGCCGGTAGTATCCAGTGTAATCAAGGCGATATCATTCAAAAGAATCACTTCCACAACATACCGGGGCCCGTTCTCCGGGAACCATTCGGTATGGTGCGAAAGCTTCAGCTTTTCAACAATGGCTTTCTTGACAATCCCCTGGCAGGCGGGTACGCTGGTAAGCTGGGATTTATGCGACCGTCCTTCCACCGGGAATTCTCCGTTCTCGGGAATCCAGTCCTGCCAGTCGATGGCTTTGACGCCCTCGAACAGCTCGTCGAAGGTTCTGGCCGGGAACTGGCCCATCTTCACCAATACACGGTCAGAGGTGCGCAGCCATAAATTGCAGCGGCAGATGTCGATGTAATCCCCGCTGAACAATACCCGGCCATTTTCGGTTGTAGTCTCATAACCCAGTTCATTTAATTCGCGTGCTACGACTGCCTCCAGCCCCATCGGGGCGGTGGCGATCAATTGTAATTTGCCCAAATGCTCTCAACTCCGTTTAACTTGTAGGTAAATATGAAAAGCCAGTACAATAAGTGAAGCAGTAATTCTAGTATGCCTAACTTGTATGGCTAACCTGAGCTCCGCTTTGACGGCGGCTTGTCTTTTCAAGTATAGGGGAATGCGGGACACAGCACAATGCCACTAATAATCAAAGGAGAATACCCATGCCTAATCAGGAAGAATACAGTGAGCAGCTTTACATAGAGGACGAGCTGCTTCTTAAGGTCAAACAAGCGATTATCGACAACCACATGCCGGAGGTTTCCATTGCACCGGGCTACGGGCGGCTGCTGACGATGCTGGTCAGAATGTCCCGCTCGGCTTCCATTCTGGAGATCGGGGCCCTTGGCGGGTACAGCGGCATTTGCCTGTGCCGCGGACTTGCGTCCGGCGGGCGGCTGACGTCGCTGGAGCTGAAGGCCGAATATGCGGAGCTTGCGCAGCGCCATCTGCAGCAGGCCGGCTTCGGCGAAGCTGTGGAATACAAGCTCGGCCCTGCGCTGGACAGCCTGAAGCTGCTGGAGGCGGAGGGCCGGAGGTTTGATTTCTTTTTTATCGACGCCGACAAGGAGAATTACCCGCATTATTTGGAATATGCGATCAGACTGGCTTCGCCGGGAGCGATTATCGCCGGGGATAACATTTTTCTGCGCGGACGGACACTCAACCTGGAGAAGAATGGGCCGGCCGTGCAAGCCATGCGGCGCTTCAATGAAATGATTGCCCATGATGAGCGGCTCATGACCACGCTGCTGCCCGCCTACGACGGTCTGGCATTGGCTATTGTAAAATAATTGCTAACGGAATAAACGCGGCGCATGCCCTTTATACAGCTTCAGCCGTACCCAGACCGTGTTGACCAGCAGGAAGCCGCCCGAAATCAGGAACAATCCTTCAATTCCGATGTATCCCGCTAAAAATCCGCCAATGACCGCTCCCAGCATGTTCCCGAGGGCCAGCATACTGCTGTTGAAGCCGAAAGCTCGGCTGTCTTTGCCTTCAGGGGTATAGGAGCGGATCAGGGCGTTGACGCTTGGCAGCAGACCTCCCATGAAGACCCCCATCAGAAAACGGACAACGATGAGCTGCCAGACACTCGTAACAAAGGCTTGGGGAATGATGAACACGGCAGCGCCGACCAGCGCGTAGGTCAAGATGCGGTGAGCGCCGACCTTGTCGCTAAGCTTGCCCAGCAGCGGAGAAGCCAGCATGTTGGAGATGCCGGTAACAGCGCTGACTACTCCGGCCCAGAAGGCGATGTCTGTCGCTGAGCCGTGCAGCTTTTCTACATACAGCGGAAGCAGAGTCATGGGGCTGATCATGGCAAACTGCAGGAGGAATGTTACCCCGAACAATGCCGGAAGCTGCGGGACCTTAGCCAGTTCCTTGAAGCCCTCCATTACGGAAACCTGCGGCGCCTTGGCGGCCTGGGTACGGTCGAACTTCTCCTTGACCAGGAACAGCGCCAGCAGGGAGGCTGCGAACAAGAGCGCACCCACGATATAAAAGATTGGGCGATACCCGATCCAGTCAGCCATCGCTCCGCCGATCAGCGGTCCAAGAATGGTTCCGGCGACTGAGCCGGACTGCATCAGCCCCATGGCAAAACCCATGCGCTCCTTTGGCGTATTGCCGGAGACGAGTGCGATGGAGGCCGGATTGAAGCCGGAGATCGTTCCGTTAAGCAGCCGGAGCAGCAGAAGCTGCATAGGCGTCTGTGCGAAGCCCATCATCACGATGACCAGCGCCATGCCGAAGCTGGAGCGAAGTAGCATAATTTTGCGCCCGTATTTGTCGGCCAGCTTGCCCCACAGCGGCTGAAACAGAAACGAGGTCAAAAAGTTTGCGGCAAAAATAAGTCCGGCCCATATCCCGAGCGAATTTCCTTGGACTCCCAGGTCTTTGGCCAGATATAAAGACAAGAATGGGGTAATCATAGTCATTCCGGCATTGACCAGAAACTGTCCGAACCAAAGCACAATGAGGTTGATTTTCCATGTCTCCCAATTCTTCAAAGTGCTTTCACTTCCTTTCAAGAAATTAAACGATCAAAAGTTCAAGAAAAAAGGCATTCTATCAGTATATCATATAATTTAGCTCACTCACTGCAACACTTGTCATAGTAATGTCATTGGATTGTCATTCCCTTGGCTTTCGCGGCGGTTGTTCCGAACTTTTAAAAAGAGCATAATAAGTGATAAGCGTTTACTTAATCAACTATCAAATCTAATGGAGATCTTATCATGACCTACAATGACACTTTTATCCGCGCATGCAAGAAGCAAGACACGGAGCATATTCCCGTATGGTACATGCGGCAAGCTGGTCGTTATGATCCCGAATACCGTAAAATCAAGGAAAATTACTCGCTGCTGGAGATCTGTGCGCAGCCGGAGCTTGCGGCAGAGGTTACTATGATGCCTGTCCGCAAGCTGGGGGTTGATGCAGCTATTCTGTACTCCGACATCATGAACCCGGTGGCTTCCCTTGGAGTGAAATTTGATATTGTCAAGAACATCGGTCCGGTTATCGAGAATCCGATCCGCACCGCAGCCGATGTGGACAGACTGAAGCCAATTGATGTTGAAGGCGACCTCGGCCACATTCTGAAGACGATTGCTATTCTCGACAAGGAGCTCGACGTGCCGCTGATTACTTTTGCCGGAGCGCCTTTTACGATTGCCAGCTATCTGATTGAAGGCCGGCCTTCGAAGAGCTATCACCGCACCAAGGAACTGATGTACAGCCAGCCCCAGGTCTGGCACAAGCTGATGGATAAGCTCGGTGATATGGTCATCGCCTATCTGCGCAGCCATGTCGTTAGCGGGGGCAAAGCCTTCCAGCTGTTCGATAGCTGGGTCGGTGCGCTTGCCCCCCGTGATTTCGAGCAATTTGTGCTGCCGACCATTTCCCGTATTTTTGCCGAGCTTTCGGATCTTAATGTGCCGAAGATTTATTTTCCCGGTGTAAGCTCTGGAGAGCTGCTGTCAAGCCTGACGAATCTTCAAGCTGATGTGATTGGCCTGGACTGGCGTGTGAGCCTCAGTGAAGGCAGACGCCGGACAGGCGGAGCTTTTGCCATTCAGGGCAACCTTGACCCTTATCTGCTGACTGCACCGATGGAGCTGCTGAAGGAACGGGCCAAAGAGCTGATTGATGAAGGCATTCAGGAGCCGGGCTACATATTTAATTTGGGGCATGGATTATTTCCTGAGGCTTCACTGGACACGCTAAGAGAGCTGACGGAGTATATACATGATTATTCGCGCGAAGCCCTTAAGAACAGAAAGGAATGAAAACCGTGAACACAAAAATTGGTGTACTCGTGATGTCGTACGGCACGCCTGAAAGTCTGGAGGGAGTGGAAGCCTACTACACCCATATCCGCCGCGGCAATCCGCCTTCCGCAGAGCAGCTTAAGGAGCTGAAGGACCGTTATGAGGCTATCGTCGGCGGTGTTTTTCCGCTGCGGGAGAACACGGACCGTCAAGTAGCGGCATTGCAGGCTGCGCTGAACAGCGGCCATAACGCAGAGGGTGTGGAATATGTCTGCTACCAGGGACTGAAGCACGCCCGCCCTTTTATTGAAGATGGTGTAGAGGCTATGCTGCAGGACGGCATTACCAAGGCTGTCGGCGTTGTGCTAGCCCCGCACTATTCCGTAATGAGTGTTGGCACCTATATCAAGCGTGCTCAGGAAAAAGCTGCAGCCAGCGGAGTTGAAATGACATTCGTGGAGAGCTACCACCTGCATCCAGAGCTGATTGATGTGCTCAGCCGCAGAGTGGCAGCGAAGCTGGACCTCTTTGAGGAAACGGGGGCGAAGCGCGAAGAGGTTCGGGTGCTGTTCAGTGCGCACAGCTTGCCTGAGCGGATTCTGTCCATGGGTGATCCGTACCGTGATCAGCTCCTGGCAACCTCTGAAGCCATTGCCAAGCAGGCGGGAGTAACCTCCTGGCAGTTCACCTGGCAGAGCGCGGGCCGGACAGCCGAGCCGTGGCTCGGTCCAGACATTCTTGAGACGCTCCGTGAGCTTAGTGAGTCACAGGTGAAATATGTCCTGGCAGCTCCAATCGGCTTCGTGTCAGACCATTTGGAGGTGCTGTACGACCTCGACATAGAAGCCCAGGCACTGGCCTCCGAGCTGGATCTGCGGCTGCTGCGGATTGATTCACTCAACAGCGATCCGGCATATATGTCGGTGCTCAGCGATGTGGTGCAAACTGCGGCAAAAGAGCTGAAGGTGAGCCAGTCATGACCGGTGCAGCCCGTAAGGTAGTGATAATCGGCGGTGGCCTCAGCGGCCTCAGCGCCGCTTTTTATGTCCGCAAATATTACCGGGAAGCCGGAATTCAGCCGGATATTGTCCTGGTTGAGAAGGACAAGTCACTTGGGGGCAAGATTGAGACGCTGCACCGTGAGGGCTTTGTGATCGAAAAGGGGCCGGACTCTTTTCTAGCCCGCAAAACAGCAATGAGCGACCTGGCCAAAGAGCTGGGGATTGACCATGAGCTAGTGACTACTAATCCGAATGCCAAGAAGACGTACATACTGCAGCGGGGCAAGCTGCATCCGATGCCGGCCGGTCTGGTGCTTGGTATTCCCACGGAGCTGAAGCCGTTTCTGAAGAGCGGCCTGGTTACATTCGGCGGCAAGCTGCGGGCAATGATGGATTTCGTGATTCCGCCGCGCCGCAGCTCCGAAGATGAATCGCTGGGTGAGCTGATCGAACGCCGCCTTGGTACCGAAGTGCTGGAGAATATGACGGAGCCGCTGCTGGCAGGCATTTATGCCGGCGACATGCGCAAGATCAGCCTTCAGGCCACTTTCCCGCAGTTCGGAGAGGTGGAGCGTAAATATGGAAGCCTGATCCGCGGTATGACTACAGGGCGCAAGCCGACTGAAACACACACCGGCACCAAAAAAAGCGCCTTTCTGACCTTCCGCAAAGGCTTGCAGAGTCTCGTGCAGGCTCTGATCCACGAGTTACATGATGTGGAGCAGCGGACCGGAACGGGTGTGAAGTCGTTGCATCTGCTGAGCGGTGCCGGAGCTGGCACATCGGCTTCGGCGGGCGGTACCTCCCCGCGCTATGAAGTGGAGCTGGATGACGGGGAACGGCTGCAGGCGGATGATGTGTACGTCACCGTACAGAATTTTGCCGCTGCCGGGCTGCTTCGTCCCCATGTGGATGTGTCGGCGCTGGACGCTGTGAACTATGTATCGGTGGCCAATGTGGTTATGGCCTTTGCCAAGAAGGACATTGTTACGGAATATGATGGTTCAGGTTTCCTGGTCCCGCGAAAAGAAGGCCGAAATATTACGGCATGTACCTGGACGTCTACCAAGTGGCTGCATACAAGCCCCGACGACAGGGTGCTGCTGCGCTGTTATGTCGGGCGTTCGGGGGATGAACAGAATGTCGGGCTCCCTGATGAGGCACTGGCGGGTCTGGTGCGCAAGGACCTGAAGGAGATTATGGGCATCAACGCTGACCCGTTGTTTACGGAGATTACCCGGCTGAAGCATTCCATGCCGCAGTATCCGGTAGGGCATCCGGCTGGTATTGCCGGACTGCGCAGCGAACTTGCCCGCAAGCTGCCGGGGGTGTACGCCTTCGGGGCCGGCTACGACGGAGTCGGCATGCCGGACTGCATCAAGCACGCCAAGCTGACGGCGGAGAGCGCAGCAGGCAGCCTCAGGCAGCAGAAGCCAGCGGCAGCACTGAAATAGAATTAACGGTGAAGCGGAGCAGGGTGCGCTTCATCGTTTTTTATTTAAATCTAAGGATTTATATGTTTCACGCCGCCATAAATCATCCTTCTATTTCTCGCTGAAACGGATACCGTCTTTTAAGGACGGCTTAGCCGTTTCCACTTGGCAACAACGGCAGAAATGCCGTTATGTAAGCTCGACTGGTTGATTGGTTCAGCAACAACGGCAGAAATGCCGTTATTGGAGCCCGACCGGTAAATTTGTTCAGCAACAACGGCAAAAATGCCGTTATTGAAGCCCGACCGGTAAATTTGTTCAGCAACAACGGCAGAAATGTCGTTATTGGAGCTCGAACCGGTAAATTTCTCCTTTCAAGCTCACCTCCAGTGAAAGTGTTCTGACTGATGTGCCGCTGATAACTGTCTATTTGGAGGAGGGAGTCCGACTTATGCTATAATAGAAACAATTTACGGGTAAAGGAGATTTGCGTGTACCATGTATCCGCCGCGATCACGTACCAGACAAAAGCAGAAGCGCAGAAGCAGACAAAGGCGCAGAACGGCTTGGATATGGTTGAATGTAAGTCTGCTATTATTGATTTCTGCTATGCTAGTCTATTATTTTATCGGCGATAACGGTAGAAGCGGCGAACTGCAGCCGCCAGCCGCCGAAGCGGTGAGCTCGCCTTCACCGGATAACGGGGCGGCTGGGCCAGAGGTCGCCACCGCTCAGCCTGAAGCTTCGGCAACCCCAACGCCGGAGTCTTCGCCAGAGCAAACACCAGAGCTCTCGCCATCCCCGGGGCCGGATAGCGTTTCAGAGACGCCGGAGGCCAGCAGCGTCCCTACGGATGATGCAGCCGCGAGCGGGGAGACAGATGCTAGTGGTATTGTTTCCGGATTGCCGAAGGACGCCGCAGGGAAGACGGTTAAGCTTAATTTTGCCGGAGATGTTATCTTTTCAGGTAAGGTTGGAGAACTGCTGGAGAAGAAAGGCTACGATTATTCTTACGCCGCTCTGGACGGGCTGTTCAAGCGGGATGATCTGACTATTCTCAATTTGGAGACTCCGATTACCACCGGCGGTGTTGGCGCCGCAGACAAGCAGTTTGTGTTCAAGGGAGCGCCGAAGGCGCTGGATTCATTGAAGGCAGCGGGCGTAGACGCGGTCAATCTGGCTAACAATCATACCCTTGACCAAGGGGAAGAGGGGCTGCTGGATACTCTTAGCCATCTGAGGAGCCGGAGCATTCCCTATGTAGGGGGCGGGGCGAATGCCACAGAAGCATACACTGCCAAGTATTTTGAACGCCAGGGTATCCGAATCGCCTTGCTCGGCTTCACGCGTGTGATGCCCCGCAGTGACTGGATGGCCGGAACGAACAAACCGGGGGTTGCCTCGGTTTATGACAGTGCAGAGGCATTAAAGGCCATCGCCGCAGCCAAGAAACAAGCCGACCTGGTGGTCGTAGTGGTGCATTGGGGCAAAGAGCGCATGGAGCAGTATGATAAGACCCAACAGGCGCTGGGCCACAGCTTTATTGATGCGGGAGCGGATCTGGTTATGGGCGGACATCCGCATGTGCTGCAGGGAATTGAGCCTTACAAGGGCAAGTGGATCGCTTATAGCACAGGGAATTTTATTTTTACGCGTTCCTCTGTTAAATCTACCTGGGAAACTGCTATATTTCAGGCAGAATGCAACATTACAGGCCAGTGCTCGCTGAAGCTGAATCCGATGGATGCCGAGCTGGGCCAGCCGGTGCCGATGAACGAGGTGGACGGACAGCTTTTGCTGCATAAGGTTGAAGCTCTGTCCTCGGGTCTGGTGAAGATCGGCAATGATGGCAGTGTTGTTCAAGCCGGTAAATAGAGGTGCTCTTATGATGAAAAATATGTGCGTTGCCCATCGCGGATTTTCCGGTAAAGCCCCGGAGAATACGCTCGCTGCGGTCCGCATGGCGATGGCTCTGCCGTTTGTCCGCTGGATAGAGATTGATGTGCAGCTTTCGAAGGACGGCGTGCCTGTAGTGATCCATGATTTTACGCTGGACCGGACGACCAACGGGCACGGCAAGGTGAAGGATATGGATTACGAGCATATCCGGCGCCTCGATGCGGGAAGCTGGAAAGGGCGCGCTTTTCGCGGAGAACGTGTTCCTTCGCTGGAAGAGGTGCTTGCGCTGGCCTCCGGCAGGCTGCACCTGAACATTGAACTGAAGACCAGCGGAGAGATGTATCCCGGCCTGGAGAAGGCGGTCATTGATCTTGTCAATTCGCTGGGCATGCGCGATAAGGTGGTGCTGACCTCATTCGATGCCGGAGCGCTGCAGCGGAGCAAAGAACTGGACTCCCGTTTTCAGACCGGACTGATCTACGACTCAAGAGGCGGTGATCCTGCGGGGAAGCTGCAGGAGCTTGGCTGCTCTATGTTGTCTATCAGCTTCGACCGGCTGGATTCGGCTCTGGCGAACCTGCTTGTCGGGCGGGAGATAAAAATTATGGCCTGGACGGTGAACAAAGCCAAGGATATGCGCCGTTTGGCCGAGATGTCTTCGGAAATAATGATTTGTACGAACCGTCCGGATATATGGGGCGATACGTTTCTGGAAGTCTAAATGAACTCTAAATCGACGGGAAAGAGAGCTGAAGAACAATGTGTGCTGATGTTAACAATATCTACTGCGTTGGACGCAACTATAGACAACATGCGGAGGAGCTGGGCAATAAGGTGCCGGTGGAGCCGCTGATCTTTCTGAAGCCATCCCATGCGGCAGTTCCCCTCGATAAGGCGGTCATTCAGCTCCCCAAGGATGCCGGGCTTATTCATTATGAAGGTGAGATTGTTCTGCGGATTGCGCGGGACTATGTGCCTGGAATGAGCGTGCAGGAGCTTGTGGACGTGATGGCACTCGGCCTCGATTTCACCCTTCGTGATGTGCATAATGATCTGCAGAAGAAAGGCCTGCCGTGGACGCCTGCAAAAGGGTTCAAGAACGCTGCCCCGCTGACTCCATACATTGCATTTCCCGAAACGGAAGAGCTGGAAGCTACAGATTTCACTGTGCGCAAGAACGGCGTGGAGGTGCAGCGCGGGAATGTGAAGAACATGATTTTTTCGCTGCAAAAAATTGTGGATTTCATTGCCTCCCGCTATGGACTCGGCAAAGATGATATCATTTATACCGGTACTCCTGCCGGAGTAGGTCCTGTTGTATCTGGTGATTCGTTTGAACTCTACTGGGGCGATACCCTGCTGGGTACTTGCCTGATCGGTTAGCGATGCCGGCGGTAATTGAAGTGCTGCGATGGGGGATCGGCTTCTGCGGCGCTCTGCTGGTAGCTGGGGCTGCTTACTATAAGCAGTCGCTCAGCTTCTCCGGCATGCTGGCGGCGATCGCGATGGGAACGATTTATTTCGGAGCAGGGAATGCCTTCTGGTTCGGTGTTCTGCTGCTGTTCTTCATCTCCTCCAGCCTGCTCTCGAAGCTTCACCATGAGAACAAGGCGGAGCTGGAAGCCACCTATGACAAAACAGGACGCCGGGACGCAGGCCAGGTCTTCGCTAACGGCGGCCTGGGCATGCTGCTGGTACTGCTGAACGCTATTTATCCCCTGGAGATATGGGGGTATTTGTTCATCGGCGTCATGGCTACCGTAACCTCAGATACGTGGGCAACGGAAATTGGCACGCTCGCCAAGAAGCCGCCCCGGTCCGTGCTAACGGGGCGGATATTACCGCCCGGCACCTCCGGCGGCGTTTCGCTGCCGGGAACCCTGGCCGCCGCTTGCGGCGGCGCCCTGATCGGCGCTGCCTCCTGGCTGCTGCGGGCAGCCTCAGGCATGCCGGACCATCCCTTCCTGCTGCTCACGCTGGCAGGACTCCTGGGCGGTCTCGCCGGCGCCTTCGCCGACTCAATCCTGGGCGCAACGGTACAGCGGATGAACCGCTGCACCGTGTGCGGCCGCGAGGTGGAGGCCTCGCGGCATTGCGGGCAGCCTACCGTGTACGCCCGGGGCTGGCGCTGGATGGACAATGACGCGGTGAACGCGGCCAGTTCAATCCTCGGCGGCGTTGTAGCCCTGCTGATCGGCAGTATTTGACGGCATCAGCCGCCAGGTTGTTTATGCATGCCGTTGTAAGATTAGACACACAATCTTTGAGGAGGTGAACCGGTGAGCGGTGCATCCATTCACAAGTATACAGCGATACTGGATGCCGCTTATGAGCTCTTCGGTTCAGGAGGCTTCTACGAAACGAAGATGTCCCAAGTGGCGGAACGTGCGGGTATTGCCAAGGGCACGATATATTTATATTTCAAGAATAAAGAAGACTTGTTCATGGCGGTCACACGCCGCGACTGTGAAGGCTTCCTTCAGCAGCTTGAGGGCAAGCTGCTCGCTTGCGGCAGCCTGACAGAGAAGCTGTCGGTGATTGCGGAGCATCATCTTTTCTATTATTATGAGCGCAAGCAGCATACGAAGCTTTTTTTTCGGGCGCCTAACAACAACCCGGAGCTGGTGGCCTACATGGCGTTGTTTATGGAAGAGTACATGCAGGCCGTGGTGAAAGTGCTGCTGGAAGGCGGGGCATCCGAGCCGGAGCTAATGGCGCAGTCGTACATTGGCATGCTGGACCGGCTCAAGATGGATATTTTGTTCGACCTCTCCTTTACGGAGGAGGATGCACACAAACGGGTGAAATTTGCAGCCGGCCTTTTTATCCGGGGGGCAATCGGCAGCCTGAACATGGTACTGGGAGATCAACCGGAGGAATCGTAAGCTGAAGTAGAATCCGGTTTCAAAATATAAGGCAAGCGAGGACAGAGCATGAATATTATGACCGTGGAACATCTTTCCAAAAGCTATGGGGAGAAAATATTGTTCCGTGATGCGTCGTTTGGCATGGATGACCGGGACAAGATCGGTGTCATCGGCGTGAACGGCACGGGTAAATCAACCTTTCTGAAGATTATCGCCGGGCTGGATTCTCCGGATGACGGGCAAATCGCCATCGGAAATGCGGTACGGGTGCAGTATCTGGCGCAGAATCCGCCGTATGAGCCGGATAATACCGTGCTGCAGCAGGTCTTCGCCGGAGACGAGCCAGAGCTTGCGACAATGCGGGAATACATGGAAACGATGTCTCTTCTGGAAAAAAGCCCAGGCAGCCCCGAGCTGGAGAGCAGGCTGGTGCGGATAGGGCAAGCCATCGACGCGGCAGGCACGTGGCAACTGGAGAGTGAAGCCAAAACGGTGCTGACGAAGCTCGGGATCACCCGGTTCGATGCACGGATGGAGACACTCTCAGGGGGCCAACGCAAGCGTGTGGCGTTAGCGGCGGCGCTGATCACACCGTCTGAGCTGCTTATTCTGGATGAGCCGACCAACCATATTGATACGGATTCCGTAGCCTGGCTAGAGCAATATTTGCAGAAACGGCGCGGCGCGCTGCTGATGGTAACGCATGACCGCTACTTCCTGGAACGGGTAGCCAGTGTCATGCTGGAGCTAGATGGCGGACAGTTGTACCGCTATGAAGCGAACTACTCGCGGTTTCTGGAGCTGAAGGCCGAACGCGAGGAACGTGAGGCTTCGGTGGAGCAGAAACGCAAAAATCTGCTGCGCACCGAGCTGGCCTGGATTCGGCGCGGGGCCAAAGCCCGCTCCACGAAGCAGAAGGCGAGAATCGACCGCTTTGAGAAGCTGAAGGAGAGCCAGGGACCTGCTTCGGCAAGCCAGCTGGATATTTCCGTGGCTTCAACACGTCTTGGCCGGAAAATCATCGAGCTCAAGGATCTGACCAAGGTGCTTGGCGGCCGGACGCTGATCAAGGATCTGACCTATATCGCTGTTCCGCAGGACCGGGTAGGGATTGTCGGTCCGAACGGGAGCGGCAAATCTACGCTGCTGAATCTGATTGCCGGCAAGCTTCAGCCGGATAGCGGTGAGGTTCAGCTTGGCGCTACCGTTAAGCTGGGGTACTTCACACAGGAGCACCAGGAGATGGATGATACCCAGCGGGTCATTGAGTACATTAAGGAGGAGGCAGAGATTATCCGCACAGCCGATGGCAGCGTCATTACAGCGGGCCAGATGCTGGAGCGGTTCCTGTTTCCGCCGGTGATGCAATGGACTCCAATCGCCAAGCTCTCGGGTGGCGAGAAAAGACGCTTGTATTTGCTGCGGGTGCTGATGGGTGCGCCCAATGTGCTGCTGTTGGATGAGCCGACCAACGATCTGGACATCAGCACGCTTGCCGTGCTGGAAGATTATCTTGAGGAGTTTCCCGGTGTTGTCTTCACCGTATCCCATGACCGGTTTTTCCTGGACCGGACCGTGGATAAGCTGATTGCTTTTGAGAATGGAAGCATCCGGCTCCATGTCGGCGACTACAGTGAATATGAGGAGTGGCTGGCCAAGAATGTTCCGGCCCGTGGCGGCGAAGCCGCCAAGGATGAGGGAACCGGCAAACGCGGCTCAACGCCAGAGCAGGGACAAAGTGCTGCGCCCGCACCTCCGTCCAGAGAGAAGCTGAAGTTCACCTTCAAGGAACAGCGGGAATTTGAGAGCATTGACGAGCAAATCGAACTGGCTGAGCAGCATCTTGCGGACATCAGCACACAGATGGAGGCGGCCTTTGCTGACTCCGTTAAGCTGCAGGAGCTGGTAGAACAGCAGCGGCAGGGAGAAGCGGAGCTGGAGCGCCTGATGGAGCGCTGGACGTATCTTAATGAGCTTGCAGAGAAGATTGCGGGGAAGGCTTAGATGGTTCATTCAATCGAAACTGCCGTCGCCCTGCGCAGTGCCGGTCAAGCCGAGGAAGCGAGAAGTCTGCTGCTTCGGCTTCTGGCAGAGGATGAAGGCAATGCGGAGCTGCATTATCAGCTTGCCTGGACCCATGATGTGCTGGGCCTGGAACGGGAGGCTGTTCCATATTATGAGCGCTCCCTGTCGCTTGGCCTGCCCCCGGAAGAGCGGATGGGTGCGCTGCTCGGACTTGGCAGTACCTACAGAACGCTGGGGGAATACGCTCAGTCAAGGAAGGTGCTGGAGCAGGGCATCGGCGAATTTCCGCAGAATAAGGAATTTGCTGTGTTCCTTGCCATGACACTGCATAACCTAGGCGAACACAGCGAAGCGATGAAGCTGCTGTTGACGCTGCTCGCAGAGACCTCCTCTGACGAAGGCATCGCCAGCTACCGAAAAGCTATTCTGTTCTACTCGGATAAGCTGGAGCAGGTGTGGAAGTAAATTACTCTCTTATTTGGTCATAACGGCTGTGCCATCCCTTAAAGGACGGCACAGCCGTTTTATGTTCTTGGTTCCCTTTCTACTGTTCCCTTTGCAACCCTACAATGAGTGTCTCCTCGTGGACTAGTACACAAGCGCATTACCAAGCTTGTAATACTATATTGCGAGGAGGAGATATTAATGGTGAGAGCAACCCAAACGGACAGTGAACTGAAAGCCTTCATTACCGCTGCGGAGAGGGTTTGGTTCGATGTGTATGATTCTGCTGATGAGAACAGGGTTATCACAGTGGACGGGGTAGAGTATAAGCGGCTGCCGCTGAAATTCAGCACAAGGGCCAAGGTGATCGCTTACTTCCGGAAATACTGGGGAATCGCGATGAGTGGCAGAATGTTCTGCAATCTGCAGACCGTTTCGAGGAACAATAGGCTTTACGTTATTGTAGGTGATACTGGCGTTATTCCCTTTGTTCCCTTGCGCATCAGAGTAACAGAGCGAAATGCTACGCGAATTAGGTTGACAGCCGTTCTCTCGGTGGATGGAATAGAGGAAGAAGACTCGGAGAGTGTCCACTATCTTATTGCCAAGTCGGGAACGACACTGCGGATTCTGAACAGGGATAAAAAAAATACCGATCCCCGGTATCAGACATGCGGCTAAGCGCATCTGTTGACCCCTTTTAATATTAGAAAAAGGGTACGGATTTCAGCGCAAGATCACTGAATCCGTACCCCATATAACCTACATCCTACGGCTGCTCCGCTCCCGCCACGGCAATCATCTGCACGACCGGGCGTGAATCGCCGGTCAGCACAGCCTCGTCGGCGTTCATCTGTGAGGAGCCGTCGCCGTCGAGAAAAATGCCTTCCCGCCCCTCGCCGGGGACGGTCTCCAGAACGGCTGTACGGAATTCCTCTGCCGTACAGCGCGCCTGCGTGACGATCAGCCACAGCTTCCCGTCCTGGGCGTAGACCAGCCCTGAGCGCATCCGCTGCTCGTCCGCAAAGGGAAGCTGCTCTGCGGCTGCAGCCGTCTGCCACAGCTCCTCGTGCTGCAGATTCATGCTGATACCGCCCTGCGCCCAGTAATGCCCGCGGTCACTGACCTCCAGCTCGTCTCCAGAGGAGACAACCTGTACCGATAATGTGCCGCTGGCTCCATCCCAAACGAGCGTTCCACGCGGATATTTAGCGTTGAACCAGCCAGAGCCATAAGCCCTTGGCGCTCCGTTCACCGGGCGGTCATTCATAATTGCCACCGACAGGAGGTCGCTGCCGTAGAAGAAGCCGCCGTTAATCCCGTATGCGGCAATAGGGCGCAGTGGCGTGCCGGCTTTGCGCAGCACGATGTCTTCCGGCGCGACCAGCATCATATGTAGCTTTGCCTTACTTGAGCTGTCCGCTTGCAAGTAGCTGTATTTGTGAGGCAGGCCGTCAAAGGCCTCTTTCTTATGCGAATGAGCCAGCATCACCACAGCTATGGTGATGGCTATCCCTAGCAGAACGGCTGCGGCAATCAGGTATGGCTTGCGCAGCCATTCCCGCCACTTTTTGCCGAAGCTGGCTTCAGTTCCCGCCCACATATGCGGCGAGCAGCTTCGCCGTGTTCAGCACGGCTTGCTTGTGGGTGCGCTCCATGGAGTGGGAGGCATGTACGCCCGGGCCGATCAGCGCGGCACGGATATTGTTCCCGCCCCGCAGCGCTGCGGAGGCATCGGAGCCATATTGCGGATAAATATCCACCGCAAAAGGAATCGCCAGCTTGTTCGCCAGCTCAATCAGTCGTCCCGTCATGGCGTAATCATATGGGCCGGAGGAATCCTTGGCGCAGATGGAGACATCGGTCTCCTTGCAGCTCAGATCATCGCCCATAGCGCCCATGTCGACGGCGATCATCTCACTGATCTCGCCAGGAATCCAGGCTGCGCCGTGACCTACTTCTTCATAATTGGAGATCAGCAGGGAGAGATTGTACAGCGGTTTCCAGCCTTCGCGCTTCATGCTTTCCAGCAGGCCGAGCAATGCGGCAACACTGGCCTTATCGTCGAGATGGCGCGACTTGATATAGCCGCTTGACGTAATCACTGCACGCGCATCGAAGGAGATGAAATCGCCGACAGAGATGCCGAGCTTCAGCACATCATCCTTGGTCGAGACCAGCTCGTCGATGCGGACCTCCATATTTTCCTCTGCCCGCTTGAAGTCCCGCGCATCCGCGTACACATGGACTGAAGGGTGGCTCGTCAGAATAGTGCCCGTGTAGGTTAAGCCAGAGCGGGTATGAATGACACAATACTCATTTTCGATGCTGTTCATCGCAAAGCCGCCGACTGAGGTCAGGCGCAGTGTACCGTTTGGCTTAATCGAACGCACCATGGCTCCGAGCGTATCCACATGGGCGCTGATGCCGATGGTTCGTGAAGGATCGAGGCCCGGAACGGTGAGGATAACCCCGCCCTTTTCGTTCCAGCTGAGTGGCACGTTCAGTGCCGCCGCCTCCTCAGCGACCAGACTCATGACTTGTGCTGTAAAGCCGCTGGGGCTGGGGGTATCGAGCAGTTTTTTTAGTATGGATAGAATGTACTCTTCATTAGGTTGAATGGTAAGCAAGGTATAGTCCTCCTGTTCTTTGTATACTCTTAGAGCTCAGGCAAGTTGTTTGAGGTAAGATTGTCCTTAAGGTTCGGCATGACATCCAAAGAATTACCCGCGTCACGGAGCTTGTTCAGCTCTGCCGTAAGCACTTTGATTTGCTTCTGCAGCTTGTATTGGCGGAAAATTCCGTAGGACCCGACAATAACACCGCCGATTAGCGCACAGCCGAGTATAACCAGAATCAGCGGAAGGCTGACTTGATCAAAATAAAAGTTAACCTGAACCGGATCTACATTGATAACTGCAAAAACGGCTGTCAGCAGGGCGAAGATCAGACCTAATATTAGTGACCATTGCAATTTCAAATAACTTCCTCCTCTGAACGTGGTGGCACTAGAAATCCCCTGCCCGCACCGGGCAGGGGACTACGGTAATACTATGCTTTATGCCTTATTTGGTCAACTGTTCCATCTGCTCAATCACGCTCTCAAACACACTCATAGCTTCACGAATCGGCTCAGGAGAGGACATGTCGACTCCCGCCTTGGATAGAATGTTGATCGAATAGTCGCTGCCGCCGCTTTTCAGGAAGCCGAGGTAACGGTCCACCGCCGGTTTGCCTTCCTCCAGAATCTGCTTGGCGAAGCTGGTTGCCGCCGAGAAGCCGGTAGCATATTTATAGACATAGAAGCTGTTGTAGAAATGCGGAATCCGCGCCCACTCCATCTCGATATCCTTATCCACAACCATATTCTTGCCATAATACTTGACGTTAAGGTCATAGTAGATGGACGAGAGATCCTGCGGAGTCAGCGATTCGCCGTCTTCGGCACGCTGGTGGATGATCTTCTCAAATTCGGCGAACATCGTTTGCCGGAACACGGTGGTACGGAATTGGTCGGCGTAATACGTGAGCAGATACATTTTTTCCTTCGGATCAGTTGACTTGTTCAGCAGATAATCCATCAGCAGCGCTTCGTTGGTCGTGGAAGCCACCTCTGCAAGGAAAATCGTGTACTGCGCATCCCGGTATTTCAACGCATTGTCAGAATAGTAGGAATGCAGGGCATGGCCCATTTCATGTGCCAGGGTGAACATGCTGTTCAGATTATCGTTGTGGTTGAGCAGCACATAAGGGTGAGTGCCGTAGGCTCCCCAGCTATAGGCGCCCGTGCGTTTGTTCTCATTTTCATAAATATCAATCCAGCCGTTGTCATAGCCCTCTTGAAGCACACCCAGATAATCTTCGCCGAGCGGCTTCAGACCTTCTTTGGTAATCTTCTTGGCTTCTTCAAAGGTAATGTCCAGCTTATATTCATCCACCAGCGGTGCGAACAGGTCATACATATGTAGCTCGTCGACGCCCAGCAGCTTCTGGCGCAGCTTCATGTAACGGTGCATCAGCGGCAGGCTCTCATGAATGGTGTCGATCAGGTTCGTGTACACTTCCTTAGGAATGTTGTCGCCATAGAGCGACATTTCCAGAACGGAAGGATATTTGCGCACACGCGAGTAAAATACATTCTTATTCACATTGGCGCTCAGTGTGGCGGCAATTGTGTTTTTTTGCTTGGCGTAAGTTTCATAGACCGCCTTAAAAGCATTCTTGCGAACCTCACGGTCCGGGCTCTCCAGGAACTGAATGTAGCTGCCGTGCGTCAGCTCCACTTCCTTGCCTTCCTCGTTCTTGATCTTAGGGAACTTCAGATCCGCATTGTTCAGCATGCCAAAGATCGTCTGCGGCGCTTGAGAGATATTGCCGACCTGTGCGAGCAGGGCTTCTTCCACTTTGGAGAGGACATGCGCTTTCTCACGCTTCATTTCCGTTAAGGTGAAGGTATAGTCCTTCAGGCCGGGATCAGCAATGAACTGGTCGAGCTTCTCATTGGGCAGAGCCAGAATTTCCGGTGTGACAAAAGAAAGGGCTTCCCCGGCTTCAACGCCAAGCTTTTTCGCTTTAGAGGAGAGGGCTTGGTAGACTGGTGCAGCCGTATCCTCATCCTGGCGCATATGCGCGTAAACATAGAGGCGTTCGGTCAGCAGGGACAGCTTATCATCCAGCTCAAAGCACTTCTTAAGCGCTTCAGGGGAGTCCAGCTTGCCCTGGAAGTCAGCGGCGCTCTTGATGAGCTCCTTTGCTTCCTTATATTCTGCATCCCATTGATCTTGTGAGGCAAACATGTCTTCAAGCTTCCAGCGGTTTTCGGCGGGCACTTCACTTCTTTTCAATAACTGTTCCATAGAAATCCTCCTCGGATGATGGGATGTAGTAGGCATAGTCTTCTGCGGTGCTGCTGACATTGCGAGATCGCCCGGCAGCAGGCTTAAGGCAAGCAGAAGCGGGAGGGACTTGGCGAAAAAGGACATTGACGGCAGCCTCCTGACATTTAAGGTCGGCTTAGTATGCCCTGCCAAATCCTGATTATTAAAAATATAAGAAAGTATAAGTTTCACCCTATACTTTATCCTTATATTTCTCGCTGAAACGGATGCCGTCCTTTTAAGGACGGCGTAGCCGTTTCTACTTGTCCAATGCCGCGGAAGTTATGCCAACAAGCTATAAATAATGAAGATAAAAGCCAAGGCGATCAATATGACCGCAGTCAGGGCCATCCCCCGCTTCAGGCGGGGAGGCACCTTGTCCTTGCCCATAATCAGAACTGCTCCGAGACAGAGAACGACAACTACGAAGATGGCCAGACTTTCGTTACCCATAGTTATACCTGCTTGAAGGCAGCCATGATGTTCTTGTACTCTTCCTCATTATCCTTATATGATTCTTTGTTGAAGCGGTTATTAACCCATTCCATCATGGCCGGACGGCTCATAAAGGTATGCGTTTCTTCTCCCCATTGATCGGAAATCTCGCGCAGGACAATATAACGGCCCTGAACCTCCACCGTCATCATATTCCATTTGTCCGTTTTGTATATTTCATGTTTTTTTATCATTATCATTACCACCCTGGCGATTTTTGGCTTTTGGGTCAATGATAACGCAGAGGGGAAGTGAAAAGCAAATATTATCACGCGCGAAGGGAAATGATGGATTGCTTTGCAGGCAGAGTTGGGGTATAATGTAAGCATACGTCATATATGGCGGTATTTTTAGGAGGTTGTTCATTTGAAAGGTACAGTAAAATGGTTTAACGCAGAAAAAGGTTATGGTTTTCTTCAAGTAGAAGGCGGCGAAGATGTATTCGTTCACTTCTCAGCAATTCAAGGTGACGGATTCAAGACTTTGGATGAAGGCCAAGCAGTAGAATTCGACATCACTGATGGTAACCGCGGTCCTCAAGCAGCTAACGTAGTTAAATTATAAGAAACGGCTGGACAGTTGTTCTGTCAGTCCCAATATATATTTGATATGGCAAGCACTTGAATGAGTGGTAACCAGTAATTCAAAGCACACAGTTCTTTCGGGAACTGTGTTTTTTTGTTTTGAAGCTGTACAAGCCAAGCCGATACGGCCGCTATCTGCTGTACTGGTGCAGATTGCAGCCGTGTCGACGGATATATTCAAGCTTAGCCCTGAAGACATCCCGGGCTAATTGCTCTTTTTGCGGAAATACCGCCCGGCCCCGATTCTGTTATCATCCAGCAAGTGCTTGGACAGAAAACCGACAAAGGCCAGCAGCGAAAAGCACATAGCCACGATGTAGAAAATTGTGCGTCCGGCATTCTCGTAGATCACCCCGCCGAATGTGCCGCTAAGCAGACCGGATGCGCTGGACCAGACGACAGTAAAGATCGCCATGCCTGTTGCCCGGAGATGATCGGGGATGATCCGCGTGATGTACCGGACAGCCGTCACATAATATGTGCCGAACGAAATGCTGTGCATAGCCTGTATGGCAATTACGGCAACCGGGTCATTAGCCAGGGACATGAACAGAAAGCGCAGAGCAAACATCAGGCTGGCAAAGGCGAGCAACGGCAGCTCTTTGAACTTATCTCCGTATTTGCTAAGTGCAAAAAAGACCGGAATTTCACTCAGTGCCGAAGCGAGCAGCGCCCAGCCGACTATCTCATCACCGGCGTGCATCTCTTTAAGGCTGATAGTAAGGAAGGCTTCGTTCATTCTATAGCCGACCGCAAGCACGAAAACGCTGCCGAAAAACCACAGTACTTCCTTTTGCAGCAAAATTTGCTTCAGCCCTTCGCCCTTGGGAGATTTGCCTGGGGCCTTGGGGGAGCTTGGCGCGTCACCTTCGGTCCGTTTGACATCCTTCAGTCCTAAAGTAATCAGCAGTGCGACTGCAACAATTACGATACAGACCGCAATGCTTGAGGATGTTCCTGCTGCTCGAAGCACATAACCAATGGTAAGCGCGAAAAAGGAGTAACCCAGCGAGCCGAATACACGGATGGTAATGAAATTACGCCCGTGGCGCTGGGCGATTTTGATTGCCATCGTATCTGCAAGAGGAAATATTGGATAATAGAAGAAATATAAAAGGGATAAAATAAGCATAACACTTGAAAAATCCTCAGCCCTTGCCAGCATAAAAGCGGTTACCAATTGTCCGGCCAGCAAAATAGCCATAATCTTCCTGATCGTGCCCAGCCTGTCGCTGATCATGCTCCAGAACAGATTGGACAGAATGGAAATCAGCGGTCCGATGGAATACAGGACGCCTACCTGCTGGTTGCTGAAGCCCAGATGAGTGTAAAATAGCGGAAAATATGAAACTACCAGCACGCTTGTGCCATAAACCGTGAACATAAAGGATCGCAGCCAGTTCTGATCGCTGTACTGGCCGCCGGTCCGTCCTGAATACATGAACCTGCACTCCTCCGAATATGAAATACGCCTAGTATATCACATAGAATAGAAGCTATGTTTGAGGAAAATGGCGTATTTCAGAATCTTTCACTGGTTTTGCGAAAGTGATTTTGTTGTTTGTACAAATGTGGGTGATCATATTATAATAAATGGTGATTTGGATAAGGAGACAACAATGTGGAGGCACTGTCATTGAATGAATTTGAGCAAGGCCGTTACCTTAGCCCTCGCGGCCCGATTGGGCTGATGAACAGGGTCTACAAGTACGTGCTGCCGGAAGTGCGGGAATGTCTACATTTCTGGCGTGAAGATGCGGAGGGGATTCCCGATCCCGAGCTACGGAAGCAAGCGCTTGCCAGCATTGAAACCAAACAGTTTCACTGCGAAGGCGGCGGGATCTATGCCGCCGGCAATTTGTCGATGAGACATATACTGATTCCGCTAATTGTTGCCTATCAAACGATCAGTGATTATCTGGACAACCTGTGTGACCGCAGTACTTCGCTTGACCCTGCCGACTTCAGGCTGCTGCATCAATCCATGCTGGATGCGATTAATCCCGAGGCTGAACTTGTCAATTATTATGCGCTGCGCAGCGAGCAGAACGACGGCGGATACTTGCACAGACTTGTCCGCAAATGTCAGGAGATGACCTCGCTTTTGCCGGGGTACGCTGCGGCTGCTGCAGAAATACATGATTTGGCTGTTCTGTATACGGATTTGCAGGTTTATAAGCACATCCGCCCAGAGCTCCGGGAAGCTGCCTTGAAGGAATGGTGGGAGGAGGAAGGGAAACGTGCTCCGCACCTGCAGTGGAATGAGTTTGCGGCCGCAACGGGTTCTACCCTGGGCGTATTTATGCTTTTTCTGGCTTCATGCGACCCCAAGCTGAGCACATCGGCATCGGCTTCGATTCGTGCTGCGTATTTTCCGCATCTTTGTGGACTGCACATTATGCTGGATTATCTGATTGACCAGGACGAAGACCGGGCTGGCGGAGACCTCAATTTCTGCAATTATTATGACAATACTGATACCATGCTGAATCGGATCGCTTCCATTGTGGAGTGGGCCCGCAGGGACGTCCAGAATCTTCCGGAGACCTCAATGCACCGCATGGTCATCGAGGGGCTGCTGGCACTTTATTTATCCGATCCAAAAGTCAGCGAACAGCGGGAGGTTCGCTCTGTATCCAAACGTCTGATGAGAAGAAGTCCGCTGACAAGACTGTTCTTCTTCGTGAACAGCCGCTGGATACGCAAGCATATGTATTAGATGCACAATTTTAAGGAGGAACAAACAGGATGGCAAACGTAAAAAAAATCGCAGTATTAACCAGTGGAGGAGATTCGCAGGGCATGAATGCCGCAGTTCGCGCTGTTGTGCGCAGTGCAATCTACTTTGGCATTGAAGTGTTTGGAATCCAGCGCGGATATCAAGGCCTGCTGAACCGGGACATCTTCCCGATGGATCTGCGCAGTGTCGGTGATATTATCCAGCGCGGGGGCACCATTCTTCAGTCTGCCCGCTGCCTGGAGTTCCAGACACCTGAAGGACAGCAAAAGGGTGCGGATATCCTGAATGAAATGGGTATCGACGGTTTGGTAGTTATCGGTGGAGACGGTTCTTACAAAGGCGCCAACAAACTCAGCAAGCTGGGCATCAACACCATGGCTCTGCCGGGTACCATTGATAACGATATTTCCTTCACGGACTACACCATTGGTTTTGATACTGCGGTAGGAGTCGTTGTTGATGCGATCAACAAGCTCCGTGATACAATGTCCTCCCATGAACGTTCATCCATCGTAGAGGTAATGGGACGCCACTGCGGAGACATCGCCCTCCATGCAGGCCTTGCTTCCGGAGCGGAAACGATTCTGGTGCCGGAAATGCCGTATGACTTGAACGAGGTAGCTGACCGTATGCGCGATAACTTTGCCAAAGGCAAACGCCACAGTATTGTTATTGTTGCTGAAGGCGTGGGTAAGGGTGAAGATGTGGCTCAGGCGCTGAAGGACCGCCACGCTTCTCTGGACGCGCGTGTTACCGTTCTGGGACATATTCAACGCGGAGGCACACCAACTCCAGGAGACCGCAATCTGGCCAGCCGCCTGGGTGACTTTGCCGTACGTTCGCTGATCGAAGGTCAGTCCGATAAAGCTTGCGGAATCATCAAGGGTGAATTGGTGCTCACGGATATCGACCTGGTTGTAAACACCAAAAAAGACTTTGACAAAGAGCTTTATGAATTGGCCTCCCGTCTTTCTCAATAAAATCGTTGCAGCCGTGTAGCTGCTTATGAAGGTCCACAAAAAAAGGAACAGTTGCGGAATGATCCGCGCTGTTCCTTTTTTTGTTGTTTTTAAACACTCTTTGACTTGAGGAGTGCATAACGCCGCTGCACCTTGACGAGCCGGGACAGGAGCAGAATGGCCCCTATGGCTAAACCTGTGATCAGTCCGATCCAGTAGCCGTAAGCTCCCAGATCTGTATAGGTAGCCAGCAAATAGCCTGTAGGAAGACCGATAACCCAATAGGCTGCAAAACAGATGATGAAGGCCGGATTTACATCCTTGTATCCCCGTAGTACCCCTTGTGTGGGGGTAGCGATGGCATCGGATATCTGGAAGAATATCGCATAGATCAGAAAATGCTGGATTAGTGCGATGACCTCAGGCTCATCCGAATACAGGCCGGCAACATGGTTCCCTGCGAACAGCAGGACCAGTGCTGTAGCCAGAGAGAGCACAGCAGCCGAGCCGATTCCCAAAATTCCGTATTGGCGGGCATCCTTTAATCTGCCGGACCCGCTCTCAAAGCCGACGAGTATCGTCAGGCTCATGCTGATGCTGAGCGGAATCATATACAGCGTTGAGGCGAAATTAATCGCTGCCTGGTGAGCGGCGATAGTCACCGTATCAAAGCGGCTCATGAGGAGCGTTACCGCCGAGAAAACCGCCGACTCGAAAAAGATAGAGAAGCCGATAGGCACACCGATTTTCAGCAGTTCTTTGAAGCTCTGCAAAGACATAGCGTAGAATCTGCGGAACAATTGCAGGCTTTTGAAGGGCTCATAGCGGTAAACAATGAGCAGTGATATGGCAAAAATCACCCAATAGGTTATAGCTGACGCCACTCCGGCCCCTACACCGCCAAGGCGGGGAAAGCCGAATTTTCCGAAGATAAGCAGATAGTTCAGCCCGACATTCACCGGTAGCGCGATCAGTGTAATGAGCATGGAGACACGTGTCTGTCCCAGCGCATCAATGCAACTGCGCACTACGGTATAGCCGAACAAGGGAATCACCCCAACCGAGATAGCACACAGGAAACGGAAGGCGATATCACGTACGTGCGGCTCTAAATTCATGAAGTTAAGCACAGGAGTTAGAGCGAAGCCTCCGATTACCAGTACAAGCACTGATACCAGCAGTGAGAGCCATATGCCCTGAGTCACCTGATAGGCCACATCCTTGTTCTTCCTGCTGCCGATAAGGTGGGAGACGATTGGTGTCATGCCCATAAGAATGCCGCTGAGGCCTGTCTGAATCGGAAACCACAGGCTGGTGCCAATGGCTACTCCTGCCAGATCGCTCGTACCATATTTGCCGGACATATTCGTATCGAAGAAGGTTATCGCTGACAATGCAATTTGTGTAATAAGAATGGGAATCAAAATATGCAGGAACTGCCCAGCTTTTTGCTTGATTGAATAAGTTTGTATCATTAGCGTATGCCTCGTTATCCATATTTTCTTTACTGGGGATAATCCCCAATAAAAAACCCAGCAAGACGCCGGGTCCTTATCAATTATATGATGATTATGCTAATGAGAGATAATTGCTGTAACCTATTTTTCGTAATCTACGCCTGATGTGTAGCGGTTGTTGGCGTTCCAGAGCAGATATTCATCGACTTTCTGCTCTTTCATGGCGCGGATCTGGTCTTCAACCTGCTGTTTGCCATATTTGACATAATGTCCGCTTCCAAGCCAGCTTGCGGTGAAGTCCTGAATCCAAGGCCGGATGATCGGCTTGCGGCTGCCTAGAGGGTTGAGCTTTTTGTGCGTATCGACCATAGAGCCTTTGATCGTTGCGTATGGATTTTTGTCGGGATCTTTTACATTAAACCACCCGGTTGAATAATGGCTCGGGTAGACCATAGGGCTGATGACATCGACATTCTTCGATATCTTCACGAAATCCTGGCCGATTCCCTCTGCAGCAGGGACAGAAGCGGCATAACCGAAGATGTCAACCGATACGCGGACACCGAGCGGGCCAAGCTCCGATCTGGCATATTTGACAAAATCGGAGATGATCTCGACGCGTGGACGGTCGCTTTTCGTATATTTCAGTGTATCTGCGCGTTTTTCGAAGCCTTCAGGGAAGCGGACATAATCGAATTGAATTTCTTTAAAGCCCAGCTTAACGGCTTCCTTGGCAATGTCTACATTGTATTTCCATACATTCTGATTATAAGGGTTAACGAAGCTGTCGCCGCCTTTATTGGTCCAGACAGAGCCGTTCGGATTTACAAAGGATAATTGCGGATTTTTCTTGGCAAGTACGGAGTCCTTAAAGACAACAATTCGCGCAATTGGATATACATTATGCGCCTTCAGACGTGCCATCAGCTTGTTGATATCTCCGATGAAGGGCTGTGGTTGGCCCATTTTCTGAAGCTCCGCGTTATCCGTTTTGTAGGTTATGTACCCGGCATCGTCCTTGATGTCAATGACCATGGAATTCAGCTCAGTTTTGTCGAGCAGGGCGAGCAGGGATTCCATCCGGGATCCTCCGGCACTGTACGCTGTTACGTATATGCCTTTAACCTTCGGGGCATCGGGCTGTGGATCGGTATAAGCGGTGTCCGTTCCCGGTGAGGCCCCGGTGCCCGGTGTGGTGCCCGGAGATGGTGCAGGTGCTGCTGTGCCAGAATTCTCGGTGTGTTGTGCGACAATGGGGGGATTCGAGGCAGATTGCAGTGCGGCTGCCACATCGGCGTCTTGCGCATTATGCTGAACGCCAACGCCCCCTAGAGCCATCATCAGTAAAGCCCAGGTGATGTTCATTCGTTATTCTCTCCCTTTATATACATTCCCGTTAAGTATAAAGGAACGGCAGCTTCCAAAAAGAACAGACTTGTAACAATCCCTGTAATTTTGACTGTAAAATACTGCTCTTGTTGTTTACGTACGGGATGTACAGATTTTTTAAAACTCTGCCTGAAAAAGTAAATGCCGCCTGGAGCCGGCGCGTGGCCGAATCCAAAGCGGCAACTATCCAAATCTGACATCTGGCGCTTGCTTAATGAAGATACGCAGAATTCTGATGCTCGCAAATGCTGTAATGGATGATATCCATGGCATCGGCAGGCTCCAGAATACTCAGACCGTCACGCAGAACGATTACGGAATTCAATTCGTCCTGTTTTAGAAAAGGCATCATATCCGGATACCATCTCATGACGATTGCTGACAGTTTTACCGTTTCCATTTCCACAAAAATCACCCTTTCCTTTTTCGAATCGAACTGAATTGAAATTCAAGGTCCACCCGGAAAACGAAGTGCTTGGAAAAAAGAGGGTAAATCACAATCTTCATGAAATTGTTAAGGGTCCTGCGTGGTTCTAATATATCATATATTCAATATATGCGCATTTCTTTTGAGGATTTACCTTTTGCGGAATGAGCCCATGACTCCGACCGTTTCCACAATATTGACAAAAGCCTGAGGATCGCTAGTTCTGATGATCCGCTTCAGCTCTGCAAGCTCATAACGGGTTGTTACTGTCATTAGCATGTCCCTTTCCACATGAGAATAAGCGCCCTCTGTCTTGATCTTTGTGACTCCGCGCTGTAGCCCGAGCAACTGCTGCAGCAGCTCGTCCGTCCTTGTAGTTACAATGTATACGGTAACTTTAATGTGACTGACGTGGATCAGATCAACAACCTTGCCGCTGACATAGATGGATATCATAGAAGCGAGCGCGAGGTTCCAGTTGTTGTCAAAATAAGCTGCGGCGAGAATTACAAGCCCGTTCAACCCCACCAGCACATTGCCGATGGGAAAGTCGCGGTAACGCGTGATAATGGAGCCAAGAATATCGAACCCGCCGGAAGAACCGCCTACCCGGAAGGATATTCCGGCGCCGACGCCCACAAGCACTCCCCCGAAGACGGAGGCCAGCAGCATATCCGATGCCACTGTAGCTGTGGGAATTAGTGCCATCAGCCAGGTAGTGGCGCCTACAGAGAGGATGCTGAGAGTGATAAATCTCCGGCCGAGCTGGAACCAGCCTGCCACCAGCAGAGGCACATTGAACAGCAGGTACAGCAGGCTGATATTAAACGGTGTAAAATAGCCCACCAGCATGGCGAGCCCGGATACCCCGCCACTGAGCAGCCTGTGGGGGATGAGGAACAGGTTAAAGCCGCAGGCTATCATCGCCGAACCGAAGATGACAGCCAGGTAATTTCCGATTAGTCTTAAGCTTGACAAGCAGGTTCACCTCTGTCTTTAAATGTAAATAATGAAAGAAAGGAATGTACTGGTATTCCTAAAGGGGTTTGTGATATAATGTATAGGATATTCTTGAGTAGGACGTTACAATGGTATTTTTGCATTGCTTAGAATGCGAAATTACAATTGTTCAGGCGGATATAATTGGCCTGATCTAAGGACAGCTTTTGGTCCCAAACGCGCACGTTAAACCATGCAGAGAATCCGGCATGATTGGACAGCCTATAAGTGTGTTTACCGCTACTTAAGAATACAGACAAGCATGTGGAATGTCCACTATATAGAAGGAGCATGAATAATTTGAAAACATTCGCAGAATTCGGCTTGGAGCCAAAAGTGCTACAAGCAATCTTGGAGCTTGGATTTGAGGAAGCAACACCTATTCAGGAGCAAGCCATCCCGATTGCTCTGACTGGATCGGACATGATCGGACAGGCACAGACCGGTACAGGTAAAACCGCAGCTTTCGGGATTCCCCTCATTTCCAAAATCGCCCGTGAAGAAGAAAAAATCCTTGCGCTGGTTATGACGCCTACACGCGAGCTGGCTATTCAGGTAGCTGAAGAAATCGGCAAGCTTACCCGCTTCAAGGGACTTCGTTCACTGGCCATTTACGGTGGGCAGGATATCGGCCGCCAAATCCGCGGACTGAAGAAGAAACCGCAAATCATTATTGGTACACCTGGACGCCTTCTCGACCACATTAACCGCAAAACCATCCGTCTTGATGACGTGCAGACCATTGTACTGGACGAAGCCGACGAAATGCTGGATATGGGCTTCATGGAAGACATCCAGACAATCCTCAAACTTGTACCGGAAGAACGCCAAACCATGCTGTTCTCAGCTACAATGCCTCCTAACATTCAACGTCTTGCCCAGCAGTTCCTGAAGAACCCGCAGCATGTTTCGGTTATCCCGAAACAAATCAGCGCACCTCTGATTGATCAGGCCTACATTGAAGTTCCTGAGCGCCAGAAGTTTGAAGCCCTGAGCCGTCTGATTGATATGGAATCCCCTGATTTGGCTATCGTATTCGGCCGTACCAAACGCCGGGTTGATGAGCTGGCTGAAGGCTTGCAAAAACGCGGCTATTCCGCAGACGGACTGCATGGCGACTTGTCCCAGAACCAGCGTGATGCGGTAATGCGCAAATTCCGCGACGGCAGCATTGATGTCCTGGTTGCTACTGACGTAGCGGCACGCGGACTCGACGTTTCCGGTGTGACTCACGTTATCAACTTTGACCTTCCGCAAGATCCGGAAAGCTATGTACACCGTATCGGCCGTACCGGCCGCGCGGGCAAGGAAGGTACCGCCTGGTCTTTCGTAACTCCACGCGAGATGGATCACCTGCATTTGATTGAGCGTGTTACCCGTCACCGCATTACACGCAAGCCGCTTCCGACAATGGCTGAGGCTATTGAAGGCAAGCAGCGCGTTACAGCCGAACGTTTGCTGGCAGTGGTTGAAGCCGGCGGTGAGCTGAACGAATACAAAGGCATCGCTATCCAGTTGCTTGAGCAATACGATTCGGTACAACTGCTGTCCGCAGCAATGAAGCTGCTTACTGGTGAAACCAAGGATGCCCAGGTTGAATTGACACCGGAAGATCCGATCCGTGTTAAACGCCGGGGCGGCAAAAATGATATCCGCAGCGGCCGCAAGCCTAACGGCGGATATGGCGGCAACCGCACAGGTTCCGGAGGCGGCGGATACCGTGGCAACCGTGACAACGCAAGCGGCGGCAGCCGTGGCGGTTATAGCAGCGGCTACGGCAGCGGAGGATACGGCGGCGGCTATAAAGGCAACCGTGATTCCGGAGCTGGCCGTGACGCCGGTGCCGGACGCAGCGGAGACCGCAAACCGTCTACACGTCCAAGCAGCACAAGCACGCGTCCTGCTAAGCGCGAAGATTACGACATTTAAGCAGCAGATTTGCTCATAAGGAGAAGACGAGTAACCGGATGGCGGTTCTCGTCTTCTTTTTTTACTTTCGTATTAGATAAATGTGCGGGTGATGATTACGAGCAGAATGAACAATACAAGGATAGTGCCGGTAGATGTAAACGGGTTGCAACAAGGATTGGACATTCGGTTAACCTCCTTTAGGTGAGTGGTTAGCGTGGTTACGATTCTAATATATGGACTCTCCGCTAAGTCTGCGTAGACAATAACCTAGTATTCGTCAACTTGGGCGCTGGAAAAGTCCGGGGCAAATAAGGTATAGTAAAGGTACGCAGTATGCGCGAGACAGACAGGAGGAAGGGAATTGGAGTTTAAAGGAGCAATGGGCGGTTTATACCGCATCACAGAGTGGATTTCACGCATCGCCTTCAGCAATATTTTGTGGGCGTTATGTTCGGTCCCGTTTCTGTTCATGGCAGTGATGAAGATGATTATGCTGGGTTCAGACGCAGGTGGGCCAAATGAGCAGATTACGCTCAACTGGGCGCTTGGCATTTTAGCGCCGTTCACTGTGTTTCCGGCAACAGCGGCGCTGTTTACAGTGGTCCGCAAATGGGTTATGGGCAATACGGATGTTAGTACGTTCCGCACTTTTTTTCAAGGGTACAAAGAGAACTATTTCAAAAGCATGCTCGGGGGGGTTATCTACACCTTACTGTTTGTCGTGATGTACGTTGATGTGACCGTATACATGACTCAGATGGCCAATTTTAAAATCGTCGGCATACTGATGCTGGTGCTGATGATTATTTTGTTCGTCTCCATGTTCAACTTCTTTTCGATTGTGGTCCATTACCAGATGACCTTCAAAGAAGTGGCGACCAATTCTATTCTGCTGACTATCGCCCGTCCGATCCGTGTGTTCTCCACTCTAATCGGCTCGGCGGTTCTTGCTTATATTGGTCTACGGTATTCGGTGCTGTATGTGATCTGTATTCCGACATTGATTGCTATGCTGGCCTTCTTTAACTTCTTTGCTACTTATAACAAGCTGCAGATGCAGGTTGAGAAGAAGAAGCAGGAAGAGGAGCTTGCCGCCCTGGAAGCCGCTGAGAAAGAGGCAAACGAGCAGCAGGACGAAGAGGATGACACGGATCAGGACCATAAGAAGATTTAACATAGGGGTAACACTGGCCGTCCATAGTGGGCGAAAATTGTAATCCGTTACTAATTAAAGCGCATACAGGTTTACTTTTTTGTCAAAAAGCAATATAATAGCTATAAATCCTGCGATGTGCGTTTACGGTTGCTCGTTGTTTTGAACCAATGATAATGTCTTGGGAGATCTATATGAAGCGCAGCTGAACAGCCCTGTCTATATGACTTGGGGAATTCAAAAACGACTTCTGCGGCCACCCACCTGCTATAGCAGGTTCAGAAGACACTGTAGCCGGACGGCATAGGCGGGTTTCAACTGTTTTTGACAAGGTGCCCTGTTTTCCCGCGTTGCTGCGGGTGCAGGGTACCTTTTTATGTATGGAGATCATTTGATAAAGTGAGCAATGCCCTTTTGTTCCGGGGATAAGAATGTTACACTTAAGGTAATGAACTTGGGATTTGAAGAGGGGGAAGTATTTTGTCGTTGAAAAGAACCTTGGTCGGTTTATTTCGCAGTCATGACGGAACAAGCGACCGTGCAAAAGATCCGGCATTAAAGACGCGTTATTACACTCTTTCAAGAGACAAGGCGTGGGAGGAAATATCCTCAACGCTGAAGAAGATTCCTGGATTCAAGGTGCTTCATGAGGTGCAGTCTGTCGGAGAAATTATTCTTGAGAAAAGAACCGGATTCGGCCGCACGCTGGATATCACCGTTTCTGTGCTGAATACTACGCCGGTGCGTTGCGCGATTGATATTTATTCCGCATCGAGAGGATCGCTTGGCGATCTTGGCGCTAACTACCGCGTCATTCAGCGTTTGTACCAGTCACTGGACAAGAAGCTGGGCAAATATAAGATCGACTAATATAAATTCATCCATAAGCAAAAAGCGGGAGAAGGAGGTCCTTCTGCCGCTTTTTTTCTCAGCATATATTTGGTTGGCTACAATAATTACAGTAGTTCCTTCACAGCGGCTATAGCAGCTTCATAGTTAGGATGCTCGGTCATTTCGGCTAAGTACTCGACATATGCCAGTGTGTTGTTCTTGTCCACTACAAAGATCGAGCGCATATCCAGACGGAATTCTTTGATCAGCACGCCATAGGCTTGTCCGAAAGATGCTGCTTTGTGGTCGGAAAGTGTAATGACACGATCAATGCCTGCGGCGCCGCACCAGCGGGCTTGGGCGAATGGCAGGTCCATGCTGATGGTGAGGATGACCACTTCATCTCCGAGCTCTGCTGCTTCAGTGTTGAAGCGGCGGGTCTGCGCATCGCATACACCGGTATCCAGAGAAGGTACAACGCTGATTAGCTTGATTTTACCGGCATAATCGCTAAGCGACGCGTCTTCCAGCAGATTCTTGCTCACCACGAAATCTGGCGCGGAATCACCGGCTTTCAGCTCTGGTCCTACGAGAGTGATGGGGCTACTTTTAAATGTGGCTGCGCCTGTTCTTTCTTGCGTCATTTCCTTGTTCCTCCTTGAATTGCATTATTGGATTCTTACTGCCAGAATAAATTATAATCTTTTTAGAAGCTTCGTGTCCAACCGGACAAGAACAAGATACATAAAGGGATGGTGCTATGATATTCATAAGGTATGAGAAATGGAAAGGGTACATTCGCTATTACCCGGTAACCTGTACTTTAATTCTGTTAAATGTAATCATGTTTATTGTGTTGACTGCGAACGGCGGCTCTACCAATCTGCAGACACTGCTGGATTACGGGGCTACTCTGAATGCGGGTCCCGAAAAAGATGAGCTGTGGCGTTATGTCGCTGCGACTTTTTTACATAACGGGTTTGCCCATTTATTCTTTAACTGCTTTGCATTATTGGTGTTTGCCCCGCCGCTTGAGCGGTTGATGGGCTGGTGGCGCTATGCGCTGCTCTATTTGGCCGGAGGGTTCATCGCTAATTATTTGGCGGTTGCAATCAGCAGCCGTTCGGTTGTTGACGTGGCTACAGTCTCCGTAGGCGCTTCTGGCGCAATCTACGCCATCTATGGTGCCTTTCTCTATATTGCCTTACTGCAGCGCGGGATGATGGATGAGGGCTCCCGCAAGACGTTGTACGGCCTTCTGGTGATGGGGGTTATTATGTCCTTTGCCACGCCAAATGTGAATTGGATGGCCCATCTCAGCGGACTCGGAGCAGGTTTTTTCCTCTATGGATTAATTATCCGTATATTCAAAAAAAGCCGACGATAAAGAGGGTGAAGATGTGGAGCTTAGACAGCTTCAGTATTTTTTGAAGGTTGCCCAAAAGGAACATGTTACAAGAGCTGCAGAAGAACTGCATGTAGCGCAGTCTGCGGTCAGCCGCCAGATTCATCAGCTCGAGCAGGAGCTTGGCGTAGATTTGTTCATGCAAAAAGGCCGCAACCTGCAGCTGACGCCGGTAGGACAGCTCTTTTGCAAAAGGGTCGAGTCCGTGCTGAAGGAGCTCGAGCGCTCTGTGGCGGAGGTGCATGAATTTCTGGACCCGGAGCGCGGCGAGATCCGTATCGGCTTTCCGCACAGCCTGGGGACTCATCTAATCCCTTCGATTGTTGCGGAATTCCGGCGCCATTACCCGCATGTCAAGTTTCGCTTTAAGCAGGGAGCATATCCCTCCTTGATTAAGGATGTGCTCTCAGGCGAAGTTGACCTCGCCTTCATCTCGCCTTTCCCGGAGAGTGCCGAGCATATCGCCGGAGATATTGTTATGACAGAGGAGCTATTCGCCATCCTTCCGCAGAATCATCCGCTGGCTGGTGAGAAGCTCATTCGCCTCGAGCAACTGCGCGACGAGAAATTTGTCTTGTTCAGCCAGGGATATTCCTTGAGGCCGATTGTATGGCAGGCCTGTGTGCAGGCTGGCTTTAAGCCGCAGATTGCCTTTGAAGGCGGGGAAACGGATACTATACGCGGCCTGGTTGCCGCAGGAATGGGAGTGAGTCTCCTTCCGGAAATGGCCTTGTATCAGACCAATCCGATGCAGCCGGCACAGGTGCGCGTTGTAGAACCTGCTGTAACAAGAACGGTGGGGCTTATTCACCGCAGCGACGGTAAGCTGCCGCTGGTGGCCCGTTCTTTTCGCACTTTCCTGTTAACCTATTTTAAAGACAGAAATAACAATACCCCGGTTGGCTCGTAGCCTTCCGGGGTATTGTTTATGCCTGCGGGTTGCAAGCTTAGTCACGGTTTCCAAGGAACATGGCAATCAAACGGATCAACTCAAGCAAGGAGACTAAGGCTGCAGCCACATAAGTCAAAGCTGCCGCATTCAGAACTTTGGCTACGCCGCGTTCTTCCTCGTTGCGAATGTAGCCTTGCTCCACCATCACCTGGCGCGCCCGGTTGCTTGCGTTGAATTCAACGGGGAGAGTCACAAGCTGGAAAGCCACGGCAGCCGAGAAGAAAATGATACCTAGACCGATAAGGTTAAGGGAGCTGAAGATGAAGCCGGCCAGCAGCATGAATGGCGCAACCCCGGAGGCGAAATTGACGACCGGGAACATCCGGTGGCGCAGAGTAAGCATTGGATAGTGTACCTTATGCTGAATCGCGTGGCCGACCTCGTGGCAGGCCACAGAGATGGCGGCTATAGAGCTTTCATAATACACTGGCTCTGACAAGCGCACAACCCGGTGAACGGGGTCGTAGTGGTCGGAGAGCGAGCCGCGTACTGGTTCGATTGGAACGTCACTAAGGCCGTTCGCATCAAGCATACGCCGGGCGGCATCGTAGCCGGTCATACCGCTCATGTTGGCTACCTTAGCCCATTTATTGAAGTTGCCCTTAACTCTGAATTGAGCCCATAAGGAGAATAGAAACGCAACAATTACTAACAGATACATCAAAGAATTCATATGTCATTCCTCCACTATAATTTACATGCAGTTTACATTGGCGGCCCCTGCATCAGCAGAAGCCGGATCGCTTCCATACAGGCAACTCCTTGTGGAAGCAGTGTAGCCAGCGCCCGTCTGGCTTGAACGGGCTTCAACCCGTTGATGATCGGTTCCAGCGCCTTCACCTCACGCTCAAGCCGCTGCATATGAATCTCAAGCTCGACCAGTTTGTCCGAAACATCAGTTTCAGGGGTAGCTGCATTCCACTTGCTCATCATGGATTTGATCTCTTCCAAAGTATATTTCTCTTGCTTTAATTGATTAATACGCTCCAAAGCAATCAGGGTTTCATGGCTGTACAGCCGATAATTCTTCATGCTTCTGGATTCTGGCGAAATCAGTCCCAGCTTGGTGTAGTAATCAATTGTCCGCTCACTGATGTGAGCGGCTTTGGCCAGCTCACCGATCCGGTACAAGTTCATATCCCCAAGTTATCTCACCTCGCTAACCGAAGCCGGTTCTGTTTCTGTACACCGTCTTCTTACTATATAAAATATGGAATATCTTAATGATACCAAATGACAAACCGTACAGTCAAACGTCACACTTACTTTTAGTATATGCTATGCGGTGAGCAAAGATGCTTCAAATCCTTTGTTCTTACAATAAGGATACACCCTTTAATCGTGAGACATCAAATACCTGAAAATACATAACATTAGATGTTATGTTTATTGAAGGAAGGTTTTTTTGATGCTGTTTTTCGATGAGTATTAATAAAAATTCATATAAATGAATTCAAAATATAGAAGCATATTGAATGCGTTCTCATATCTGAGAGCACTAAAAGCCTGTAAATCTGCGGGTTATCGGCAATTTTAGGGTGGCCAAGTTAAACTGTGAAGAAATCGTGCGCTTCCATAAATAAATTAAAGTATCCAAAAAAATAGTCTTGTCAATTTACCTGACTTCTGATTATAATGACATTAAGAGTTTCACGCTTTGTTAGAAAATATGACATTGGGGAGTGGGGTAAAGAATGAAGAAAAAGATGATAATGATGTTCCTGGCCATGATCACACTGATGGTCTACCCGGTTAGCGCCTTTGCTGCTGATGGTCCTGCGGCACCGGATTTGCAAATCGGATTGGATACGGCGTTCACCTTCCTGGCATTTATCTTAGTATTCTTTATGCAATCAGGGTTTGCAATGCTTGAAGCCGGATCAGTCCGGATGAAGAATGCCGGCCACGTAGCCGGTAAGACGGTGTTGACACTGGCTATTGCAAGTTTGTGCTTCTGGGCTCTTGGTTTCGGTCTTGGCTTCGGTAACGGTAATAGCTTCTTTGGAACTACGGGGTTTTTGTACGGTGGGGATACACAAGCTGCTTCATTCGATAATGCCCTAGGTTTCTCTGATGTAACTCTTAACGTTAAATTCTTGTTCCAAATGGCTTTTGCCGCAGTTTCCCTGGCTATCGTATCCGGTGGTATGGCTGAACGTGCGAAGCTGAGCGTATACATTGTCTTCGGTATTCTGTTCTCGGTAGTTATCTACCCTGTTGTAGCACACTGGGTATGGGGCGGAGGCTGGCTGGCCGAACTGAAAATGCAGGATTATGCTGGTTCGACGGTTGTCCATCTTACAGGTGCAACGGCGGCGGTTGTCGCAACCATCTTGCTCAAACCACGTCTCGGCAAGTTCAATAAAGAAGGCAAACCGGTTATTATTCCTGGTCATAACCAAGTATTCACTGTACTCGGTGTAATCATCCTCTGGTTCGGATGGTTCGGATTCAACCCGGGCAGCGCACTGTCTCCAATGGGAGGGTTCTTCGGGCACGTAGCTCTGACAACTAACATTGCGGCTGCCGCCGGCGGTCTGGCTGCCTTGATCGCTTCCTGGCTGTACTTTGGAAAGTCTGATATTCCGGCAATGCTTAACGGGGTCCTGGCTGCGCTCGTTGCTATCACTGGTGCCTGCGCATATGTAGAGCCTTGGGCTGCTATTATCATCGGTTTGGTTGCAGGAGCATTCACATTCATGACCTCGCAATGGCTGGAAAGAGCGGGTCTGGACGATCCAATCTATGCATTCTCTGTACACGGTATTGCAGGGATGTGGGGAGCATTGTCCACGGGTCTGTTCGCAGCACCTGATCTGATCACTAAGGGCGCTCTCGTCGGGGAAGCGGGTTTGTTCTACGGCGGCGGCTTCCACCAGCTTGGTGTTCAAGCACTTGGCGTAGCGGGAACCTTCGTATTCGTAGCGGTAATGTCCTTCATCATTCTGTATGTAATGAAGCTGGTCATAGGCCTGCGTGTAACAGAAGAGGAAGAATTGATGGGTCTGGATATCAGTGAACATGGTACTTACGGATATCCTGAGCAAATGAAGCTGATCGCAGATTCGGAATCCAAAGCCCATAAACTATAAAATTCTCGTTGGGAGGCGGACCGAGTGGCTCAGGTGGAATCGGCAGACTGGAACGAAGATAAAAGATATTTGTCCATCACAACAGCCGGTTCGCCGCAGGAGCTGAAGGCAAGGCGCAGTGCCTGCCAAGATGTACTGCTGGAGCAGTTAAACGTTATCCCGATCGAGGAATGGCTGTCCCGGGTCAATGCCATGCATGACCGGATTGCCGGGACAGCAGTCGGCATATGTGAGGCGCAGATGAAGAAGGCGGGCTACGGCCCGCCTCCCTGCGCCTATTCCTTTATTGTCTTCGGCAGTGCCGGAAGGCAGGAAGCTACGCTGTGGAGTGATCAGGATAATGGCCTAATTGTTGAAGGTGAACCGGATGGGCACAAAACAAGATATTTTGAGGCCTTCGGGGCAATGTTGTCCGATGTGCTTGAAGAAGCAGGCTATGAGAAATGTGAAGGTAAAGTGATGTGCTCAGAGCCGTTGTGGCGCAAAACAATGCCAGAATGGAAGCGGCAACTGGAAGGCTGGATGAGCCAACTGGAGTGGGAGCCGATCCGATATCTCATTATTGCTTCCGATATGCGTCATGTAGCCGGAAGTGCGGCGTTGTCCACGGAGTGGCGTGAAGCTTTTCATGCCGGATTCGTAAATAATGCGAAGCTGTCTACGGCAGTGCTCCGCAATACGGTCCGTCATAAAGCGACACTGAATCTGCTCGGGCAGGTACTTACGGAACGTTTTGGCGATTATGCCGGAGGATTTGATGTTAAATATGGTGTTTATATCCCGCTGGTTAATATTGTAAGGCATTTATCGTTACTGCACGGTGTCTGGGACAGCTCGACACTGAAGAGGCTTGAATTGCTGGCTGGGCTGAATGAGTATCAGCATCTTGAGGATATCCGCCGCGCCTTTTTAACTGCTCTGCGCATGCGTGTAAATACACCCTATACCGTTCAGGACGGCTTGTTATCCAGCAGTGACTACATTGCTGAAAGTGATCTGAAGAATAAGCAGCTCTTGTCTGAGCTGCGGGAAAGTCTGCTGCTTGTCAGGCGTCTGCACAAGGCCCTGCAGCGTCAGCTCCGTTCAGCGGAAAGGAGGCAGTCATGAAGGAGCCGAACAAAGGCGGAGGATTCTGGAACAACCTGAGACAGGGCGGAATGCCATCGGCCATCGCTTCCATGAGGGGCGGGGAATCGGCGCAGCAAACCGCACAGCAAATGGCGTTTATTCGCTCCCTTATGCGGGAGAAGCGGCGTCCTGAAGTACTGCATACCCCGCTATCTGAACTTGAGACCGTTATTTTCGATCTGGAAACTACAGGTTTTTCCCATCAGCATGGGGATGAGATTATATCTTTTGGCGCCATTAAGGTGGTGGGAGAGCAGATCAAGGAAGAGGAATGCTTCTACACTCTGGTGAACTGCCAGACAGCAATTCCAGAGGATATTACGAAGCTTACGGGAATTTCGGAAGAGATGACAGCAACAGCACCGTCCTTGATGGACGCACTGCATAATTTCATGTCATTTGTCGGCCAGCAGGTGCTGGTGGCACATGGCAGCAATCATGATAAGTCTTTCTTAAATGCGGCTCTGTGGAAAACCTCCAAGGTTCAGCTTACCCACAGAGTGCTGGATACAATCATGCTGGCCCGCTGGCTGGAGCCGCACCGCAGCAACTATACGCTGGATGAGCTGCTCGCCGTCCACGAAATTCCTATTCATGGCCGGCACAACGCGCTTGAGGATGCCAAAATGACGGCCAAATTATGGGTATCCTACATGCGTGAGATTTCTCAGAAACGACAGATAGAGACCCTGGGGGACCTGTACGCTTATTTAAGCAGACCATAGATTGGCGCATGCAGCAGCCTAAGGTTGAGCTTTCCGTTAGCTTCTGGCTGCCGGTCGATATAAAACCCATTCAAGCGCGGAAGTTCCTTGCTATTAGATCCGGGAGAACCGATCAGATACACCTTGAATTCGGAGCCTAGGGAAGGTAGGCCCTGAATATCGGCGGTGGAGGGCCAGGGGACTGAGTTTGGATGGGAATGAAACAAACCGATGGGGGCGGGATCGAGGAAGAGTGCTTTAACCCATTCCTGCGGATCGGGAACAAAGGCATGCAGCGGGTCAGGCGCTACGTTGCGCATGGGCACATAGTCGTCGATGCGCATGCCGCCCGCTGCGGCAGCACCCAGCAGTACTCCGCAGGCCTCCTGCGGATAACAGGATAGCAAGTGCTTCCCCAGCACAAGCTGTACGGAGGAACTCAGCGCTATGGGCTGGATTTTTCCCTGGAATGCTGTCATTTGTTCACCCCTCTCTCTTCATAGGGTTTCGTCTTTGGCGAAATCCTCTTTTTTATTCTTTTTTGCAGATAATGGATGGTTTGAAACAGAGGGTAATGGGGGTACAATAGGAGAAACCCATCCCATTTGCAAAGGATAAACCTCTATGAAAGCTGTGAATAAACGTAATTTAACGGTCCTGGCCGTTATTGTATTTTTGGTCTTTCTGGCGGTAGAGCATAGATTGAAGCCTGAGCCGGAGGCGGTTCCCGCAATTCAGCAGCAGCCAGCCTCGGAGCTTAAGAGCGGTACCGGTGAGGGTCTGCTGGCGCCGGCGTTCTCTATGCAGGATAAAGACGGCCACAGCTATAAGGTAGGCGGGACCAGGGAAAAGGCGGTCTTGCTTAACTTTTGGGCTTCCTGGTGCGACCCTTGCCAGAAGGAGGCGCCGGCTCTAAATGCGCTGGCACTGAAATACAAAAATGTGCTGGATATTTACGGAATTAACGTGACCAGTCAGGATTACAAGCCGAATGCGGAACGTTTTGTCAGAAAGTATATGCTGGCGTTTCCAATCATGTATGATCTTAAAGGCGAGGTGTTTGATAAATATAAAGGCGTGGTATTCCCCACCAATGTGCTGGTTGACAAAAATGGGGTAGTCGCCGAAGTGATTCTCGGTTTTCTGTCCCCTGATGAGCTGGAAAAGAAAATTATTGCCCTTACAGGCTCCTGATAAGCAGCAATTAAGCAATTACTGAAGCAAAGCCCCTCTGCATCACGGGAAGTTCCGGCTGCAGGGGGGCTTTGTTTAGTCTGGAAAAGGCGTGAGTCAGGATTAGTGATTCACAAGTCCGCGGGGTTCACTACTCTCTTCCTTGTCGTTCTCCAGCGATATTTGTCCAAGCAGGGCATAACGCATACTGTCGACCAGCGCTTCCCAGCTGGCTTCGATAACGTTGCTGGATACGCCGACGGTACTCCAGGTATCCTTGTAGTCTTTGGACTCAATCAATACGCGCACCTTCGCAGCGGTCTGATCCTTCTCATCCAGCACACGCACCTTGTAGTCGGAGAGATGCATATCCTTAAGCTGCGGAAAGTAGGTGAGCAGCGCCTTGCGCAGCGCGTTGTCGAGCGCATTAACTGGGCCGTTGCCTTCAGCAGCGGTATAGAGGTTCTGGCCGCCTACTCTTAGCTTAACGAACGCCTCGGAAACTACGGGGTGTCCGGCTGTTTTTTCTACAAGCATCTTGAAGGATTCGAAGGTGAACAGCTCGTTCATCTCTCCGGTTGCTTCGCGAAGCAGCAGCTCCAGGGAGGCATCGGCGCCTTCGAATTGGTAACCCTGATGCTCTAGAGTTTTGATTTTGTCGATCACCTTGCGGGCCTGCTCGCTGCTTGGGTCAAGGCTGAGCCCCATGTCCTGCGCTTTGGACAGAACATTGCTCTGTCCGGCCAGCTCGGATACGAGCACTCTTTGCTTGTTCCCGACCAGCTCCGGGGCAATATGCTCATAGGTGCGGGAATCGCGCAGGATTGCGGATACATGAATCCCGCCTTTGTGCGCAAAAGCGGCATTTCCAACATATGGCTGATTCACCGGCAGGTTCACATTGGCGACCTCGCTGATGAAATGGGCCGTATTCGTAAGCTGAGGTAACGAATCGCCAGGGATGCAGTGATACCCCATTTTGAGCTGCAGGGTGGGAATGATTGAGCACAGGTTGGCGTTCCCGCAGCGTTCGCCATAGCCGTTGATTGTGCCTTGAACCTGACGGACCCCAGCTCCGATTGCACTAAGCGTATTGGCGACCGCGAGCTCACAGTCGTTATGTGTATGAATGCCGAGTGAAGCTCCAGGGAGCTGAAGGGCAATGCCGGAGACAATCTCCTGAATTTCAAAAGGCAGAGTTCCGCCGTTGGTATCGCACATCACCAGCCAATCGGCACCTGCGCTACGGGCTGTCGCCAGCACGGCAGCAGCGTATTCGGCATTGTTCTTATAACCGTCGAAGAAATGCTCGGCATCAAAAATGACTTCAAGTCCCTTGCGTTTGAGGTAGGAGATGGATTCGCCGATCATGGCGAGGTTTTCTTCAAGTGTAGTCTGCAGCGCAGTATGCACATGGAAGTCCCATGATTTGCCGACCAGTGTGGCTGCGGGAACACCGGCGTCGATCATTCTTTGCAGGTTGTCGTCATGCTCGGTAATGGAGTTCTTGCGCCGGGTGCTGCCGAATGCGGTGATTTTGGCATTCAGATGCAGCTCCTTTACTCTTTTAAAAAACTCAATGTCTTTGTTGTTGCTTCCCGGGATGCCACCTTCAATATAGTGAACACCCAGATCATCGAGTTTCTTGGCAATTTTCAGCTTGTCATCCGCCGACAGACTGATACCTTCACCTTGGGTGCCGTCACGCAGCGTCGTATCGAAGATGGAAATGGACTTAGACATGAGAGTCCTCCTAAAAGTTTGAATTTTTATATTATAGCATTTTTACGCGGGAATGTAACAAAGAACTTTACAGCAGGCCAAGATTTGTTGACCTTCCGCCAGAGGAAGAGGTATGCTGAAATCAACACTTCGGAACCCTGAATATAAGAAGGTCGATATTGTGCAGAATGTGGATCAATATTATCCAACAAGCGGCAGGGTTATTTTGCATGTGGATATGAATGCTTTTTATTGCTCTGTGCATGAGGCGGAGGACCCTGATCAATACAAGGGAAAAGCAACAGCGGTTGCAGGCAGCGTGGAGCTGAGGCGGGGGATTATCGTTACCTGTTCCTATGCAGCGCGCAGGCAGGGGATTTCAACGGGAATGCAGGTGCAGAAGGCGTTGCGCCTTTGTCCTTCGCTTATTCTGATTAAGCCGGATTTCCATCTATACCGCAAGTATTCGACTGCGTTCATGCAAATTGCCTACAGCTATACACCGCTGCTCGAAGCCGTCTCGATCGACGAATGTTATCTCGATATTACCGGCTCACGCCAATTCGGGACACCGCTGGAAATCGCTGAAGCCATTCAGCGCCGGATTATGGAGGAACTCGGACTGCCCTGCTCCATCGGTATTGCACCCAATAAGCTGCTGGCCAAGATCGCATCTGATCTGAAGAAGCCTAACGGTATTACCGTACTGCGGCTGCGCGATGTGCCGGATGTCCTGTGGAACAAGCCCTGCAATGAAATGTTCGGTATTGGCGGCAAAACGGCGGAGAAGCTTCGAAGGCTGGGCATCTACAGTATTGGGCAGCTGGCCGCTGCGGAGGAGAGTATGCTGGTCGAGCATTTTGGCGTGATGGGCTCATGGCTGAAGCGGGCGGGCAACGGGATTGATCATGGTGAAGTGAACCCTGAACGGGAGCAGAGCAAGTCAATCGGGCATACGACGACACTGCCGCGCGATGTTGTCGGCTTAGCCGAGGCCCGGCCGATTCTGCTGAATCTCAGTGACCAGGTAGCGCGGCGGCTGAGAAAGCAAGGATTGGTGGCGGCGGGGGTACAGCTCACGATACGCACACCTGAAATGAAGACCATCACCCGCTCACGCCAGCTTGACGCTCCAACGGAAAATGCGGATGACATCTACAAGGCGGTCTGCGACCAATTTGCGCGGCACTGGAAGGGTGACAAGCCCATTCGCCTGCTGGGTGTAACTCTGCAGGGGCTGACCCCCAAAGAGGATTCTGCGATTCAACTGGATCTGTTCGATTACGAACGCCAGCCCAAGAAGGAGTCGCTCACCAAAGCGATGGACCTGCTGCGCAATAAATTCGGCGAGAATGCAGTTCTGACAGCAGGGATGCTCAGCGACAGCCATTCGGCGCGTCTGCGCAACCATAAGGAGCGCGGGACCTCCCTGCAGAAGGACAATCTCCATGAGGTTGACCCTGCTGATGACTGAATAGGCCGTTTTAGAATACGGCGGCAGTGAAGCTGCATATTGCGTCAATATTGGAAACGATCTGAAAACTCATTGAAATTGTATTCTATTTATATTAATATGAGAAAAATAACAGGCTGCTATTGCAGTGCTGTATTGTTCAACGGGAGGCAGAGGAAAAATGGCTAAATACACTTGGGTCGAAAAAGATACCTGCATCGCATGCGGTGCTTGTGGAGCGACGGCCCCTGATATTTATGATTATGATGATGAAGGCTTGGCAGAAGTGATCTATGAGAATGACAGCAACCGTGGTGTAACCGCGATTCCTGATGACTTGTTCGATGATCTGCAGGATGCTGCCGATGGATGCCCAACGGACTCCATCAAAATTGCGGATGCTCCTTTTAACAAAGAGGGTTAAGACCCTAAGGTATTCGTATCTGCGCAAAATATAGGATTGAATGAAGGGTGGAATCTCCCTTTAGGTCCTTATATTTCCATAAAGACATCTCTTTGCTGCGATAAATGCGGCTAGGGATGTCTTTTTTTGATGATTCAGCCGATATAAACTAATAAAGATTAAAAGTAATTCATAACCCGGAGGCCCCGATGAAAAACTCGCAGCATCTTAAAGCATATGTGCAGATGCACCCTGATAATAAGATGGCATGGTACTTGCTTGGTAAGGAATATTATAAGAACGGCCAGCATGGGAAGGCTAACTACTGCTTCAACCAGGCGGGCGGAGTATATGAAGCTTTCGAGCACAGCAAGGTTCCTGCGGAAATGCTGCGTGAGTATGAAGAAGGACTGCTCAATACAGCACGGCAGCGGCATGAGTCCAAGCTTAGAAGGCATAGGGTTATGCTCGTGCTTGTGCTGCTGTTGCTGCTGTTCATACCCTCGGCGATAGCCCCGGAAGGAAGTCCGGGTGAACCCGGCGAGGCGGCATCGGCGAATGCGGCCCTAGGGCTGGAAGACCCGGAGGCCCCGGTATCGGCACAGGAGTCGGCCCCGGCAGTGGAAGAAGAGAAGTCTTCAAAGCCCGCGGCAATGGGATTCACGGCGACAGGTGAAGACGCGGCTTCGGTGGGCCAGGCCTTGGCCAAGACGGTGCAGAGCGGGCAGGATACCTCCAGAACGGCTATACTGACCATGAAGCGGTCGGGACAATGGCTGCTCTGGAAGAAGAACCTGCCGCTTACCGCTACGATTGAGAGGGGCAAGGAAGGGAAGGTTGTATATCAGTCCTATGATCCGGTTGACTGTGCCTGCAAGCCGCCGGAAGCAGGCGGACTGAAGAAGCAGGCCGGATCATGGCAGAGCAGCCAGGAGGAGCTGGCTGTGCTCTGGAGCGCCATCCGCTCTTACAAGAACAGTAAAGGCGCGTTGCCGGAGTCACTGCAGGAGCTGACCAAGCCTTTCCCGGAGAATATTCTGGGCGGAACGACTCCGCTGATGAAAAAGAAGTTCGCTGCATTGCGCGCGGCGGCAGCTCCCCAGTCTCCAGAAGCTTCGGCAAAGCCTGCTGGGCCTGCGGCATCGGCTGTCCCGGCGGCGGGCCAGGGAAACGGCAGTGGGGCAGGTGCGTCCGGCGGCGGGAAATCAGCGGAGCAGCCTTTTTTTACAAGTCCGCTTAGGATTATTGTAGATAAACAAAAGCACCGTCTGGCAGTGATCAGCGGCAACATCATTCTGCGGAACTATGAGGTTGGGCTTGGAGGGGGCAGGACACCGGAAGGGGAGTTCGAAATCTCTGATAAGGTGGTCAATCCGAACGGGCGCGATAACGGGGAATTTGGCAGCCGCGGCATGCAGCTCTCGGATACCAACTATGCTATTCATGGTACGAATGAGCCGGACAGCATCGGCAAGGATGAGTCCAAGGGCTGTATCCGGATGAAACGCGAGGATGTGGAGGAGCTGTTCGCGATGGCGCCGATGGGAACGAAGGTCGAAATTACAAAAGGGGTTCTGCCTGATGAGCCGCTGCTTCCAGAGGAACGATTCCCGTCCGGTGCACCGCAAAATCAGACCAACCCCCACAAAGTCTACCATTGGCTGGATTAATTTCCTGCTACTATAAATAAAACAAGAATCAGAAGAACCAGGAGCACCAGACTGACACTGATCCATAGGATTGCTTTGCGGTTGACTTCTTCTTTCTTTTGCTGCAATGTGGGTGGCTTGCGTTTTGTGGACATATCGTTCATCCCTCTTTCTCTCTTAATCAATGATTACCCTTACATTGTAATGCGTTTACAAGAAAAATACTATACTCGGCGTTTCGCTCCGGAGCACTGCAGGGTAAAAAACTTTTCTTTTCCCCCGGAAACGGCTAAAATTAAGAAGAAACCTACAGAATCGGGGAGTTACCTGCATCACTTAAGGGTTCCCTTAGAAGGAGCGAGAACGGTGCTGTATCGACATTTAGGCAAACCTATTTTCTTTAAAATGGACCCGGAGAAAGCGCACCATCTCGTTGTCGGCGGACTGAACAAATCAAGTCTCGTGCCCGGCGGAAACGCTGCAATGCGCCTGATGTACGGCGTTCCCGAAACGGCCGATTTGGCAGTGGACCTGTTCGGACTGCATTTCCCGACTCCGGTGGGACTGGCTGCGGGCCTGGATAAAAATGCTGAAGCGGTGGGGGGCTTCTCCTCAATCGGATTTGGATTTATGGAAGTGGGCACGGTGACACCGAAGGGCCAGCCGGGCAACGACAGCCCGCGGTTATTCCGCCTTCTGCCTGACGAAGCGCTGATCAACCGGATGGGCTTCAATAATGAAGGCGCCGATGCGATGGCGCAGCGGCTGAAGGCGCTGGGGAAACGCCGGATTCCAGTGGCCGTGAACATCGGCCGCAACAAAACGACGCCAAACGAATCGGCGCATGAGGATTACCGCCAGTGTATCCGTACGCTATATCCGTACGGTGATTTTTTTGTGGTCAATATCAGCTCGCCGAATACGCCGGATCTGCGCAGTCTGCAGCACGGCAGCGAGCTGTCGAATTTGCTTGCACAGGTTAAGGAAGAAATGGAGCTTCAGCGTGTGCAGAGCGGTACCGCCAAAAGCCTGCTGGTCAAAATTGCTCCCGATGTCAGTGACGCCGAGCTGGAGTATATGGTACATACGCTCTCTGAAGCCGGAATGGACGGCGTGATTGCCACGAACACTACGCTTAACCGTGAAGGGCTGAAGAGCGACAAGGCAGGGGAGACAGGGGGCCTCAGCGGCAAGCCGCTGCGTGACCGTTCGACTGAAATTATCCGCAGAATCTACCGCCAGACTGGCGGCAAGCTGCCGATCATTGGTTCAGGCGGTATTTTTACCGCTCAGGACGCATATGACAAGATCCGGGCAGGCGCAAGCCTGGTCGAAATTTATACAGCTCTCATCTATGAAGGACCGGAGGTTAACCGCAGAGTGCACGCCGGACTACGGCAACTGCTGCGGCGCGACGGATTCTCTCATATCCTGGAAGCGGTGGGTGCTGATCATCACTGAAGGATGAATGGACAGGAGGACTAAGGCGATGGACGTCAGGGACTGGGGAACATTTTTGCTTCCATATGAACAGACAGTGGAAGAATTGAAGGTTAAATTCAAAACAATGCGCGCGGAGCTTAAGAAAAGAGAAGAGTACACACCAATCGAGTTCGTGACAGGACGCGTGAAGCGGCTCTCAAGCATTCTTGAGAAGGCTAAGCGCTTGAATGTAAAAATGGAGGATCTGGAAACGGGCATTGAGGATATCGCCGGCATTCGCATTATGTGCCAGTTCGTCGAGGATATCCGCAGAGTCGCGGAATATATCCGTGCCCGCAAGGACCTTGAAGTCCTCTACGAGAAGGACTACATTACGAATTATAAGGAAAGCGGCTACCGCAGCTTCCATATGATTATTAAATACCCGGTACAGACAGCCCTGGGACAAAAGATCGTGCTCGCCGAAATTCAGATCCGCACCTTGGCAATGAACTTCTGGGCAACGATTGAGCATTCCCTGAACTATAAATACCGTGAGAGTCTTCCGGATGAAATGCGCCTGCGGCTGAAAACAGCAGCGGAAGCCGCTTCGATTCTGGACAGCGAGATGTCCAGCATCCGTGATGAAATTCTGGATGCGCAAAAAACATTCGAGGATAATTCGAACACTACAACGCAGGTGCTGAAGTCGATTCATCAATTGTATTTCTATCACTTGGTCAATGAAGCCATCGAAAGCCAGGAGCGCTTTAATCAAATCTGGCAGGCGCAGGATATGGAAGCAATGAAAGCACTGCTGGAGCATGTGCGGGAGCTGCTCTCGAACGCCAAGAAGGACAGTCTGCCGGATGGCTTATGAACCGCTGTACCTGGCTTACCTGGTCTACTTCAACCGGGACAGGGATTATTTTGAATGCCATGAGGTGCTCGAAGAACTGTGGTTGGCAAAGGATCGCGATCCGCTCTACAAGGCTCTGCTTCAAGTAGCGGTAGGGCTGTATCATTTCCGCAATAACAATGTGCGCGGCGGCAGAATCATGCTGAACCAGGCGCATGAAGTGCTGCAGCGCTATCCCGCAGACGCACTCGGCATTGATCTTGCCAGGCTGGCAAGAGAGGCTCAGGAGTACGCCCGGAGTCTGGAGACCTATGCGGAGCAGCCGTTCGATTATTATGATCTGACGATTGTGCTTGTGGACCAGGGGCTGGCAGAGGAGGTTGCTGCTGCAGCGCTCGAGATTATACCCAGCAACCCGCAGCGGCGCGGTCCTCAGAGACCGGCAGCATCCCACCGCAAGCAAGGCATTGAATAGCAAGGCTACCACAGGAGCACCCTCAGGGGTGTTCCTTGATTATTGGAGGAAAGCACCATGGCGGCACAACTGCCCGGCTCTTTCATGCAGCGTATGAAAGAAATGCTGGGAACGGAATACGAGCAATTTGCGGATTCGTATAAGGAAACTCCCTATGGCGGAATTCGCGCCAACCTACTAAAAATTTCGGTAGAGGAGCTGCTGGCTCTCTCCCCTTTTACACTTGCGCCTATTCCCTGGTGCCCGTCAGGGTTCTATACGGAGGAAGGAGCAAGACCGGGCAAACATCCTTACTACCATGCCGGCCTGTATTATATTCAGGAGCCAAGCGCGATGGCCCCAGTGGAGCTGCTGGACGTGCAGCCAGGCGACCGCGTGCTGGATTTATGTGCGGCTCCGGGCGGCAAATCGACGCAGATTGCGGCCAAGCTGCAGGATGAGGGCCTTCTGGTCAGCAACGATCTTCACCCGGAGCGGACCAAAGCTCTGGCCAAAAATCTGGAGCTGTACGGCGTACGCAACGGAATAGTGCTTAATGAGAATCCCGGGCGGATCGCGGCGGCTTTTCCTGGATTTTTTGACCGTATTCTGATTGACGCGCCATGCTCAGGTGAAGGCATGTTCCGCAAGGATGAGGACATGGTGAAGCAGTGGGAGCCGGAAACACCGCTGAAATATGCCGCCATGCAGCGTGAAATTCTGGAATCGGCTGTAGCAGCGCTCAAACCGGGCGGCACTGTGGTGTATTCGACCTGCACCTTTGCCACTGAGGAGAATGAAGGGATTATCGGCGGGTTCCTGGACAAGCATCCAGAGTTTTCGCTTGTTCCTGTGGGCGGCACCGGTTCTTTTGCGCCTGGAATTGGCGGGCTTCCGGGCGCGGCCCGGCTGTGGCCGCATAAGGTCAAAGGCGAAGGGCATTTTATGGCTGTTCTCCGCCATGACGGCAGCGGCAGCTCTGACGGGGAGCATGCAGAGAGACTGGAGGAGGCTGGTCAGGAGCAGGCGCTGGCTATTTCTTCACGAAGCAAATCTGCCAAGCCTGCTTCCAGGTCAAATCCTGTGCGGGCGGAAGGCGGGCGCGGCGGTAAAGGCAGCCGATCTTCCGGCAAGTCCGGCGGGGGAGCCCTAGGCCGCCAGCTTCCGGGAGCAGGAGGAGAAGAAGCTGCAATGGCAGCGTATGAGGAATTCGCCAAAGACCAGCTCGGCTGGCAGCCCTCGGGATATCCGGTGCTGTTCGGCGATCATTTGTATATCTCCCCGCTGCCCAAGGCGGCACTGGACGGGCTGAAGACTATTCGCCCGGGCTGGTATGTTGGACATATCCGCAGCGGCAGATTTATTCCCGGGCATCCGCTTGCTACCGCGCTGCATCCGTCTGAAAGCATCCGCAGCCTCTCGTTGTCTAGCGCTGACGGTGAAGCAGTCTCCTATCTGAAGGGGGAGACTCTGTCCGTCCCTGAGGATCGCCTGTCCATACAACCGGGGAATCCCGCGAAGGGTTATGTCCTGGTCTGTATTGACGGTTATAGTGCAGGCTGGGCCAAATGGCAGGACGGTATGCTGAAGAATGAATATCCCGCAGGCTGGAGGTGGACATAAACTATGAGTGCATCAGGTAATTCTGCAAAAAAACAACGGATTGACAAGGTTCTGTCCCACATGGGCGTAGGCTCCCGCAGCGATATCCGCAAGCAGGCCAAGCAGGGGCTGATTACCGTGAACGGCGTTGTAGTCAAAGACAGCGGCTTCCATGTTGATCCCTACCTTGACAGGGTAGAGGTCAATGGCGAGCCTGTGTTATACCGTGAATTTATCTATCTGATGATGAATAAGCCTCCGGGTGTATTGTCTGCTACGGAAGACAAGCGGGACCGCACGGTGCTTGACCTGCTTAAGCGGGAATACGCGCAGTTCGAGCCATTTCCGGTCGGAAGACTGGACAAGGATACTGTGGGCTTATTGCTGTTGACCAATGATGGGCAGCTTGCCCATGAGCTGCTCTCGCCGCGCAAGCATGTACCAAAGACCTACGAGGCTACGGTCGAAGGCGAAGTCGATGCCGCCGATGTGGCTGCTTTTGCTGCCGGTGTGGAGCTTGACGACGGTTATGTGACTCTGCCCGCACAGCTAACCATCCTTGGCAGAGAACGGGGTACTGTGACCCTGTCGCAGATTTCGCTCACGATCACCGAAGGTAAATTCCATCAGGTGAAGCGGATGTTCCTGGCGGTGGGCAAGAAGGTGGTCTTTTTGAAGCGGGTAGCCATGGGTGGTCTTAAGCTGGATGAGAGCCTCACACTGGGCGCTTGCCGGGAGCTGACTGCCGAGGAGCTGAAGCTGCTGGGCGGCGGAGAAACGGAGCTTTAATAGAGAGATTTATGGAATGATTGTATACAGATAAAAGACAGACAAGGATGGTGGAGTATGAAATACAAGCTGATTGCACTGGATGTGGATGGAACGCTGTTGAACGACGATCACCAGCTCAGCTCCGAGAACAAGGAGGCAATTGCGGAGGTTACGCGGCAGGGCGGACTAATCGTTCTTTGCACGGGCCGCAGTCCGCAGAATTCAATTCCGTTCATGGAGGAGATGGGCCTGTCAGGGTATGTGCTGGGCCATAATGGAGCAGCTACGGTACGGGTGGAGGACCGCGAGGTACTGCATATTTACGGACTGGATGCGCGCGGGTTGGACCCTTACATCGAGTACTGCCGTGAGCGTGATATCCATTATGATATCAATACGGCTTTTGACATGTATGTAGATAATGTGGAGAACCTGACTGAAGAAGCCCTCTTTATGTATGAGCATTTCCGGGTTATGCCGGCGTCGCTTCCTGCATGGGAGGATTTCCGCGAACCGGTTGTTAAGTTAACGGTATTCACTAAGTCGGATGTTCTGGATGAAGCACAGCGCGAGTGGGCGACCTGGACGCAGCAGTATAATATTTTGCGCAGCGGCGAATTTTTTGTAGATTTCATGCATCCGGACGCCTCTAAGGGCAACGCGCTGATGAACCTGGCAACGCAGCTCGGAATCCCTCAGGAGGAGGTCTTGGCGATCGGGAATTATTATAACGATATTTCGATGCTAACCTATGCCGGTCTTGGCATTGCCATGGACAACTCCCCGCTTGAGGTGAAGGCGGCAGCGAACGTAATTACTGGCACTAATAATGACAATGGGGTGCGTGACGCACTGGTTAAGTATTGCTTATCGTGATACGGACAAACGGATGATGTACTGGTTGCAAAAGCATAGAATAGGGTCCTTAACGGCTCTGTTTTATGCTTTTTTGTGTTGAAGTCCGATTGTGTAATGATCCTGATTCGGTGAACATTTCCAATAAAAGGTTGTTTGTCCTATCCGGCTGTAAAAATCGCTGTAGAATTCACATCTTCTATAAGACCGATTTTTACAGAGGGGGGACCCAGCTTGCAGACTCAGGTAAAGGTGAGCAAGGAAAAGGAACAGACTTCCGTTCACCATAAACCATACAGCTATGAGCCAACGTATACGAAACCAGCGGCTGCACGGCAGCCGGACCCGGTGGAGATTATCCGGCGTATCCGCAAGAATCCGGCTTCGTTGACACGAGAGGATCAGATGGCGCTGAGGCGCATTCTAGGCAACCGCGCCGCCGTTCAATTGTTATCCGAGCTGAACAAGAACGGCAAGAAAGAGGAAAAGAAGGACGAGGCAGGCGGAAAGCAGGAGGGCAAGGGGTCTGAAGGTCAGGCGAAGGCCAGTGAGGGTCAGGAGGTTCAAGGGGGAGAGGCGGCTCAAGCTGCACAATCTGAACCTGAACAACCTGCACAGGCAGAAGAAGCACCAGTGGTTAAGGTGGAGCAGCGGGCGAGTGAGCCGCAGCCGCAGAGCCAAGGTATGGCACAGGCGGCGGTGAAACAGAGCGGTGCTATTGAGCAGCAGCCGAATCAGAAGGTGAAGACCAGTGACAGAATCAAAGGCTTTCTAAAGAAGAATCTGCTGGAAAGCTCTGTAATCGGGAAGACTTCGCCTGGCAGTGTAGGAGGCGCTGGGCCATTGAATGGGGAGGGTAAAGCAGCAGCACAGCAAAAGGAAGAATCGAGAGCCGCTTCGAGTGCGGAAGGCAGCGGGAAGGAATCGGAGGCAGAATCGGCTGAATCGCAGCTAGCGGACGGCAAGGTTGGAGAGGATGCCAAGGAGGGCAAAGGTGAAGGCGACAAAGGTAGCGAGGGCGTTAAGTCCGAGAAGGGAGCCCAGAAAGGCAAAGCTCCCAAAGGGGGCAAGGGTGCCAATGACACCCCGGAAAAAGCCGCGTCAAAGGAGCCTTCATTGGGAGCTGCCCTCGGCGCTATAGCCGGAGACGGCAAGGAAACCCCAGCCAAGGGCAAAAAGGTCAACATCCGCGGCGAAGATCCGGGGCAGATCCTGGACCAGCTGAACCATGTTCAGCCTACCCAGATGGGGGATGCCTATGCCCAGGCTGTTGACGTTTCCGCAGGAGCTTTTGCGAAGCAAAAGCAAAAGGCAAAGCAGTCTCTTCCGGTCATTCCCGCACCGACCGGACTGAAAGGGAAAGTGCTGAAAGCCCGGAGGAAGCCCGTGCCGCTGAAGCTTGCTGCTCCAGAGGGCTATAAGAGCGAAAAGTCCGGGGGAGCCGCTCCGGGGAACCTGGAACGGATGAACATCGGCTCTTCCGGCTCAGAGGGAAATCCCGAAGCCATTATGAGCGAAATCCGCTCCGCCGCTGCCCAGCCTCCAGGCATCAGCATGACCGGGGAAGCCGATCCTTCCCAAGTGGAGGGCTTTGGTCGGGAAGCCTCCCAGCAAGTAGGCGCAGCGAAGCAAGCGGAGATGGGTCAGATTAACAACCCGTTCGGTGAGAATGACATCTTCCCCGAACCGGATGGTTCGACCCTGAAGGCTGGCGCAGAGCTGCAAGGCGGTAACACTCCCGCTGCCAAAAAGCTGCCAGGTTTAGCGATCCCGGGAGAAATGACCGCAGGCCTTAACAAGTCGCTGGCCCCGGAGATGAACAAGCAGTTCGGGGTCAAGCAGGCCGAATACAGCAAGGAAAAAGAAAAATTCGACAGCAAAGTTACGCTTTCCAAAGCGGACAGCCAATCGCAAATCCAGAAAGCGGAAGCCGAAGCCAAGGAGCAGCAGCTCAGCCAGCAGGCCGGAGCCAAGGCCGAAGTGAATGCCCTTCGGGGCGAGTGGAAAAACGAACTGGATGCCGCCGAAGCTGACTATGCCGGACAAGCCGGAGTTGCAGCCCAGCAGAAAAAAAGCGAAATCAACACCGTACGGACCGAAAAAGAACGCGAAGCCCAAAAGCGGCAGTCCGAAGCCGAACAAGAAGCTACAACCGCCTACAGCAAAGCCAAAAAAGAGACCGACGGGAAACATGAAGAAGAAAAAGCCAAGGAAGAGAAAAAAGGCGGCTTCCTTGGCTGGGTGAAAGACAAACTCGAAGCAGTGGTTGAAGTTGTCAAGAAAGCCGTCAACTTCATTTTCGAGGGTCTGAGAAAAGCGGTTAAGTTTATTTTTGAAAAAGCGAAACAAGCTGTACTGGGCATCATCGAGCTGGGTCGCAGGCTGATCACGGACCTGATCAAAGGCCTGGGTACCCTCCTCAAAAAGCTGGTCTCGGTGGTCTTCGCCAAATTCCCGGGCATCGCGGCCAAGATTTGCGGCAAAATTGATGCTGTCGTGAACAAAGCAGTGAAAGTCGTCAACCAGCTCGCGCAGAAGCTCAAAACAAAAGTCACCCAGGTCATGGACTTCCTGGCAACCAAAGTGGATCAGGCCTTAGCTGTGGTGCAGAACTTCTACACCAAATTGATCTCCACTTTGGGCAACCTCCTGATCACTGTGTTCCTCGATGTGATGGAACGGATTGGGGCACTCGGTAAGGCGGCGAAGCGGTCCTTCAGCCATTTGGAAGGCAAGATGTGGGAATATCTGCTTGGTGTGGACATTTCAAAGCCGCTAGGCGCAAGTGCAGCAGAAGGCGGAGCAGAGCAAACCCAGGAAGCGGGAGAGCCGCAGCCGGAAGAGAAGCTTACCGCAGACGATATCGAAATGGAATCGGTGGAAGTGGGCGAAATGGACCCAGAGCTGGTCCAGGATATTAACCTCAAGGACGGCGAAACCAAGCAGCTGCCGGGCAGCAGCGATCCGCATACGATGGATAGCATTATGGCGGATTTTGATACCGGAAAAGCGGACCAAAGCCTCGGCGGCAAAATCGCAGATGGCGTGTCGCTGCGGGCAAACAATGCCAAAATGGTGTTTGACCAGATCAAAACATATGTAATAAAATGGATGAAGAGTAATGGATTGAAGCTTTTAGCGGCGGTCATCGGATTATTGGTGGGCGTAGTTGTCGCAGAGATTGTGACAGGTGGCGCGATTACGGCGGCACTTCCAGCGATTATACAGCTAGTGAGCTTGTATCTGCAAGCCGATGCGATTAAATCCGTGGCGCAGACTCTTGCCCAAGCCTCGGGCTATATCGGCACGTACCTGAGCCAAGGCTGGCAGAAGATGATCGAACCGGCGGCGATCGCGCTGGCAACAGCAATGGCGATGGGGCTGGTGGAACTGGCAATGGAGCTGGGCTTCAAGGGCCTTGGCAAGGGACTCAAGAAGGCCGGACAAGCCGTGAAGAAAGGCGCAGCAGCAACGGCTAGAGGTGTGAAGAAAGTAGCTGGCGTCGGAGCCAAGGGCATCAAGAGCCTGCTGAAAACCGGAGCAAAGCTGGCCTCCAAGAGCGGCAACATGATCATCCAGAGTGGCAAAATCGTAATCAAGAGCCTGCAAAAAGGGCTGATGAAGGGGACCAAGAAGCTCAAGGGCCTGCTTGACCGGATTCTTACGAAGTTCAAGTTCAAGAAGTTTAAGCTGGAGCGCAAGGGAAAACATATCCGACTGTATGGCGAGGTTAATCCTTGGGTATTGCTCGCAGACGGAACAATCGAAGAAGTCGATGAACAAAAACTGAAGCAGCTTGAACTTGATGGTAAGAAACCGATCACCCTTAGCAATGCTGAGCTAGAGAAACTCAATAAATTAGATAAGGATCAGCGGGCAAAGATCTCCAAGGGTGCGGATGGAGATAAGAGTAGGATAGATTTTGATAGTATTAAAGAACCGGGAGTAGCTGGTAATGATTTTGTAGGTACATTGAAGGGAGAACAAGTGACTCTTTCCGGTGTGAAGACAAAAGAAATAGTATATACGAAAAGACTTCCGGAGGATACGGCGCAACTTCGTAGAGAATTTGACAGTACTGTGAGAAAAAAATTCCTAAAAGAATTTGCGAATGATTCCGTTAAAATTGAGAAACTTGGTAAAGCAGGTCTATCAGAATCTGATATTGCAAGAATGAGGGATGGTTTTGTACCAAAAGGATGGCAAGTACATCATAAGTTACCATTAGATGCTGGTGGTACGAATTCACTTGATAATCTAATTTTAATTAAAAATGACCCCTACCATAAAGTGATCACAAATGCACAAAATGAACTAACAAGAGGTTTGGAGGCAGGACAAAGTAAAAAGATAAATTGGCCAATTCCAGAGGGGGATATTTATCCTCCAGGGGAATAATTTGATTAGGAGGGGTAAGTAATGATAGATAGTTTATTAATTGAAATTCAAAAAATTGAAGAACGATATGGGGGTAAGCTTAGAGAACCGGCAGCTAGTAAGGATCTCAAGAAGTTGGAAAAGGTTATTAAGGATAGATTCAATGGATTAATATTACCTAGCGAGTTCATTGAGTTTCTTACGAAAGTAAATGGACTGGATTTTAATGGATTGGTAATATACGGGGTTGATAATTTTTTATTGACTTCACAAAGTGAGGATGAAATAAATGGTTTTGTTGAAATGAATGACCTTTGGCATGAAAATGAATGGCAAAGAAAATTCGTTTTCTTTGGGGATTCAGAAATTGCTTGGTATTGTTACGATTTAACTGATGAAATTTTTTTGGAACTTGATAAACCATCCGGTACTAAAATGAACACTTTTATTAACTTTAATGATATGCTAGTGAATGCACTTGAAAATAGGCTGAGTTAACCTTTTAAATTTACTTGACACTTTTCTTTCGTAACCCAAGAAACCTTGAGTAGCTCTGTGCCACTCAAGGTTTCTTTTTCAGCAGAATTCAAGATGGTATAACGAGCCAGAGCGTTTATGCGCGGCGTTGCTGGGATTATGGAAGTACATGAAAGTCAGCAGTCTATTGCTCGTCAGTGAGGGATTTTTGAATCCGCAGGCCTTTGGGCAGGTGATTCTTGAGCTGTCCCGCGCTGGCCTTGCCCCAACTGACCGGCAAGCCGTGGACGGTTACCAGCGTCCAGCCTTGCAGCTGAGGCGGAACAGCCAGGCTCTCGCCGCGCAGCCAGGCCTGAATGTCCAGACTATCCGCTGCCAGATCATAGGTGCGTGCTGCCTGTTCGGGCTTAAGGGCCATGGCGAGGGCATGGGCCGGCTCGATCCGGTTTTTCTTCAAGTGAGCCACGTGCAGGCCCGCGCGCGGCACTTTCAGTCCTTCCAGCAGGCCGGTATGCAGACTGGCGCTAAATGCCTCCGGCAGCAGGTACAGGGATTCACCGAAGAGCAGAGGCACGCCCTGGCCGGTAAATCCGGGTAGCTCAGCGGCCGCCCAGCTCATAAATTGCTGATAGGCATCGCGGACGGTGGAAAGTGGCTTGGAAGCATTTTTGCCACGTCCGCTGCTGCGTTTGCTGCGGCTCTGCACGGCTTCCTCTGAGACGGCTTTGCGCAGCAGAGCGACAAAATGGCCTTCGCCTTTTTCCAAATGAGGCCAAAGGCGTTTCTCCGCAACCAGCTCCATATCGGGATAACTGTCCAAGAAACGCAGGATTGTTTCTTCATTTTCTGTACGGTTGAAGGTGCAGGTTGAGTAGGCGAGGCTGCCGCCCGGCTTCAGCATGAGGTAGGCATCCTGCAAAATGTCCCATTGTCTTGCCGCACACATCTTCACATGCTCAGGAGACCACTCGCCTATCGCTGCGGGGTCCTTGCGGAACATCCCTTCGCCGGAGCAAGGGGCATCCAGCATGATCCGGTCGAAGACCGCCGGGAACCGGCGTGATAAATCCCCCGGCGCCGCACTTGTAACAATCGCATGCGGGATGCCTAGACGCTCCACGTTTTCCGCCAGTATTTTGGCCCGCTCCGGGTGGATCTCATTGGCTATAAGCAAGCCTTCTCCCTTCATCAGGGCAGCGATATGCGTCGTTTTACCGCCTGGAGCGGCTGCAAGGTCAAGCACAGTTTCACCGGGAAGCGGCGCCAGCAGCTCGGCTGCGGACATTGCCGACGGTTCCTGAATATAATATAGTCCGGCAGCATGAAAGGCGTGGCGTCCGGGCCGGGCGGGTTCTTCATAGTAATATCCTGAGGGACACCAGGGCACGGGCGTAAGGCCGAACAGTGAGATTGCATGATCCGCCGCAGCCTGTCCTGCTGCCGAGGCGCTTTTTAAAGTGTTGAACCTCAGACCCTGGGTCCGCCGTGCATTATAGCTCTCCAGAAAAGCGTCCGCCTCTTGCCCCAGCAGCTCTCTAATTCGGGCAGTGTAAGCGGCGGGCAGCCGTTCTTCATTCATATGTCATTCTCCTCTTGTCAAAATCTAAGATAGGTGTTAAGGCTCTTCTTAGTTGCTGTTTCAGGTGGATACCGATAAAATCAAGGTAGGGTACCTAAGCGTACCTGTAAATTTATATGTACATATATAACTATATCATAATTGCCGGGTCGCACCGTATACAGGGCAATTATAAAGGGGATGTCCTTATGAACTTGCTGCAAGCGCTATTCTTCCCGCCGGAGCAGCCTGGTGGTGTATCTTCCATGATTCCGTATTTGCAGGAACGCTTTCGTTCGAGCCGCTGGGATATGGATTTGTTCTGGCTGCCCAAGCGGATTCGGGGCAAGGGGCGTGAAGAGATCGTATTTGAAACCTTTGACTGGACCCTATATGGCGAAAGTCCGGTTGTGCAGAAATATATTCAAACCTACAGGGATTATATATGGTGGACAAAACTTCGGATGAGCAAAAAATATGACCTGATCCATGCCCACCATCCGATTGCAGGTCTTGCGATGAAAAAAATTTATCCCGAGGTTCCGCTCATTCAGACACTGCATTCCAGCTACGAACGCGAGCTGATTCTCAATGGAGTGATTGCGGAGGATGGTCCGGAGCATCAGTTCCTCGTGTCGATCTACCGTGAGCTGGAGCATGTAAGCGAACGTCTGATGACGGTATCGCACTCTTTTGCCGAATATTTAGCTCCCTATATTGATCAGCCTTCGAGGATCGGAGTGATTCCGAACGGTTTTGACGAAAAAAGATTCAAGCCTGTGCCGCACGACAATGATATTCCGCAACTGGTTACAGTAACCCGTCTGGTTCCGGCTAAAGGCATCGACACGTTGTTCAAGGCATGTGCGGAGCTGAAAAAACGCAATCATGAATATGTGCTGCATATTATCGGAGATGGTCCTTCACGTGCGGAGCTGGAGCTGCTGGCTCAGAATCTTGGCATATATAATGAAACGATTTTTTATGGCTATACCCTGCACCCGGAAGAGTTTATGCCGTTCTTTGATATTTTTGTGCTCCCGTCCCGGGCGGAAGCCTTCGGATCAGTGTTCGCGGAAGCAGCACTTAGCTGTCTGGCGCTGGTTGGCACCAATGTAGGCGGGATTCCCGAGCAGATTGAAGATGGTGTAAACGGTCTGCTGGTTGAGCCCGACGATGAGCTGGCCCTAGCGGATGCCCTGGAGAAGGTGATCAGCGATCCTGGCTACCGCTACGAGCTGTCCCGTTCGGCTTGGGATAAGGCGAAAAGCCAGTATTCCCTGACGCGTGTAGCCAATGAGCTGAAAAAAACCTATCTGCAATACCAGCAGGGAATGAAAGGGTGAGGTTATGATTCCTTTTCGTTTCCTGCATGCTGCGGATCTGCATCTGGACAGCCGTTTTGCCGGACTGGTGCAGCTTCCGCAGGCCATACGCTCCTATTTGCGGGAGTCAACCTTCGCCGCCCTCGGGCGGCTTGTTGGCGTAGCTGTTCAGGAAGAGGTGGATTTTGTCGTCATCAGTGGCGACGTGTATGATGTCTCAGATGCTTCACTGCAGGGGCAGCTTCGTTTTCAGGAGGCGCTTCAGGAGCTGGGAAGACACGGCATTGCGGTATATCTGATTCACGGCAATCATGATCCGCTGGATGGGCCACGTCTGAATTCGGAACCTCCGGGGCATGTAACGGTATTCGGCAGCGGTGAGCCGGGACAGGCCATCGCTTGCCGCCGCTGCGATGGCCAGGAGGTGGCTGTGGTCAGCGGCATCTCCTATCCAACGGCCAAAGTTACGGAGAATACAGCGCTGCTCTTCAACCGTAGACCGGGCAGCAGTCTGTTCCATATCGCCTTGCTCCACGGCAATGTGGACGGAGACCTCCAGCATGAGACCTATTCACCCTGCACCCGCAGAGACTTGATCGGGCGGGGCTTTGACTACTGGGCGCTGGGACATATACATAAACGAAGTATTCTGCATGAGCGTCCGGCGATTGTATACCCGGGCAATATCCAGGGGCGCAGCGTCAAGGAAACAGGGCCGAAGGGCTGTTACATCGTGGATGTGGACAGCGAAGGCCGGACGGAGCTCCGGTTCCATGAGCTGGATTCTATCCGCTGGCAGGTTCGTGAGCTGTCCATTGAAGGCTTGGAGGATGAAGCGCAGTGGACGCAGTCTGTAGAGCAGGCCGTCGAAGAGATCAGGGATGAGCTTCCGCAGCTGATGTCTGTGGTGCGTTTCCGGCTTACGGGGCGCGGCGCTCTGCATAAGGTACTGGCCGAGAAAGGGGCGGCGGATGATCTGCTCGCCGAGCTGCAGCGGAGAGAGACGATTCGTGCAGAGCACTCAGACTATGCAGGTCTGGTCTGGACGGAAGGGTTCACGGTGGAAACTGGCCTCGCCATTGACCGGGAGCGGCTACTGCAGGAGGACAGCTTCCTTGGAGAAATGCTGCGGCTGGCCGGGCGAAGCGGACAATCGGCAGAGGAGCTGGAGGAGCTGATTGGCAGTGCGCTGAAGCCGCTGATGGAGAACCGGGAGCTGCGTCGTTTGCTCTCTGCGGCGGGAGAAGAGGAGAAGCTGGGCTGGCTAAGAAGTGCTGCTGAGCTTGGCATTACACTGCTTGGCGGAATGGATGAAAATGATGGGCTTGCAGGTGGCATGCTGCCGTCCGAAGCCGGAGGCCAGGATGCAAACGCTGAGGCGGTAACACCGGAGCGGGGGAGATCTGAATGAGAATTGAGGAGCTGCAGATTGGCGGTTTTGGCCGTCTGCATAATCGGGAGTTGAAGCTGGGCGAAGGGATCACCGTTCTTTATGGCCGCAATGAGGCCGGTAAAAGCACAACGCTGCAGTTCATCCGCGCCATGCTGTACGGAATTTCCAGCAGAGCTAACCCTGCGGAACGTTATGAGCCGTCACAGGGCGGGCAGCATGGGGGCATGCTGGTTGCGCGCGACCGCGAAGATGCGCTCTGGAGAATCCGCCGGTATGCGGCAGGAGGGGATACGCAGAACAGAGGCGAACGGCTGCAGATCACCGTCAGCTATCCGGTTGGAAGAACGGAGAAAGCGGATCAGGGCGAGATGGAGCGCCGTCTGCTGGGCGGGATTTCCCGCAGCATGTTCCGGCAGTTGTTTGCCGTATCGCTGGATGAGCTGCAAGAGCTTGGAACGCTGCAGTCCGAGGAAATGAGCAGCTACCTGTTCCATGCGGGCATGGGCGGAGGCGGTGAAATTTTGCGGGCGGAGCGCCGGCTGCTTCAGGATGCCGAGAAGCTGTACAAGCCCCGGGGTAAGGTGCAGGAGGCGGCAAAAATTCTCCAGACGATTGAAAAGCTGGAGAGGGAGGTCGCTGAGAGCCGGTCCTATTTACCAAGATATAATCTGAACACGGCGGCTCTTGAAGCTGCGGAGCGTGAGCTTGCAGGGCTGGAGGAGCGGCGCCGGAGCGAAGGAGAGCGGCTGGTCAAGCTGCGCAAGGCACAGGATATTCGCGGGCTGTGGCTGAAATGGACGGAAGCCCGGCTGGAGCTGGAGGGGCAGCCTGTTATTGATTCTTTTCCGGAGGATGGCGCCGCCCGCTGGCAGTTGCTCGAAGGAGAAGTCCGCAGTGCCGAAGGCGCGGTACATCGTCTGAAGCGGCAGCACAGCGAGCTTGCCGAAGGCCTGGCGCACAATCCGCCGAATCGGCTGCTGGAAGCGCAGGGGCCGCGGCTTGAAGCACTCGACCGCCGCCGCAGCAGCTATGAGGATAGACAGGTGGAACGTCAGCGGCTTACGGGAGAGCTTGCCGCGCTGGAGGGGCATCTGGAGCACGTGCTGCGGGGAATCGGCGCTGGATGGGGAGCTGCCGAGCTTACGGGCTTCTCCGGTGCGGCGGCAGACCGTGAAGCCGCTCGGCGTTTCGCTGCGGCCTTCGCCGGCTATGACCGCCGCATGGAGGCCCGTGAAGCGGAGCGGCAGAGCCTCCGCTCCCGCCTGGCCGCCGCCGCCGCTGCGCTGCAGGCGGCGGAGCGGGCACTGGCGCGCGAGCACGCCGCCAGCGCCGAAGACTTCGCGGGCCTGGCTGCGCGCAGCCCGCGTGAACTGCTGCAGCTCTGGGACGAGCTGCAGCAGGCTGCCGAGCGCTGGCGCGAAGCGCAGCTCGGCGAAGGGCCGCTGCGCGGCCGCGCAGCCGGCGGCGCCGGCAGCGACGGGCGCCGGGTGCTGCGCTACCGGCGCCTCCTGCTGGCGGGCGCAGCGCTTACGCTGCTGCTGCCGCCAGCGCTGTGGCTGACCGGCGCGCCGCCGGTCAGCGCCTGGGTCGCGCTCGGCCTGCTGGCCGCAGCCGACCTGGCCCTGTGGGCCGCCCTGGGCGCGGAGCGCAGGGCGGACGCTTCCCCGCCGGGGCACGGCGGGGAGGGCAGCGCAGCCGCAGCGGAGATGCTGCGGCTGCGAGGGCTGCTGCTCTCCGGGGCGGAGCCGGAGAGCGGGCTAAGCCGGCCGGGACGGAGGCCGGCGGGCCCCAGCCCTGACGCAAGCGGGCTGGAGGCCGGGATGAAGGAGCTTCGCAGGCTCATGGAAGCCTGGAGCGCCTGGCGGCAGCGCGTGGAACGGCTGGAGGCCCAGCAGGATGCCTGCCGGATGGAGCTGGATGCGCTGACGGGACAGGAGCGGGCGCTGGCCGGGGAATTGGAACGCGCCGAAAGCGAGTTCACAGAGCTGAACGGGCGCTACGAGGAGTGGCTGCAGCAGCACAAGCTGCCGGAAGGCTTGTCGCCGGAAGGATTGCCGGATATCTTCGTCCGGGTCGAGCAGGGCAACGAGCTGCTGCGCCGCAAGCATAAGCTTGCTTCGCGGCTTAAAGAACTGGAAGCAGAGTGCTCCGCCTATGAACACGAAGTACTGACATTGATGAATGAAGCCAGGGCGGAGCTGGAGGAAGCATCTGTTCTCCCGGCTTCAAGTGAATCTGCTGCAGCGAAGCAGCCGCAATCGGGGGTGCAGATGAGCATTCGGGACGAGGTGTCCCTGCTTAGCTGGCTGGAGCAGAGCAAGCGGGAGTGGGATCTGCTGCAGATTGAACTGCTGCGCCGGGAAGGGACCTCAGCACGGCTGCTGGAAGTGGAGGCAGAGCTTGCCGAGAGCAGCCGGGTGCTGGAGGAGCTGACTCAGCGCTGCCGCGAGCTGCTTGAGGAAGGTGGAGCAGAAGGCGGGGAGGAATTTCTGCGGCGGTCCGCGGCTGTACAATTGCGGACGGAACTGACGAGAGCGATCCGCCAGTGGGAGCTGGCCATGTTCGGAGGCTGGGAACATACAGGCGTCTCCGAGCTGCTGGCATTGCTGGAGCATCATGATGCTTATGCGCTGGAACAGGAGCGGAACGCTGCAGAGAATGCTGCAGCAGGCATTGAGGAGGAGCGGAATGCCCTGCTGGAGCACCGGGGCAAGCTGCTTAAGGAACGGGAGCATTTGACGGAACGCTGCAAGGAGGATTCGGTGCTCCAGCAATTGGAGGAGCAGCGGGCGGCGCTACGGATGATCGCGGGCCAGTATGCGGTAACCGCGTTGGCGGCGGAGCTTATGGGCAGAACGCGGCGCATTTACGAACAGGAGAAGCAGCCGCAGGTGCTGCTGCTGGCATCCAATTATTTTGCCAAGCTTACAGAAGGGGAATACCGGCGGGTAGTCATGACGCTTGGCCACAAAGAGCTTAAGGCGGAGCACAAGGATACAGGGCTGCTGGACAGCGGTCTGCTCAGCCGCGGGACGGCGGAGCAGCTCTACCTGGCGATCCGGCTGGCGCTCGCGGAGACAATGGCGCGGCAGGCCAAGCTGCCGCTGCTCTTTGACGACCTGTTCGTCAATTTTGATGAGCACCGTCTACATGCGGCGTTGTCCCTGCTGGGTGAACTGTCAGCCTCCCGGCAGATTGTGATGATGACCTGCCACAGACATGTAGCTGAAGCGGCGGCTCGAATGATTCCTGCAGCATCGGTCGTTTCCGTTTAAATTAGTTATCGCTGCCGCAGCAATCATCATCGCCTAATCCGAATTACAGGCTTCACAGCAGCGATAGTGATGCCTTTGCCTCCGGAACCGGGAGGATCGCCCTTGCGCGGAGGAGGCGACATCGGGGCACGCAGCAGCATTACTGCCCATACCAGCGACAGAGCGCCGAAGATTGGATAGAACACGCCAAGCAGCGAGCTGAAGCCGAACTGGCTGAAGAGATAGCAGATAAGCATCAGCAGCGGGGTTACAAGGACGGGAGCGATGGGCAGACGCTGCTGTAGCTGCACGCCGACACCATAAATATTCGCCACAAAGGTGCTGAAAATTTCCATAAATATGAGCAGCAGATAGATGAGCTGCACAATGGGGCCCAGGCGAAACGCGATGCTGCCCATTGGGATTTCGAACTGCAAAATTCCCGGCATTTGCGAGCTCATGGCAAAATGCGCGGCCAGCAGCATGAACCCAATCCCCACTCCGCCCAGAATGCCGCCCAACCAAAGCGGCTGTTCATCATCCGTATGCCGGGCCAGCGGCACCAATACGGCTTGGGCCATCCCGAGGTTGAAGGCGGTATAGAGCAAAGGGGACATCCAGGCATCAAAGATGTTGTGGTCTGTTCTTAAGAACAGAAAACGTTCCGCGCCCGGGACCCCGAGCGTATTAAAAGTAATAATTAGCGACAGAGTAAGCATTAAAGGGACGACAAGGCTGTTGATCTGCAGAATGCCGGAAATGCCGCGCTTCAGCAATAAGTAGGAGCCGAATATGGTCAGCAGCAATCCCGCCTGAAAGGGCAGCCTGAGACGCTCCTCAAAAATAGCACCGGCCCCTGCCAGCATAATGCTGGTGACGCCGATCAGGATAATCATCGTAAACAGGCTGATGATGCTTCCCGCACGTTCTCCAAAAAGATACCGGTTGAAATCCTCATAAGAATCCGCTTCAATGCGGCGGGCGATGACCATCATTTTCGTTCCCAGCCATATAAAAAGTACGCTTGAGAGCAGAATGGTCAGCACTGCCCAGTGCCCGTACCTGGTGAAGAAACGGAGGATTTCCTGGCCGGTGGCGAAACCGGCGCCTACTATGGTGCCAATATAGGTAAAGGCGATTTGCATGGTGCGGACACGGGATTTCATGACTCCCCTCCTAAAAGTGCTGCATTGATAAAAAAGGCGATGCTCAAAGGATAGCCTTGTGCAGTCCATATAGTACAGGTTATGATGATGAGCAGAGGGACATGACTTCTGCCTAATGCTTAAGTGGGGTTATTATAGTAGAACGTCTGAAATATAAAGGGTAATGGAGGTTCATAGCCATGGAATTATTGAAACAACGGATTTTGCAGGAAGGGGTCGTCGTTTCCGATCAGGTGCTGAAGCTGGATGCACTGCTCAACCACCAGGTAGACCCTGAGCTGACGATGGAAATGGGACGGGAGTTTGCCGGGAGATTTGCTGATGCTGGAGTAACACGGGTAGTTACCGTGGAATCCTCGGGTATTGCCGTGGCATTTGCCACCGCTTACGAGATGAAAGTGCCGCTTGTTTTTGCCCGCCGCAAAAAAACGCTGCTTGCCGATCCCGACGCCTTGTGCGAGAGAGTGCCTTCATTTACGAAGGGTATCGTTACAGATATCATGCTGTCCCGCCAGTACATTTCTCCGGACGATAAAGTCCTCTTTATCGACGACATTATCGCCAATGGGGATGCTGCGCGCGGCTTGATCAAAATCATCCAGCGCTCTGGCGCTGAACTGGTCGGACTGGGTGTGGTTGTGGAGAAAAGTTTCCAGGCCGGGGCAAGAACGATCAGGGAGCAGGGCATCCGGCTGGAGTCGCTTGTCAGAATTACGTCTCTTAGCGAAGGAACAATTGTCTTTGACAATTAAACAGTGACAAATACAGGAACGCAGCCTAATTTTGCAACAACTGCTTTTCACCCTATAACTTTTCCTTTATAATGGGTATCAGACATGAGAGAGGAGGCGTCACAATGGGGAAAGAACCGGTGACAGAGCAATTTTTTATTGATAAATTAACCGAGGCCAAGGATCATTTCGAGCGTGCGCTGGATTGCAAACATACGGAGTTCGACGATCTGTATCCCTATATGATTGAACATCCTCAGTTTTTCTGGTATAAACGTTATGTTGCTTGGTCGGAGCTTCTGACCATCACAAGTTTGTGTGAAGAGCTGTCCTTCAACTGGAGACAGAATTTCACGGATCATCAGGTGGAATACTTGGAAGAACGTGTGATGTCCGCTAAAGTTCTTGACTTCTGGTTTGAGAAGAATGAAGCGCTGATATAGGAACTTCATAAGATATACATTGATGTGATTGGCAAGCAATTAGACCCGAATGGTTTATCATTTGGGTCTTTTTCATGAGTGGAAAGGGTAGATTAAGTGTAGAAAGGAGACTTTGGACGCATGATCAGTGATGAACAGCTGGATGCTTACCGGATATCCGGAGAACGTATACGTGTTGTGCGTGACGGCTTGGAGAGCAATGATGTAAAAGGTATTGTCCTGGCCTGGGACGAGTCTCAGGTGATGATCCGCCGCCCTAATAAGCGGATAGTGAAGCTGGACCGCAACTATATATACCAGCCTTATACCGAGCCCAGACAAACCCCTGAGAATTTATAAAAAGCACAAGCAGCCCCGTCCGGTTATGGACGGGGCTACTGATCTATAGACGGCAACAGTTCTTAAATTGACAAAGCCATCTGTTCTGCCGTTTCTTCCCGGGGAATACTGTGAATCTCCGGGGACAAGCCGAGATAGGCGCGCATGCGCTGCATCATTTCATTGCGGAAGCCGGGCCACGGGATATTCATCTCACCGGTATATCCCCGGCAGGAATACTGGGCCTCTACGCCGCGTTGATCCTGGCGGACAGTGGTGATCTTCAGATTATGCGCGTTAAGCTCACGGGTGATCTCCTGCAGCATCAGCGAAGTTTTCTTCGTTGCACCGGATACCAGCTCCATGTATAGCTGAGGAGTCTTGAACAACCCGCTTTTGCCGATTACCCGGCAATCACGTTCAAATACTTTATGAATAAACGTTAGCAGCAGATAACTTCTGACAAGGGACATTTCGCTAGGGGTTATTTCTTCAGGGAGTGCTACAGAGTGTAGTGGATTTCTCTTGGTAGTCGCCACATAAATCACCTCATTTATAGTATGCGAACCTTTGTTCTTATTATACCCTGATTCCACAAATAAAAGCAATTATTATACAAAAAATTCATTTACATAAAATCATTATAAAAAGATTGACTTCACGATCTCATCGTGGTATGATCTATCTTGTGGCCGCGAAAATGGTCATCTAAATATGCGGTCGTGGCGGAATTGGCAGACGCGCACGGTTCAGGTCCGTGTGGTAGCAATACCGTGGAGGTTCGAGTCCTCTCGACCGCATCAGCTTTTCAATGAATGAGCTTCTGAATTTCCTTTGTTGGAGATTCAGAAGCTTTTTCGTTCTTATGGGATTATTCCCAGCAGGCGATTAGTTGATTGACAAAATCATCAAAGTGCTCCAGGGATGACAACAGATTCACATTTTTGTCGTCCGTTAATATGGTGGCGTGTGCATCGAATACGTCGCGGAATATTTTTCGATCCTCCCCGCTGACGGTGATTAACAAAACAATTTTCACGGTAGAATGATCCCACTTGATGCCATTTGGATTCAAATAAATGAACATGCCCGTTTTGCGGGATTCCATTTTGATCGCATGAGGAATAGCCACTTGTCCGAACGCGGTAGAGGACATCGCTTCCCGTTCCATAATTTTGGTGAAAAAATCTTCATCCGTATAACCGTCCCGGTTCATAATTTGACAGATAAACCGTAAAACCTCTTCTTTCCCGGACCTTGCCGTAGAGCTGCAGAAATGCCTTTCGTCCAAAAAAGATTGTAGATGGAGCTTAAATTGATTTTTCTTTTTTTGCTCTTTTAGCTCAAATATTTTGTTCGACACTTTCTCCCGGTCGCTTTCGACAAAAAACGGAGTAATTACGACATACGGGACTTCCGGAATTTTGTGCAATTGGGCGGAAGAAATAATAAAATCGCTGGATGCATGATTCAAATCGCTTTCGTCCGTGACAATTGAATGAATTGAAATATCGTCGCCAAAATACTGCTGCAATTTATTGATCATTTGCACATTCATGTTGTAGTAGAGCGGAAACAGCACCGTGCACGAAATTTTTATGTTCGATTGCCGCTGCAATTCAATGGCATACCCCAGGTGAAAAGCCAAATAAGCAATTTCATCGTCGCTGATCCTAAACCCGGTTTTTTCTGTAATCACATGGGAAGCGTGCACGGCACAATCGTAAATGAGCGGGCATTCCCTTTTGATCGTGTTCGTTAACGGATTTTTCGTTGAATGGTTGTTTTTTAAGCGCATCAGCAGGTTTTTTACATGCAGCGTAAAACGGGTAATAAAATCGGCATCGGCAATACTGATATAGTAATACTTATCCAAGTCGGAGGCGATTTCGCTGACCAAATCAATACAGTCTTTCCCGGCAATCTCTTTTAGGTCGCTGACTTCAATTTGCGTAAAGTTGACGTTTGTCCCATTGCACGTAATCAAGAGCGCCAAATCGGCGATTTCCTCTTCCGAGTATGACACATGAAAATAGGCTTCCAGTTTAAAGGCGATTTCCTTGGCGATTACATACGCGGTGTTGTCGGCATTATAATTTAAGGTCTTATTTAAAAACTGAAAATCATGCTTCATTCTGTCTAGCGCAATGGTGATATGGATGATCACATTGGTTAAATAAAAATCATTGGTGAAAAAGTGATGGGAAGAAAAGGCTTCAATAACGACTTTCCGAATGTAATCTACATTCAATTCATCATAAAACCTTTTAATTTTATCTATGTCGATAAAGCTTCCGTCGGCCTCCTCGTACAAAATGCTGCTCATTAGTTTACGCTTGTCCTTTTCATTGCCGCTCAAACTTAAGTGATCCTTAACTAAACTCAATTCCAGGTTATTTTTGGCAAGTTTTTCCTTAATCAGCTTTAAATCCAGCCTCAGCGTGGACTCGCTGATAAACAGGGCATCGCTTAAATCATAAATATATATAGGCTGATTGGTGTGCACCATTTTTTTCAGAATATAAGCGATTCTTTCAGATTGCGTTTGCGGGATCGCTCTTTGTTCGTTGGTCAGAAAAGTGTTTACCTGATCCGTATCGACTTTATAGCCTGTATTCGACGACAGGATTAACCCGCGTTGAAGCTGATTAATTTCGCTGATATAAGATTTGATGGTACGTTTGGACACGCCATACTTATCCGCCAAACTTTGCGACGAAATCCAATGGTTGCAGGAGCTTAAATATTGAATTAAATCAATATACTGTGTTTTCATAGGCGTTTCCCCACTTTAAAATGTTGCACCTAAGGGGTGCAGTTTTTTATTTGAGACCGGTTTTGGATTTGTAATATAGTTTGGTTGTAGCAATGACAGCGCTGTCACACCACGATTATAAAGAAAAGCGAGGAGGATTACCATGGCAAATGCAGGCGAAGTGCTTAACGTGTTACTAATCTGCGGGTCGGGAGCAAGCTCCGGCTTTATGGCTGCCAATATTCGCAAGGCCGCAAAAAAAAGAAACTTGAATATGGACATCAAAGCCAGAGGGGAAGCGGAAATCGAAAATTACATCCATGATATTGATGCTTTATTAGTCGGTCCCCACTTGGCATATATCATGGATGACATTAACGAGGTTACCAAGGATACCAATGTTAGAGTGCTCTTAATGAAGCCTTCTTATTATTCCACTTTGGATGGGGAAGCGGCCTTGGATGATTTGCTGAGTGAGTTGAAGAGCTAAAAAGGGGATGAAGAAATGAATAAATTAATGGAATGGCTCAAAAACGATTTCGCTCCGAAGATGAATAAAGTCAATAACAATGTATGGATCATCACGCTCAAGGATTCCGTTATGCAACTGTTGCCTTTCATTCTTCTGGGATCGGTATTTTGCCTGCTCACTATCCCCGGCGATATCTATCATATCAAAAACTACCCTAATTTCTGGGTTCCGTTCGGATGGACGATGGGTATGCTCTCGCTGCTGATTTCTTTCCTGATTCCGTTCAATTTGATGGAGAAAAAGAAGCTGAGAAAGCAACGCTTTATCGCCGGCTGCACCAGTTTGATTGTTTTCCTGATTATCATTACTCCTCAGGTCGTCAAAGACGGTACGGTTGGCTTTTCCCATAGTTCTTTGGGAAGCGGAGGCATGTTCGTTGCTATCATCGCCGCTATTTTCACCGGATATATCATGAGCCTGTTTGGAAAATTCTCTTTTTTCAAAGAAGATTCCGTCATTCCGGATTTTGTCAGAGCCTGGTTTGATTCCATGCTGCCCATCGGGATCACTTTGGTGATGGCTTGGGTGTTGGTTGATATCGTTCATGTTGATATATACAACATCATTTTAAATATTTTTATGCCTTTGGCGGGCGTGGTAGAGACGCCTTGGGGATTCATCCTGATTATATTTTTATACTGTTTCTTATATTCCATGGGGATCTCCAGCTGGGTGTTAACCCCTGTCACCAAACCGATTTTTCTGGCGGCCATTACCGCAAACGCGACCATGGGGGCGCATAATCTCGTAACGTCTGAAACGATTTTTTCGGCATACCTGTTTGCAGGCGGTGTGGGCTGTACGTTGCCCCTGGTTATTATGCATATGTTCTCTAAAAGCACCAAGCTAAAAGCGCTGGGCCGGGCAAGCTTTATACCCGCCATCTTTAATATCAACGAGCCTTTGGTGTTCGGTTCGATCGTATGGAACCCCCTATTGATGCTGCCGATGTGGATCATCGGGATCATCTTGCCGGCGCTCGCTTGGATAGGGACGAAAGTCATTCCTTTCGGCTCCATCCCGAAAGTGCTCTTCGATCTGTGGTACGTTCCTTTTCCGATCTCCACGTGGATTACGACAGGGACGGTCACAGGCATTATTTTGATGCTGATCTGCGTTGCGGTAGCTACGCTGATTTGGTACCCATTTTTCAAAACCTACGAAAAACAAGAGCTTGAAAAAGAATCGCCGCAAACCAATTAATCTGTTAAGGGGACTTTATTATGACATCGGAACAAGTGGCTCAAGAGGCGATGCAAATCATTTTGCACGCCGGGGAAGCAAGAAAGCATTGCACGGATGCGTTAAAGGACATTGAGAATAGCGACTTTGCCGGAGCGAAGGAGAAGATGAAATTAGCCAACGACGAAATTGTAATCGCCCATCGAGTGCAAACGAACTGCATCCAAAAGGAAACGGAAGGCGAACAAGGAGAGTACTCGGTCTTATTCGCCCATGCACAAGACACGCTTATGACGATTTATAGTGAAATTAATATTGCCAAGCGGTTAATCGACATTTTCGAGAGCTTTAATCAGAGGCTGACCCAATTAGAAATGATCAATAAATAAAGGGAGGAAGTAATCCAAATGAAAAATATTCCACCAGGATTTCCAGCCGATTTTTTATGGGGAGGAGCTATTGCTGCCAACCAGGCAGAAGGCGCTTACAATGTGGACGGAAAAGGGTTAAGCGTAGCAGATATTAATGAATATACGGCTGAAATTCCTTTAGATAAAAAGTACAATACAGAGCTGACTATGGACTATATTAAGGAAGCTATGCAGAATGAAGAGCGGATTTTTCCAAAACGTTGGGGAATCAATTTCTATCACACTTATAAAGAAGACTTGAAATTGCTCAGCGAGCTTGGACTGAAAACCTTTCGCACCTCGATCAATTGGACAAGAATTTTTCCGAACGGAGACGAAGAGCAGCCTAATGAAGAAGGCTTGAAATTTTATGATAACCTGATCGACGAAATCATAGCAAACGGGATGGAGCCGATGATCACCCTGTCCCATTACGAGATGCCGCTTCATTTAGCACTGGCTTATAAAGGCTGGTACTCCAGAGAAATGATCGAATTTTTTGTCCGCTTTAGCCAAGTGATTCTTGACCGGTACCATAAAAAGGTGAAATATTGGATTATTATTAATCAAATCAATTTAATTGTTCATGAATCCTTTAACCATCTGGGCATTGCGGAGGATGTAGTGGATGATTTAGCCTCCGCCAAATATCAGGGTGTGCATAATGAAATGGTAGCATGCGGTTTGGTTACGAAGTATGCCAAAAGCCTGGATTCCGACTTGCAAATCGGGATGATGCTCTGCGGGGGACCAGCCTATCCGGCTACCAGCAAACCGGAAGATGTATTCGCCACTGTTCGCAATAATCAAATGGAGTACTTTTTCTCCGATGTTTTAATGCGCGGATATTATCCTGGCTATGCTTTCCGTTACTTCCACGACAACAATATTACCGTTGAATTTGCGGAAGGCGACGAAGAAGCCTTGAGAAATACGGCTGACTTTATGTCATTTTCCTACTACTATACCCGCATTTTTGATGCAGAAAGCTTGAAAAACAAAACAGGACCTTACCGCAATTTTGAGCTTCCGGCCAATTCGTGGGGATGGACGATTGATCCTACCGGTCTTCGCACCATGCTTAACCTGTTCTATGACCGGTATCAGTGCCCTATTTATATCACGGAAAACGGGGTTGGCTACCATGACAAATTAGAAGAGAATGATTCGGTTCATGATCCTTATCGGGTTGACTATTACCGGGCTCATATCGAGCAAATGAAAGAAGCCATTAAGGATGGGGTAGATCTAAGAGGCTATTATGCTTGGGGGCCTATTGATATCATTAGCTGTTCTTCTTCGGAAATGAGCAAACGCTACGGATTTATTTACGTAGATCAGGATGATTACGGCAAGGGCAGCAAGAAGCGCTTGCGTAAGGACAGCTTTTATTGGATGCAGAAAGTAATCGCTTCCAATGGAGAAAACTTGGACTAAAGGATGCGTAAATACCCGATAACTATGACATTTGGCGGACGATTGGTGATTGTTGCCGTTGCTATAGGGTTAACCGCGCTGGCAGTCAATTTGTTTATCGAATGCAATATAGGGTCCGATACATTAACGGTTTTGTTGGATGGATTGCATAGAAGCACCGGAATGAGTGTAGGCTTGGCCAGCTTTTTAGTAAGTATTATTTTTCTGGCAGCGGGTCTTTGGCTAGACCGCCGCTCAATCGGTTTTTCTTCCATCATGTATTCCTTTTTGGTAGGGCCCTTCATAAATTGGATTCATCCGTTCATTGCCAATATGGAGCTGGCAGATTTACCGCTATTCAACAAAATCGTCATCGTCATCCTGGCTAACCTTTGTTTCTCCATCAGTTATGTATTGTTGATGAATTTCGGCGATGGTATGTATGCGATAGATGCGGTTTTGCGATATCTGGAGTCAAAATTCGGATTAAAGTATGCTTTTGCCAGAATCGGCGCAGATGCCGTCTTTTTAAGCAGCGGATTCTTGTTCGGCGGGATCGTGGGGATCGGAACAGTGATCGCTTTTGCATTAACGGGGCCGGGAACCGTAATGCTCCAAAAGATACCAATAAAGAGGAATTTTGCATAGAAAGAGGAGATAGAAACTATGGTGAAAAAAACATTTACAGTCATTGACGAGGTAGGCATTCACACGCGTCCGGCTTCTATCCTGGTTCAAGCCGCAGGCAGGTACAATGCGGAGGTGAACATTGAATATAACGGCCGGACCGTTAACCTGAAATCCATTGTGGGCGTGCTGTCTTTGGGGGTTCCGCAAGGAGCTCAAATTCAAATTGATGCGGCTGGTTCCGATGAGGATAAGGCGATCCAAGGGATTGAAGAAGCATTGAAAAAGGAAGGGCTCGGCGAACCATGCGAAATCATCTGAAAGGAATCGGCGCTTCAGCCGGTATAGCGATCGCCAAAGCCTACCGCCTGGAGGAGCCGGAGCTGCAAATCGTAAAAAAGAGCACCCGGGACAAGGATGCCGAAAAAAGGCGATTGGAGCAGGCTATCAGCCGCTCCAAAGCGGAGCTTGAAAAAATTACGGATTACGTAAACCGCGAGCTTGGCGCCGATAAAGCGGAAATTCTCGCTGCCCAGCTATTAGTGTTAAATGACCCGGAGCTGTTAAATCCGGTGTTCGAGCGGATAGGCACGGAAGGCGTAAATGCTGAATTTGCCTTAAAAGAATCAGCCGACAGATTTGTTTCCATGCTGGAAGCGATGGATAACGAATATATGCGGGAACGCGCCAAAGACATCCGCGATGTAACGAATCGGGTAACCGCCCATTTATTAGGTGTGCAAATTTCCGATCCCAGCTTGATTTCCGAAGAAGTTGTCATCATCGCCGGGGATTTAACACCTTCAGATACTGCGCAGTTAAATCGCCGATATGTGAAAGGGTTTACGACGGATATCGGCGGCCGCACCTCCCATTCGGCGATCATGGCCCGCACGATGGAAATCCCGGCTGTTGTCGGTACAAAAGAAGCTACGTCCAGGATTGAACACGGCGCCCTGGTCATTGTTGACGGATTAGAAGGCGAAGTCATTATCGACCCGTCACCAGAAACGCTTGCCCGATATGAAGCGAAAAAAGCAAAATACGAAACGCAAAAAGCGCAGTGGGCAAACCTGGTTCATGAGCCGACGGTAACGAAAGACGGCGTGCACGTCGAACTGGCCGCGAACATCGGTACGCCGGCTGACCTTACAAGTGTGCTGGAAAACGGAGGGGAAGCGGTCGGGCTTTACCGTACGGAGTTCCTTTATATGGGAAAAGACCGGCTACCGACAGAGGAAGAGCAATTTAACGCCTATAGAATCGTGCTTGAAAAAATGCAAGGAAAGCCGGTGGTGGTCCGTACTTTGGACATCGGCGGCGATAAGGAGCTGGCTTGCTTGAAGCTCCCCAAAGAAATGAATCCGTTTTTAGGCTTCAGAGCGATTCGTTTATGTCTGAATGATCAGGCTATTTTCCGTACACAATTACGCGCCCTATTGCGTGCCAGCGTCTATGGCAACTTGAAAATCATGTTTCCTATGATTGCGACGCTTTCTGAGTTTAGAGAAGCTAAGGCAATTACTTTAGAAGAAAAAGAAAAGCTTGCAAAAGAAAATATAAAAGTAGCGGAACAAATTGAAATCGGCATGATGGTGGAAATACCATCTACCGCTGTCATGGCCGATCAATTTGCCCAAGAAGTCGACTTTTTCAGCATTGGCACCAATGATTTGATCCAATATACCATGGCTGCCGATCGTATGAATGAACGCGTATCCTACTTGTATCAACCCTTTAACCCGGCGGTTTTGCGGCTGATATCCATGGTCATTGACGCAGCGCATAAAGAAGGAAAACGGGTTGGCATGTGCGGGGAAATGGCCGGCGATCCTCTGGCCATTCCTATATTGCTCGGCCTGGGGCTCGACGAGTTCTCCATGAGCGCAACCTCGATCCTTCCGGCACGCGCGCAAATCAAGGAGTTAGCCAGTGAGCAGGCAAAAAGCGTTAAAGATGCCGTCCTGTCCTTGAAAACGTCTGAAGAGGTCGTTGAGCTTGTAAAAAAGACATTTTATATTCCATAACTCTTATATGAAGACAGCTCCTCGAAGCTATAAGCTCCGGGGAGCTTTTTTGGTAACATCATTTGTACTAAGCTTAGAAAAATAGTCAACAGCAAACTGACGAAACAATCGCGCTGCCTGTGGCAGATAGCGTTCTACAGTATATGAGAGTGATATGGTTCTTTCACAAACAGGTTCTTCAATATGTAAAAGCTTCATAGAAGATCCCGTAGATCCTCCCCACGTAATTGCAGGCATAAATGCGATACCCTGTCCTGCTCTAATAAGACCACGAACAGTTGATGGATCGTCGCTTTCAAAAATAATATGAGGGGTAAATCCGGCATACTGGCAAAATCTATCAGTGACTTCCCGAAGACCCTGACCTGCTTTTAGGCTGATGAAATCCTCGCCTGCAACCTCACTTAGATGGATACTCGTACGTGTAGCAAGAGGATGTTCAACGGGAACTGCGAGAAAGATTTCTTCCTTTACAATAGGAATACTATTAGTACCTTCAAGCTTAATGGGGGATGAGGAAATACATAAGTCAAAATCTGGTTTGGTTATTGAACCGGGGAACCGGCTAAATCATTTAGTTCATTTTTGCCAGCTTCTATGGCAGTCAATGCTTGTTCTACTTTTTTTAAGAACGCTTTACCATATTGATTTAGCTGTATATACTTTCCGCGGCGGTCAAACAATAAAACTCCGAGTTCCTTTTCTAAAAGTGAAATAGTTTTACTAAGTGCCGGTTGAGGGATATGAAGTTCTTCGGCAGCCCGCGTTACGTGTTCATAACGGGCAACGGTTTGAAAATATTTAAGCTGTAATAATTCCATAATTAATCCTTTCATACATTCAAATGTATATATATTATATACAATTATATATTAGACGCTATATATTTCGGGCTTATAATAAAAATAAAGTAGCGAATTTCAGTCTATTGAAACGGAGTGATGATTGTTATGACAACAAACAGAATGGTGGAACTTTTACAAGATCCGGAAATTAAAGAAGCAATAGAACAAATGGAGTACAATAATTTCCTTGAATACAAGAAAGGTTTAATAAAGAAGTATAAGATGCGTAATCAGTATATTAAAAAGGGGCAGGTTTTATTTGTAGGTTCCTCCTTAATGGAGCATTTTCCTATAGATGAAATGCAGTCTGTTGTAGGCTTAGACCGTGTAATCTATAATCGTGGAATTGGCGGCATTACTACAAATGAACTGCTAACCATAATGGATGAGTGTATTTTTGATTTAGAACCATCAAAGATTTTTATTAATATTGGATCAAATGATATTGGTGGCGGTTTAGAGGACGGCAAAAAAGAAATATTACTAGAAAACTATAATGAAATTTTGAGTCAAATTAAAAAACAATTGCCTAAATGTGAAGTATATGTGATGGCTTATTATCCGGTAAATTCAAAGGGGGATTTTGGGTTAGAGCCGGAAAGCCAGAAAAACATGTTTGCTTCACGTAATAATGCCAATATTAGGATGGTAAATGAAGAAGTAAAAGCATTAGCTATGAAATTAGGGCTCAATTTTATTAACGCTAATGAAGGTTTGACAGATGATGAGGGGAATTTGAAAGCAGAGTTTACTGTGGAAGGCGTTCATATGTGGCCAAACGCATATTATGTCATTCTTGAGAATATGAAAAGGTATTTATGAGCTGGTGATCCCTTAATACACCATAATCCACAATGGGAAAAATATAGTCACAATTCAAGAGCTCATGCAACAATTCTCCCGCGCCAGTTGTATATAAAGTGCAGAACCGATTGAACGGTTCAAGATGAAGGGAGAACTTGACTATGAAAAAACTATCTACTACCATTGTGGCTTGTGCGCTTACGGTTGCAATGCCCATGTCCGCCCTGGCGGCTGGAGCAGCGGAGAACATGCTGATTGCCTCCCATCATGTATCCCAAGCTGCTGTACAACAAAAAGAAATCAAGATGCAGGCGAAGGTTATAAATAAAGTAGTTATGGTACCTGCACGGGCTGTTTTTGAGGCTCTTGGCTTTACGGTTACCTGGAATGCAAAAGAGAAGAAATTACATGCGGAAAATGGAGAAAGAGAGACTGACGTAGTGCTTGGGGACGACAATTACTTCGCCTACAGCACCAAATCCATTGGCATGACGGCTCCCGTTCCCCTCGGCGCCGCTCCCGTTAAAATCGGAGGCTCCATCTACGTGCCTGTGAAGCTGTTCAGCATTGTGCTTGGTAATCAAGCAAATCCGGTAGTTGTAAAGGGAGGAAAGATCATCGTTAACAGCGGCAGCAAGATGGAGAATACACAGATTCCGAACCCTTTTATAAACTATGATAGCGTAGATGCTGCAAGAAAGGCTGCAGGTGCAAATTTTGCAGTTCCTACCGAACTCCCCGAAAACTACAAGCAGGACGAAATCTCTGTGCTGGGCAGTACCCGAATGGCACAGATCGTCTATACGAACGGAGAAAATACTCTGTTCTACCGTGTATCGCAGGAAACCGGGGATATTAGCGGTGATTACAATGTCTATGATAGTATAAAGACAGTTGCCATCGGGAAGCTTCAGGTTACCCTGAAAGGTAACAAAGGGCTTGTCTCCGTCGCTTCATGGGAAGCGGATGGCTTTAATTACTGTTTGATGGCTGACAGCGCCCTTACCGCTGAACAAATGCAGAAGACTATTCTCAGCATTAAATAATACTATGACGAATAGCTTTGTACGGCTGCGACCGCCCTTAAAATGCATTAACGTGCTAGAATTTGTTGTCCGCTTCATTTTATCTTTAAGGCGTCTTTTGCTGGTTCCTCTACTCACGCTTCGCTATGAGTCAAGGCTTGATTCGGATAGGATACCGTTACAAGACCAAGAGATGAATCAGCAGTGGGCGGAGGCTGTACTGAAAGAACACGGGAATGCCATCCTGCGGCTCGCCCACTCCTATCTTCATAATATGGCGGACGCTGAGGACATGCTGCAGGAAGCACTTTTGCAAATGCTCAGGAAAGCGCCGGCTTTTGATAACCCGGACCACGAAAAAGCATGGCTGTTTCGGGTGACCATCAATCTTTGCAAAAACAAAATAAAATATAATCAGCGCCGCCGCTGGGAGGATCTGTCTGAATCCCTTGCTTGTGAGGTCCGTGAGGACCTCACATTTGTGTGGGAAGCTGTCAGCTCGCTGCCGGTTAAGTACCGTGAGGTAATACACCTGTTTTATCAAGAGGATCTGAGTACTGCCCAGATAGCCAGCCTGCTGAAAAAGCAGGATTCTACCATCCGTTCCTTGTTGCACCGGGCCAGATTGATTTTGAAGGAGCAATTGATGGAGGTGTATGACTTTGAAGAATAAGTATCAGCAGGTGCAAAGCTTGATTTCTGTAACCCCTGAGATAGAACAACGGATTTTAGCCCGCTTGGCACAGGCGGATCACAATATGTCCCGGCTAAGGAAGCCTGCTTTCTTTCGCTTTTCACGTAAGACCGTGATTTTTATTGCTGCTTGCTTTGCTCTCGTGATTTGTATTGTAGTAGCAGTGCCATCTCTAAAGACTCCAGAAATTTCGGCCCCTCCCGTAGAGAATAGCTCTCCATTCATAGACTATAAGAACCTGGCTGAGCTGTCCAATAGCCTTTCGTTCCCACTCTATGTGCCTGCTGATTTGCCTGAAGGCTATAAACTGGAGGCCATCTCTGCTTTATTCGGAGACACCGCCCAACTGAGCTACACGGACGGAACCAGCAAGATTACGTTTCGGATGAGAGAGGGCAAGGAGGATGTGAGCGGAGATTATAACAAATATGCTCAAGTCGAGGCTGTTCCTATGGACCGTGGAGAATTAACCCTGAAAGGCAGCAACGGACTCTTTTCAATCGTAACATGGGTAAAGGATGGCTATTCCTTCTCCATTTCAACCACCAAGCCCCTCTCAAGGGAGGTTATACTTAAGCTGGCGGAAGGCGTCACTCCATACTCTTCCAAATAAAAACCTGATTTGGTGGGCTGATCGATTCCAAAGAGGCAATTTGATATACCAGATCATCCGCTCTGCACTGTGATATAATAAAAGCTTATGAGAACTAACAGGAAGGATGGAGAGCAGATGAGGATTGAAACGTTAAGCAGTGAGCGGAAGGGCGAGTTTTTGGATTTTTGCCGGAAGCATCGTGCGGGCCTTGATGATTCCTTTCTAAATGAAGAGGATCTTGCCGGTTTTGACCTGTCGGAGGAGAACCCCACTTATGTTGCAAGAGATGCCTCAGGCGCACTGATTGGAGCAGCTTCGCTGATTCTGAATGACTATAGCCGCCGAGGGCGGCAGGCAAGGTTCAGGATTTTTTATGCGGATACCGACGATCGTACCATTTACCGGGAGCTCCTGCAGGCCATATTGCGGCATACGGAAGGCCTGGACAAGCTGAACATTTTTGTTCCAACCGTAAATACAGCGGTAATGGAAATCAAGCCTGATCTCGGTTTTGAGGTGGAGCGCTGTTCTTATTTGCTTGTAAGAGATGTACAGACATTGCCTGATTTCAGCCTGCCCGCCGGGTACGAGATAAGGCCGTTTCAGCCGGGAGCAGATGAAGCGGCCTGGTGCGAGATTAGGAATACCGGTTTTGCCAAGCTCATGGGGAGCGAAACACCGGTCACACCGGATATGGTTACTGGGATGATCTCAGGCCAGAGCTACATAGAAGGCGGGTTATTGATGCTGTACAATGGCGGTAAAGCCGTAGGCATCGTGCGGGGATCTGCGGATGAGTATGAAGGCTCCCCGATTATGAACATTGGGCCGCTGGCTCTTTTGCCGGAATATCAGGGAAAGGGTCTGGGAAGGATTTTGTTGAGGGCGGCACTGCGGTTCGCCAGTGACCATGCTTACACCCGGGTAATTCTATGTGTGAATGGGGAAAATGAGCGGGCCAAAGCGCTGTATATCGGAGAGGGCTTCAAGGAGTCCGAGGGGGCGGCCTGCTTCGCATACGATCTGACAGCTAGAGCGCAGTGAGGAGAACGTCCGGGAAACCGGGCGTTTTTTGCATTCTATTTTACGCACGGGATATAGCATTTTGCTGCAGCAGCAAGCATATATAGTTAGAATGCCGAATTTGGAGGTAGAAATTATTGTAGGCGGTGTAATTACTTTTAAGGAATGAATAGCTTTATTGCAAATAAATCTCTTGGGAGGGAAGCGCATGGGCAGCTACAGTATGAGCAGGGAAATTCCGCTTCAGGCTTCGTGGGATGTCATTGTTGTCGGGGGAGGACCGGCCGGATGTACCGCCGCCGCTGCGGCGGCGCGGGAAGGTGCAAGAACACTGCTCATTGAAGCAACGGGCAGCCTTGGCGGAATGGGGACGTCGGGACTTGTTCCGGCGTGGTGTCCTTTTTCGGATATGCAGACCATCATCTACAGAGGGCTGGCGGTGAAGGTATTTGAGGCCTTGAAGGCGCAGATGCCGCATGTCAGCAAGGAAGCGATGGACTGGGTGCCCATTGAACCGGAGAAGCTGAAGGTCGTCTACGATGAGCTGGTTCAGGAGGCAGGGGTTACGGTTCTGTTCATGACGCAGCTTGGAGCTGTAGATACGGATGAGGCGGGTAATGTAACGGCACTGATCACAGCCAGCAAAAGCGGTCTCCAGGCTCTGCAAGCCAAGGTATATATTGATTGTACGGGGGATGCTGATGTTGCCGCATGGGCGGGAGCGGAATACCTCAAGGGGGATGCTGAAACGGGCGAACTGATGCCCGCCACCCACTGCTTCACTTTGGGGAATGTGGATGAGTATGCGTATCATCATGGACCGATGCTGCACAACAACAATAAAACCAGTCCGATCTATGATATTCTCGCCTCTGGCCGCTATTCCTCAATCCCGGACTCACATATTTGCAACAATATCGTCGCGCCCAGAACAGTAGGGTTCAATGCCGGACATTTATGGGACGTGGACAATACAGAGGTGTTATCCATATCTGAAGCGCTGATGCAGGGCCGCAAGCTGGCCGCAGCCTATAGGGATGCACTTGCGGAATTTCTGCCCGCCGCCTACGGCAACTCATATGTAGCCAATACCGGGTCGTTGATGGGGGTCAGGGAGACACGGAGAATTGTAGGAGATTATGTGCTTAGCGTTGATGATTATGTCAGCCGCCGCAGCTTCGAAGATGAAATCTGCCGCAACAGCTATTTTATTGATATTCACGGGACGGAGAAGGAAGAGAAGCAGGCTGGCGGGAAGCCTGAGGTAATTAAGCGCTATGGCCCGGGCGAATCGCATGGCATTCCATACCGCTGTCTGACCCCCCGTTCGCTGAAAAATGTGCTCGTTGCCGGGCGCTCCATTTCCTGCGTGCGCGAGGTGCAGGGCAGCGTCAGAGTCATGCCGGTCTGTCTGGCGATGGGCGAGGCTGCCGGAATTGCCGCAGCCATGGCCGCCGTGCTCCCGGAGCATAATGTGCACGCCGTGGATATCCCTGCGCTGCGCAGACGCCTGCAGGAAGAAGGCGCGTATCTGCCGGATACGGAGGCTGAGTGAGAATTACGGCCGCTTCACAGCACGCTTCATCAGGATGGCATTGATCTCGCCGCCTGCCAGGATGATGATGGAGCTGATGTACAGCCAGATCAGCAGAACCATGACGCCGCCGAGGCTGCCGTAGGTTTTGGTGAAATCGCTGAACTGATTAACGTACAGGGAGAAGAGAATGGAGGTTGTGATCCAGCCGATGGTTGCAAACATCGCGCCGGGCATAACCTCTTTTAGCGTCAGCCTGCGGCTCGGAGCAATCCAGTACAGCAGGGTAAAGACCACGAACAGGACAAGCAGCGGGACGGCATATTGTAGCAGGTCCCATATTTTCTGGAGCCCGTAGGGAAGATCGGCCAGCAGAAATACCTTCGTCTTCAGCCAGGTGCCGAGTACGAGCAGCAGAATACTGAGCAGCACGACAAAGCCGATGATCAGCGTAGCCAGAAAAGCTATGCCCCGCACCTTCCAGAACGCCCTGTTCTCTTCAATATCATAGGCACGGTTAAGGCCTTTGATAATCGCATTGATTCCTTTGGAGGCGGCCCATAGTGTAGCCAGCATCCCGAAGGAGAGCAAAGCCTGACTCCGGCCCTCGGAAACGTCTTTTAGAATTTCTTCAATAATGGAAATGGCTTCAGCCGGCATGATTTGCTCCAGATCACGGATCTTATCCTCCAGCGAAATATTGGCATACCCGATCAGCGTCATAATAAAGATCAGAAAAGGGAACAGGGAAAGGATTAAATAGTAGGTTAGCTGCGCGCCGATTCCTTGTACATCATCGAGCTTGATTTTCAGGAACAATTGCTTCGAGAAGTCATACGTTCTCCTGAAGGCTGAATTCCTCATAAGTCCCTCCTCTGCTTTTCTATACCCCCGTTACTCAATAGCTTATGTTAAGCAGCAGGTTAAATCAATCATAGCAATCCAGGTGAGAGTCCTTTTTAATAAAAGTTAGCAAGAATATCAACCATTCCGTACCCGAGGAGAATGTTAATGAATGTATCGGAGCAGGATTTCAAAGCTATAAGAAACTGGGTCTATCGCAATGCCCGTCCGGTTGATCTGGCCAGATGGAAATTTCATTTCGAAGCAGGGCCGGTCTCTGCTGTGCTGGAAGCGTTAGCGGCGTATCAGAATGAGGATGGGGGATTCGCACATGCGCTGGAGGCCGATTCGTGGAACCCTTATTCTTCGCCGGTTCAGACAGCCAATGCCGTTGAGAAGCTGCTGGAGGTTCACTTTGAGGATGGAGCTCACCCAGTGGTTCAGGGGATTCTGAAATACTTGGATAGTGGAGCGGATATGGAAGGCGGCTCGTGGAACAATGTTGTGGAATCAAGCAACGGATATCCCCATGCTCCCTGGTGGCATACAAGCTCGAACAGCTCTGCCCGCAGCATCTTCAATCCAACGGCGATTCTGGCCGGATTCATTCTGAAATTTGCTGACAGCAGCAGCAGACTCTATGAGCGCGGAATGAGTATAGCCAGGGAATTAAGTGAGCTATTTCTGGCAAATTCAAATATTGAAATGCATCCGCTAAAGTGTGTCATTACGCTGCTGGATTGTATTGCGGAGACAGGCCTGCGGGAGACAATTCCTTATGTGGAGCTGCGAGAAGCTGCGACAAGGCAGATTACAGTGCTGCTACACCGGGAAGCCGGGAATTGGAGCGGATATAGCTGCAGACCTTCGTTTTTTATCAAATCACCGGAAAGCCCGGGTTATGAGGATAACGTTGATTTACTCCACCAAGAGCTGGATTATCTTCTGGCGGAACGGAACCCGGAGGGAATCTGGAATTTGACCTGGAGCTGGGGAGCCTATGAGCGGGAGTTCGCCATCAGCGAGAACTGGTGGAAGACTGAAATTACCATTGAGAAGCTGCTGCTACTGCGCGCTTTTGGACGTTTGTAACAGTGAACTGCATGAGTGGTAAAAGGAGGAGTTACATATGACGCAAATCATCAGCTCTCCGTCAAAGTATATTCAGGGCGGCGGCGAGATCAAGAGGCTTGGATTATACTGTTCACAAATGGGGGCGCAGGGGGCTTATGCCCTTATAGATCCGTTTATTCTCTCCCTCTACGGAGAGGAGATTACGCAGAGCTGTGAGCGATATTCCGCCCGGCTTGTGCAGCATGAATTCAGAGGAGAATGCTCCCTTGAGCAGGTCCGCAAAATTGTGGCTGATGTCGAAGCGGGCAGCATAGGCGTAATTGTGGGGATCGGCGGCGGCAAAACACTGGATACGGCCAAAGCCGTCAGCCACTTCGCGAACCTGCCGGTCATTCTCGTTCCTACCGTTGCTTCCACGGATGCGCCATGCAGCGCCTTATCTGTGCTGTATACGGAGGACGGCAGATTAGACCGCTACCTTCCCTTGCGGCGCAGCCCGGATGTCGTGATTGCGGACATCGATATTATTGCCAAGGCTCCGCCAAGACTGCTGGCTGCCGGGATGGGCGACGCCTTGTCCACGTATTATGAAGCCAGAGCCTGCCGCCGCTCCGGCGCGCTTACCCAGGCCGGGGGCAGCGGCTCCATCGCCGCCTTCGCCCTTGCCAAGGCTTGTCATGACACGCTGCTTGAGGACGGCGCAGAGGCGCTGCGGGATTGCCGGGAAGGCCGGGGTTCGGATGCTGTCGGGCGGATTGTTGAGGCCAATATTTATCTCAGCGGCATCGGCTTTGAGAGCGGAGGGCTGGCAGCGGCTCATGCGATTCATAACGGACTGACGCTGCTGGAGGAATGCCGCCATGTGCTGCACGGCGAGAAGGTCGCTTTCGCCACGCTGGCGCAGCTCATGCTGGAGCAAGCCCCGGCAGCGGAGATTGATACGGTTGTTGACTTTTGCCGGATGACAGGACTGCCGGTAACCTTAAGTGAAATGGGCCTGTCCGGCATTCCGCAGGAAAAACTCGCAGAGGTTGCTTCGGCAAGCTGTGCGAAGGAGGGGCCGATGTCGTGCATGCCATTTACTGTCTCGCCGCAGCAGGTACTGGAAGCGATACTTGCCGCAGATAAGCGGGGCGGCAGGGGGCCTGACGATTGTTAATTATTGCGTAGTCGCTGCCGTACATATTTATCCTTCGTGTTCCAAACAATGAGAACAATGGCTTACCAACACGAAGGAGGCGTTCCCTTTGAAGATTATTAAGAGAAATATACTTGTTGCAGCCGTGGTCGCCATCATGACCACGCTCGGCTTATCAGCGCCGCCCGCACTTGGCGCAGATATTGCTGCGCAAGGCTCCTATGGCAGCGGGACGACGCTGCAGGCAGAGCCGGCTCCGGGCAGCGGTACGCTCGAGCAGCCGGGGGAGAACGCTGCCTCCCGCAGCCGGGTAGCACTCATTATAGATGACTTCGGCAACGGCATGCGGGGTACAGAGGAGATGTTCGCGCTTCCGGTCAAATTTACCGTTGCGGTCATGCCATTCCTGCCTACGTCGGAGAAGGATGCGCGGCGTGCCCACGAGCGGGGGCTAGATGTGCTGGTGCATCTGCCGATGGAGCCGCGCCAGGGCAAACCGGAATGGCTGGGACCCGGAGCGATCCTGACCCGAATGAGCGATGCAGAGGTCCGACAGCGGGTGGAGGCGGCGCTGGACAATGTTCCGTTTGCCATCGGAATCAACAATCATATGGGCTCTAAGGTGACCGGAGACGAGCGGGTGATGGGCATTATTCTGGCCGTTTGCAAGGAGCGGGGGCTGTTCTTTGTGGACAGTCATACCAATTACCGCTCGATCGCCGGAAGAGTGGCCCGGGAGATGGGATTGCCTCCGGTCGAGAATCACATTTTCCTGGATGATGTTCATACGGCAAGCCATGTTGTGAAGCAAATGCGGCTGGTGAAGGAAAGAGCACTGAATCAAAAATACTGTGTAACGATTGGCCATGTCGGCATTCATGGCAAAGAGACCGCTGCAGGTATCCGCAGCGGCATTGCCGAACTAAAGAACAGCGTCGAATTTGTCGGAATCTCCGATTTGGTTAAAAACCAGTGGAAATGGAGCTCCCATGTCACACTTCCATAAGATACGCAGCAATGCCGCCCGCAATGGCTTCTGCGATCTCCTCTTGGCCCTTCGGACTGCACAGCTTTTCCCGGTCAGCCGGACTGCTGATGAATCCCGCCTCAACGATAACTGTTGTGGCGGTTATTTTGTTGAGCAGATAAAAGGGCTTGCCCGGCATGGAATCAGTCTTTACACCGTAAAGCTGATTGAGCTGGTCCTGAATCGAATGGGCAAGCAGGTAGCTGCGCCCTTCCTGGCGGTATAGGACTAGCGGTCCGTGTTTTGCCGGTGAACGGGCCCAATTTACATGAATGCTGACCACTACATTCGCAGGCAGCGTTTCCGCCAGCTCTTTGCGTTGGGCCAAGTCGCGCATATGACGTGAGGAGCTCCGCAGCCAGCGGTTATCGTCGCTTGGCGCATAGTCGCCGGTCCGGTTGAGGATGGCGTCAAAGCCGTCGCTGCGCAGCAGCAGGAACAAGCGGCGGGAGATGGCAAGCGTAATGTCCTTCTCCAGAATGGAGCCATGCGAGGTTCCGCCGTCAATTCCCCCATGTCCGGCATCTATAAGAATGATCCGCTGGTCATGGCCAAGCATTCGCTGGCGGTCCGGCTTTGTGCTATGATGTGACGGCTCTGCAGAGGTCTGTGCACCCGCAGTAGTGCCGGTCAGCAGGGACAGCAGCAGCCCGGAGGCAGACAGGAGCAGCCATAAACGGCGAAGCGGCCTGTCAGCTCCTGCGGCCGTCTTTTTATGGACGGCACAGATGTTTCTGCTTGAATGGATTAAGGTTCTCAAGTGAACGGCCTCCTTGTCCATGAATGGTCTTACAGCTTGTCTTCATTGAATTCTTTGTTAGAATGTACCGGAGCAGGCAATACTATGCGAATCGCAAATTCATAGTTTAGATCAAAGCGCAATGGAGCACACTAGAATCGTGGAGACTTAGAGCATAGCTGCGGGGATTTCTATTTGAGGGAACAGGAGGGACAAGGGATGGCTTCCGGTGGGGATGAACTGGTAAAATACATTACGGAGAAGGTAGTTGTCTATATGGAGGACCCGCGGGCCAGCCGGGAACGCAGGAAGGCCCGGAAGCAGCCGTGGGCAGAGAAATGGTTCGGCATGCTCCCGCTTAGCTGGTCCATCTGGCGCAGTCAGCGGACGCACAGCAACAAGAAATAGCTTCACGAAACAGCAAACAGCCTTCCCAGAGCCGTTAACACGGCAGTCCAGGAAGGCTGTTTGCATGTATGCATATATGTGGTGAGCTATTCCCGATTGGAACGGTCTGTCTTTGCTACAGTGGTGCTGGGGGCTGAACTGCCGGAAGACGGCACCTTGTGGAAAGTCCCATTCTCCAGCAGAGCCGCAAGAGGGAGATAACGCCTGCCCTCCGGCCCGGAAAGGGCGTACACGATAGCTGGGCGGCGGCCTTCGTCCTTGCTGCCGGAGGAGGTTAACTGCCAGCTCTGATAGCCCGTTACCATAAAAGGCGCACCTAGGGTGTCATTGCGGCCGGCAGCTTGGAAGGCAAGACTGCCGCTTGCAGCCAGCAAAGCTGCAATGCTGTCTCCGCTCACGGACTTCAGTGACGGTGCTGTGAGCCACAACAGGTCTGCATACGGATCATCCTGGCCTCCGCTCCGGTAAGCCGGAAGGGGTGAACGGCCTGTATCCAGGCTGGATAGAGATGAGGCTCCATCAAGCGTTCTCTTAAGGACCGCTTCCGCCTGGCTAGGGCTCCACGGCATAACCTGCAATACTGAAGCGTTGATATATAGTGTTGACTGGTCCATTGTTATTTTCCACAGCGGCAGCAGCGGAGCGTAGAGCGCTGTTAATTCAAGTTTTCCGGAATAATCGGATGGGATAAGTTCCTGCTGCACCAGAAACTGGCGCAGATCTTGCAGACTGTAAGGGAGACCGTAGCTTCCGGCCCCGTATTCGCTGAGCATATAACCGCCCTGTTCCGTTGCGGAGATGACGAGATACCCAATCCTCTGTTCCCCGTTCACCACATTAACCAGCCAGCTATGTGTCCCCGGACCCAAGGGGAAATATTCGGTTCCGGCATCTGCCCAGGCTGTAAAGGGAGCATCGGCTGAGAGCTTGCGGATGATGCGGCGGGTAAAGTCCTGCAGGGATTCAGGTGAAGGAACGGACTTCAGCGTGAGCAGGGGCAAATGATCCTTGGATACCGCCTGTGTGACCGTAACCTTGCTTCCGGTAGCGGCCAGCGCCGGAGGGAAAGCTGAGACAGCCGAGAATCCGACCAGTCCAAGACACAGACAGAGGACGAGACGCACACGCCGTCCGAAAATGTCCTTCTGCCTTGCTGTTATCTTCATGTGATCGCTCACCTTTCTTAATAATAGTACTGATGCTTATTGTAGAGGACAAGCCCTGAAAAGGCTGTTGCTTGCTGTCCGCCGCGGTGCGGGAAATTCACTGTTTTTTTGCCTGCTTTTAGCGAGCAGGGTCGCATCTTATGTGCTCCGCAGATGGAACAGGCCGTAGGTTACGGCAGAAACTGCAATTTGCGGTTCGTACTGCCAGGTTGTCTCTTTGCGGCGGCGGTTGTACTGCTCCTCTATAGCCAGCCGTTTCCCCTCATCCTGCTCCTTGAGCAGCTCCGCGTAGTAAATGTCCACAATCCCCAGCTCCAGCTCCAGCCGTTCGCGGGCTTCCTCGGCCCAGGTGTAGTCCATTAGCGCCAGCTTCGAGGTCAGATAGCCCTCCAGCCTCTCTGCTCCGGCAGCAACTGTCAGCTCCGAGGGCTGAATGTGAACATTCTCGGGCAGGCGGGGCGTCAGCTCCCGTGAGGCCAGCCTGGCTTCAAAGTCAGGGACAATCAGGCCGGTGGTGAGTGAGACACCGATATAATGCAGCTCCTCACGCTTCAGATCGCAGGTCATCTCCACCTTGTAGCAGACGCCGAGCCACGGCTCGTAGGCTGCCGAGAACAAGGTCAGCCGCTGCCTGCGCCCCGGGTCCTCGAAGAGCTGCAGGCATTTGCCCTCCTCCCGGGCTGCAGCCCAGATTTGCCGCAGCCGCTTGCTGCCATAAATGACATCCTCGCGCCTGATCATGCCCGGACCGATCCGCGGCAGCGCCGGAACGTTCCCGAAGTAACGGGCGAGGATGCTGTCCTGCGGATCAGTCGCACCCCCTGGCGGAGCCGCACCCCCTGGCGGAGCCGCGCCTGCTGGCGGCGCGCCGCCAGTCACACTGCCGCCAGGCACACCGCCGGCGGCCAGGCTGTCGTACTTCTCCGGCTCGAAGACGAACGTGAACGACAGCGTCTCAGGCTCTACGCCTGTACGCTCCACGAACCCCCAATAATAGGGCCGTTCGGTGAGCATCCGGTCAGCGCCCGGCGAGAGCTTCACCGTCACATGCAGCGGCGACGCTTCGATAATCGAGCATTCCGTCGCCTCCAGATAATCCATGACCTGCTTGCGTATCTCCTGCACAGATAGGCTCATAGCGCAGCTCCGCCCTCCTTCTGAATGCTGTGGGTCAGCTCGCTGAGCGATTCGCCGATGTGGTCCAGCCCGCTGCGCAGCTCCTCGTCACTTCGGGCTTCGAGCATGATTTTGTACAGGCTTTTCTCCAGAGACTCCTTCTTCTCGAAACGCTCCAGAATCACATCCAGCCCGCCGATGACCATCTCGAACATGTTGATCTTCTCATGCAGCAGGTGGAGGATATGCTCTTCAATCGTGCCTTCCGTCGAGAGGTTGTAGATCACCACATCGTTTTCCTGGCCCAGACGGTGCACCCGGCCAATCCGCTGCTCGACCCGCATCGGGTTCCAGGGCAGATCGAAATTGATCATATGGTGGCAGAACTGCAGGTTGATTCCCTCGCCGCCCGCTTCGGTTGCAATCATCACCTGGGCGCGTCCCCGGAAGAGGTCCATCATCCAATCCTTTTTACCCCGGTTCATCCCGCCGGAATAGGTGACGGACTGCAGTCCGTGCTCACGGAAATACTGCAGCAGGTATTCCTGAGTGGCCCGGTATTCGGTAAAAACGATCACCTTTTCGTTCATTTCACGAATCAGCTCCATCGTTTTTGCAGCTTTGGTATTTGTCTTGACCGTGCGGATGCTCTGCAGCAGGCCCATCATCTTGTCACGCTTCGGAGAATCTTCGGGAAGCTTCTTAATAAGGTTGACCAGGGTCACGAATACGGCATCCCGGCTACTGCAGACCTCGCGCTGAAGCGTAACCAGGGAAAGCATGCTGCTGAGATTGCCGCCCGCTTCCTCATATTGGTCTTTGACAAAGGCGGTAACGCCGTCATATAATACTTTCTCCTCGGGTGAGAGCGTGAGCGGAATATTGCGCACCTTGCGCTTCGTGAAGCTGACCGGACCTTCGCCGCGCCGGTTGCGGATCATAACCTTAGATAGCTCATCCCGGAGCTGGACCTCGTTCTTCGGCTGGCGTTTGTCAACCACGAAATTGGCGGCAAAATCCCCCTGATTCCCGAGCTGGCCCGGCTTCAGCAGCGTGATCAGATTGAACAGCTCGCCGAGGTCGTTCTGCACGGGAGTAGCGGTGAGCAGCAGGCAGTATTTTTTGCGGAGCTGCTGAACGAATTGGTAGTTGGTCGATTTCTTGTTCTTAAGCTTATGGGCCTCGTCGATAATCAGCATGTCATACTCATTGCTTAGCAGAGTTTCCTTATGCGGATCACGTTTGGCAGTATCCATGGAGGCGACCACAATGTCGTTGTCCCAGGAATACGCTTTTTTTTGTGCAACGGCGGAAATGCCGAACTTGGTATTTAGCTCCCGCACCCATTGCAGCACAAGGGAGGCAGGAACTAGGATCAGCACCTTGGTCACCAGCCCGCGCACCAGATATTCCTTGAGCACCAGCCCGGCTTCGATGGTTTTGCCAAGGCCGACCTCGTCGGCCAGAATGGCGCGGCCCGACATTTGGAACAGCACCTTATGTGCGGTATCAAGCTGGTGGGGGAGCGGGGATAACCCGGACAGATGCTTCATGCACTGCAGCTCATCAAAGCTGGTGACCAGAGCAGAGGCTTCGCCTTGAACGGCCAGCCGGGATAAACGCCAGTCTCCCCAAGGTCCCCCCTTGTCCAGCCTTGACTCTAAGTCATGCAGCCAGTTTCGTTCAAAAGACAGAGGAACAGGCAGCAGCGGGGCAGTAGGGATGCCTTCCTGCGGCAAGGAATTGCGGAATAATTGCGTCATGTAGCAGTCTCCTCCGGCGCTTGTTTCATATCGAAATACGTAGGAGTAGTATGCTCGTAAAAGAGAGAATTCATAACCTGCTATTTTCGGCCCCATGCTGTAAAATAACGAGCAAGAGGGAGTAAATGTGCCATCTTTTGCCGATATTTCGCCGAGATGCAGCATTTTTCGAAAAAGACCTTCCACACAATATGTGGTATAGTTGAAAAGCTGACTGACACAATATATTGTTACAAATGCTTGAAAACTTTGATTATACCGGGCATTTTCCGGTTGTTTTTTATTGACATTGAATACTTCAAGCGTACAAGGCAGCCAGCCTGTATTTCTTGAAAAGGAATTACATATCACAATACCGGGAGGTTTTTCTATTGAGTACAGAGGAACGCAAACAGCGTCTTGAAGGATTGAGCGAGAAAATATTTCTGGACCGCTACGCCTGGAAGGATGCCGACAGCAACAATGCGAAGGTTGGCGATGTGGTGCTTGTGCTGACGAAGGACGATCCTAAGTTTCCTACCAAGGAAGTAGGGGAGATCGTTGCACGCAGCGGCCGTACGGTTACGGTGAAGACACGCAGCGGAGAGCTTGTAGAATCGGATGTAGAAAAGCTGACGCTTAACATAGAGAAGACACCGGAGGAAATGTGGGACCGTCTCGCTTCCGCTATGGCTTCGGTAGAGAAAACACCTGAGCTTCAGGAAGAATGGACAGGCAAATTCCGTTCGATTCTCGATGACTGGAAGCTCGTTCCGGGCGGACGGATCGCCGCAGGCGCCGGGGCGAGTGAAGAACTGACCCTGTTCAACTGCTATGTCGTGCCTTCGCCAAAAGACAGCCGGGGCGGCATCATGCAAACCCTCTCGGAAATGACTGAGATCATGGCCCGCGGCGGCGGTGTCGGGATCAACCTGTCCTCGCTGCGTCCGCGCCGTGCCATCGTCAGAGGCGTCAACGGCTCGTCCAGCGGTTCTGTATCCTGGGGCGGACTGTTCAGCTACACCACCGGACTGATTGAGCAGGGCGGAAGCCGCCGTGGTGCGCTAATGCTGATGATCAATGACTGGCATCCCGATGTCGTCGATTTCATCACCGTGAAGCAGACGATGGGCCAGGTAACGAACGCCAACCTGTCGGTATGCGTAAGCAATTCTTTTATGAAGGCTGTGAAGGAGGATCTGGACTGGGAGCTGGTATTCCCGGATACCACAGACCCTGATTACGATACAGTGTGGGACGGAGACCTGGATAAATGGAAGGCGGCTGGCCGCGCAGTTATTCCGTACCGGACAGTCAAAGCCCGCGATGTCTGGCATACAATTATTGAATCGGCCTGGAAATCGGCTGAGCCGGGCGTTGTGTTCATGGAATACTACAATCAAATGTCCAATAGCTGGTACTTCAATCCGATCATCTGCACGAATCCATGCGGTGAGCAGGGGCTGCCGGGCTGGGGCGTGTGTAACCTGTCTGCCATCAACCTCTCCAAATTCTACGATGCAGAGAATCATGATGTGGATTGGGCCGATCTTGCCACAACCACCCGTTATTCCGTGCGGTTCCTGGACAATGTTATCGACAAGACACCTTACCACTTCCCGGAAAATGAAGCCAATCAGCGCAAGGAGCGCCGCGTAGGTCTCGGGACAATGGGCCTGGCCGAGCTGATGATCAAGCTGAACATCCGTTATGGCAGCCCGGAATCGCTGGAGTTCCTGGACAAGCTGTACGGCTTCATGGCCCGCGAAGCATATCTGGCTTCCTCTGAAATTGCCGGGGAGAAGGGCTCCTTCCAGGCGTTTGACACCGAGAAATACCTGCTGAGCGGATTCATGAAAAATATCGCCGAAACCTACCCTGAGGTGGGCGAATCTATCCGCAAGCACGGCATGCGCAACGTTACCGTTATTACCCAGGCGCCTACAGGCAGCACGGGTACAATGGTCGGCACATCGACCGGCATCGAGCCTTATTTTGCCTTCAAATATTTCCGTCAGAGCCGTCTTGGCTACGATGAGCAGTTCGTGCCGATTGCCCAGGAATGGCTGGAGGCCCATCCGGGTCAAGAGCTTCCCGAGTATTTCGTTACTTCAATGGATCTGTCCGCCAAGGATCATATTCGTGTGCAGGCTGCGATCCAGCGCTGGGTGGACAGCTCAATTTCCAAGACCGCGAACTGCCCGTCCGACTTCACCGTCGAAGAGACGGCAGAGCTGTACGAAATGGCCTTCGATCTGGGCTGCAAAGGCGTAACGATTTACCGTGACGGCAGCCGCGATGTACAGGTGCTCGAAACGTCGAAGAAGGAAGACAAGAAAGACGCTGCAGCAGCGGAAGCCGCAGCTCCGGTTGCTGAGCCTGCTGCTCCTGCTGTAACAGCAAGCGCGACAGCTCCTGCACCGCAAGCCATTGCCGCAGGCAGTGCAGACAAACAATACAAAAAACGCCCGCAGGTGCTGCGCGGCGCTACCTATAAGATCAATACACCATTCGGCATGGCGTATATCACCATCAATGATCTTGACGGCATTCCGGCCGAGATCTTCCTGAATGTCGGCAAGGCCGGCTCCGACGTCTTCGCTATGGCGGAAGCACTGGGCCGTGTCTGCTCGCTGTTCCTCCGCTACGGTGACCACGGCGAGAAGGTTGAGCTGCTGATCAAGCATCTCAAGGGCATCGGCGGCTCCGGCGCCATCGGCTTCGGCGCGAACCGCGTCGAGTCCATCGCCGACGCGGTGGCGAAGGCCCTCGAAACCCATGTGCAGAACAATGCACATGACGACCATGTGGCCGCTCCAATCGCGGCCACCCTGGAACTGGATTTGGGTGAGGCGCTGAGCGCCGAGCTGAAATCCAGCATCTCTGGCGCAGCGTCCACCGGCGACAGCCACGGCGGCCATGACGCTCACAGTCACGCCACCGCCTCCCGCGACCTCTGCCCATCCTGCGGCAGCGCCTCGCTGGTCAACATCGAAGGCTGCAAGACCTGCAGCAATTGCGGGTATAGCCGGTGCGGGTAAATAGTGATGGGAATGAATCAGTATAGTTGAGTGTGAGGGATCAAAGAAGCTGCAAAAATGACCACAAGTGATGATAATAGTGGCTCACAGAATGTGCTAATTTTAAAACTATTCATTTATTTGCATTAATATTCATTTAAGAATTAATATGCAAAATATTGTATGTATATTAGTTGTTTGTTGTGCCTGATCTATTTTTTGTTTTTTCGTTACCCCCAAATAAGAATTTGGATTGTCACAGCCTGAGCCTTTAATGGTTCAGGCTGCTTTTTTATTTTAAGACAATAGAGAAAATAAAGTATTTGACTGAAACATAAAGTATTAAGACTAAGGAAATAAAGTTGTAGACTGAAGCGGCTCCGAAATGGATAACTGCGTTTGAAAACCATCGCTGAACGTCGCTCCAATCCGATCGGTTTGAAGCCTTGTCCTGCCGCACTTGACCTGGCTTCTGACCCTTTCTTTTGCTCTTGTTCTTGTTTTAAATGTCTGCTCTTTCGGAATGGCTTATCATTTCAAACTTCTTGCTTTTTTTGAACGACTTCGGCAAAGAAGGAAAATCAGGTCAATGGGACCTATGGCCACTTTGCCGCAGCTCTTGGCAGCTTAGTGGCCATCGTTCGCTTGGTCCGTCCTTCTGAACGAGCCGGGGGATCCCAAATGTATCTTTTTATGAAGGACTAGAAAATAGTGGATATAGTATATTAATGATGATCAACTTTTAGTGGCTCTCCAGTTCTTTTATTCGTATTTCTAAGCTATTGTACTCGGCGTTTGAAGGAACATTGAGCTTATGAAGTTCCCGTTGGAGCCACACGTCCACGGCTTCTTTAAATGCCTGCTTCTGATTCTCTTGTTCATCTTTAGCCATGATCTGATGCTCATGTCCAATGTGTTTTCTTTGCTAACCGATAGGTCAACTCCTCCTCTTTGAAAAGTAATAAATCAGCAGGTTTCAACCTATTTAATAGTATTGCTTAACTTGATGAATGTGTCATATCAATGAAATATTGCAGATTTACTTATAAAATGTTTAAAAAAAGTTAATCCTTATAGAGTTTATGATTGATGCATGAATCTTTGCATGAAAGTAGCCTTAGGTTCTAACTAATGTGTCCGTACGAAAGGAATTTTATACCCATGGAGGGGTTGGGATGATGTATAAAGAAATATATGACCTTCACATGCAATTACTCTTGATCTATGAAAAAAATCGTAACTCCTCAAGTCCATATGAAAGAGAAATCAATTATTACAAGCGACAGTTCTACATTGCACAAGATATGGTTCAGAGAATTTTTGTGTTGAATCAGTTAATCATCCTTCATGAGAAGAGCAGAGCAGAACAGATAAAATGGTGTTCAAAAGAGTATTTTAATTGAAGTATGGCAGGGGATAATGAAAAGTAGAGTGTCACGAGAATTTGGTACGAAGATCATACGTGTAGATAAGAGAGATTTCGAGAAATTACTGAAAAAAAGAATATCGATCTTTGGAAGATAAAAACGTGGAAATCTCAGGTTCTAATTTTACTGAATTTGCACAAATGTACTTTATGCATAAATACTGCATAACTACAAATGTGTTTTTTTTCGCCCGAATCAGCCGAACCTATCATGAAATTATGAAGCGTAACCGGAAAATATAAGAATATAAACATCAAAGAAAGCGTTGACATCTTTAATAGAGTATTCATATAATAGGTTTGAAATCGATTTCATTTGCAACCTTATTCGCTTCAACTGGTTTATAAGGTTTTGAGAGTGGGAGGAATGAACAGGGGGGAATCTGTTTTTTTATATCGAAATGAAATCGATTTCAAGAAAATGAGAGTCCAATGGAGTCATGCTACATTGGATGACTTAGGCACTCAAACTTTTTATACGGTTGAGAGAGGGAGGAATGAAAAAATAATTCTGTTTTTTTTTAAAATGAAATCGATTTCAAATAAAGAGAGTCGAAAGGAGTATGTATGCAGTCCATAAGCAAATCGGTAAAGCGCAAGCGGGGGCATAACAAATATTTCGCGGCGGTCATGGCACTGGTCTTGCTGTTCCCGGTAGTATTCGGGGGAATAGCACGAGATACCGCTTACGCGCAGGAGACACCACCGCAGACACCGCCGCAGACGCAGACAGACAGCAAGTGGTATCAGAACTTTGAGCAGGCCGGGGAGGGGAAGACCTATGGGGTTTCTGCCGTCGGTACCTCATCAACAGCGTCGGTTACAGACCGGACACCGGGAGGCGGAAGTCGGGGAAGTGTGCGCCTGATCCAGACGAACGACAATAATCCCAGCGGCGGAGCCTGGAACACCGATATTTACGGATTCACGGTAACGCCGCAGAAGGACACAGTTACAGAAGGGACCTATTATGATGCTTCTGACTATAGCTATCTAAATTTTTACGTTCTAGACACCGATGTTCATAATCCGAATGTTGTCATCCGGGATGCAGACGGGAAAGAATGGAATGCCAATACAGACCAAACCCTGTCGGTGAAGGATCAGTGGACTAGGCTTTCGATTCCGCTGGATAAGACAAAACTCGATTTTTCGCGGATTGTCTCCATTTCGCTGGGCGAGTATTGGGGCTGGGGCAACATCTATTATTTTGACGAGATGTACTTTTCAAAATCTGCTGCCGCTCTACCGCCGACTTATCCGGATGATGGCAATGAGCCGTCGGCGCCTGTCATGTACCAGAGCTTCGAGCAACCCGGTAGTGATGGCAGCTATGGCTTGGCAGGTCTGGGAACCGCGACGGTCGCCCAGCGTGTCACTACGGATGCTGCTTATTCCTCAAGCTCCGGCAGTCTTAAAATGGTGCAGAATTCCTATACGGACGGGGAAGGGAAGGAACGGAACGAAGCCTGGAACACAGGCGTTTATGGAGCCGGAATTAAACCGGAAAGCTCGACTGTATCCGGTGCAACTTATATAGATGCTTCCCCTTTCAGTTATCTGTTGTTCTACGTTAAGGATACGACAGCCGCCGCCGGATCCAGTATACATGTTGTATTCAAGGACACCGAAGGCGGGGTCTGGGATACGGAAACAAGCGCAGCGGTCAAGACGCAGTCGAAGCAATGGGTAAAAATGACTGTGAAGTTGGACAAATCAAAAATTAATTTGTCCAGACTGCAGCAAATTGAGCTTGGGACGTACTGGGGTTACGGTAATGTGTACTACTACGATGATCTTTATCTGGCCCAGAACGAAACAGATGCTTCGCCTGCCGTTAAGCCAGAGCGCACGGCCTTGTTCAATGATTTCGAGAGCCAAACCGGCTACTCTGCAGGCAGCGCTACTACCGCCGAGACCTCAGCAGATATAGCCAACGCAGCGGGCATGGCCGGTGTCAAGGTCACGACTGTCAAAAATGACTGGCCTTATGCGGCTGGGAGTTACTTGAGCGTACAGCCCAAAGCAGGCGGGACGTTCGATGCGTCAGCTTATTCATATCTTGCTTTTTATCTGAAGGATACCCAGGGCAGCAATGGTGTGGAATTCCGTATCAAGGATGCCAACGGGGGCGTCTGGGACACGTGGGGAACCTCCAAATCGACCAAGAATAAATGGGTAAAGATGCAGCTTCCGCTGGAAGGAGCCTCGAAGATTGACCTGACAAAAATCGTATCCGTCGATATCGGCTTTTACAATGCCGGAGTGTATTATCTCGATGATATGTATTTTGCCATGGCCGAAGACGATGTACTGGCCGGCTTCATCAGCGGAACCCAGAATATCGGAGCGGTCTGGTATCAGAATTTCGAGACGAAAGGGCAGGACGGACAATACGGGATTACGGCAGGTACAGGGGTGAGCACCGCGCTCAGCATGGAGAAGTCAGCGAATGCATACAACTCTGCGAGCATTCGGGCTGTGCTGTCCCAGGATTCGACCAACCCTGCCATGAACGGCATAACCGTCAGACCGCAGGCGCTCGAAGAGTCTCCGGACAAGAACCAGCCTTACGACTATAAGGCGGAGTTCGACGCCACAAATTTCAGCCATCTGGTCTTTTATGTGTGGGATGAGCAGGGCGGTCAGACGCTGTCCGTACAGTTGAAGGATGCTGGCGGCAAAACGGTAGACTGGCAGACCGAAAAGACGACAGCAGCCGGCTGGAACCGGATCGTCATGCCTTTGGACAAGAGCCTGAACTTCCAATTTGCACGTCTAAGCACGGTGACGGTGACGCCCGGGAAAGCGGGGACCTATTATCTGGATGAGTTTTATTTCGCTAAAAAAGATAGCGCAGGTTTCCCGAATGCCGGCTTTACGCAATTAGTGCTGAAGGATGTGGACGGCGAAGCGATGCCTTATTCGGGCAGCCTGCCGTTGGGTTCTTTCGAGAAGCAGAAGGACAGAACGTACCTCTCCTTAAACGGGGACTGGAAAAAAGAAAGAACCACGCTGGATTCCAATCTGTCAGCAGCACCCCGGGACAGTGCCAGAACTGCCGGCCTTGAAGATGAGGCGGGCGGCAGACAGGAGACTGGCTACAACGATTCCGGCTGGGCCGGCAAGACGCTGCCTCTCCCGGAGGATGAGAGCACAGCTTACGAATCGCTGAGCGGACCGGAGAACAAGAGTGACAAGTCGGGTTATCAGGGCGGGGTATGGTACCGCAAGCATTTTGAGGTGAATAGCTCTCTTGCGGGGCAGCCTGCACAGCTTACTTTCCTCGGCGTCAACTATTTCGCGGATGTATGGATCAATGGCAAATATGCGGGCGGGCATCAAGGCGGTTACACGCCGTTTGCACTGGACGCATCCAATCTATTGAACTATGGCGGCGACAATGTGATCGCTGTGCGGGTTGACAATCCGAAATGGGACAAGTTTAATAACGGGGAAATCCTGCCGTACGCGACGTCCGACTGGTTCAACTACACAGGAATCCTGCGGGACGCCTACGTTGAATTTATGCCGGACACCTATGTGGTGCGCAGTGATGTGCGTACGCTGGATACGGATGGAGATCTGTCAGTCCGCACCTTTCTGAATCATACGGGTAAAACGGCGGAGCAGGTTCAGCTGTCCTATACAATCTATGAAGCGAAGATCGCAGAGAGTAACCGGCTCAGCGAATATGCGCAGGATCTGACGGGAACGGAAGCGACAGCGGCGCAAGGAAGCGCATTAACGGTTTCAGCCAACGGGCAGGCGGTACAAACGCTCAAGGTAAAAGTACCTAAACCAAAGCTGTGGAGTCCGTCTGAACCGAATCTGTATATTTTAAAGGTAGAGCAGAAGACCGGCGGAGCAGTAACCGACACCTTCTATACCCAGTTCGGTATCCGTACACTGGAAGCGGATGGTGTACAGCTTAAGCTGAACGGAGAGTTGGCCCCGTTCCTCACCGGGGTAGGTTATACGGAGGACAGCAGCGACAAAGGACCTTCACTGGATGATGCAACCCGGTACAGCGACCTGCAGAAGATCAAGGAGGAGCTGAAGGCTAATTTCGTCCGGACCGGGCATTTTCCGCACAGCCTGCCGACCTATCAATTTGCCGACCGGATCGGTCTGGCCATCTGGCAGGAAATTCCGGCCTATTGGTTCAGCGGAGAAGCCTTCGACCTGCAGCGTCAGCGGGGCCAGGCCAAGCAAATGATGGAGGAAATGATCTTCAGTAATTACAACCGACCTTCCGTCTGGTTTGACGGGGTCAGCAATGAGTCAGGCGGGCAGCTGGAGCGTGTCAACTTTATCCAAGAGCTGCGGGATGCTGCACATGCCATCGATGGAACAAGACTGGTCGGCCAGTCCGCCGTGGCGAATCCGTACAAAGGGGTGAGCGACCATTCGCATTCCCCGGCCGATATCATCGGAATGACCATGTATTTCGGCGCCTTTTACGGTGCAAATCCAGACTTGGAGACACAGGAGGAAATTGAGGCCATCCATGCACTGCATCCGGGTAAGCCGATTATTGCTACAGAGTACGGCTACTGGTCAGGGGATGAAACCGCCTCGGACACAAGGCAGACGACGCTGTTCACCGGTACGTTCAATGCATTTGCACGGACAGCTACACGGGCGGAGGACGGAACGCCGAACCCGGGCGGACTGTTGAGCGGTGCAGCCTGGTGGACTGCATATAACTGGTATACCAATATTACAGGCCTGCAAACGATGGGCTTGTATCATATGGACCGGACAACGCCGAAGCAGGTGAAGGATATTCTGGCCGAGCGGTATAACCGGTATAACCGGATTTCAGCCGGAACGCAGCCGAAGCCGGCCGGTATTTCGGCTTGGTTCCAGAGTTTTGAGTCAGGCCGGGGGTATTTATCTTCCTCCCCTCAGCTGCAGCTGGAATCAGCAGCAGACAGTGCGGCCGGCAACGGCACGAAGAGTCTCAAGATCACAGCGGGCTCCGGAGCGGACGGGACATATGCCGCATTTGTTCCGCAGGGCGGCGCGATCAACAGTGATCTGACAGGCTACAATTACCTGAACTTCTACGCCAAGGACAGCGTGGGGGACAGACCTCTTTCAGTTACGCTCGTGGATGCCGAGGGGCATTCCTGGACAACGGAAACGGATGGGAAGACGATGAAAAACGCATGGACACGGCTGAGTGTTCCGCTTCTGAAGTCGCAGGGCGTTCCACTGTCCAGCCGTCAGCTGAATACGCTGGCGATTACCCAGATCAGGATCGGCATGAACGCTTCTGAGCAGCTATGGGTCGACAACTTCTTCGCGGCAACCTACAAGACCGGCGTGGAGCCTGCTTCGTATCCTGTTGGTTCCAGCGGCTGGTTCCAATCCTTTGAGGAGCCAGATGTGCAGGTCGGCCAGGGTGTGAACGCCACCGCGGCGGTGGACCGGACCTTCGGGGTCAATCCTGGAGGAACAGGAAGTGTGAAGCTGGAAGTCACTGGAGACGCCGGCTCACCGGGAGCGGATAAGCAATCTGTCATCATTAAGCCACAGGGCGGCGCAGCTTCCATAGATGCTTCCGGCTTCAATTATCTGGCCTTCTATGTAAAGGATATGCAGGGATCGAACACTGTCCATGTTACCTTTGTGGATACGGACGGCACGGTTTCGGTGAACAACTGGACCGATGTCAGTTCAGTCAAGGGGCAGTGGACAAAAGTGTATCTTCCGCTGATGAAGACCTCTGCGGATATCAGCGGTCTGAAGGAAATCCGGTTGTCGGAGTGGAATCCCGGCACCTATTATTTTGACGATCTGTACTTCGCTGAGTATCCGTCGGATGAAATTCCCGCCACATACACGGAGAAGATTCCAGAGAAGAACCGCCCGGAAGGTCAAATCAAGGTAGCAGCGGTCGGAGATAGTATTACAGCGGGAGCCGGGCTGAAATATGCCGGGGTAACGAGTTATCCGGCACAGCTCCAGTCGCTGCTCGGCAGCAACTTTGCCGTCAAGAACTTCGGCGTCAGCGGCCGCACGCTGCAAAAGGACGGTGACGATCCGTACTGGAATGAAGCCGCATTTGCGGCCAGCAAGACCTATGCTCCTGACGTCGTGGTTATCCAGCTGGGTACCAATGATACGAAGGCCTGGAACTGGAAGGAGGGGCAGAATCACTTCCTGAGCGATTATACAGAGCTGATTCAATTGTATCAGGCACTGCCAAGTCATCCGAAGGTCTTTGTCAATCTGCCGCCGGCAATATTCAACGACGATCCGAACCAGGCTTATGGCATTGTCAACTCCGTCCTGCAAAACGGGGTCATTCCTCTGATCCGGAAGGCGGCCGAAGCGACAGGCGCAACCCTGATCGACGTGAACGCGGCCACAACCGGAAGCAGCAGCGACTTCCCGGATAAGATTCATCCGAATCCGAAAGGCGCCTGGACTTTAGCTGATACAGTGGCCAAAGCGATTCGGGGCAGACTTTTCAACATCGGGGATACGGAGGTCACCACCTGGAAAGACGGCAAGGCCGGTGCGTATTCGATTATGTATGATGATGGTATCTACGAATCTGATTTACGGTTTGCCGGATTGCATGAAAAATACAAGCTGAAAGGAACGCTCGCGCTGATCAGCGGCTGGATCGACAATGCCTATAATGACACTGGCGCTTCCACGGGCACCTGGGAGCAGTGGAAAGCGCTGCTGGATAAGGGGATTTTCGATGTAGCAAGCCATACGGTTACTCACCGCAATCTGACCACGCTCAGCGCGTCAGAGATGTCCTCTGAGTTCAAGGATTCTGTCGCCCGGATCAAGGAGAAGACCGGCTATAAGCCGGAATCGCTGGCGCTCCCGTACAATACGGGCAATGCAGCGGTTGCGGCAGAAGCAGCCAAGTATTTCGTTGCTGCACGCCAGGGAGGTAACAATGCCGGCAACGCCAGCAGCACAGAGCAGTATTACAATCTGAGCAGTACAATGGTTGAAAGTACGACAACAGCTGTCCAACTGGATGATTGGACCGACTTTGGTATCGCCAAGGGCAACTGGCTGATTCTGACCGGCCATGGCAATGATGGTGAAGGCTGGTCCTCACCTCCGCTCAGCCTGTATGACAACCATTACGGATATGTAGCCCAGCGGAAAGATGCTCTTTGGAACGGTACCTTTGCTGAGGTGGGCAAATATTTGCGTGAAAGACAGAACGCTACAACTAAGGTTACAAAAGCCGCTTCCGGTGCAATCGAGGTTAAGCTGGAGGGTACACTGGACCCGGCAGTTTACAATGAGCCGCTAACCCTGAGAACGAAGGTTCCGGCCGAGTGGAACGAGGTTACTCTCACAAGGGGAGCCACTTCTTATAACCTGAAGCCGGTCCGGGAAGGTGAAGGTACATTCGTCTATTACGAAGCCGTGCCTGGAACGCAAATGCTGGTTATCAGTAAGAAGGGAACGGACATTCCGACTCCGACTCCGACTCCCACTCCTGATGCCGGAACTCCCACACCGCCCCCTTCCGTTTCCGTAGCTGCAACAGACAGTACGAAGTCTGTTCTTGCTCCCGGCACAGAGGAGCTTACGAAGGCGCTCGCCGCCGCTCAGGCAGATGCCAATGGAGTGCGGACGCTTACGTTTAAGGCTGGATCAGCTGCGGGTAAAACAACATTCGAACTGCAGCTGCCTGCCTCATATCTGGCTTCGATGAAGCAGGTGCGGATCCAATTCATTACTCCTGCAGGAAGTCTGCTACTTCCGGGGGATATGTTTGCAGGTATGGCTAAAGACGCGAAGCAGATTGCTGTGTCCGTTAAGCTCGCGGATCTGTCCGGTGCGGATGGGGACGTCAAGCAGGCTGCGGGCAGCCGTCCGGTTGTCGAGCTGGGCGCAGCCGTGGACGGCAGCCCTGTCAGCTGGAAGAACAATCTAGCAGCGGTTACGTTCCGCACGCCTTACCAGCTTTCCGCCGCCGAAGCGCTCAACCCGTCTCAGCTGACGTTCTGGCAGATCGGGGCAAACGGCAAGGGACAGCCGGTAGTCAGCGGACGATATGACAGCACAGGCAGTGAGATGCAATTCACCACACATCACTTCAGCCGCTATGCCGTTGTTTCTGTAGCCAAGAGTTTCAGCGATCTGGGCCGCTACGACTGGGCGCAGGCAGCGGTGGAAGCTCTTGCCTCTAAGGGGGCTATCCAGGGAGTCTCAGAGCAATCGTATTCGCCTGCTCAAACGATTACCCGCGCAGATGCGGTGGTCATGATTATGCGGCTGTTTGATCTGCAGGCGCAAGCCTCCCATTCCTTTACGGATATAGCGCAGGCTGATTATTACTATGAAGATGTGAATGCTGCCCGGACATTGGGCATCGTTCGCGGTACGGGCAGTGATGAGTTCCGGCCGAAGCAGCCGGTAACCCGTCAGGAAATGATGTTGATGCTGGACAACGCCATGCTTGCGGCAGGCAAGGAGCACTCCGTGGGCAGCGGGGAGGTATTGCCGGAATTCAGGGATGCTTCTAAGGTATCCGCTTATGCCAGGGAAAGTGTAGCCCGTGCGGTTTCGGCTGGTTTGTTCCAGGGCTATAACGGTTACTTGCAGCCCGTTTCGCCGATCACAAGGGCGGAAGCTGCTGTCACGCTTTACCGGTTGTATGGAATCATGTATTAGTTGAATTGGCGGGCCGTTTCTGTGAATGTTTTGCGGTGACGGGTCACCTTCAAGTTTAAAAGCATAAAAGTTAATAAGAGCAGCACTCCTCCAGTTATTGGAGGAGCGCTGCTCTTATGTTTTTAGTCCATGGCTACTCGCTTCAATAGATTATGTGCAAGTGAAAGCCAACCGACTTCGAGCGTCATTTTGTCGATGCCCTGAAGCAGAAAACGCCGGAAGCCCCGGTTATTTTTTAGCTGTCCAAATATACTTTCCGGCGCCGTCATTCGACGTACCGCTAAGGCGTAGCCCTCTTCACTCCGCAACTGTTCCCGCTCTTGGTACTGTATCAATAGCCATTCCAGACGGATGACCAGCTCCCGATTTCCTGCCGCTTTCGTGCAACGCTCCGTTAGGGGGCAGCCGTTGGAAATGCAGCATTTTCCCGGCTGGGCACGTCCAGTACTCCATTTCCCGCTTAAACAGCGGAGAGGACGGAACGAATGTGGAAAAGCGGCAGCGGTCGCCTTTGTCCCCGGATTTTCACCGCTAAGAAGAATAAATAAAATCTGGAGACAACAGCGATTGGAACAACGGTCCGTTCACGGAGCGTCGACCCAAGTAGCTTACGTATCTCCTATGTATAAAAAAGGGCTGAAAGAAGGGAGCGAAAGGTTATTGAAATCGATTTCATTGATGTTATAATGGGTTTATCAAACCTTGAAAGTATGTGAACTGATGAAGGATAGCAAAATTATCGATGTTGCCCGGATTGCCAATGTCTCGCCTGCGACGGTATCCCGCGTATTAAACGGCAGTCCTCTGGTAACCAAGGAAACGCAAAATAAGGTATTGAAGGCCATTCAGGAATTGAATTACACACCGAACGCCATGGGCAAGCAACTCCGATCCCGAAAGACCATGACGCTCGGCGTCGTCGTACTCGATATCGGGATATCTTATCATGCCGAGATTATCAAGGGGATAGAACAAAAGGCAAACGCAATGAATTACAAAATCCTCATCTGCAACTCACAAAATGAGAAGATGAAGGAACTGGAGTATTTGTCGCTGCTTCAGAACCGGACTGTAGACGGCATTATCCTGGTGTCGCCAATGCTGAGCGACGGGGAGATCGCATCCTTCGCAGGTGAAGGCTATGCCATTGGGGTTATCGGACGGCGCCTTGGACATCTTAACATTCCTTGCTCCACTACGGATAACTGGAAAATCGGCCATGATGTTGTCATTCACCTGGCGGCAAACGGGCACCGGCGGATTGCTTTTCTGAACGGCTACGAGGACGCGCTTGACAGTATCGAGCGGCTGGAAGGGTTCAAGGCGGGGCTGGCTGAAGCGGGATTACCTTTTCTGCCAACACTGGTTGACAAAGGGGATTTCTCCGAAGATGGCGGATACGCGGCTTTCCGTCGTTTATGGGAAGAGAGCAGCGATTTTACCGCGGTATTTGCCGCCAATGACGAGATGGCACTCGGAGTATACAAAGCTTGCTCTGAATATGGCATTGCAATTCCGGACCGCATGGCGGTGGTGGGTGTCGACAATATCCGGATTACCGACTATGTATCGCCTAAGATTAGCTCCGTTGAACAGCCGCTGTACGAGTTGGGGGGGCTACTGGCGGACAAGGTTATCGATCAGATCAACGGTGATCTCCAGCCGGGTCAAAGGGATTTTGTGATCAATTCCAGGCTGATTATCAAAGGTTCTTCGCAAAAAGGGGCTGATTCGAAATGAATGCCTACTCACGCAGCTGAAACATCACTATCCTTTGAGGGGGGATCATACATGAAAATGCCGCACAGAAAAGTAGATCGCTACTTCGGGAAGTTTTTTTCTGTAATGGTAGTTACGATATTTCTGACTATTTCCATACTGTCCATCATTCTGTATATGAATTTTGAGAAAATTGCGCTCGGCCAATCCTACGATCAGACGATGGACAGTCTGGCGCAGACGACTCAGGAAGCCTCCGTGATGGCTGTGACCGCCGCCACGTTCGCCAAGCAGATTCACAGCGACCAGAATGTCGCCAATCTGCTTAATTTTCCCGACCTCAGCGCTCAGGACATCGATAGTTCCATCCGCCAGTTAACCAATTACCGTGAAACCTCGCCGTTTATCGATTCCATCTATGTTTATAATGCCGAGGCACGCACCTTCTATATCACTTCGGATATGAGCGTACCCTCGGTGTTCAGCGAGGCGGAATTTTACGACCAGGAGCTGAGCAGTATGCTCCAGCATGTGAATGATTACAAAACACTGATGCCGATTCCCCGTAAGCTGAAGATCGACGGGCTCGTTGGAAACATCGCTGAGCGGGAAAGAGATACGTATACTTTCTTGCTGTATGACACGCTCAGCAAGAAGCCGCGGAAGAATGCGGTTGTCGTCAACATCAAGGAGACGCAGCTGCAAAAACATATCGACGGTTCGCTGACGAATGATCCGACGAATACTTTTCTGATCGACGAGAACGGCACGCTTGTCACGAACAGCTGGAAGACGCCGATGCTCACCAACCTTAAGGGTACCCCGTATATTGACCGGATCTTGCGAGAACCGGAGGGTTCCGGGTATTTTGCCGCTGAGGTGGATCATGTCAAAAGTCTAGTCACCTACAGCAGTCCGGACTATCTGGGCTGGAGATATATCCGCATTGTGCCTTATTCAGTGATCAGCCGGAATATCGATAGTATGCGGATCAAGACGCTGATCGTTGCCGGGGCCATCCTGTTCGCCGGACTTGCGCTGTCCTCACTGCTGTCCCAGCGGATCTTCAGCGGGCTGAACCATAAGCTCTCCCGGCTGGGTAAGCTGGAAACAGAACAGCGGGAGAGCGTCCAGGCGATGCGCTCGGAATATCTCCGCAGCCTGTTGAATGGATATACACAGATGAACGCCGGGCATGCAGCCGCCCGGTTTGAACGGTACGGCATTCCGCTGGATCCTGCACAGCCGGTCCGTGTCCTGCTGATCTTGGTGGACGATCACCTGCTGTTCGTGAACCGGTACAAAGCGGAGGACCGCAAGCTGCTGCTCTACGGAGTGCTCAACATTGCCCAGGAGCTGTTCGCAGCCGCCGGTATTCCAGCCGCCGCGGCGGATATCGGGGATGAACAGGCGGCGGTGCTGCTTCAGATGTCCGGCGAGGCCGAAGGTGACCGGGAGCGGTGCAAAGATTATGCTGCTTGGATTCAAACTGCGGTCAGCGAATATTTAAAGCTGTCGGTTACGGTATCCTCCAGCCTGAGCGGTCCGGGGATCGAAGCGGTGCATGCCCTATATCAGCAAGCAGTGGAAGCCTCATACAGCTGGGTATTCAGCGGAGCCGGCAGCCATATCGAAGCCGAAGAGGTGGAACGGAACAAGACCAAACGTTATGAATATCCGCTGCAGAAAGAGAAGCAGATGATTGATGAGCTGATGCTGGGGCGGATAGCTGATGTAAGGCAGCTGTTCCGTGAGATCATTATAGATACGGCTGATTATACCTATATATCCTACCAGTTTGCTGTTTCACACCTGACCTTTGCGCTGCAGAACGCACTGCGGATTATCCGGCAGCATTCTCCATTGAACGAGGACTGGGAGTTCATTAACCTGCACCTGTATATGCCTCACTCCCGGGCAGAGACGATGGGGCAGTTCATTGAACGTTGTATGTCCCTGTTTGATCAGCTGGAGAATCAGATGAATGAACGGAAGAAGAGCCGGCAGGATGAATTGCCGTGCCGGATCAAAAAAATTCTCGATGAACGTTATGCCGATCCGAATCTGTCTCTGGACATGCTGGCAGACGAGCTCGGCATGTCCGCCACCTATCTCGGGCGCGTGTTCAAACAGCATACGCTGCAGACGATACTCGGTTATATTCAGGAGGTGCGGATGAGCAGAGTGCGCGAGCTGCTCCTGCATACGGATGCCCCTGTCGGAGAAATCGCAGAACGTGCCGGCTTCTCGAACAGCCCGTATTTTTTTAAAGCGTTCAAGAAGTACAACGGTGTAACGCCTGCGGAATACCGCAGAACGGGCCGGGACCGAGCGGATGAGGACGGTGTAGAGGCAGGCATTGCTGCTGAATAGACGGGAAGGCGTTCCATGGCGGAAAAATCGCATAGGAACGCCTTTTTTAACGGATTGAGGTAGCAATTAAGCAGTCAGTTGGGGAAAAATTAGTCTGCTTTTTAAGCGGAAAGTGAGTCATATCGCATATGGTAAGTTGCCCGGAAATAGTCTCTCTCCTAGTATAGAGTTTGTAGCCGGGAGTACCGGCGGAACATACACACAGAAGGAGAAGGAGGCCGATTCGATGTCCGGAAAGGGCGGGATCATCCGGGAGCTGCGTCAGAGCAAGACGCTTCTGCTAATGATTGCACCAACCATTGTGTTTTTCATTGTGTTTAGTTACATCCCGATGATAGGCGTATATTACGCCTTTACGAAGTTTGATTTTGACGGAGGGCTGTTTGGAAGCCAGTTTGTCGGGATGGAGAATTTTAAGTTCTTATTTAGTACTGGAGTGCTGTGGAATCTGACCAAGAATACCGTGCTGTATAATCTGGCGTTCATTTTACTGGGTAATATCATGCAGATTATTTGTGCCGTATTCCTTGCTCAGCTGTCCGGCAAGCTGTTTAAGAAGACAGCCCAGTCGCTGATGTTTCTTCCCTATTTTCTGTCCTGGGTGCTGGTAGGCGCGTTCGTCTATAACCTGTTCTCAGATCTTGGGGTAGTCAACAGCGTACTCAAGCAGCTTGGACTTCATTCCTATGATTTCTACCTGCATACGGCACCGTGGAAGTTCATTATTGTGTTCTTTAGTGTCTGGAAAGGACTTGGCTATGGTACTGTCATTTATTTGGCGGCCATTATGGCGATCAGCGATGAATATTACGAAGCAGCGAAAATCGACGGGGCGACTATCTTTCAGCAAATCCGCAATATTACGCTGCCGTTGCTGAAGCCTACATTCGTTCTGCTGATTCTGTTCAGTCTAGGCGGCATTATGAAGGGGCAATTCGATCTGTTCTATCAGATTATCGGCAACAACGGTATGCTCTACGATGCCACAGATATTATCGACACATTTGTGTTCCGTTCCCTGACAGTCAATTTTGACATTGGTATGGGTACGGCAGCCGGTCTGTATCAATCATTCTTCGGCTTTGCTTTAATCATGATTGTCAATTACATCATCCGTAAGACGAACAAGGACTACTCCTTGTTTTAGAAAGGAGGTATACGCATGAGTACCCAAGTCAAACAACTAGCCAAAGCGGATGCCTCCAAAGGCAGCCGGATCAAACAGGACAAGGAAACCATCGTTTTTAATATCATCGGCTACACGCTGTTGACACTCGTTTCACTGATCTGTCTCATCCCCTTCTGGCTAATCGTCGCCGGTTCTTTTACCGATGAGCTGGAGATTATCTCAAAAGGCTTTCAATTGTTCCCGGACACGGTTTCGTTCGAGGCGTATAAGTCTGTATTCAGTACGCCGGAGCAAATATACCGGGCTTATGGTGTAACGATCGGTGTGACCATCGCCGGTTCGCTGCTGGGCATTTTCCTGACCTCGATGGCAGGGTATGTCCTTTCCCGCAAGGATTTTGCGATGCGCAACGGGATTTCGTTCTTTATTTACTTCACGACGCTGTTCAGCGGCGGCCTGATTCCCTGGTATATTCTTATGACCAAAAATCTGGGGCTCAAAGACAGCTATTGGGCGCTGATTCTGCCTCCGCTGATGAGTGCCTGGAACATTATCCTGATGCGCAGCTTCATGAAGTCGATCCCTGAATCCATAGTAGAGTCCGCCAAAATTGATGGCGCCGGTGATTTCAAAATCTACCAGAGGCTGATTCTCCCGCTGTCAACGCCGGGACTGGCCACAATCGGGCTGTTTCTCGCACTCGGCTACTGGAACGACTGGTTCAATGCCAATATGTTCATTACAACGGATAGTAAATATCCGCTGCAATTCCTGCTCTATAAAATCCTGTCCAGCGCAGCGGTGCTGCAGACGAATAACGGGGCCTATCTGGCCGCTAATGTCGTGCCGCCGACAGAAACACTCAAAATGGCCGTTGCTGTGGTGGCGACAGGGCCAATTATCCTGCTGTATCCTTTCGTTCAGCGCTACTTCGTGAAAGGGCTTACGGTTGGAGCGGTCAAAGGTTAGAACCGGCTTGCCGGCTAACATAGTATTTTTTGTAAGTAATAAAGGGCAAGGTCAGACAGGCTCGAAGCATTTAGCACATTAATTGAGGAGGAATCAAGTTGGGAAAAATCAAAAAAAGATGGACGCTGCTCGTCTCGCTCTCCATGCTGGCATCGCTGCTGGCAGGCTGTGGCGGATCGAATAACAATGCGGCGGAAAAGAACAATCCGGATCCGACTGGAAGCAATGCCAGCCCTTCGGCAAGTGAGGCTACAGCAAAAAAGGTAAAGCTGACCTGGTATCTGGTCGGCGATACGCACAAGGATATGGACAAGGTGATGGCCGAATGGAACAAGATGCTGGAAAAAGATCTGAACACTACGGTCGATCTCAAGTTTACTACCTGGAACGACTGGCAGACTAAATATAATCTGCTGCTAACCTCCGGTGAGAAGATTGACATGATCTTCGCATCAAGCTGGGCAGATTTCTACAAGCTGTCCAAGCAGGGAGCGTTCCTGGATCTGACGAAGCTGCTCCCTGAATATGCGCCGGTAACCTGGGGCAATGTGCCGAAGGATGACTGGGGCTCCGTCACGGTCGGCGGCGGTATTTACGCAGTGCCGAATACGAATCCGGAATACACGCCATCCGGCTACGTCTACCGGGAGGACTGGCGCAAGGAATTGGGCCTGCCGGAGTTTTCCGACCTGAATTCGATTGAGGCTTACATGGATGCCGTGAAGACGAAGAAGCATGTTACCCCGATCAATGGCTTGGTCTATGATAACGTGAACGTCCTGTTCAAATCCTGGAATGATTTCCAGATGATTGGCGGAAACGAGCTGATTGCAGCCACTTCTTACGATACTCCGCGTGATATTCAAATCGTACCGTTTACCGACAAGTACGAAGCCTGGGTCAAGAAGATGAAGGAGTGGGCAGACAAGGGCTACTGGAACAAAAACTCGCTGTCCTCGAAGCAGGAAGCCGGCGATTTCATCAAGACCGGACAAGGAGCGATCTACTGGCGCAACCCGTCCAGCGCCGGGGGCTTTATTAATGAGGTGAAGGCCAAAAAACTGAATATGGATATCGGCTACTTCCCATTCACCCGATTCCACAATTATGTAATGCCGACACTGCCAAGCTCGAACGCGATGGCTATTCCGAAGAGCTCGGAGAATCCGGAACGCTCGCTGATGGTGCTCGACAAGCTTCGCAACGACCCTGTTTACTTTGATCTGATGACCTACGGGATCGAAGGCAAGCACTGGGCCAAGGGCAAAGACCCCAAATCGATTGTCATTCCGGCACCGGGTGTCGATCTTAATGTGACGCCTCGTTACGATATCGCAAGCTGGGGCTGGCGCTATGAGCCTAACATGCTGAAAGAAGAAGGAGGCTGGGACGGTCTCGATAAACTGAAGGAAGAATTCAAGCCAATCAGCAAGCCGGATATTTTCGGACCTATTTATATGGATTATGATCCGGTCAAAACCGAGCTTGCAGCAGTTAACCAGGTGTTTGAGCAATACGGCAAACCGCTGATGCTCGGACTGATACCTGATGTGGACGCTGCACTCAAGACCTACCGCGACAAGCTGAAAAAAGCCGGAATCGAAAAACTCCTGGCTTATGTAAAGGAACAATCGAATCAGTATTTTGACGAAAAAGGAATTAAATAAAACTTGGAATCATGAGGAACAGTGGCGGAGGCAATTTCGCCGCTGTTCCAGTTCATAATCAGAGAAGAAAGGGTCAAGTCATCCAAACTGTTAGCACTATAAGGGCATTTTGAGAAGTTCATATTATCCAGGGAGAGTGAACTGTTATGTCAATCAAAAAAATGCTGACTCTGGCAGTTGTTCTGGCTATTTCCGTGCCCATGGGGGCGGTGTCCTCACCGCAGCAGGCGCAGGCTGCAGGTGAAAACGTACAGGTATGGTTGTCCAATCCCAATACAAATACTTGGTTGGCAAGACAATCGGATGTCAGCTTCTCTGCATCCAGCGCAGGTGCCGACTATACGATTGCTGTCAATGAGGGAAGAACGTATCAGACGATGGACGGTTTCGGAGCTTCACTCACAGATTCATCCAGCTGGCTGCTGCAAAATAAACTGTCTGCAGCCAAAAGAACCGAGGTCATGAACCAGCTGTTCAGTGCCGGCGGCATCAACATCAGCGCCCTCCGCCAGCCGATCGGCGCGAGTGACTTCAACTGGGAAATGTGGACCTATGATGATACGTACGGGAACAGTGATGATATGAACCTGAGCGCTTTCTCCCTCTGGAGGGATGAAGCCTATATCCGCCCTATGCTAAATCAGGCCTATAACGTTAATCCGGGCAGGATCAAGCTGTTCGCCGCCCCATGGAGTCCTCCCGCCTGGATGAAGACGCAAAAAAGCCTCTACGGTGATACGGGCGGCACCCTGCGTACGGATAGCTATGATGCCTATGCCAATTATCTGGTTAAATATCTGCAGCAGTATGCCGCACTTGGAACGCCTGTCTATGCCCTCTCCCTGCAGAATGAACCGAAAAATGCCCCACACTATCCTGGACTGCAAATGTCAGCCAGTGAACAAAGCAATCTGATCAATGTGCTGGGCCTGAAGCTGGCACAGAACGGACTTAACACTCAAATTATGGCCTATGACCATAACTATAACGATATTAGCTATGCCAAGTCAGTGCTGGATTCTACCGCATCTGTCTATACGCAGGGCAGTGCTTTTCATTATTATTCAGCCCTCAGCCATTCCAACCTGACCACGCTGCATGACCTGTTTCCGACCAAACGGATCTGGTTCACGGAAGGCGGCAGCGGAACGTGGATTGGCGGCGGGACGAACGCAGGAATGTTCCAGGATCTGATGATGCATACGATCCGCTTCCCCAGAAACTGGGCAAAGTCCTATATCATGTGGAATGTCGCGCTGGATCAGAATGGCGGCCCTGCGCTCGCCGGAGTTGATACGGCCAACCGCGGCCTGCTGACCATCCGCTCTGACACTACGGACTCAGTTACCTACAATCCGCAATTTTACGGTTTGGGGCACAGCAGTAAATTTGTCGACCTGAATGCGTCCCGCATTGATTCGAATACGTTTGAGGACAGCATGGAAGACGTAGCCTATAAAAATCCGGACGGCACCATTGCGCTTGTGTTGTCCAACCGACTCTCCAGCACTAAGACCGTCAAGATTCAATGGAATTCCCAGTCCTTCACGTACACGGTTCCTGCCGGTGGTGCGATCACATTCAAATGGTCGTCTAACTCGGCCCCGGTGACCGGCGGCACCTATAAGATTTTGAGCAAAGCAAGCGAAATGGCCCTGGATGTGACTGATGGTTCTATGGAGAATGGCGCGCTTGTCCAGCAATGGGAATATGCAGGCGGAAATAACCAGCGGTGGACGATCAGCGATGCAGGAAGCGGGTATGTCAACATCGTTAACACAGCCAGCGGTAAAGGCCTGGATGTGATAAACGGCTTCACCGAGGATGGTGTGGGCGTTCAGCAGTGGGCGCTTACCGGTACAGGAGGATATAATCAGCAGTGGAAGCTTGAAGCAGTTGGCGGCGGCTATTATAAGGTTGTGAATAGACAAAGCGGCAAAGTGCTGGATATTCCAAGGTCTTCAACCATGAACGGTACCAAAATCCAGCAGTGGTCCTATTTCGGAGCGGACAATCAGCTATTCTTCTTTGTGGCACCGTAAGGTTTGATTTGTACGCCAAAAAGCCCGCACAAACGCGGGCTTTTTGGTGTGTGGTGCGCCCTGCATGGGCGATAACCTGGCGGTGAAAGTTCGTTACAGGCTTGACAGTTAGCGCCACAAGTCGATTTCAAAAGTCTTAATCTCATAAGGTTCAAGGACAAAGCAGATGCCAGCATCGTTATGCATTTCGCCATCTGATTGTTCCATCAGGTTCGTTTCTCTCCATCCATGAATCTGCAGACCGCTCGTTAGCTCCAGCGTGTTGGAGCTTCCGGAGTAATCGTGAATACGCACGATGATGCAGTCTGAATCCTCTGCTTTTTTGACTGCCGGGATCATAGCAGTATCGCCCGACAAGGCGAACATGGAGCGGCTTGGCTGTTCTGCATGCCCCTTCGTATAGCAAATTGGGGCATTCAGGAACCAGGCTTGCTTGACAGTCTGTCCGGCCAGCCAATCCCCTTGATGCGGATCAGGGGCTGCACCGCTTTTGATCAGCGACAGCCGCAGGACATTGTTTTTAATATCATAACCGTACTTGGAGTCGTGCAACAGGCTGACACCATACCCTTTGTCGGACAGATCAGCCCATTGATGCCCGACAGATTCGAAGCGCGCCCAATCCCAGCTCGTATTCCAATGTGTCGGCCGTTTCACGTTGCCGAACTGAATATCATAGGTTGCCTCTGTTGACCGGATGCCAACCGGATGGCTGAACAATCTCGAATCTCAGTCATTTTTTCCTGATAGAAGATATCAATATCCCAAGCTTCATGTGCCAGAGGCTTATCCTCAAACACCTGCAAAAGATTACCGTTAGCTCCTTTAGCCAGTACTTCCCGCCGTGCTGCTTTATCGTAAATGCGGGTTAACTGCCCGGCTTCGTTCCATGCCAATTGATAAAAAGGGGTTTCGATTCCACGTTCTGTATGGACGAATGGTGCCAGCCCGGAATGGACGGATTCGGCATCGTCATGAAAATGTATCGTTGTATACCCGAGCGAAGGTATATCTTTCACTTCAATATACCAAATGCCTGTATCCAGCTGTGCATTCAAGCGCAGCCCTGCATCGCTTAACCAGTAGCCCTGCTCCATCCCCGTAGAAGCGGGAATAGCCACAAGCTCTGTAATACACCATGGAGAGGAATTCCATACTGAGAAGCTGCCTGCTGTTATCCCAGTAGCGATCGCAGCCCGGGCTTGTGTGTCGATCTGACTGCCGATCTGCCACGCTTCTTCGTATTCGGCTCTGCTATCTTCGTACACCTCTTGGATGGAAGAGCCGGGAATGATGTCATGGAACTGATTGCGCAGAATGATTTTCCAGCCTGAAATCAGCGGTTTGGCTTGATACAGATTCCAGTCTTCCTGCAAAATGCTTTGCAGTGCATTCAGCCACTCGGCTTCACGATAGGCCAGATCGAGCTTACGGTTCATCTGTTTGTTGTAAGCTTGGCTGGTATACGTTCCGCGGTGATACTCCAGATACAATTCGCCGTCCCAGGTATGAATGTATGAACCGGTATCCGCCACCGTCTGCTGCAGCTTGTCGAAATAGGCATCCGCACGTCCGGTAGTTACCTTTGGGAGCCCGGGCAACTGATCCAGCCGCCGCCGCATCTCGAGCATTTCATGGTTCACGCCGCCACCGCCGTCACCATAGCCATAGGACAGCAGCAGTTCCTGATTCATCTCTTTGTCGCGGTAGGCATCCCATATTCCTTTGACCGTCTTGGGGATGATCTTCCCGTTATAGGTGTAGAACCATGACCCTGGCTCCGACCACGGTTCAGGTGTTGTGATGAAATGGGTCAATACCTCCGAACCGTCAATGCCGCGCCAATGGAACGTATCGAAAGGCATCCGGTTATACTGGTTCCAGCTGACGCAGAGAATTAAGATGTACTATGGAAGTGATTATGGCATTCACATTGAAAGCAAGGAAGACATATTCACCAGTGTAAGCATGAGGCTGCCTTATCTAATATTATCCGGAGGGCTTATTAATGATGAGAAAAGTGCTTATCGTTGACGATGAGAAAAATATCCGTCTCGGCCTTAGCGCCATGATCAACCGCGAATTTCCGGAAAGCTATGCGATTGAATTCGCCTGCAATGGGGAAGAGGCTTTGGCGCAGCTTGTTGGTAACAAGGTGGATATTGTAATCACGGATATCCGCATGCCCGTCATGGACGGAATAACACTGATTAACCGGATTCAGGAGATAGATTCGCGGCCTGTGGTCATTATTCTCAGCGGACATGATGACTTTCACTATGCGAAGGAAGCGATTCGCTGTGAGGTAAAGGAATACCTGTTGAAGCCGATCATCCGCGACGAACTGACTCGTACCATGCTCCGATTGGAGAAGGAGATCAAGCAGAAGGAGCAGCTGCATAAGCAATTGACGAGCTCCATGGAGCAACGTGAGGCTTTTCGGGAGAGCCAGCTTAGCTATATGTTCAGATCTCCTCATCTGGGTGAAGAGGAGCTGCGCGATAAATTGCTGGGAATAGGGATGGAATGGTTGGACGAGGGGTTTCAGATAGGCATACTTCAGTATAAGGGAACGAACCAGGGTGTGAGACATGCCGAATTTCAGTCACACATACTTTTGGTGATCGAGAACGCTCCTGAGTGCTGCCGGGCGAGGCACGCGCATGTTTGGGACAAAGAGAACCAACTGGTACTGATCGCTGAGCATAGGGGGCTTTTTCAGTATTTGGTAGAACGAATCGCCGGATCGGGGTATTTTATCTACAGTATGGGGTTGAGCGTTCCTGTCAGGGGTGCGGATTGTTTACATGTCGCATACCAGGAGGCACAGCAGGCGCTGAAGTATACGTTTTTACTGTCGTCTCCTGGCATGGTGCGGTTCGAAAGCATCAGCCAAAAGAGCAGCGAATTCGTCCTACCCATCGAGACGATCAAGAAAATCGCCAACATGCTTGGAACCGACCGCGATAAGGAGATGGCGGGACTGCTTATGGAGGTACTCGATATCAAGACCGTTACCCGGTTCGATATAGCTTACCTGGAAGGCGTGAGCCGGGCCTTGAACGAGCATGTTTTTGATAAAGCATTTCACGTGTATGGGGTCGAGTCTATAGAAATTTTGCGGCTATTCAAAAAGGTAGGGGGTATCTCGAACTTTACCTATTTTCACGACTATTTTCGCAGTGCGGAAGGCTTGCTGCACAGGCTGAACGAGTATGTTAGAAGCATGAAGTCGTTCCATATCGATCATAAAGAGATGAAGAAAGCCGTGCAGTATATGAAGGAGCACTATCACAAAGAAGATCTCAATATGGCGATCGTTTCGAATCATGTGTCGCTGAACTATTCGTATTTCAGCCAGGCGTTTAAGGAATATACAGGTGAAAGCTTCGTCAATTATTTGAAAAAGCTGCGCATCGACCGGGCACGTGAGCTGCTCGCCTCGACCGATCACAAAATTTACGAGATCAACAAAATGGCAGGCTTCGAGAACACGAAGCATTTTAGCCGCGTCTTCAAGGATATGGTAGGCATCAGCCCGCAGGAATACCGGGATCAGCAGCAGATGATGGGCTTATGGAATGATTGCAAGACCTACAGTCAGTAAAGAAGCTTGCTTCAGTAAGGCTACTGAAAAAATCCTGATGATGAGAAAAAGGCACGGTCACTCAAAGATATTGAGAAGACTTTGCCTTTTTCTATATAGCTCCGTATACAAATTGGAGGGCTATCACCTAAAAAAAGGAAACCCATATCTGAAATTTGAATCCTTACATAACCAGTAGGAAGGACGTACAATGAGAGTAATAAAAGTGCTTACAAAAATGATGGAGGTATTGCCAAGGTAAGTGCACTAAAATTAGTTTGATAAGGAGCGTGTTTATGTTTATTAAAAAGAGATTTAAACGCATTTCTATTGTTCTTTTGGCCATGATGATACTCATCCAAGTGATAGTTCCTTTGGCAAGTGTAAGTGCAGCGTCAGATTATGCGTTGGCTTCTGATCGGGCTTATACGTGGCTAAAGGCGCAGCAGGATTTAACAATAGGTATGGCAGGCGACGGTATGGTGGATAGTTTTGACGATTGGTGGGATATGGCGAATCGCAAACAAATTGCTTACACTTATGATCAGGGTGTAGCGGCGATTGCGTTCATGCTCAAGGGTGATCGTGTCAGAGCGGAAAAGGTTTTAACCAAAATGTCTCAATTTCAAGATGCAGACGGATCCTGGATTAACTCTTACTGGTGGAACAACGGTTTCGGTGAAGAAATCCGCAAACATGTTACAGATAGCAACTGGAACGTTGTTGGCAATTATTATCAAGCTGCTCCAGCCAACTACTATTCAAAATTTTGGCATACTTACGGTATTAATGGATTGGCCTATGGCTTTCCTTATGACGATGTCAACAATCAAGCCGCTTATCTGGAAATTGGCAATCCGAAAGGTTTAATTATTAGGGTTGGATGGTAATGCAGCATTACTTGGAGCTGATAACCCGAGTCTCTCTTTTTGTTGGAACGCTTCAGAGATAGGAATATGAATTCCTGCTTCTGACAAATCTTGATTCAAGAAGGTTGTACGTTGTTTTAAACAAGCAGGAATATGTATCGTTGTTCTGAGCGGTAAAAGGCTAGGCTCTTGGTGTTTAATACGAAAAGGGAGGAAATTTATGAGGAAGTGGAAACGCAAGTTATCCTTGCTGTCAGCAGGAATTATGATCAGCTCATCGTCCGGTGTAACGGAAGCCCGCTCAGCTTGTACCATTTGACCAACCTTTTCTTCCAATGACATTCTGGAGAGCAAATCGCTGACTCGCTCCTCTACCGGTTTTGAACTATTCCAATAGGAAGCGAGCTCCGAGGAAGTTGGATTGTTCACCTCGTCGGCTAATGCCGCTGTTACGGATAATGATTTTTGACGTACAGCAATATTAAAGCCATTCAGCTGGATACTGGCTTGGCAAACGTTACGATTAATCCGGAGCTGGTTAGCAAAAATGGCGGAACTGCTGCATCCATCATCCACCTTACTGTGGGAGCGGTAGATGCAGCTAATCTGCCGGCAACCGTTAAGGGGCAGTTGAATGGAAGAATGGTCTATGATTTCAACCTTCGCATTGACGAAAAGAAGATTAACAACCTTGACGGAAATAGCGTGCAAATAGGTATCCCATACAAAATGAAAGCAGGGGAAAAGCCGAACAACATCATCATCTATTACATCGATGATACGGGTAAGCTCGAAGTCGTGAAGAACGGTAAATATAACCCGGCAACAGGCAACGTTGAATTTATGGCAAAGCGCTTTAGCCGGTATGCGGCTGCCTATTCTTATGCCTCCTTTACCGACATACTCGCGAGGAAATAGCGGTAATGATTCACAGGATTAGCAAGCAATTGAACCTTCCGCTTGCTTCCGGCCATCTTTCTGCTGCCTTCACTGATCAATCTCAGATTGCTGCCTATGCGAAAGCAGCAGTGGATGCCATTAAAAGCGCAGGCATCATCAATGGTATGGAAGATGGAAGCTTCGCACCAAAGAACCATGCTTCGAGAGCGCAGGCTGCAACCATGATCTTCAGATTGTTCCTTCAATCTTAATCCGCAATCATAGTAGATAAAACAAAACATCGTCATTTTCTTGGTTAATAAAACCAAAAAGATGATGGTGTTTTGTTATACCAACCTAAATGGGTATACCTGTAGTGCAATCAGTCAATCGGCGTTTCAGGCAATTACCAGAATGTAAAAAAGATCACCATCCATCTGGCCAAGCTGGCCGGATGGGGCGATCTTCTTTTTGTAAAACTTAATAAGTTTCAAGATTTGAGAACATTTGTACGCAATTGTTCGTTTTACAGTTTTAGCACAATGATCCTGACTTAATAGCTACAAGACTAATTTAATTGATACAGGTTCCACTTTTGTGCATTCGTGCCGTTGTCATCCCAAATTTGAACGTTCGTACCGTTCGCAGTGCCTGCAGAGTCTACATCCAAAGCTTTGCCGTTATTACTCAATTTATAAGCGCTTCCAACTTTGGTAATACTCCACTTCTGATTGGTTCCGTCGCCATAGCTCCATATTTGTACATTCGAGCCGTTTGCTGTACCCCAATTAGCTACATCCAAACCTTTACCACTGTTGACATTAATGACTTTATACAAACCGCCGCCAACATCGGTAATTACCCACTGCTGAGCACCAGTTCCGTTATCGTCCCAGATCTGTACATTAGTGCCGTCTGCAGTGCCAGCAGCTGCTACATCCAATGCTTTACCGCTGCCTACGTTAACCAGTTTGTAGGTTTTGCCTGAAACGATGCCATCGCTTGGAGGTTGGTTTCCAGACTTCATCTGATCTCTTACAAATTTGCCTGATGCCGTTAACTGCGCATCTGACCATCCGCCAGATGGGCCGGCACCTGGCATCAGTGCAGCGGATGCTTCCGTTTTATCGGCTAAAGACCAGTTGGCCCAGCTAAGCTTCCTGTCTTTCATAAAGTCCGTCCAGACCTTGGATTCGGCAAGGAATGGGCCGCCGTCGCCGGAGGCGTCACTTGTTCCCCACTCTGTGATGAAGACTGCCACACCTTTGCTTCTCGCATAATCGATACGATCTCTCAGCCATTGTCCGTGAGTTCCAGCGTAGAAGTGCGTTGTATACATGATGTTGCTATAGGAGAGCGGATTGTTCGCCGCATCATGCACATCCTGGCTCCACGTACCGGTTCCTACAATGATAATATTGTTCGGAGCAATGGAACGGATAACCGGAATGACTTCCTCTGCATAAGGCTTAATTTTATCATTCCACGTGGTGGCAGACCCATTCGGCTCATTGCAGATTTCATAAATCACGTTTGGATAATCCTTATACAAGTTGGCCATTTCACTAAAAAAGCCCTTTGCTTGTTGTTTATAGACGTTCGGATCTTGCTCACCCAACACATGCCAGTCGATGATGACATAGATGCCAAGATCAACCGCAGCCTGTACGACTTCTTTCACTTTGTTTTTTTGGCCAGGATCGTTGATATATCCGCCATCTTGCGTAAACATGGCCGCGCGGAATAAAGTCATTCCCCAGTTGTCTCTTAACCATTTCATACTATTGTAGTTCGCATACTGTCCGAACCACTGCAATCCATGGGAGCTCATCCCCTTTAATTGGATGGCTTGTCCCGCTTGATTGACCAATTGGCTTCCGGATACTCTCAATTGGCCGTTTTGGGATACGACCGTGCCAGTTTCCGCATTTGCCCTATCTGCTGGAACTAAAGTTACCGCTAGCATAAAGGTGATAACAAATGTGCATAGGATTGAAATCATTCTCTTCAGCATGTAAGTAATACCTCCTCAAAATGGTTAGTCTGATTCTCGGCTCTTACTCTGACAGCTTTCCTTTTCTAATCGCTCACCTCCTTCCTTAGTACGTATTTTTATTTTATCGATCCAAACTAAGGAACCTCTATCCGAAACGTGACACCTTAAACACTTTAATGACCTGTTTCAAGTAGAATGCACAGCATATGGAGAGAAAAGTAACAGAAGTGTTAGCTAGATATCAGAAACGAGGTATCATGCCATGAATTTTAAAAACTCAGTCAGATTCAAAATTGTGAGCGGATTCATATTAATTGCAGCTCCTCTTGTACTTTTTTTGTACTACAATAACATGTACTCGATGAATGTAGTCCGCGATCAAATTTCGCTGAATTATAGTAAGTTGCTCACCCATTACGTGAATGAAATGGATAACACGTTGAAGGAATTCGATTACTATTTTTTTCGGTTGGAAAGCGATCCTGAAATTGTTTCCATGCAAACGAATAGACCTTCTACGGATGATTATGTTTTAGCCAAACAAAAGGTATATAACAAATTTATGACTGATATTGGATATTACAATATGATTAATACTTTTTTCGTTTACTCCAAATTAAACGATGACCTGATGATCGTGACTCAGGAAAGCGGACATTTTCATGAGAGATACAAGACCATACAGAACTACCTTTCGCAAGCCTTAGATGAAATGGAACCCCACATGGGTAATGCTTGGCAGATCGTTCAATCGGATGAGCCCAATTTTCTCGTACAAATGAAGGATTTGGGCTCTGAAATGTACGCTGGCTGCCTTATCAATCTGGATAGTCTCGCGAAGCGACTCAGTGCATGGGATGTGGGCGAAGGCGGTGGAACGATGATCGTTTCAGACATCGGACAGCCCCTAACTGGACATTACTTCCAGATGCAAAATGATGCCGAGATGAAGAAGCACTTGAAACCTGCCAAAAAGGTGTACCAAATCACTCGAGACGAATCAAGCAATAAGGAAATCTTAGTGGTAAGCGAATCCTCCCAGTACGCGAAAATTCATTATCTTGTATTCGTTGCCGAGCAGAATATCCTGCAAAATTTGCCTTATTTACATAAGGCTATTTACTTTCTCCCACTTGTAGTCGCTTTGGTACTGGTGCTTTATCTTGTTTTTCTGCAAAAAATCTTTTTTAGACCGATGGGATTACTGATTCAAGGCATGAGGAAAATCGGGCGAGGTCAATTCGGTGTCCGCCTGAACGAAAGCAACTCAACCGAATTTGCGTTTCTGATTTCCACATTCAATGATATGGCCCAGCAAATTGAACATTTGAAGATTTCCGTTTATGAGGAGAAAATCAGAGTTCAGCAAGAGGAGTTCAAACATCTTCAGGTGCAAATTAATCCACACTTTTATATGAACTGTTTGAACATCATCTATAATTTGGGAGCGCTAAAAGACTATAAATCCGTACAGAAGATGGCGCTTCATCTTGCAGACTATTTTCGGAATCTCATTCACACTGACCGTACCTCTGTATCACTTGCAGATGAAATCCAGCACATCTCCAATTATTTAGAAATTCAGGTCATGAGATACCCCGATAGCCTGACTTTTGCCATAGGCATTGGGGAAACGTATCGAGATTATCAACTGCCTCCATTGACGATTCAGCCTTTTGTGGAAAACGCAGTCATCCATGGTTACCAAAAGAATTCTGAATGTTTTCTAGTGGAAATTGAGGCGTTTCCTGACCCGGATGATCCGGAACATTACTTTATTGTCGCTATTTCCGATAACGGGAAAGGATTTACGCCGGAAATGCTGTACGAGTTGAGTTCGGAATACTACGCCAATCAGGCGGAAGACGGACATTTGGGAATTTGGAACGTGCTTCGCAGGCTTCGAATGGGATATGGCGGCACGGCAAAGATCCAATTCGTTAATAAGGAACGATCGGGCGCCGAAGTCCGCATCTATTTCCCGCTTCAACATCATTTTAGACAGGGAGATGGTTCAAATGTATAACCTGCTTGTGGTGGATGACGAGAAATTAGCCGTTCAAGGTATTACGCAAGGAATCGATTGGTCTGACCTGCCGTTTATGCACATCTATGAGGCCTTCGATACGGAAGAAGCCAAGCAAATTATGAAGTCAAACAAAATTGAAATCATGATTTCTGATATTGAGATGCCAGGTGCAAGCGGCTTAAAGTTGCTGGAATGGGTAAAGGAACATTCTCCGTTTACGGAAACCATTTTCTTGACAGGGCACGCTAATTTTTCATACGCACAAAAAGCGATTCAACTTGGAAGCTTTAATTATTTGTTAAAACCGGTAGACCATGATCAGCTAAAAGAGATCGTCAAGAAAGCGGTTCGCAAAATTCAATCCGTGCAACAACAACTGGACTTTAACAAGACTTATGAAACTTATTACAATCATTGGATCAATCAACTGCCCATCCTTGTAGAACGGTTTTGGCAGGATGTAATAAGCGGCAAAATCCCCTTAACACAAGAAAGGCTGCACACTGCTTTCCAGATTTACAACATTCCGCTGGACGCACAGAGCCAAGTTATTCCTATTTTGATCAGTGTGGAACAATGGAGAGCAGAATTGAACGCAAGAGATGAGGAAATTATGGAATACGCCTTGCGCAAGGCAGGAGCGGAAATGATTCTTCAAGATGACCCCGGCTGTGTAATTCCGGACCAAAGTGGCTTCAACCTGGTGCTCATGTATATGCATAATGACGCTCCTAATGCTACGGAATTATACAGGAGATGCACCGAATACATTCAGGCTTGCAATCGTTTTTTTTACTGCGATTTATCGTGTTACATCGGGGAAATGGCCCCGGTACCCGAAATCAATCAAGTCCTGGGCACGCTACTCGGGATGGAACGGAATAATGTAACGAGAATCAATTGCGTTATGAATCTGCAGACCAGTGATGAGCAAAAAGGGAGCTTGCCGTCCTTTCCTTTGATTTCCGATTGGTTTTTGCTCTATGAACTGGGTAAACGAAATGAACTGCTCAGCCGAATTCATGAGAGCTCAGGTCGGATGCAAGAAAGCGGTGTACGTTCGGAATCGCTGGAAGCTTTATATTACGGATTGATCCATATGGTTTATTATGTTGCTCATAAGAAGGGCCTGCCGATTCAGAAAATGTTTCCTAACGGAGAGTTGCAGGATGTAGGAACTGCTACTCGTTCTCTAAACCAACTTCGAAGTTGGGCTATTCGTGTTGTATCGACGGGTCTGGAGTATATGAACAAGCATAATCAGGATGTTTCAGCAGTTATCGCGAAAGTCAGAAATTTTATGGATGATCATCTTCATGAAGAAGTGAATAGGGAGGATATTGCTGCTTTCGTCTACCTGAATCCCGCGTATTTGTCCCGCCTCTTTAAAAAAGAAACAGGACTCTCCATTTCTGAATACATGCTAAATATTAGAATAGACAAAGCCAAAAAACTGCTCGTGGGAACGGGAGATAAAATAAGCCATATTGCTGAAGTCACAGGCTATAGTCATTTCTCGCATTTTGCCAAAATGTTCAAAAGAGTGACAGGCATTTCTCCCCAAGAATACCGAAAAAAATTTCAGACTAACATGTCACAATAGTGTTTATATAGTCATTTATCGGATAGAGCAGCCCCCCCTCCCAAATAAGTAATATAAAGATATTGAGAGGAATCAACAGAGAGGGGAAGACAGAACAAAATGGTTTATTCAACCAGATTTTCGGCGAATCGGCAACACAACGGGAAAGCATCAGGACCTACGCCCGCATTTTTCAAGACAGTACGCAAATATTGGCTTTTCTATATGATGATGTTACCTGCAAGCCTTGTTCTGATCATTAATAACTATATTCCAAGGGAATTCTCCAAAGTCCCTGGATCGGCCTGCAAAATTTTGAGTTCTTGTTCTCAACGGAAACCGCTTGGACCATCACTCGAAATACCATCTGTTATAACGCCGTGTTTATTGTACTGAATCTGATTGTAGCCGTTGCTTTCTCTATTATGTTCAATGAAATGCGTAGCAGATTTCTTTCTAGATTTCATCAAAATACAATGTTTCTTCCATTTTTCTTGTCCATGATCGTTGTCAGCTATTTGGTCTACGCTTTTCTTGGACAAGATCACGTTTTTTTAAACACGGTTGTTTTTCCAAAATTGGGGATTGAGCCCATCGAATGGTACTCCGATCCGAAATATTGGCCATTCATATTGCCGATCGTAAACATTTGGAAAAACATCGGCTATTATACCGTCATTTACATGGCGGCTATCATCGGAATTGACAACGATTATTATGAAGCGGCGCTTATTGATGGCGCATCGAAATGGCAGCAAATCAAGAACATTATGATTCCTCTGATCGTACCCGTAATGATCGTGATGACCTTATTGCAAATCGGAAGAATTTTTTATGCGGATTTTGGTTTGTTCTTTCAAGTTACGAGGAATGCCGGGGCGCTTTATTCTTCCACGCAAGTGATTGATACATACGTTTATCAAACGTTTTTGTCAATGGGCGATATCGGGATGTCATCTGCGGCGGGATTATTTCAATCGGTCGTAGGATTTGTCCTTGTTCTGGGTTCAAACCTGTTTGTACGGCGTGTCAGTAAAGAGAACGCATTGTTTTGAGGAGGTGATTAGGGTGAAGAAGCACAGGCCAAATGAAATATCAAACACAGCTAATTTTATCATTAACTTAATTTTCTGGCTGAATACGGCGGCATGTATTTTACCGCTTCTGCTAGTGGTCATCGTTTCCTTTTCCGATGAAAAAAACATTTTGATACACGGCTATAACTTTATACCCGATTCCTTCAGTCTTTCCGCTTATCATTTCTTGTTTAAGGACTGGGAGCAAATCGTGCGATCATTTGGGGTTTCCATTTTCGTTACGATAGTCGGTACAGCAATCAGCGTAATCATCATGGCGATGTACGCTTACCCAATTTCACGCAGCGATTTTCTACATAAGAACGTGTTTTCCTTCTTTATGTTTTTCACGATGTTGTTTAACGGCGGCCTTGTTCCGTGGTATTTGGTCTATTCACAAATGCTGGATTTGAAAAATACGTTGGCAGCTCTGATCTTGCCTCTTCTGGTATCCGCGTTTTTTGTACTGCTTCTGCGGACATTTTTTGCGGGTACGATACCGCCTGCTCTGGTTGAATCGGCCAAGATTGATGGAGCCAGTGAGTTGCGCATATTTGCTCAAATCATTTTACCACTTTCGTTGCCTGTACTAGCGACCGTTGCCCTGTTTCAAACTTTAAATTACTGGAATGATTGGTTTATGAGCCTAGTCTTTATTACCGGCAGTAAAAATGTGAATTTGCAGTATTTGATGTATAAAACCATGCTTGATATCCAGTTCCTTACCACAAACACGCAGGCCTTACAGGCAATTAACCAATCGGGAGGCGTGCTGAATTTTCCGACGGAGACGGTGCGTATGGCAATGGCGGTTTTGGGAATCGGTCCGATTGTGTTCGCTTATCTGTTTTTCCAGAAATATTTTGTCAAAGGATTAAGGGTAGGCGCCGTAAAAGGGTGATAGATCCCGTTTGCCATGACGAGTAAGCTATAACCGCATCGTTCGGTTAAGCATAAATCGAAATACGAATAGGGAGGGTTCAACTCAATGAAAGCTGTAAGAAGAAACGTTCTTGTGTTACTCATGCTCTTACTATCCTTAACTTTATTCCTGGGGGGATGTGGATTATCTAGGGGCTATGGCAGCGAACAAGGGGTAGTAAAACCAGAAGCCAGCAGCAATACAGGCAGTGACAGTAAACCCGTTACAGATCAGAAACCGTATAAATTAAAATTGGTTTATCCCGGAAGCCTTCAACCGGACCAAGCCAAAGTCGAAGAAGCGATGAACAAGATTTTGCAGCCCAAAATCAATGCAACGATCGAACTGATGCCGATCGACTGGGGACAATGGGATAATAAAGCAAACCTAATGATCGCTTCCCGCGAAAAATTCGACATCCTTTTCACCGCTCAATGGAACGGGCATGCCGTCAATGTATCGAAAGGCGCGTTTCTTCCGCTTAATGATGATAAACTTGATAAATACGGAAATTTATTAAAAAAATACGGGCAAGGCATTCTCGACTCTTTGAACCCAACGTTCCTGGAAGGCGCCAAAATTAACGGAAAAAACTATGCCGTGCCGACGAATAAGGAACTGGCTGCTCAAGGGGGAGTCATCTACCGCTCGGATATTGCCAAAGAGCTAGGTCTGGATATGGCCAAAGTGAAGACGATCCAGGATCTTGAACCGATTTTTTCCGCTATCAAAGCGAAGAAGCCTGATATGACTCCATTGTTCCTTAGACAAGGAGACTCTTTCAACGCACATTACATTTTGCAAACCGACGCTCTTGGAGATGCTACAATTCCCGGTGTCATTCTGAAAGATCAAGATAGCGCGAAAGTAGTGAAAATTAGCGATCTTGATCGATATAATGAAACTTTAAAAATAACTCGTGATTATATGAAAAAAGGCTATGTCAACAAAGATGCGGCCACAACTTCGCTAGGCACAGGGGATGCTTTAAAGGCAGGCAACGTTTTCATGATCGTCTCATCTTTGAAACCAGGCAAAGATGCAGAGATGGCGAATGGCATCAACATGCAGGGCAAGCTCAAGCAAATCGAAATGACGGCCAAAACCGTTTCAACTGGGGAAACCGCAGGTTCCATGCTTGGAATTTCCACCACATCGGATGATCCGGCCCGTGCTATGATGTTTATCAATTTGCTGCATACGGATAAAGCATTGAACAACTTGCTTAACTTTGGGATTGAGGGCGTACATTATCAAAAGGTTTCCGAGAACATTATTAAAGCAACAGACGCTTCAAAGAATTACAACCCCGGCGCTTCTTGGATGTTCGGCAACCAGTTCTTAAACTATATCTGGGATACTGAGGATCCGCAAAAGTGGGATAAATTCAAAGAGTTTAACAAAGATGCTAAAAAATCCCCTGCATTAGGTTTTACCTTTAATGCTGAACCTGTTAAGACAGAAGTCGCAGCGCTTGTCAACGTAGGTAAAGAATATGATCCTGCACTTGATACCGGTTCCGTGGATTTGGAGAAGGTTCTACCAAAATATTTGGAAAAGCTGAAAGCGGCTGGTTTAGACAAAATATTGGCAGAAAAGCAAAAACAGCTCGATGCTTTCCTTGCAAGCAAGAAATAGGGGAAGAATATAAAAAACGGCAAAGTTGCAAGATTAATAGCTATGCCGTTTTTTATAGTATAAATGTTCATCAGGAAAGTAAAACCTGAAAAAAGTACAACATGACCTGAAAAAACGCGCCTAACATTTTAGCATCCGCTCGCTTAAAATGAGTTCAAGGAAGAGGTGGAACCAGCCGAAAGGGGGTGTTGCAACTATATATTCATATTGAAATATGGAGAATGGCGATTCATTTATGAAAAAGGAGGACATTCCATGATGAAATTGAAAATGATGTTTCTTCGCACTTTCGTATTGCTTATGCTATTCAGCCTGCTCTTGACACCGCTTTCTTCGATTAAGGCTGCGACAACTTGGAACTTGGTCTGGAGTGATGAATTTAATGGGAATTCCGGTACCGCGCCGGATGCTGGTAAATGGGATTATAATATCGGAGGTGACGGCTGGGGCAACAATGAATCACAGTACTATACAAACAGAAGAGACAATTCCTATTTGGATGGTAACGGTAATTTAATCATAAAAGCAATCAAAGAAAATTATGGTGGGAAATCTTATACTTCCGCACGATTGCTGACAAGCGGAAGATTCTCGCAAACATACGGCAAGTTTGAGGCACGTATTAAATTACCGTATGGCAAAGGGATCTGGCCCGCGTTCTGGGTACTTGGCGAAGATCCAAATTCAACGGGTTGGCCTAACAGGGGAGAGATTGACATTATGGAGAATCTGGGTCATGACTCTTCTACAGTTTACGGCACAGCGCATGGCACAGGCTATTCCGGTTCGGGTGGCATCGGCAAACCTTACACACTGCCGAACGGACAACAGTTCAAGGACGCGTTCCACGTTTTCTCCATAGAATGGGAACCGACACAAATTCGCTGGTACGTAGATGGCAATCTTTATCATACCTTTAACAAAAGCAGTCTTAGTTCAGGTCAAACTTGGGTATTCGATCATCCTTTTTTTATCATCATGAATCTGGCAGTAGGTGGGGAATGGCCGGGGTACCCGGATGCGAGTACGACGTTTCCACAAACGATGATGGTCGATTATGTTCGGGTCTATAAGGCTGGCTCAACGCCAGTAGAACCCGGAGCTGTGTATAAGCTGATTAATATGAACAGCGGTAAAGCGCTTGATATATATGCTGCTGGCACAACGGACGCTACAAATGTGCAGATCTATACGGATAACAATACGGCGGCTCAAAAATGGCAATTATTCACTAACGCGGACGGGAGCTTCAAGTTAATCAACCCAAACAGCGGTAAAGCATTGGACGTCGATGGCGCAGGAGTAACGGATGGCACCAATGTTCAGATATGGACGGATAATGGAACAGCTGCACAAAAATGGAGCATTTTAGATAATGGCGATGGCAGCTTCAAGCTGATAAACGTAGGAAGCGGGAAAGCACTAGACGTTAGCTCTGCCGGGACCGCCAATGGAACGAATGTGCAAATATGGTCTGATAACGGAACTAATGCCCAGAAGTGGAGATTAATTAAACTGTAGCCTGCTGCTGAATCGGGAACAAAGGTGAGAAAGAAAATCCCGATGGTAACGGAAAGGCAGACACGGTCGGAATCTCGGGTCCGCAATTGGGCGGCAAGATCAAAGCGGATTTTATTAATCCGAATAGCAACAACTATGGGTTTGACCCTATTTTTGCTGCATTCCATTCCTACCCGGGATATTGGCTAAAGGGTACTGATGGCAAAGCAACATATGGTTCCATACAGCCTGAAACGAAACAAGCGCTCTCCAAGCTTCGTGATTTCTATGCAAAAGGTTTAATTGATAAGGAAATGAGCATTCGCAAGGACGCACAGGAACTAATCAAGAATGGAACCGCGGGCATTTATTTTGGTGTATGTATCGCGATGAATCGAAATTCGACGTGAACGTTGCAATTAGTAATTATCCATTGCGCCCGGTCTTTGCCTCGATGGATGTTATGGATGTTACTTATAAAATGATGAAAGAAGTTTTAGCGGGCACCAAAAAGCCGGAAGAATTAAACCTTCCCGGATATAACTTATACGATATTCAATATTGGAACCCGAATGCAGATCAGTACGGATTGGCAACAGCAATGGGATTGTTAAAATCTGTTATTAGCTTTACTTTAATTACAACCTCCTACTTCTTGGCAGCTAAGTTTGCAAATTATCGTATTTTTTAAAGGAGCATTCATTACTATGGTTATAGAAAAAACACTGGGCTCCAAAGTATTTGATGTGTTGCTTGTCGTGTTCCTGGTTGGCACCGCGCTTTTGTGTGTTCTTCCATTATGGTACACGCTTGTGATCTCATTAAGTGAGAAATACGGCCGCTTCCTCGGGTCAAGTTGGATTATGGCCGGTGGGGTTTAATATCAACTCGTATCAAGAAATTATGAGCGACAGCAAATTCTTTCATTAGTTCTGGATTTCAATTCAGCGTGTTGTATTAGGATCTAGTCTTAATTTTGTAATCATCATTCTCACGGGCTATCCGCTATCCAAAACTACGAAAGATTTGCCCTTTCGGAATGTATTCATGTGGATTTTGGTTTTTCAGACTGTTAAATCACTCGGATTGATCAATAATATCTGGGCTCTTGTGTTAGGGCATAGTGTTCCGGTCTTTAGTGTTATTCTCGTCATTAACTATTTCCGCAATCTGCCTAAAGAGTTAGAAGAGGCAGCGTTAGTGGATGGAGCAAGCCCATGGTATATGCTTGTTAAAATATTTATTCCTCTTGCTGTGCCGGTACTGGCTACGGTTACTTTATTCAGCATAGTCCATCATTGGAATGAGTTTTTTAACGGTCTCGTTCTGATGACTAGTGCCGATCATTATCCGCTGCAGACCTATATTCAACAATTGGTCGTCATCATTGATGCGCAAACCATGACTGCAGAACAAATTCAAAAGATGAGTGAGCTTTCCAACCAGACATTGAACGTAGCCAAAATCTTCATTGCGATGATTCCCGTTTTAGTCATTTATCCATTTTTGCAAAGATTTTTTATCCATGGGATTACGTTAGGATCTGTTAAGGAATAACCATGATTTGGATATCCTCTGGTAAGTCGCACATTAGAAAGGAGATAACATGCTGCCATCACTCACTTACCTTAAACGTCAATTAGAGGGAATTTTACGCAACAAATTTGAGCAGGGTCATCAAACCTCAGGTTATTTGGCCAAGTTGGAACTGCTTCCCGCAAGCTACGATGTCTATATGGAATTCGCTCATAGCTTGGCTGCCATTCCAATGAGAGATAATTGGCCTTACTATGAGCCGAATGATTTAGAGGAGATATGGTGGGAATGTGATCCGGATCGACCGCTCGGTCAGGTTGGAATACTTAATTTAAAGGACAGCGCGAAACGGGTAGAGGCTGCATTTCTTGCGTCGGTTTGCGGTTCAATGTTGGGTAAGCCGATTGAGGTAAACCCCAGCTTGTCGGAATTGCGTCAAGCCATGGATTCCGTAGGGAAATGGCCACTGGACGATTACATATCTGATGATATTCTCCGTTCTTTAGGCCGTCGTCATTGGTCGTGGTATGAAACGACTTGGGGGCGGATACGTTATGCAGTACCTGACGATGATATCAATTACACCTTAATGGGAATGATGGTGCTAGAGCAATTCGGTACTGGTTTTACGAAAAGAAATTTAAGAGATTTATGGATCAATCATATTCCGATCAGTACAACTTGGGGTCCGGAGCGGGCCATTCTGCTTCGATCTGGAATTAGCTACTTGGAATATGATAAGGACGTATTCGATCATTCTGATATCGAGGCGTGGCCCGATTTCATGGTACAGGACACGGAACTATGCGGGGCGGCGATTCGTGCAGATGCTTACGGCTATGCCTGCCCAGGCCAGCCAGCTCTTGCTGCAGAGCTGGCTTGGCGGGATGCAAGTTTTACACATCGCCGGACCGGAATCTATGCTACGATGTTCATTGCGGCTGCGATTTCACTCGCGCAGGTCCTGCGCGATCCGGTTGAAATAATTCGTACTGCACTGCAATTCGTACCTAAACGGAGCCGCTTCTATGAGAGCACCAAGGATTGCCTACAGATGGTCGCAGATGCAGATAACTGGTTGGAAGCCTATGAACTCATAAACCAGAAGTATGCAAATTATTCCCATTGCCAGGTTTATCAAGAAATAGGCAATTTGATTAATACATTTCGATTTTCTGACAATGTTGGGGACGGGATATGCAAACAAGTGATGCAAGGCAACGATACCGATAGCTTTGGGGCTACAGCGGGTTCCCTGTTAGGAGTATATTTTGGCCCTGGCAGCTTGGAAACAAGATGGCTTGAACCTTTCCAAGATCGGATTTATACGGGGCTATCTTATTTTAATGAGCAAAAGCTATCCCGTTTGGCTGAACGAATGGGGCGATTGCCGGAGTTGCTATTCACTGGTGAACATCAAATTCAACCAAGCGAACTTTATGTCAACGAGAATACGGATTCCTGCTTTTGAAATAGTTTGCTTTGGCTGCGTGTCCCCCGAAAACCGTCATTGGCAGCTATTCACTGGTTGGCGATATTATCAACTATAGAAATACCATAAACTATAATAAACTTATCCCACGAGAAGACGATACGAGATACGAAATGATCAATGGGATCAAATAAAAAAATTATTTCTTCCTGAGCGAAAGCGCCAAGATGGACGAATTGCCTAAGATAACTGAATGATGCTGGAACGACATACTTTAGGTCTCAAGATCAGGAGCTCCGAGACGTGACCTAGCCGAACATTATGGTTCATGTAAAACGGTATACACTCGCTTTCACCCTTGGCAGATTGCAGGCATATGGGATGAAATTCTGGAACATGTGTCCGTTTTCCTGCTTTTGAATATTGATACCACTACCGTACGCTTCCACCACATGGCGCAGGCTCAAAAGGGGGGCAGCAATTTCAGGCTATCGGACTTCCCAGAGGCGGAATAACGACCAAAAATCCATGCCGTTGTAGATGCGCTTGGTAATCCGTTGCGCTTTGAGCTGACTACTGGCAAAGCCACAACTGCGTGAAAGGCTATGTAAGGATTCAGTTCTAGTACTTGTTATCCTCGCGATAGCTTTAGTAATTCTAGTAATTGAAAATCTGCACAATTCTTCGATTCAATAACTGGTAGGCTGAAAGTTATAGTTTTAATAGTCGTTCTCTTTGGATTAGTTCTTAAAGTAGTTTTAGGGTTTAAAGAATTGTAGATTCTCTCATTCTTCAAAAATAGTCAATCGGCTCTTATACAGACCTTGTTTTCTTGTGAATTAATAATAAAAAATGCTTACCGTTGGATTTTCTACGGTAAGCATTTTTTAATGTGTTTAATACGAATAAAGGGAAATAGAATGGAATATTGGTGAATATACATTTCCTTGTATAAATATACATTTCACCTTTTACGGATTTCTCATCAATTCTGAAAAACAGATCTTCTTCAGTAAATCTGGGTATAGAATTCTCAATAATTATGAAAATGGATCCTTATAAATCGAGGTTTTTCCGATGCTATTTTCTCAATAATTATGACACCACACAAGATAGGTGCATGCTGAAAAAGCCGAGAAGCCTTCTAATAAGGGTGATCGGCTTTTTTAGTGTTAACGTCCAAGATGCTTGGTTGGAAACTTTTACTTTGGGTTAAATTCGTATGACCAGGTGTAACTAATATTCAATTAATGTCCCATTATTTCTCGCTCCCTTCCCTAAGTACAAAAAAATGTACTATGTCCATTTAGATTGCCCTCTTTGCAAATGACTATAATGACTTTATGATTATTTCAACAAACCAAAACACAAAAGGATATGTCCTTTTTGGTTTAATATTTAGCAAGCTAAATAAGTCAAAACCTGAACTCTCGATTTTAGACTTTGTACATGTCGGCAGGGTTTCCGGAACGGGTGGCTGGACTATGTGGGCGTACTTTAAAGAAACTCATCCGTTTAGCCATATTAATCCCCCTGGAGATAAATCGCTGGTTCCATAGAACAAGAGGAGAAATTATCGATGAAAAACCGAATTACACAACTTCTGGGAATAGAGCATCCAATTATTTCAGCTGCGATGACATGGGTTACATCGGCGGAATTTGTTGCTGCAGTATCAAATGCAGGTGGAATGGGCGTATTGGGACCCAATGCAGGCCAAACAGAAAAAGCGACGAGTGCGGAAGATATGGCAGATCGCTTAACCAAAGAGATTCGCAAGGTTAAAGCATTAACGAATAAACCATTTGCAGTAAATTACATCTTTCCAATGGGGGGAGCTACAGAGGACCCGTTTACGAATGCAGTATTTGATGTGTTGGTTAAAGAAAATGTGAAACATGTTATCGCGATTGGACAGAATGTTGTAAAACGTGAACTGAAACGACTTAAAGAACATGGAATTATTGTAATTTACAGAGACTTGAGTCCTACAGTAGAAAAGCTAATAGATGCTGAGAAAACAGGCGTGGATGCGCTTATCGTTACAGGTTATGAGGCTGGCGGTCATATGAGTGATTATAAAATTAGTACACTTTCCCTTGTTCCGCAAATCACTTCCCGTTTGAAGATTCCGGTTATTGCCGCCGGAGGAATTATAGATGGCCGGGGAGCAAAAGCCGCATTTTCTATGGGAGCAGAAGGTGTGTATATGGGGACAAGGTTTATAGCGACCAAAGAAAATCCGGCTAGCATGGAAACAAAGCAGGCTATCATCAAGGTGAAAAGTGAAGAGTTTATTGAATTTAAATCAGGTACAGGACATTTGAGAACTATTCCAACCGAAGCGGGCAAAAAGGCGTTAGAACTTATTAACCAGGGGAAGCATGCAGAGGCATACAAATATTATGGAGAAGGATTCAAGATTGGAATGTTAGATGGTGATCTGATTAATGGGACCATTAGTGTATCTGAATCAGCTGGTGGTATTCAACAAATTCTAACGTGTCAAGAAGTGATAGAAGAAATTGTTGAAGCAATTAATATTTAGGGGCTGATTAATTAATGTCAGATCAAGTGGATTGTAATATCCGTCAATCGTTAGATCGAATCTCCTCGCAAATGCGTCGGAATTACAGCGAATCTCTAAGAGAACTTAACCTATATGTAGGTCAGGATAATTTACTGTATCGTTTGTGGTTAGGCGATGGGGTTACACAAATGCAGTTATGTGATCATTTAAAATGTGAACCGCCTACCGTAACGAATATGGTTAAGTCACTCGAACAGAACGGATTTATATATCGTAAACGTGATGAACAAGATGCAAGGATTATGCGTATTTATTTAACGGACAAAGGCAAAGAATTAGAAGGACCAGTTGATATTAAATGGAGAGAGCAGCAGGATAAATTGCTACATTCCATTTCTACAGAGGATCGGATGATATTAAGGCAGCTAATGCAAATAATGGAGAGTAATCTATCTTGATTTTTCAATGATTAAAGGAGTTTTACAAAATTCAAAATAAGGAGATGTTCATGTGAGTGGTAAAATTCGTACAGGCATTATAGGTGGGTCCATTAATAATGGATGGGCAAGCGGCACTCATATACCAGCTATTGAACATCTGGATGAATTTGAGCTTACAGCAGTTGCGACGAGCAGTATACAGAGTGCGATGAAGAGCGCTGAGGCTTTTGGTGCAAATCATGGCTTTGATAAAATGGAGGAACTGGCTCAACATCCTGAGGTAGACATGATAGTTGTCAGCATCAACGTCAAAGAACATTACAATGCAATAAAAGCTGTTGTTTCTGCCGGCAAACCGATTTATTGTGAGTGGCCCCTGGCCTCAAACACAGCTGAAGCGCTCGAGATGCAGGAGTGGGTGGCATCCCGGCAATTGCCGAATGCGATTGGTTTGCAGGCCAGACAGGCCCCTGCCATCAATTATGTGAAAGATCTATTGACAGAAGGATATGTCGGAAAAGTCCTGTCCGCAAATTTAAAGCTCTCTATTGATGGAATGGGCGGAGTGGCAGACAAGGCTACGGCGTACTTATTCGATCGGAAGATTGGGGGGAACCTGCTTACTATTGTAGGCGGCCATAATCTGGATGCCTTTACCTATATTCTAGGAGAGTTTAAAGAGCTTTCAGCTGTCACAGCGCAGCAATTCCCTGTAGTGGAACTTGTTGATACCGGAGAGGTCATTGAAAAAACGACAGATGATCAAATCCTGATTACAGGAAAATTGACAAGCGGCGCAGCAGCCAGCGTTCATATACAAGGGGGAGTGAAGCACCAAACGGGGCTTACGCTTGAAATCTATGGAGATAAGGGAACAATTATTTTGAATGCGCCTGCCTCTGTTCAATTTGGATCCCACCGGTTAAGGGGTGCAGGATCTGGTGATAATGAGCTTCATGAATTAATAATTCCTGATTCGTATTACCTGGTACCGGATTCTCTTAAAAATGACCCAGGGTTTATTCTAAATATTGCTCAAGCTTACAGGAAATTTTACCAAGATATCAAAGAAGGAACGTCCTTAACACCAAATTTTGCGGAGGGGGTAAAACTTCATCGGTTACTTGATGCAGTTGAAAAAGCAGCACAGACCGGTGAACGCCAGTATCTATAAGCTTTTTAAGGGTATTTTTGAAGGAAATATATTGAGCTCTGATGGATGCAGGGAAGTGACAATAAGTTCCAGAATGTACGACACTCAGCCGTATTCTTTACCGAAGTTCTCCATTTTCTCAAGGATCGGAAGTAGCTTGATTCCCTTATCTGTTAACGAATACTCTACTCGCGGAGGGACTTCAGGGTAAACATCACGTTTAATAACTTCATCGGCTTCCAACTCTTTAAGCTGCTTTGTGAGGGAGCCTTGTGATAAACCACCAAGAAATTTTTTTATATCCGTATAGCGACGTGTTTCTCCTTTTAAGTACCATAATATAAAGTATTTCCAACGTCCTGAAAGAACATTTTGGGTAAAGGCTATCGCGTACATATCCCGTTTTTCATCCATAAACTCTTTATCAAATCCTTCATTACAGACTCTCATTGATATCACTCCCAATCCAAAGGAACAAAAGACATTTATTTAGTAGGCTAAATATTATTATAACATAAAAGATGATTAACTCTAAGGGGCATTATTATGCATCTCGTGGTCCTTTGCCAATCCCCCCCTCTGAACAAGGACAGCCCGTCATTTCTCAAACTGGGGGAGGGAACGGCGAAGACAATTTATGAGAGTTAATCCTGAGGAGATTCCAAGCAAGGTTAGTTATCTTGGTTCCATGAGCTGCTGAGACAAGGGCTATCCATTCGTTCTTTCACAGATCAACCACTGGATTTTCTGTGTAGAAAATTCCTCCTCATAGAGGGTTCTTCAGTCCTGCAGAGCCTTTATCCCCAGCGCCAGAGCACCGCATAAGCCCGCATTATCCCCCAGGCCAGGAGGGACAATATAAGTATCCATTGCCTCCATGATTTCAGGCGCTGCAACATACCCGTTCAGGGCCTTGCGGACTTCGCTGCGGATTAGAGGAAACAGGTGCTCCTGATGCATTACGCCTCCGCCCAGAATCACACGCTTCGGAGACAACAGAAGGATCACGCCGGCGATGGCTTGGCCCAAATAATAGGCCTCCATTTCCCAGGCCGGATGGCCCGCCGGCAGCGAAGAGCCTTTGACGCCCCAGCGTTTCTCGATGGCCGGTCCTGCTGCCAAGCCTTCCAGACAGTCGCCATGGTATGGACATAGGCCTTCGAAATTATCCTCTGCATGCCGCCGGGTCAGCACATGGCCGCCTTCGGGATGAACAAGCCCGTGGATCAGTCTGCCCTCTGCATACACGCCCACTCCGACACCTGTCCCGATTGTAAAATAGACGCAGCTGTCCAATCCTTGAGCCGCGCCCCATCTGACTTCACCAAAGGCAGCAGCATTCACATCCGTATCGAACCCGATCGGCACAGGGAAATGCCGTTTCATAACCCCGACGAAGTCGAATCCTCCCCAGCCTGGCTTGGGCGTAGTGGTCACATGCCCGTACAAGGGGCTGGAAAGATTCAAATTCACCGGCCCGAACGATCCGATCCCAATAGCCTCAACAACCCCTGTATCTTTGAAATAAGCAATTGCCTGCTGCATGGTCTCCTCCGGAGTCTCTGTCGGAAAGCTGATCCGGTCCAGAATTTCTCCTTCCTCATTACCTACTCCGCAGATGAATTTGGTACCGCCTGCTTCAATCGCCCCAATGATCATTTTATGTTCTCCTCCTGGCAGGAAAGGGTAGCCCTTCCCATTTTATTTATTGGTAAACGTTTTACTTAATTTAATTTTACTCAGTATGTTATATACCTATAATCTCACTATACAAATAAATGTAACCGTTGACAAGAATAAAAATTATGTTACTATATGTTTGTAAAACGTTTTACTAATGGAGATGATGCTGATGAGAAAAGTATTCTACAGACCTGCGAATGGCTGGGTTGGTGATGTGATTCCGTTTTATGACAATGGGGAGTACAAGCTCTACTATCTTCACGATGAGAGAGTGGGGGGGGATTACGGCAACCATACCTCATGGAATTTGCTGGCCACCAGAAATGGGCTTGACTTTGAGGATTATGGAGAGGTTCTTCCGAACGGAGATGAAAGCGCTCTAGACCGGAATGCGTACACCGGCTCTGTCATCAAGGACAAGGAAGGCGTGTACCATCTTTTCTACACGGGACATAACCCGAACCCTGCGTTTTGCAAGGAGGGTAAGCCCTTACAGGTTGTGCTGCGGGCGACTGGTACTGACGGGATTCATTGGACGAAGGATAGCAGCTTCAAGCTTTACGGGGATGAAGTGATTTACGAGCAATATGATTGGCGTGATCCCTTTGTGTTCTTCAACGAAGAGAAGCAGGAATACTGGATGCTGGTCACTTCGAGAGAAATGAACTCCTCCGAGAAAAGAGGCGGGTGCATAGCACTTCTGACTTCGGATGACCTGCTGAACTGGAAATACCGTGAACCCTTCTACAGCCCGGACAAGTACATCACGATGGAATGTCCTGATTATTTCAAGATGGGGGAATGGCACTACCTGGTCTACTCCACCTTCAGTGAGAAGTTCGTCACCCATTATAAAAAGAGCAAAACGATCGATGGCCTGTACACCTCACCGGCGTTGGACACTTTTGACGGCAGAGGATTTTATGCAGCCAAAACAGCCTCGGACGGAGGGAAACGGTACGCTTTCGGCTGGGTTCCATCGAAGAAGGGCTCGAATGATTACGGGGATTGGGAGTGGGCAGGCACTCTGGTTGTCCATGAGCTGCACCAGAACGAGCAGGGAGAGCTGCTGGTGAGAATGCCGTCTTCCATCTATGGACATTTTAATAGGGAAGAACAAATTTTGCTGAAATCGGAGAAAAATTGCATTCAGCAGGAGAACAGGCTGCAGCTCTCTTCTCCGGATGGACTGGCTTATAGTGTGCTTAACCCATTGCCTGCTCAGGTCATGCTTGAAGCATCCTTTGCGGATTGGAAGCATGTGAAGGACTTTGGCATCGCAGTTCGCACAGACAAGGCGCTGGATAATGGTTATTTCATCAAATTTGATCCTTTTCACAACCGGATAACCTTTGATATGTGGCCAAGAAGGGAACCGGGATTCTTTCAATGGCAAATTGCCGGGGACAAGCCGCAAATGATTGAGCTGGAGCGTCCGTTTGATTTTGGAAGCCACAGCCGGATCCATTTCCAGCTGATATTGGAGGAAGATATCCTATGCCTCTATGTCAATAATGAAGTTGCAATGACTACACGGATCTATAACTTCAAAGACGGCCATTTTGGATTTTTTGCCAATGAGGGTGCTGTAAGCGTTCAGGACATTACCCTAAAAACGGCTGCAGAGCTTTGATCACAGGATGGTTTCACGGCACTTATAAGATAAATATATTGGAGGGGTTTAAAATGACAAAGAAAATGTCAAAGGTGTTCACTGGGCTTGCAGCTTTCTCCTTGGCCGGGGCCGCTCTGGCGGGCTGCGGCAGCTCCGCAGGCAACAATAGCCCGGACCAGGCCGGTGCCTCGAATGCGCCTAAGGAGCAAACCGTGACCTGGCTCTCGGCCAGACCGGAGAACGGGGCCATTATCCAGACGGTTAAGGAGCTTGCTGACAGGTTCGCCGCCGATCATCCCGGCTTTAAGCTGGACCTTCAGGTGACGGCGGACAGACCCTCTTATCTGACCAAGCTGAGAACGCTGGTTGCCTCGGGGCAGATGCCGGATTTCATTGACAGTGATGCCGACCCTTTTGCCCAGGAGCTTGTAAATGCGGGCTTGCTGGTGGACATGAAGAAATTCCTAAAGGATGAGGGGCTGTACGATAAGTTTTATGAGCCTGCGCTGAAATATCAGGAGCTGCCGGATGGAAGCCTGTATCTCCTGCCGATGGAATACCACATGGAAATGACCTGGTATAACAAAAAAATCTTTGCCGACAACAACCTTACGGTACCTAAAACCCTTGATGATCTGCTCGCAGTAAGCAAAGCGCTCAAAGACAAGGGGATTACGCCTATCGCAGTAGACGGCGTTGATGTGTGGCCGGTATTGCGTTATGCGGCAATGTACCCGTTCCGGACCACAGGCAATCAGTTCATCCGGGATTTGAGCCAGGGCAAAGCCAAAATGTCCGATGCGGCAGGCATGCAGGCGGCTAACTTCGCTTCGCAAATCGGAAAATACTTTCAGGATGGATTCGCTACAACCGATTATACGACAGCCAAGAATCTGTTCTTGAACGGACAGGCTGCCATGTACAACATGGGGACTTGGGAAATACCGTCCTTCGTGGAAGACAGCCTGCCGGAAGGACTCAAGGGCAATGTAGATTATTTCTATCTGCCGACAACAAGCAATGCGGTTACACCGGATAATGAATTCTTCGGCAACAGCGGGATCGGACTCGGAGCTTCAGCGAAAACGTTCGATGGACTGCCTAAGGAGTTCCTCAGCTATGTGCTGAAAAATTACAGCGACGTCTATGTGGCCAAACAACAAATGTCTCCGCTTAAGTTCACCATTGCTGACGAGTCCAAATTCTCTGCGCTGTTCCTGCGGATCAAAAAGGATATGGACAACTATGGCTCAGAGTTCGCTAAGCCTTGGGATACACTGCTTGATCCGAACACCAACTCGGTGATGAGCGACTTGATAACCAAACTGACCATGGGCTTTATGACTCCAGAGGATTTTGCCAAACAGATTGATGAGGCCATTGCCAAAAACACAGCCAGCAAATAAAATCCGGGCCTGATAAACCTCCGTCCGGTCCTTAAGGGCCGGGTGGAGATCTTCAACCAATAGTGTGATTACAGAAGCGGGGTGACTCTATATGAATGTGCTTAAAGACAAAAAAGCGTGGCTGATTTTCATTTTGCCGGCTTTGATATTTTATCTGGGAACGGTCTTTGTCCCTATTATCCAGTCCCTGAAGTACGGGTTTCAGCAATGGAATGGCATTCAGGAGCCGCGCTACATCGGCTTTGATAATTATATCGCGATGTTCAAAGATTCGTATTTCTGGAATTCTGTACAAAACAATCTGGTCTATGTAGTGATTGTGGTATTTATGCAGGTGTTCATCGGCTTATTTTTTGCCCTGATGCTTTCCTATGTCACCAAAGGCGCAGGAATCCTCAGAACGCTATATTATCTGCCGGCGGTTGTTGTAACCGTAGCTATTGCGCAAATGTTCCGTAATTTCTACTCCCTTCAGCCGCTCGGTCTGCTGAATATGTTCCTGGACTGGGTGGGGCTCAGCCATCTTCAGACCGCCTGGCTCTCCAATCCACATACAGCATTAATCGCCGTATCCATCCCTGAGGGGTGGCGGTTTATCGGGATGTATATGGTTATCTTTTATGCGGCGCTGATTGCGATCCCCAAAGAAATCGAAGAAGCGGCTACGATTGACGGTGTAAGCGGCTGGCAGCTGATTCGTTATATTAAGCTTCCGAGCATCATGCATGTGCTGAGCCTGTCTTTGATTATGTGTACCACAGGGGCTCTGCGGGGCTTCGATATTCCTTACATTATCGGTGTGCCGGGGTCGGCCACAGAACTGGTTACTACCTACATGTATAAGCAAGCGTTCTCCACCATCCAGTATGGATACGGAAGTGCGATTGCCGTCTTCATCGTTATCGAAAGTCTGCTCGCGGTACTGATCATCCGGGCTATTTTTAATTCAAGGAAAGGGGATGCCTGACATGCTGGCGAAGAAAAAGCTCTCCTCTTCTCTTTTATATATCCTGGTCATTGCGATTCTGCTGATTCAAATCTACCCCGTAGTCTGGCTGATGCTGTCCAGCTTCAAATCGAGCATTGAGCTGACTACACAGCCGTTTGCAATGCCTTCGTCCTGGTCGTTTGAGAATTATGCCAGTGTATTCCGGGAGAGCAGCCTGCTGGTGTATATCAAGAATACGGCCATTGTGACCTTTGCCTGCCTGGCATTGATCATCTTCCTAAGCGCGACTGCAGGCTTTGCCCTGGTCAAAATGATCAACCGGCTGAATTCGAAGCTGTTGCTGTTTTTTACGATCGGCATTATGATTCCGATTCAGGTTACACTGATTCCGCTCTTCATTATGTACAAAGATTACGGACTTCTAAATTCGTATCCGGCACTGATCCTGCCGCAGGTTGGTTTTGCGCTGCCCTTGTCCATTCTGATCTTCACCAGCTTCTACCGGTATGTGCCGGGTGAGCTTATTGAGGCTGCGGTGATCGACGGCTGCAACATCTATCAGGTATTCTTCCGGATTATTTCGCCGCTTACTATCAATACAACCATTACGGTGGCATCGATTAACTTCATCTTTATCTGGAATGATTTCGTGTTCTCCAATACGTTCACAAATGATAAAGCGTACAAGACGATTGCCGTCGGGCTGCAGGAATTTATCGGTGCCTTTGGGGCTACAGATTGGGGCCAGACCTTTGCAGCAATCAGCATCAGCATTATTCCCATTATTGTTACGTACTTGTTCCTAAATAAATATGTGATGGCCGGTGTGTCGGACGGTGCAGTCAAAGGATAAGGAGAAGATAAACCATGCAATCAATGAATCAGCTGTTTGGCAGAATGAAAGGCAAGAGCAGAGCGATTACAGCGGAGAATCCGCGAGGTCTTAAGGGGCAAGGCGGCCAGGCGGAAGGCCCACTGGGTGTTGCCCGCAAAGGCAAGGCGTTCATCCCGCTCGCGCAGGGAGAAACCGCAACGCTTGTTGATATTGAAGGACCGGGAATCATTCAGCATATCTGGATGACCGTTACTGATAAGACTGAATCGGGCTGGTTCGTCCTCCGTGATCTGGTGCTGCGCATGTACTGGGATAATGAAGAACAACCATCCGTTGAAGTGCCGCTGGGCGATTTCTTCTGCAACGGCTTTGGAGCGCGGGCGGTTGTCAATTCACTGCCGGTAGTCGTTAATCCGGTCGGCGGCATGAACAGCTACTTCGCTATGCCTTTCCGCCAAGCTGCCAGAGTAACCATTACGAATGAGCATCCGCAGAGCATTGAGGCGTTTTTCTATCAATTTGACTATACACTGGTTGATGAATTGGATGAGGATACCGAGTATTTTCATGCCCAGTACCGCAGAGAAAATCCCACTGTCCTGAGGCAGGATTATACTCTGATTGATGGAATTAAAGGAAGAGGCAAATATATCGGCACCTATATGTCCTGGACTTCTCTATCCCGTTATTGGTATGGTGAAGGAGAAGTGAAATTCTATATTGACGGCGACCGGGATTGGCCGACGATTTGCGGTACCGGGACAGAGGATTATTTCGGCGGTGCCTGGGGTTTTGTGAAATATGACAACGGAAACCCGGTGCAGGAGCAGACGTACTCAACCCCATTTATGGGTTTCCCTTATTTTGCAACGAGGGACAATACCCGGTCCCATATTTATGACGGTGCGGCTTGCCCGATGCGGGGCTTCTACCGCTGGCATATCCTTGATCCGATTCTGTTCGAAGAGGACCTGAAGGTGACTGTACAGCAAATAGGACATGACGGCCAAGCCTTATTTGAACGCAGCGACGATATCAGCTCGATCAGCTACTGGTATCAGACTGAGCCGCATCAGGCGTTTCCGGAATTTCCGGCAGTGATGGACAGACGTCCGCGGTAAGCGCGGGGGTACAGGGTCCAAGTAAATTCGCAGAGGTGCAGCAAATGGCAAAACAAAGAGTTACCTTAGTACAGGTCGCCAAAGATGCAGGCGTGTCGCCGGCAACGGTCTCTCATTTCATGAATGGCAATTTTCACCGGATGAGACCGGAGACCCGGGAGAAAATAAGCGACTCGATTACGAAGCTCGGGTACCAGGCAAACCCTGTTGCCAAAAGCCTGATTACCGGCAAAATGTATACCATCGGCCTCGTTCTGTCAAACAGCACTTATGATGGATATTTCGAAGATTTATATTTCCTGCACTTTGCCAAGGTGCTGAAGCAGCAGCTGAAGACTATGGGCTACAAGCTGATCCTCCTGGACTTTGATGAGATCTTCATGAATATCCAGATGGTGGATGGAATTATTGTAAAAGCGACCCTGGAGACGGAGAAGTTCATGCCAAGGCTCATGGATCTCAACGTTCCGGTCATCACCATCGGACGGCATAATTTATCCTACGGGGCGCATATCGTCCGGGTGAACGATTATCAGTGCGGCCAGACGGGAGTGGACCATTTAATGTCCCGGGGGTATCAGAAAATTATTATTCTGACCTATCCGCATGGCCAGGTTCCCGGATTCGACGACCGGTTGAACGGTGCCTCCCAGTCTATGCAGGAGAAGGGCAATCTCACAACGGTCATTACCGGAGATATGACAGAAAGCTTCGGATATGAAACGGTGATGCAGCTGCACAAAAATGGCCAACTGCCGCAGGCGTTGTTCTGCCTGAACGATATCTCTGCTATTGGGGTGCTGAAGGCCTGCAAGGATCTGAACCTATCCGTACCGGAGAACCTAGCAGTACTCGGTGTGGATGACATGCCGACCGTATCGGAGCTGCTCAGTCTATCAACGATCCGGCATCCGATCAACGAGCTGGCACTGAATGCCTCGGAGCTAATGATTCAATCTGTTGAAACGAAGGGGGAGCCTGCCCAGCCTGTTGACCGGATGTTCCCCATTGAACTGATGGCAAGGCATACCAGCTGAGCAAGGATACAAGAAAGAAGTGCATGAGGATTAGGGAGAGGAGAGGCTGTCGAGAGGTTTTCGGCAGTCTTTTTCTAAATATAGGAAAAACCTGAAGATTGACAGGCGCAGCAGGCTGCCTTACTATCTTACTTACAATTTGGTTGTTCTGAGAGAGGAGAGAAAGCGATGTACAACGTGCTCGTCGCCGATGATGAACCGCGCCACCGCCGGGGCATTGCGGACATGATTAAGCAGCTCAGGCCGGAATACCGGATTTTCATGGTGAAGGATGGTTTGGAAGCGCTGCGCATCATCGAAGATAACCGGATCGATATTATTCTCACAGATATCCGAATGCCCAATATGGATGGGTTGACCTTGATTGAACAAATGGAGAGCCGCAGAGAGCTGGTCAAAATCGTGATTCTCAGCGTCTACGGAAATTTTGAATATGCAAGACAGGCCTTACAGCTCGGAGCCTTCGATTATCTGCTGAAGCCGCTGGCATTCCAGGAGCTTTCCGGGATCCTGGACAAGCTCGATACGGCGCTGGAGAAAGAACGGCTGAGTCTTCAGGATGGCGCGGTTCTCCGTCAGCGGCTTAGCTCGGCGGCTCCGGTCTATGAGCAGCATTTGCTCAGCCGGTGGATGCGTTCAGCTTCAAGCGAGGAGGAGCTTCAGGAAATCCGCAACCTTTTTCCCGCCGTCAGCGGAGGTTTCGTTATGCTGGCCAAGTTTCAGAAGAGGGAGGTCGCAGAGCTCTATACGCTTGAGGATTTCGAGGAGCTCAAGACCAGCGTGAAAAACTGGATGAAGGAAATCTATCTGACAGTGGGTCCTTCGCTTTCCTTCAACCTCGAAGGTGCAGACCCGATAATCGGGTCCATCGTGACCTCGGTCCATTCTCTGGAATGGCTGATGAAGCGGGATATGGAGCAGTTCCGGCAATTCATCCGCCAGGTCCGGGACGAATTTGGCCTGACCTTGACTCTGGGTGCAGGGAACTGGGTGGCAGATCTGTACAGTGAGACTCCGAAGTCTTTCGAGCAGGCGCAGAAAGCGCTGGAGTACACCTTTTACACGGGGGAAGGCCAGCTTGTCCTCTTTGATGAAATCGCTTACAATCCGGATAAACCAAGTCTGAAGATGGTTCCTGCTGATACAGGCATGACTGAAGCCTTGGCGCGTCTGGACAGGGATACAGTGGCCCAGGCTCTAAAGGCGCTGATTGAAAGACTGCTTGAAGGAGACTGCCCGTCCCCGACCCATCTCAAAGACTGTATCTTGTACGCTCTGGTTAATGAAGTTAAAGGAAGCGAACTGTTTCTCCGCCAGGAGGAAGTGAGCAACTTCATTTCAGAGATGGAATTTCAGATTCCCTCCTGTGAAAGTCTGGACGAAGTCGAGAAGCGGGCAGTTTTTTATCTGCACCGGATTATGGACAGCATCGAGGAGCGCAAGGAGAACAAAAACGGGCGGACAATCAGCCTGTGCAAGGCATTTCTGGAGGCCCATTATATGGAGGACCTGTCGCTGGAGTATGTCGCCCGGCAATTTTTTTTCAGCCCCGCTTATTTCAGCAGCTTTTTTAAACAGCATACCTCCATGACCTTCACCGAATATTTGCTGCGCCTGCGTATGGACAAAGCCAAGGAACTGCTGCAGGAGGGGGACCGGAAAATCTCGGCCATTGCCTTAAGTGTTGGATTTCGGGATGCCGGATATTTTACCAGAGTATTCAAGCGGGAAACCGGACTGTCACCGGAGGAATTCCGGAAGAAAGATGTACTGTAGGTGGAACCATGAGGCTGAAAAATAAGCTGGTCCTGTCCTATATTGTACTGATTACGCTCCCGCTCACGATCCTCGGCTTTGGTTATTATTATGCGAGCAAGGAGATTATGCTGAAGCTGGCCCGTGACAACGTCAGTGAGATTGTGCTGAAGAACAACCAGATCATCAATGAACGCCTGAAAATTATTCAGGATGACAGCCTCTCGCTGATGGTGGAATGCGAGCTGTATCAGATTTTTGACGGGCGCGGACCGGCAGGGGGGCAGCAGCTGCTGGAGACCAATAAAAAAGTGACAAAGATTCTCGGGCGGTACTTTTCGCAATCTGCCGATCTGTACTCCGCTGAACTGGTCACGCATGCGTTCGTGTATGGAAGCAAGATCAAGAACACTTATCCGCCGGATCATTTCTACAACTCGGAGTTGTACCGGCGCGCGGCCGAGGGGAAAGGCCGGATTGCCTGGGTGCCCACGTATGATTATACCCGGATGCATGCGCTGCCTGAGCTTGCGGGAACTGACATCGATTACCGTTATATTTTCTCGGCTGTCCGGCAGATCAACCCCTCCTGTGTCCGGAATGACGTCATTGTCCGGGCAAGCAAAGGGTCTGAGAAACCGGTTCTGGTGATGAATTTCAAGGATGACGTGTATGCCAATATATTCAGGGATAGCATTCCGATTCAGGGATCGGTATTCCTGGTGGCCAGTGAGGACGGCACGATGATCTCCCATCAGGATAAAACGCGCCTGGGGACCGTGGAATCCGCAGCCTGGCTGAAAGAGCTGCGCAGCAAGGGCAGCGGAACGGCTTATGTGACTGTCGGCGGGAGGCGGATGATCGCTTGCTTTGCCCTGTCTCCGGTGAACAACTGGCTATCTGTTGTGCTGATTCCTCCAGGTGCATTGACTCATGATATTGCAGATACCATCTTGTTTTTTATTATGGCGCTGGGCACACCGCTGCTTGCCCTTTCGCTTCTGTTCGCCTATCTGATATCGGCGCGTATTTCTTCTCCGGTAAGCAAGCTGCTGCTGGCCATCAAGCGGGTAGGCGGCGGGGATTTCAATGCGCAGATCAAGGTAGAGGGCAGGGATGAGCTGGGGCATGTGCTGATGAAGTTCAACAGCATGAATGAGCGGGTCAGGGAACTGATCAATGAGAATTATGTGGTCAAGCTGCGGGAGCGGGAGACGGAAATTCTCGCGCTGAATATTCAGCTTAATCCCCATTTTCTATATAACACACTGAATATTATTAACTGGATGGCTGTATATGGAGAGAAGGAGAAGGTCAGCAGTATGCTGATCAGCTTGTCCCGGATGCTGCATTACACTACAGACAACCGGAGAGACCTGATGCTTCTGAGAGAGGATATTGCCTGGCTTCAGGATTATATAGTGATTATGGCCAACCGCTTCGAGCACAAATTCCGCGTGGATTTCGATATAGAAGCTGATCTGCTGGAAGTGAGCGTGCCCAAGCTGTTCCTGCAGCCGCTGGTGGAGAACGCCATTATTCATGGTTTTCGAAATATGGAGAACGGCGGGTTGATCACCATTTACGGACAGCGGCAGGGGGATGATATCCGGTTCTGTGTAGAGGACAACGGCAGCGGAATCGAGCCGGAGCGTCTGGAACAGCTGTTGAAGGAAGACAGTGGCAACATCGGTCTCAAAAATGTGGATAAACGGATAAAGCTGCTGTATGGCAGTAAACACGGCATAGCGATTGAGTCTGTCTCTGAATTCGGAACCCGGGTGGAACTGGTTATACCGTATCCCGGATCAGAGTGAAGGGCCGCATCCAAAAGTGCTGCACCCCCGGCCAATGGCTTGCGGGGTTATCTTTTTATATTTGACCGTAAAATCGTACAGAAAACGAAAGATCGTACAATAGGCATTTGCAGCGGTCCCATTTACACTGGAATTAGGCGGCTGCAGCGCTTACATTCGAATCAAGGGGGATCAACAAATGAGCAAGCATACCGGCAGAACCAAGCTGATGTTACTCTTCCTAATGATAATTGCGTTAATTGTAACCGCTTGCGGGACGGGCGGGAACAATGGGGATACGACGACGGATACAAGCAAAGGAATTAACCAGAAGGGAAACAGTCCCGCTGCTGGAGAAACCGGCTCGGCCGCAGGGGAAAAGGTTACACTTAAATTCACGTTCTGGGGCAGCCCGCAGGAGAAGCAGGCGGTGGAGGATGCTATTAAGGCTTTTGAAGCGAAGAACCCTAATGTCACGATTGATTCCATCCATATTCCGGGCACAGATTTTTTACAGAAGCTGAATGCAATGATTGCCGGGAATGAAGCACCGGACCTGAGCTACTCTGCTGCATGGAAGCTGAAGATGGGTGAAGAAGGCCTGATCTATAATTTCTTCGATTTGATGAAAGATGATCCCAGCATCAAAAAGGAGGATTATCTCCAGTACGCCTGGTGGAATTGGGATACGGATAAAAGTGCCGGGCCTTATCAGGCCTCCGTCGTTCCTTCCCTGATGTACAATGCGGATCTGTTCAAGGAAGCGGGGGTAGAGTTACCGCCGACCAAAGCGGAAGAAGCCTGGCAATGGGATGAATTCGTGGAAACAGCCAAGAAGCTCACGCTTGACCGGAGCGGCAAGCATCCCGATGATCCGGGATTTGATCCCAAGAACATCAAGCAATATGGTGTGAAGTTCAGCCTAAGCTGGCTCTCCTACATGCCGCTGGTACTGTCCAACGGCGGGGATTATTTGACAAAGGACGGCAAGGAGTTCGGGCTTTCCAAGCCTGAAGCTACTGAAGCCATCCAGAAGATCGCTGATCTGATCAATGTATACCATGTTGCTCCTTCACCGGTTCAAGCCAGCAGCATTCCGGCACCGGCAACTGCGCTCCAGTCCAGAAAGGTTGCTATGGTTATCGATGGAAGCTGGAACCATCTGGATCTGAGCAAAGCCAATATCAACTGGGGAGTCGGTGTGCTGCCGGTTCTGAAGGACTACAAAACCTTCTTCCTCGGAGGTTCCCTGATTATCTTCAAGAGCTCCAAGCATCCGAAGGAAGCCTGGGAATTCTCTAAATTCCTGACGGATCCGCAGAATGTGCTGGAGCTTCATCAGGGGCTCTGGATGCCGCAGCTGAAGCAATGGTATGAAGATCCGAAGCTGATCGACAGTTGGGCCAACGAGAAGCTTCCGGGCCGCCCGGCCGGGTTCCAGGATGCCGTTATGCGTTCCACTTACGAACATGCTGAGCCTTCGGCAGAGAATAATGTCAGAAACTTTGTGGAGATTGACGCTGCGGTAACGGCGGGGCTGGACCAGGTATGGCTCGGCACTAAGACCGCCGCAGAGGCAATGAAAGAAGTAGAAGCCAAAGTGAAGCCGCTGGTCAAGGGAACGTATTTGAAATAACGGGCTTTGCCGGAAGGCGGCTCTGCCGGATTCGCGGGCAGAGCCGCTGCCGGCAAAGCCCGAAGAGAGGAAGCATGTGTATGGAACCCGTCCCTTCCCTGAGCATAAGCCGTCCGAAGACGAAGCGCAGCTCCTACAGGAATGAGCTGTACGGCATTCTGTTTGCCCTCCCGGCTATTCTTGGGCTGCTGATTTTTACGCTGGGTCCCATGATCTACAGCCTGTATATGAGCTTTACCGACTACTCTGGGTCCAATTCGCCAACCTTTATTGGTCTGGACAATTACACCAGAATGTTCAGCGGAGAAGACCAGTATTTTTACAAATCTCTTGGGGTTACTCTGTACTTTGTGGTGCTTAGTGTGCCAACCGGCATTATTTATTCCTTTCTCCTGGCCATTCTTCTGAACCGGAACATTAAGGGGAAAGCCATTTTCCGGACTGTCTTCTATCTGCCGTCCATTGTGCCGATTATTGCGATTTCGTTCATTTGGCTGTGGCTCCTGAATCCCGATTTGGGGCTTGCCAACGAGCTGCTCCGCGCCATCGGGCTCCCCGGCAGCCAATGGATCTTTGGAGAGAAATCCGTCGTTCCCTCGCTGGCGCTGATGAACCTGTGGACAACGGGAGGGACGATGATTATCTTCCTGGCCGGCCTGCAGGATATTCCCCGCTCACTGTATGAGGCGATTGAAATAGATGGGGGCTCGAAGCTTCATAAGCTGCGGAATATTACGATTCCCATGATGACGCCGACGATCTTTTTCAACTTGATTATGGGTATCATTAACGGGTTTCAGGTGTTTTCCCAAGCCTATGTCATGACTAGCGGCGGACCCAACAATGCCAGCTTGTTCTATGTCTTCTACCTGTACCGGGAGGCCTTTCAGTTCTCACGGATGGGAAGCGCGAGCGCCATTGCCTGGGTGCTGTTCATCATCATTATGCTGTTGACCTATATGGTCTTCAAGACATCAAGAAAATGGGTGTATTACGAGGGGGATGAAGCCAGATGAGGACAAGGGCATGGGTTGAGAAGGGATTGGTATATTTGGTGCTTGTGGCCGGAGGCCTCTTCAGTCTGCTGCCGCTGATCTGGCTCATCCGCAGCTCCCTGATGGATATGGGGCAAATTTTTGAGCTGCCGCCCATATGGATACCCGATCCCTTCCGGTTTGGCAATTTCAGTGAAGCGCTGACCATTCTGCCATTTGGCCGTTACTTTATCAATACAACAGTTATTGTGATTTTTACGATGCTAGGTGTTCTTGTGACCTGCTCCATCAGCGCGTACAGCTTTGCCCGCATGTCCTGGAGAGGCCGGAACCTTGTCTTCGGCCTGCTCTTGTCCAGCATGATGCTTCCCTATGCGGTTACGCTGATTCCGACCTTTGTCGGCTGGAGCAAGCTGGGATTAACCAATTCCTTCATACCGCTGATTGCACCGGCCTGGTTCGGTGGAGGCGCGTTCAATATCTTCCTATTACGCCAGTTCTATCTGAGTATTCCCCGCGATCTCGACGAGGCGGCTTACGTGGACGGTGCAAGCCATTGGCGTATTTTTATCTCCATTATCATTCCCCTGACGCGGCCCGCGTTGGTCGTTGTAGGCCTGTTCACCTTTTTGGCTTCCTGGAATGACTTTCTGGGACCGCTAGTCTATCTGAACAGCGAGTCTAAATATACGCTAGCGCTTGGTTTGCAGCAATTTAAAGGCATGTACGCCGCGGAATGGCATCTGATGATGGCTGCGGCTACGGTGGTGCTGGCTCCGGCGATAGTCGTCTTTTTTATCGGGCAGAGGTACTTTATCGAGGGCATTACACTTACAGGCATCAAAGCATGAATACCTAAGGAGTGAGGATCTGTGTTGAAATCATTATATTTGCGCAAGGAAGGGCTGTCCCGCAGACTGTCCAGCTGGGATCAGACTGGGGGCAACCGGGATTTCATCGTTATCGGAGCCGGCCAAACGGCAGCCATCGCTGAAATTGAAGGCTCGGGTATCATCCAGCATATATGGATGACGATAGCGGCTAAGAATAAATATGCGTTCCGCAAAGTGCTGATCCGCATGTTCTGGGATGGAGAGGAGGAGCCCAGTGTGGAATCGCCAGTAGGCGATTTCTTCGGGGTTGGTCACGGGGTAGCCAGCCACTATGTTTCCATGCCGCTGAATATGATTACGACCCAGGGGGTGATTGAAGACAAAGCGGCGATGAACTGTTTTTTTGAAATGCCGTTCCGCAGCAGCGCGCGGATAGAGATTATTAATGAATGTGAAGATGAAATGGTCCTCTATTTCTATGTCGATTATGTGGAGAAGCCGATTCCGGAGGACAGCTTCTACTTTCATGCTTCCTGGCGCCGGGAGAATCCTACACACGGGACGGTCGACTTGGCGGCCTTGAAGCTGGAGCATGACGGGCAGGACAAGGCCAATTATGCCGACCAGAAAGTATATGAGCTTAAGAACCTGACGGGTGACGATAACTATGTGCTTATGGATGCCGTGGGTGAAGGGCACTACGTCGGCTGTAATCTCAGTATTGATCATTTGAATCCGATGCCGGGCTTCAGCTGGCCGGGAGAAGGGGATGATATGTTCTTCATCGACGGCGAACCGTGGCCGCCCCGCCTGCACGGCACAGGTACGGAGGATTATTTCTGTGCGGCCTGGGGCTACCCATCCGGTAAATATGACAGCCCGTATCACGGGGTATCCCTGTATGCGCCGATCCGCGGGAACGGTGATGCCTGGAGAGAGAGCAATACTATCCTGTTCAATGACTACTCCGGCAAAATCACACAGTACCGTTTCCATATAGCAGATCCGATCATCTTCCGGGAGTCTCTGCGCTTCAGTATTGAGCATGGTCATGGGAACTCCCAGTCCAATGATTATTCTTCAGTGGCCTACTGGTATCAGCGCGAGCCCCACAAGTCTTTCCCCGAGATGCTGCCTGTAACCTTACGATTACCGATACCCGAAAAGGATAGTGCGAAGCGGTTCTACCAAACCTTCTGATCCGATATCGTAGAAGAGGTGGTCCGCAAATTATAAACAGCACATCTCTAGAGTTTTTGGAGATGTGCTGTTTCAGTACGCCCAGCATGGGCGTCCTCTCTAGGAGATAGATGAGGGGAACCGTACCATAAGTGATGGCAAGTTTTTTGAAGAAAAGCTCGCAGGAGCCTGCAGTTATTCTCCGTTTATATTTGAGTGATAAACTAATTAGGACCGATCTGCAAAAGCTCTAACTTCCTGTAGTGTCGGCAAGGCAGCAATCGCTCCGACTTTAGTGCAGACGATGGCTCCGACCCGATTGGCAAGGGTGACGAATTCTTCAAGCTGCTGCGTGTTGGAGCTAAATGATTTAGGTTCACTCAATTGGCTGATCTGGTATAACATTGCTCCGACGAAGGCATCTCCGGCACCGGTAGAGTCGATTGATTTGATAGCAATGCTGCCAATTAGCGAACGATAGCCTCTGCTTGAAATGAGGGTTCCTTCTTTTCCCAGGGTAACTGCGACCGTTTTGGCACCCAAATTATGCAATAGATCCAGTGAAGCATTGCGGTCAGGCTGCCCTGTAATGAGACTTAATTCCTCTTCGCTTACTTTTACAAAATCCGCATTGTGTATTCCTTTTCTGGACAGCTCTATAAATTCCTCCAGCCGGTCTTTCCAAAGATCCCCCCGGTAGTTGGGATCAAAAGAGGTGAATTGCCCTGAAGCCTTTGCTTCATCTAATAAAGTCAAATACGCTTCGCGGAAAGGATCGGCGAGCAAAGCCGTTGCCGAACCAAAATGCAGAATGGAAGCCATTGAGATCCAGTCTCTATCTATATCCTGCAGGCTCAGTTGCTGGTCAGCTCCGCGGTTGAATACGAAGTCGCGTTCACCACTTGCGGCAAGGGAGACAAAGGCCAGGGTGGTCGGCGTTGTCGGGTCCAACAGGAGCATAGTCGTATCCACAAGCTGCTCCTCCAGAATTTGCTTCAGGTACAAACCAAAAGGATCAGCTCCGACTTTGCCCAGAAATGCCGCTTTTCCTCCAAGCTTGGTGACGGCTGCACTCACATTGGCTGGAGCACCACCAGCCTGTTTTGAGAAATGCTGGCCCTTGACAAGATTGACATCAATATCTGTACAGAAAAAATCAATGAGCAGTTCGCCCACGCACAGAACAGTTCGTTCATTTTTCATTTTGTTCCACCTTTGAACAGATTTATTTTAGAACAGGCGTGGAGTCACGGAATATAATATCCGTTGCAACATGAGTCACCTGGTATGGCTTGGTGTTGTCTTTGATTCTGGACAATAGCATTTCCGCTGAAATAATCCCCATTTGACTGCTGTAAATATGCACAGTTGTAAGGTGGGGTTCGACGACCCGCGATTCTGAAGCATCATCAAATCCGCAGACAGCAACATCCTCCGGCACATTAATCCCTTTGTTCTTTAGAGATTTCATCATGCTGATGGCAATGAAATCATTGGCACAGATAAAGACGGAGGGCCGCTCTTCCAAGGCATCCAACTGATGCTCCATCCAGTTCTCCTCCATGTTGAAGTTCTGGTCTGGCGCTACAATATTATGGGCTGGATTCATGGGAATTCCAGCTTCTACTAGTGCCCTGTTAAACCCGATCCAGCGTTCATTGAAGCTTTTGCAGTGATTGTAATCGCCTACAAAACCGAAACTGGCGTATCCGTGATCTATCAGTTTCCGGGTTACTAAGTATGTGCTGTGTTCATTTTCCATCAGAACCAGATCGGACTTCAATTCCGGATAGACCATATCCACAGCGCAGTCAATAAAAATAGTCGGAATGTCAAGATCCGTGATCAGCTTGCTATAAGACTTATTGAACATTTCGATACAGATGATACCACTAACATTCGAAGGTTCGAAATTACCAGGTAGGGACATGTTTTTGATATCATTTTCACGGACAAAAAAGATGGATAAAGTGTAGCCCTCGGTACTGATTTTCTTCTCCAGCCCGCTAATCAGCAGGGAACCAAAGTGAGACCCGTTGGGCAGATTACATGTCAGAAGTGCAATATTGCCTTGCTTTTCAGAGGAGCTGCTGACTGTTTCCATATACGAAAATTGTTTGTATTTAAGTTCCGCCGCTTTTTTTATCACCTTGTCCCTAGTAGCAGCAGGAATACTCTCTACTCCGTTCAATGCTTTGGATGCGGTATTCCTGGATATCCCCAAGGCATCCGCAATGTCCTGAATTGTAATCTTTGGCTTTCTCGTCATAATGCCCCACCTTGTTTCCCGAATTAAGATTATTCATATCTATAAATATATAACACTTTTTTGTTTTTAACAATCGACTTTTTGCAAATGAACAATATTATAGTGCATTTGTATTTTATTTATGTGCATTTTAGAAGGTTTTTTGTGTAAAATGTTACACTTTATCTTAATGAATGTATTCGATTTGAATTTTTTTGTCCTTGATGTATTGACTTATACAATTGTCATCTGATAAATTGTAATGGCAAATGGTGTTCAAATGTAAAATGAAAACCTATTCAAATTTTGCGAAATGTAAACTGATTATTGTGTTGGAGGTGGGGATACTATCCGTAAGCTTTTGCGGAAATATGTCAACGTGAGGACATACACGGTTAATTACTGACAGGATGATAAGCCGTGAACAGTAAGGAGGAAAAAGATTGGCAAACTCGATCGTGCAACAAAGGGGAGTCAAGGCTGCAGAAACCAACAAACGAAAATCTTGGCTGCATTACATGGCTCGAAATTACACATTGTATTTATTTTTGGCACCAGCCATAATCCTTACCGTGATTTTTAAGTACGTGCCGATGTACGGCGCTATTATTTCCTTTAAAAATTTCAGTCCCAGAAAAGGTATTATGGGCAGCGATTGGGTTGGATTTGAACATTTTCAGCGTTTTCTCTCATCGCCAAATTTTTATGACATTCTAATGAATACGCTTAAATTAAGCGCTTACGGCCTTATACTGGGTTTCCCGGTACCAATCATTCTGGCTTTGATGCTTAATCTAGTCAGAGGAGCGAAGCTCAAGAAGAATATCCAGCTCATCTTATATGCGCCTAACTTTATCTCGGTGGTGGTGGTTGCAGGGATGCTGTTTGTTTTCTTGTCTCCGACTGGTGTGGTGAACGCCATGATTACCACCTTTACCGGTAAGCCGATCTCCTTTATGACTGATCCCGCTTACTTCCGTACAGTGTATATATTGTCGGGAATATGGCAAACCGCCGGCTGGTCGTCGATTATTTATGTGGCTACGCTATCCAATGTAGATCCGCAGCTGCATGATGCGGCAACAATGGATGGTGCTTCCTTGCTGAAGCGAATTCGTCATATTGATCTGCCGGCGCTCAAACCTGTAATGGCTGTCCTGTTCATACTTGCTGCAGGGGGCATCATGTCGATCGGCTACGAAAAAGCGTTCCTGATGCAAACGGCCCTCAACACTCCAGCCTCAGAAATCATCGCCACTTATGTGTATAAGGTGGGGCTGCAATCCGGCGATTATGCGTATTCAACGGCAATCGGGCTATTTAATTCTGTAATTAATGTAGTCCTGCTTGTTTTTGTGAATGCCGTCGTCAAGAGATTGAACGAAGGGGAAGGGCTGTATTAAAGAAGGAGGCATTTATGGATATTCATCATACCGGGAAAGACCGGATTTTACTTGTCATCAATTATATTCTGCTTGGTTTGTTTATTGTCGTAATTCTGTTTCCCCTGGTATATGTGGTGCTGGCGTCCTTTTTGACCCCCAACACTCTGATTACCAAAGGGCTGGCGCTTGCTCCCTCCGACTGGACAGTCACGGGCTATGTAAAAATTCTGAACAACAGTGCAATGATCCGCGGTTTTTTCAATGCTATTTTTTATTCGGCGGCTTTTGCGCTGGCGACCGTATTTTTCTCGGTTTTTGCGGCCTATCCGCTGTCTCTTGAAGGACTGGTAGGGAAACGACCCATAATGATCTTTTTCCTGATTACGATGTTTTTCGGGGGCGGACTGATCCCGACCTATCTGGTTATTAAGGATTTAGGCATGCTGAATACGGTGTGGGCGATTATATTGCCTGGTTCGATCAGCGTGTTCAATATAATTTTGGCAAAAACCTATTTCCAGGGACTTCCCAAGGAACTATTCCAGGCGGCGAGCATCGACGGTGCTTCCGAGCTTGGCATTTTCTTCAAAATTGTTCTGCCGCTGTCGAAGCCGATTATCTTTGTTCTGGCCTTATACGCTTTCGTTGGGCAGTGGAACTCTTATTTCGACGCAATGATCTATCTTGAGGATTCCAAGCTGTTTCCGCTTCAACTGGTGCTGCGCTCTATTCTGATACAGAATCAGGTTCAGCCCGGGATGATAGCCGATGCGCTGGCGCAGGCAGAGTTGAAGAAGCTCTCTGAAATGATTAAATACTCTTCTATTGTCATATCAAGCCTGCCTTTGATTGTCATGTATCCTTTCTTCCAGAAGTATTTCGAAAAAGGCGCCATGGTCGGTTCGATCAAATAATAAGTTGGGGGAATATAGAGATGAAAAAAACATTGCAAACCATGTCCGTATTGGCACTCTCCGCATCACTGCTTGCCGGTTGCGGCGGCGGGAACAGCAATTCTGCTGCCTCTGAAGATTACAAGCTGGAAAATGTGACACTGCCGCTTAAGGAAAAGGTGACTCTTCGTTTTATGACCCAAAGCTCGCCACTCGCACCGGCTAATCCGAATGACAAGCTGATCTACAAGAGACTGGAAGAGAAGACTGGTGTTCATATCGATTTTACCAACTATACCTCAGATTCCTGGGTGGAAAAAAGAAACCTTGCTGTGGCCAGCGGTGATCTTCCCGATGCCATTATGGATGCCGGTTATTCCGACTATGATCTGCTGAACCTGGGCCAGGATGGAACCATTATCCCGCTAGAGGAACTGATTGACAAATATATGCCGAATCTGCAGAAGGTATTGCAGGCAGCACCTGAGTACAGATCCATGATGACTGCACAGGATGGGCATATTTATGCTTTTCCCTGGATTGAAGAATTGGGAGCCGGAAAGGAAAGCATTCACTCTGTAAACGACATGCCCTGGATTAATGTAGAGTGGCTGAAAAAGCTGGGGCTGAAAATGCCGAAAACCACCGAGGATTTGAAAAAAGTTCTGCTTGCCTTTAAAAATGACGACCCTAATGGCAATGGCCAGGCAGATGAAATTCCATTGTCATTTGTGCTGAATAACGGAAATGAGGATCTGAATTTTCTGTTTGGATCTTTCGGTCTTGGGGACAACGGCGACCATACTGTAGTAACCAATGATGGCAAAGTGGTCTTCACCGCCGATCAGGACGGATATAAAGAAGGAATTAAATACCTCAATGAGCTGTATAAGCTTAATTTGATCGATGAGGAGTCTTTCGAACAGGATTACAATACGTACCTGGCCAAAGGCCAAAATGAAAGATATGGCCTCTACTTCCAGTGGGATAAGGCGAATATTTCAGGGGATAACGACAAATATGAGCTGATGAACCCGCTCGCAGGACCAAGCGGTGAAGTCAATGTGACCCGGACGAACAATCTCGGCTTTGACCGGGGGCGAATGGTTATTACCAGCGACAACAAAAATCTGGAGCTTACGGCGAAATGGATTGACCAATTGTATGATCCCATCCAATCCGTACAGGACAACTGGGGCACCTATGGTGACGAAACCCAGCAGAACATTTTTGAGTACGACGAAGCCAAGCATATGCTAAAGCATCTTCCGCTTAAGGGAACGGCCCCTGTAGAGTTGCGGCAAAAAACGAATATCGGCGGTCCATTGGCTATCTTAGATGAGTATTACGGGAAATTTACGACCAAGCCAGATGATGCGGTAGGCCGTCTGAATCTCATGAAGGAAAGACTCGTTCCTTATATGAAGGCTGAGCATAATTACCCGAAAGTCTTCTTCTCACTGGAGGATCAGAAACAAATCTCCACACTGGAAACCGATTTGTTTGCTTATGTTAACCGTAAACGTGCGGAATGGATCAAAACGGGGAAAGTAGAAGAAGAATGGGCGGAATATAAAGCGGAACTGTCCAGACTGGGACTGGACAAATGGCTGGAAATCAAACAAAAGGGTTACGACAGCTATATGAAAGACCAAGGCTGAGTAATATAAAAATATAAAAGGTGGTAATGGAGTGGAAATTTTAGAAAAAGCTAAGCATAGGCCCGTACTGCACTTTTCTCCGGCACAGAACTGGATAAATGACCCGAATGGATTAATCTATTTTGAAGGAGAGTATCATTTATTTTATCAGTATCATCCTTTCTCTGCCTTATGGGGCCCCATGCACTGGGGGCATGCCGTCAGCAAGGATTTGATCAAGTGGGAAGAGCTGGGCATCGCACTGTATCCCGATCATAACGGGACGGCTTTCTCCGGGAGTGCCGTGGTGGACTGGAATAATACCTCCGGTTTTTTCCCGGAGAAGCCGGGGATTGTAGCGATTTACACCAGTCATTTGGATGGAACCTCTACTACCCCGGTTATTCAAAGCCAAAGCCTGGCTTACAGCCATGATAAGGGAAGAACCTGGATTAAATATGAAGGCAATCCGGTGCTGGGGCATCCGTCCAAGCCTGATTTCCGTGATCCCAAGGTATTCTGGTCCGAACGCTTCAGCAAGTGGATTATGGTCCTTGCTACAGACCAGACGATCACGATTTATTCTTCCGGAAATTTGAGAGAGTGGGAGCTGGAGAGCGAGTTCGGCGATGGAGTGGGATCACATGAAGCGGTATGGGAATGTCCTGATTTATTCGAACTTCCGGTAGAAGGGACAGAGGAACGGAGATGGGTGCTCCTGGTCAGTATTGGCGACAATGACCAATTGAATCACGGATCACGGACGCAGTATTTCATCGGTTCCTTTGATGGATCTGTCTTTACACCAGAGCACAATGATATCCGGTGGCTGGATTACGGCAGAGATAACTATGCGGGGGTCAGCTTCTCCGATATTCCAAACGAAGACGGAAGAAGAATCTATCTCGGCTGGATGAGCAACTGGCGGTACGCCAGGGAGACACCAACCCCGGGATGGCGGGGGGCGATGACCATTCCCAGATCGCTCATGCTCCGTGAAGAAGAAGGCAAGATCCGGATCCGTCAGCAGCCTGTCGGGGAGCTGGTGCGATACTTGAACGAAAAGGTGACTTTGCCAGATCCACTGCTCAAACAGGGCAACAGTTATGACGTTAAGGTTGATGCTTCGGTTATCGAGCTGAATATTAGCCTAGAACGATGTGAAGCGAAGGAATTCGGACTTATTATCAACCATACCGATGCAGAGAAGACGGTTATTGCCTATTCATCTGACGAGGATGCACTTTCGCTGCACAGAGATCAGTCGGGAGAAACCGGATTTTCAGACCTGTTCATCAATCTGCAGATTTCCGAAAAGATCGGCACTCTCCGTAATCTGCGTGTACTCCTGGATTCCTGTTCAGTTGAGGTGTTTGCGAACGATGGCATGACTGCGATAACGAGCCTAGTATTCCCGGCAGAATTTTGCCAAAGCCTATCCTTTTATGCTGCGGATGGCGACGTTCAATTGCGGGACAGCTATATTTTATTATCGAAATAATCATTCTTTTGATGTATCAGACGGGGGCGGTGCCCCCGTCTTTTCACAATCTGACAACGGCAGGTATTCTGATTAGAAGGCGGGTGACCCAGATGAAAGTCCATTTAAACAAACAGCTTTCAATCTCTAAGATAGTTATCGGGTGCATGAGGATGAACGACTGGAAATTAAGCACTATGGAAATTGTTCAGTTCATAGAGTGGTGCATAGAACGAGGGATTACAACCTTTGATCATGCAGATATTTACGGAGGTGATCACAGAAACGAGGAGCTGTTTGGAGAGGCGCTGCGCATGCAACCATCTCTACGGGAGAAGATCCAAATCGTTACCAAGTGCGACATCTGTGTTCCGAATGCCAAGTATCCAGGCATCAAAACTCGCTTCTTCAACACGGATATACAATATATTTTGGCACAGGTAAATGAATCACTGGATAAGCTTCACTGCGATTATGTCGATATTCTACTGATTCATATGTTTGACCTGTTAATCGATCCGTCCGAGCTTAATGAAACACTCCAACAGCTTAGAAATGAGGGGAAAGTCAAGTATTTTGGCTTATCCAACCATAATCCCCTTGAATTTGAGACTCTGCAGAAGTATTCCGACATTCAATTTGTCACGAACCAATTCATGCTAAATCCTCTTGGCATTGAAAATTATCTCAATGGCACAATGACGCATTGCCTCAAAGCAGGCATTTCTCCGATGATTTGGTCGCCATTAGCAGGAGGGAGAATTTTTAAACCGGGCAATCCGAAAGAGGAGAGCATGAAGAACGTTCTGGAGGTCATCCGGCAGGAACTTAAACTGGAACATCTCGACGAAGTCGTGTATAAATGGATTTTCAGACACTCGTCAAACCCCGCTATAGTACTGGGAACCGGGAAAAAGGAACGCATAGAACGGGCCATCCGATCGACTGGCGGAGAGGAAATGACTCGTGAACAATGGTACAGAATCCTTATAGAAGCAGGGTATAAGTTGTGGTAATACAAGAACACTACAGCACGTCTCTAGAGTTTTTGGAGATGTGCTGTTTTAATATTTTATTTGAAACGTTTCCAAAAAAGATATTGAAACGTTTCCAAATTGGTGCTATTATAATTTTCGTAGAGAGTTCGGGGGTGTTAAATGACAAGCATTAAAGATGTAGCTGGCTTAGCCGGCGTTGCTGTAGGAACCGTGTCCAGAGTCATTAACAACTCTGGTGCTGTAAAACCCAAGACACGCAAAAAAGTAGAGGAAGCCATAAAAGAACTGAATTATTTTCCTAATGAGGTGGCCCGTAATTTCAAGATGCAAAAATCCAAGATGGTAGCTCTGCTGCTTCCAAGCATCTGGAATCCATTCTTTTCTGAATTGGCTTATTACATTGAGGATGAATTGGACCGGGAAGGCTTTAAGCTTATGTTATGCAATAGTGGCGGCAAACCCGAAAAGGAGCTGTATTATCTGGAAATGCTCCGGCAGAACAAAGTGGCTGGTATTGTTGGCATAACCTACAACGATATCGAGAATAATGTGAGCAACGACATTCCGATTGTAAGCATCGACAGACATTTTAACAAGAAGATTACCTGTGTGACCTCAGATAATTATGAGGGAGGACGTCTTGCTTTAAGGGAGCTTGTGAAAGCGGGGGCCAGGAAGCCGGCTTTTATGGGAAGTGTCACTTCTGTTTTTAGCGAAACCATGAACCGGAGACAAGGATTCATTCATGAAGCGGAAGCTTTGGGTATCGATTATGTGATCTACGAGAAGCCGGATCCAATAGTGGATGACAATGCTTATTTTAATGAGTTCCTTAACAAGCATGACGATGTGGATGGCATTTTTGCTATTACCGATATGCTGGCAGCCAACTATATAGACAGAGCACGCAAGCAGGGCATTCGTGTTCCAGAAGATGTGAAGGTCGTAGGTTATGACGGCATTCAGGATAATTCTTATTTTCATCCTATCCTATCAACGATCAGGCAGCCGGTGGAAGAGATGGCACGCATGACCATCAGACTGCTCTTTAACAAGATCGATGGCATACCTTTAGATAAGCAAGTGTATCGTATCCCTGTTATATTCAAGCAAGGTGAAACGACATGATCCCATTTGGATCGGAAAACTTCAGCGCATCCTGTGTATGAAATCTACTAACTGATGTTTTTCATTCAAAATTGGAAACGTTTCAAAAATAATCAGGTTTTTCTTAACCTAAATTGGAAACGTTTCAAATTGACTGATTACTTTACATTGAAAGGGAGTATAAGAGTGAATTCAAGAACCAGCGTGGCGGATCATTCCATGATCAAACCCAATCGCAAACGATGGAGCCGGGTCAAACGCGACTACGAGCTGTATCTGTTTTTGCTGCCGATCATTATTCTGTATCTCGTATTTAAGTACTATCCGATGTACGGGGTGCAAATTGCTTTTAAGGATTTCTCGCCAAGTCAGGGGATCTGGGGAAGTGAATGGGTAGGATTTCAGCACTTTAGAGATTTTTTCAATTCCTATAACTTCTGGACTATCATTACGAATACGCTTTCCCTCAGTTTTCTTTCGTTGTTGTTTGGCTTCCCTGCTCCGATCATCATCGCCATTATGCTGAATCAGATGCTGGGCAAGTCCTATAAGAAATTTGTGCAGACAGTGATCTATGCTCCGCACTTTATATCTACCGTTGTGCTGGTCGGCATGCTTAATGTTTTTTTGTCGCCAAACAGCGGAATTGTGAATCACGTCATTACCTTGTTCGGAGGAGATCCCATTCTGTTTATGGCCGACGCAGGCTGGTTCCGTCCTCTGTATATATTATCAGGGGTTTGGCAAGAAACGGGCTTCGCCACCATTATTTATCTTGCTGCTCTTGCGGGAGTCAACCCTGAACTGCACGAAGCTGCAATTATGGATGGGGCGAGCAAATGGAAACGTGTATGGTATGTGGATATTCCAAGCATTTTGCCGACAATCGTCATCCTGCTGATTCTCGCCCTCGGCAACATTATGAGCATCGGCTTTGAAAAGGCGTTCCTTATGCAGAGTGATCTGAACTACGCCACCTCCAATATTATCCCTACTTATGTGTATGAAATGGGGATTCAGAAGGCCCAGTACAGCTTTTCTACGGCAATCGGCCTATTTAACTCCCTTATCAATATTATCCTGATTTTCACTGTTAACCGGATTGCCAAAAAGATGACAGAAACCAGTCTGTGGTAAGGAGGAGTTTATTTTGAATCAATTATTGAAGCGAAAGAGCAGAGGGGATATATGGTTTGACATCATCAACTATATTCTGTTGACCATCATTATGCTGCTCGTATTATACCCGTTGTATTTTGTCTTGGTTGCATCATTCAGTGACCCCAATTATATCTACTCCGGTGAAGTTTGGCTGTTTCCGAAAGGATTCACGCTGGATGGTTATGAGCGGATTTTTAGTGACTCCTCCATATGGATTGGGTATGCCAATTCGATTTTATACGCGACTCTAGGAACATTAATTGGAGTAGCTGTGACTGTATTTGCGGCCTACCCGTTAGCCCGTAAGGATCTGGCCGGGAAGTCTGTGATTATGTGGTTTTTGCTGGTCACTATGTTTTTTAGCGGCGGGTTGATTCCAACTTATTTGCTGATTAAGGATCTTCACTTGCTGAATACGATGTGGGCTCTTGTCATTCCAGGGGCAGGCGGTGTATTCAACGTCATCATTGTAAGAACCTTTTTTCAGTCATCCATACCGGATGAGATGTGGGAAGCGGCCTCTATTGATGGATGCTCCAACACCAGATTCTTCTGGAGCATTGTGCTGCCTTTGTCCAAGTCGATCCTGGCAGTAATGGTGCTGTATCATGTTGTCGGCTTCTGGAATGGTTTCTTCGACGCTTTGATCTACCTGAACGATGAGAGCAAGTACCCGCTGCAATTGGTGCTTCGCAACATTCTTGTCCAGAATCAGGTCAACGCCGGCATGATGATCGATGTGGAATCCTATGCAGCCAAGATGCGCGTTACAGAACTGATCAAATACGGTGTCATCATGGTATCCAGTCTGCCGCTGCTCATATTGTATCCTTTCCTGCAGAAGTACTTTGTTAAAGGTGTAATGATCGGCTCGATCAAGGGATGATACGGGGCAGGGGCTTGAAAGGGGGGATGTACAGGATCAGATGAATACTGAGGAAATGCAATATATGATTTTCGCTTGTGGAACGAAATAAGGGGAGGTTATGTACTAATGAAATCATTATTCAAAAATGCGGGGATTCTGGTGCTGGCCGGAGCGTTTGCGCTAAGCGGATGTTCGGGAAACGGTAACGGGTCAAAGAATCAGGCGGAGAATCCTGATCAAAAAGCCAATTTCAACAAAACCGGTCTTCCCATTGTTAACGAAGCAGTGTCCTTAAGAATGGTATCCCCGAAGGCTGCATTGGCACCGGAGTACTCAGAGATGGAAATCTTCAAGCGGCTGGAAAAGGAAACCAACGTGAAGATTAACTGGGAGAACATCCCTGACACCGATTATACAGAAAAGAAAAACCTGCTGCTCGCGAGCGGTGATTTGCCGGATGCCTTTTATGCAGCTGGATTTACCGATTACGAGCTGATCAATTACGGTAAAGACGGGACCATTATTCCGCTGGAGGAATTAATTGATCAATATGCGCCTAATTTGAAAGCGCTTCTCGACCGCCGGCCTGATATCAAATCATCGATCACAGCACCGGATGGACACATCTACGGGCTGCCATCCTTTGAAGAGAATAACCTGGGAACCAACCCCTTCTTTCACGTTATCAATAAAAGCTGGCTAGATAAGCTGGGTTTGAAAGTGCCGCAAACGCTGGATGAATACACGGAAGCGCTGCTTGCCTTTAAAACAAAGGATCCAAACGGCAACGGCAAGCAGGATGAAATCCCGTTAAGCTTTATGCACATGCAGTGGTGTATGGATATTGCCGGACTTTTCGGGGCATTTGGACTTCCGGATAACCTGGAACATCGGGTCGTCCGCGATGGAAAAGTTATTTTTACTGCGACTCAGCCTGAATATAAGGAAGCTTTGAATTATTTCCATGAGAAATGGTATAAGCAGGGTCTGATTGATCCGGAATCCTTCACTCAGGACGCAGCACAGTATTTGGCCAAAGGAAAAACGACAGATGAGACGCTCGGATCTTATGTCTGGTGGGAAGTCGAAGAAGTTGTCGGAACCGAACGTGCCAAGGACTATGTTCTGCTGTCCCCGCTGAAAGGACCGAATGGGAAGCAAACAATTGGACGCGCCAATGGCGGGGGTCCGGGACGCGGGGCTTTTGTGATTACCAAAGCGAACAGCAATCCGGAAATCACAATGCGTTGGATCGATCAGCAGTATGAACCTTATATGGCTGCTCAAATCCACTGGGGTCCACTGGATGTAGTATTCAAAAAAGACGAAAACGGGAAATTGGTGAACCTGCCGCTTCCTGAAGGAGCCTCTGCTGGTGAGTTCCGTCAAAAAGTTGCTCCAGGAGCGGGCGGACCCGGTGTTATTACTATAGAAGATCTGGGGAAAGTTGTAGATCTGGAGCCGCGGGCCCAGCAGCGTGCTAAAGATCTGAAGCAATACTACGATCCATACATGGAAAAGGAAAACTATCCGAGTATCTTCTTTGGGCCAGAGGAACTGGACAAAATCAATAAGATAGAACCTGAACTGATTAAGTATGTAAATACCCAAAGAGGAAAGTTCATTGTGGATGGCAGTACAGATGCGGAATGGGACAACTATCTGAAGACACTGGACAAAATGGGCCTGAAGGAACTAATGGAAATTTATCAGACCGGTCTGGATCGTTATAACGCAAATCTGAAAAAATAAATAAACATAGGTGGGGAGAAACTGTGCTTGATGTTATCGCCATAGGGGAAGTATTGATAGACTTTACTCCGGCAGGGCGTTCAGCCGGGGGGAACGAGCAGTTTGAATGCAATCCGGGAGGGGCTCCGGCTAACGTAGCCGCTGCACTATCCCGCTTGGGCGCCAAATCGGCACTCATCAGCAAGGTCGGGGAGGATCAATTCGGTTCCTTGCTGCACCGAACACTGCTAAGCAGCGGTGTTGATGTATCTGAAGTATCTTTCACAAATGAAGCGAGTACAACGCTGGCCTTTGTCCATCTGGATGACAATGGAGACAGATCGTTCAGCTTCTTCCGGAAGCCGGGAGCAGATACCTTCCTGCACTCGAAGGATGTTCCGCTGGGCCGGATTGAAACCTGCAAGGCGCTGCATTTTGGCTCATTGTCCATGACCCATGAACCAGCCCGTACCGCAACCAGGGCGGCAGTTCTCAAAGCCAAGGAAGCAGGAGTGTTGCTCTCGTTCGATCCGAATATCCGGTTTGCGTTATGGGAGAGCAAGGAGGAAGCAAAGCAGAATATACTTTGGGGCATGAATTATGCCGATATCCTAAAAATTTCGGATGATGAGCTTTCTTTTATCACAGGTACCAGCGATGTTGAGAAAGGTTCACTGGAACTGGTGCAGCAATTTGATATTAAACTAGTCGTCGTCACTTTAGCGGAAAAAGGCTGCTATTACCGTTTGAATGGTCAGGATGGATATGTGCCGGGATTTAAGGTCAAGGTCATCGACACGACAGGTGCCGGTGATGCTTTTCTCGGCTGCTTGTTATATAAGATTCTGGAAAACGAAAGTTCTCTGCAGGATCTAACCGGCCAGCAAATGATTAGCATGCTGACCTTTGCCAATGCCGGTGGAGCGTTAGTTGCAACACGGAAAGGGGCTCTCGGGTCTATGCCGACGGCAGATGAGATTAACCAGATGATAGAGTACGATCAACAGTATAATGCCGATCGTTTCAGACCGGGGTTTCATTTCTCACCTCCCTCCAACTGGGCGAATGATCCCAACGGATTAGTCTACTATGAAGGAAGCTATCATCTCTTTTATCAGAATCATCCTTACAGTAATAAATGGGGGCCGATGCACTGGGGTCATGCTGTAAGCAAGGACCTGGTTCACTGGGAGCACGCACCTATTGCTTTATTTCCGGATGAGCATGGAGCTATTTTTTCCGGCTGCTGTGTAGTGGACTGGAAGAATAGCAGCGGATTATTTGAAGATTCCCATGGACTCGTCGCGATCTTTACCCATGCGGACACACATCCGGAGACCGGTCAGCCGCGCCAGCGTCAGAGTCTGGCTTACAGCAGCGATAAAGGCCAGACCTGGCACAAATATGACGGAAATCCGGTGCTCGCTGAGGATGAGCTGATAGACTTCCGGGACCCGAAGGTGTTCTGGCATACGCAAAGTGAGCGATGGATTATGGTTATTGTCGCGGGAGACCACGCCCGGTTCTATGCATCCGGCAATTTGCGTGAATGGTCGCTGACGGGTGAATTCGGCAGAGAAGAAGGCTCACACGACGGTGTTTGGGAATGCCCTGATCTGTTTCAGCTGCCGGTGGATGACACCGGTCGTTCCAAATGGGTGCTCATCATTAGCATCGGGGATAATCCCGATCGTCCGGAAGGATCACGTACGCAATATTTCATTGGAGAGTTCGATGGAAATACGTTCATTAATGACAATTCGGCTGATCATATCCTATGGCTGGATTATGGCAGAGACAACTACGCGGGAGTTACCTGGTCGGATATTCCGGAGCAGGACGGACGCCGCGTGATCATCGGGTGGATGAGCAACTGGAAGTATGCCAACGAGACGCCTACCGGTTCCTGGAGAGGCGCAATGACCCTGCCCCGCGCCTTGTCTCTAACCTGCAAGGACGGAAGTGTAGTGCTGACTCAAATGCCGGTCCGTGAAATAGAACAGCTGCGCAAAGAATCTATGAGCTGGATGGATGTCACAGTTACGCCAGAGACCCCGTTCATACAGAAGACGAATCATGATCTGATAGAGATTGAAGCAGAGGTGGATGTTCTGTCCGGTGACGAGGTGCAAATTCATCTAAAGTCCTCCAGACAGAGCGAGATTGTTATCGGATATGACTCTGCTGAGGGGTGGCTGTTCACCGACCGTTTGAAATCAGGTGTAACTGATTTCCACCCATTGTTCGCGAGCCTGCATGGTGCCAGCTTGGCTGCGGTGAATGGACAGCTCAAGCTGAAGGTCTGGCTGGACCGCAATGCGGTAGAGGTGTATGCGGATAATGGTTTGGTTGTGCTGACCGATCAAATTTTCCCGGACGCTCCGGTTGAGAATATCCGGATAAGTACAAAATCAGGACAGGTTGTCCTGAACTCGCTTCAGATCCATACTTTGGACGCTATTCACAGTCCGGGTGGTAACACAGGGCAGACAGCAGGGAGGAATGAGGCATGAGCAGCCAAGCGGGCAACCGGGGGCTAATGATGCACTGGGCTTTTGATGAAGGAACCGGGGCAACTGCTCTGGAGAGCGTAACCAAGACGCTGGATGATGTCCAGTACGTATTTAACCAAGCGGAGTTCACTGAACCTTGTACTCCGTCATGGAGACAGGGGATAACGGGAAGCGGGCTCCTCTTCGATGGTTACTCGACATACATCGCACATCCCGTTCACGGGGAAGAGCTAAATGGAGAGCCGGAATTTCTATCGGCACTCAGTATCGGGGTATGGGTTGCCCCGCGCACCTATGAATGGGGATATGAAGGCAAGCTGGCCGCCATAGTGAACCGGCACAATAAGGAGGTCAAGCAGGGTTATCTGCTTGGCATGTTCCGTCACGGCTCCTGGTCCTTCCAAATTGGACTAGAGGGAGGAGACTGGAAGGAAATCTGGTCACCGGACGGCTATGAACTGCCTAAGAATGAGTGGTCTTATGTGAACGCTGTGTTCGATGGGAACGAGGGTGAAATCAAGCTGTTTCTGAACGGCAGCCTAATTGATTCGGCTGCTGTGCCCCGCGGTTCCCGCCTGGCTGAGGCGGTGGGCACAGATCTGCTCATCGGCAGGAACAATCACAGCAGTAAGCTTGCGGATGTGTTCAGCCTTCACATGTTCAGCGGAATCATGGATGAGCTGAAGATTTATAACCGCGCCCTGAGTAATGAGGAAGTGGCCGCTTCTTATCAGGAGGTGCTGGGTTCCGTTCCTGGAGGCGTCCGGCCGGAACTGAAATATGATGACATCAAGCTGGATCGTACTCCCTTGCTGGCGGACCGGCACAGACCGCAATATCATGTCAGCCCGCCGGCCCATTGGATGAATGAGCCTCATGCGCCGGTCTATTTTGACGGACACTATCATTTGTTCTATCAGCACAACCCGCAAGGGCCATTCTTTCATCATATCCATTGGGGACATTGGGTGAGTAAGGACCTTGTACATTGGCGTGATCTTCCTGTAGCCCTTGCGCCTGAGAAGGATCAGCTCGCGCCGGACGGAATTTGGTCGGGAAGCGCAACTTATGATGCAGACGGCCTTCCTGTCCTGTTCTTTACAGCGGGCAATGACAGTGCTTCACCGAATCAGAGCGTGGCGCTAGCCAGAAGCACTTATTCCGAAGATGGAGACCCTGATCTGGTTAGGTGGATCAAACATCCGGAGCCGCTGATCGTACAGCAGAAGGGAATGGGTGCATTCGGGGATTTCCGGGACCCGTTCATCTGGAAGGATGAGGACGGCTGGTATGCCCTGGTTGGATCGGGAATTGAAGGGGAAGGCGGAACAGCGCTGGCATTTGTATCAGAAGATATGTTGAATTGGACGTACAAAGGGCCTTTTTATCAGGCGGATATTCAGAAATTCCCGTATCTTGGACCTATTTGGGAGCTTCCTGTCCTTCTTCCTCTTGGTACCGACAAGCAGGGCGATTACAAGCATCTTCTGCTGGTCAGCCCTGTTGGAGCAGGCGCGGATGTAGAGGTGTTCTACTGGATCGGACAGCTTGACAAGCACAATCTATCATTCATCCCGGATCAAGAGGAACCTCAATTGGTTGATGTCGGCGACTTCCATTTTACAGGTCCAAGTGGAATGGTTGATCCTGTGACGGGCAGAAAAATCATTTTTACGATAGCGCAAGGTGACCGTACATCCGAACTGGAGTACCAGTCGGGCTGGGCTCATAACGGCGGCCTGCCGTTAAGCGTGTATTTGAGAGAGGATGGACGGCTGGGTATCGAGCCGATTCAGGAGCTTCAATCGCTGCGCGGCGAGAAGAAGCTATCGCTTCGTGACAAGTCATTAGCTGAAGCAAATAACCTTCTCAAGGATGTTCAAGGCGATATGCTCGAGATTCAATTAGAACTGGAGCCGGGGAGTACCATGGAGCTCGGGATCAAAGTCCGGTGTACGCCGGATGGAGAGGAAGAAACGCTGCTGTATTATGACTGGAATGAATCCATGCTCCTGGTCGATCGGACGAAGACGACACTGCATCCGGGAGAAAAGTGCAGAGGAAAACAGGGCGGCATGCTGGAGTTATCAGGAGAGAATCTGAAGCTGCACATCTATTTGGACCGCTCCATGGTCGAAGCCTATGCCAACGGGTTGAAAAGCCTGACGACCCGGGTATATCCAAGCCGTAAGGATGCCTTGGGGCTTGAGCTCTGGGGAGATGGCAAGTCATTGGTGAAGTCTATGGAAATATGGGATATGAAGTCTATTTGGTAACGCGGGGCGCCTAGGCGCTCCTTACCCCATGGATAAAATAAAACCTCAAATAAGTTAACTACTAATTGGAAGCGCTTCAATTTATCAAGTGAATAAAAAGTGATGAAGGAGGCTTGTTAATGAGGAATGCCAAAAGTATTAAATCTTGGATATCCAGAATGGTTGCAGGGGTTATGGTTCTTCAGCTTGTGGCTCCAGGGATCCAAGGCGCAGCTGCAGCTGGAATTAAAATGGAAGGCGGGGAAGCTTCTGCTCCAATCGCAGACCTGGGATTGTCTGTTACGGATGCAGTCTATCAGATTCCCCGGGTTGAAGCGAAATCGTCCGTTACGGATGCAGTTTATGAAATTGTAAATCCGGGATTTGAAACAGGAGACTTGACTGGCTGGACCGTTATCAAAGGGAACGCGTTTGGTCCGAATAGCGTATCCGGGGATTCCACTTGGTGGGCAGAACAAATTCCGTATAACCAGGAAGGGACTTATCATTTAAACGGCTGGAAGTATGATGAGGCTGCGACAGGAGTGCTCCGGTCCAGCACCTTCGAGCTGGGAGGCAGTGGTTGGATCAGCTTTAAGCTTGGCGGTGCAAAAAATCAAGATAAGGTATATGTAAATATCGTGGAAGCGGATACGGGTCAAGTGATTGCCCGGTATGGCAATGGCGCCTTCGCAGACGTAGGCTTTCCGAATCCTGCTCAGGGCATGCGGCTTGCCAACATGGAGCAGTATAAGGCAAATCTATCTGATTATTTAGGCAAGAAGCTGTATGTAGAGATCGTAGATAATGCATCCTCAGACTGGGGATTGATTTTTGCAGATGCTTTCTTTATGTATCATGAATCAGAGCCTGCCGGAGGCATCATTGCCACGGATATCAAGCCGGATTACAAGCGCTACCAAATAAAAAATCCAAGCTTTGAAACCGGGGATCTGGCCGGATGGACCGTTGTGGAAGGTGAGGCATTTGGGCCAGACAGTGTATCAGACGAAACCACCTGGTGGGCGGAGCAAATTCCGTATAACCAGGAAGGCGCTTATCATCTAAACGGCTGGAAGTACGACGAAGCGGCGACCGGGGTGCTTCGATCCAGCACCTTTGAGTTAGGGGGAACGGGCTGGATCACCTTCAGACTGGGCGGAGGCAAGCATACGGATCAGGCATATGTGAGCATTAGTGATGCGGATACGGGAAACCTGATTGCCAGATATGGCAACAGCGAATTTAACGATTCCGGATTCCCGGACCCGGCACAGGGGATGAGACTCGCGAATATGCAAGAGTATAAAGCCGACCTGTCCAAGTATATAGGCAAAAAACTATATATAGAGATCGTCGACCATGCAGTCTCGGATTGGGGTGTGATTTTTGCGGATGCCTTCAATACGTTCAATGAAATTGTACCGGATGAGGGGGTCATGGCTGAAAACATCATTCCAACCGAAATCGCAAACCGCGGGTTTGAGACGGGCACCCTTGAGGGATGGACGGCCACGGGAGATGCCTTTCAAGTGACCGATCAAGCAGCCGCTGGTAAAGAAGGCAGCTTCTATGCCAAATCTACCGTGGAAGGAGAAGGCTCAATTACTTCCAGCGCCTTTACCCTTCAGGGGAACGGGACGATTACCTTTTCCATTTTGGATATTGTACAACCTGAGAATGCCTATGTTGCACTATATGATGCAAGCACAAATGAATTGCTTAAACAAACCGGCAATGTCAGTGCAAATGAGAAGATTTCCTGGAATGTATATGAACACTACAATAAGAGGCTCTATATCAAGGTAGTCGATCAGTCAAATCAGTCTGGTATTTCCGTTGATGCTTTTCAGGCAAACAGTACGGGAAACATCTTCTATATGAATTTTGATGAAGGCGCGGGCAAGAAGGCGCTTGAGCAAGTAAGCAATCTTGAACACGAGGTAAACTATGTGTTTAATAGCGCCAGGTACATGGACTCCAAAGATCCGAGATGGACTCCGAACGGAGTAAAGGGCGGCGCCCTGCTGTTTGACGGTTATTCGAATGATATTGAGGTTAACGCGAAGGATACCATTCCCGTAAGCGACGCGCTGACGATCGAAGCCTGGGTGGCTCCGCGCAGCTATGAATGGGGAGACGGCAATAAGCTGTCTGCCATTGTGAATCAGTCTGATCAGGATAAGGCTGAAGGCTTCGCGCTTGGCATGTACCGGCATGGCACATGGTCATTTCAGGCCGGAATCGGCGGACAGTGGATTCAGGTAGGGGTTAATGACCATCCGCTTGAGAAATACAAGTGGAATTATATTGCCGCCACTTTCGACAAGGGAGCCGGGAAGATTAGGCTGTACCTGAACGGAGAGGAAGTAGCTTCACAGGCAACCCCGCTCAATGTTCCGATCACATCATCTACAGCAAGCCTGATTATCGGGAAAAACAATAAACCCGTAGAGCTGGCCGGCCTGTTCTCTTACAATATGTTCAGCGGACTCATCGATGAAGTGAAACTACAGAACAAAGCGCTCACGGATCAGGAGATCCTTGCTGAATATGAGAGTGTAAAGACGCTTCACGGCGGCACGATTCCGGAAATTCCAAACGGCGATATTGATGAGGACCCCAGTGTATTCGACGGTGATCAGCACCGTCCGCAGTACCATGCGATGCCTCCACAAAATTGGATGAATGAAGCGCATGCACCGATTTATTATAACGGCAAATATCATTTATTTTATCAGCATAACCCGCAAGGTCCATACTGGCATCAAATCCACTGGGGACATTGGGTGAGCGACGATATGGTGCATTGGGAAAATGTGAGACCTGCGCTTGCACCTGAGGCGGGTACCCTTGATCCGGATGGCACATGGTCAGGCAGTGCAGCATATGACCGCGACGGAAATCCTGTTCTGTTTTACACCGCTGGTAATGACTCTCTGTCTCCGAACCAAAGAACAGGGCTGGCAACGCCGGCCGATCTGTCGGACCCTAACTTGGAGAAATGGGAGAAATACCCTGAACCGATTACAGAGCAGAATGGAAACGGGATTCATAACGAGTTCAGAGACCCGTTTGTATGGTATGACAAAGAGACGGACAAGTGGTATCAGCTAGTAACCTCTGGTCTTAAAGACTTCAGCAGCGGTACAGCTTTGGTATATGTATCCGACGATATGTACAACTGGGAGTATAAGGGGCCATTATACGTCAGTGACAGAAGCTTATACCCTGAGCTTGGCACGGTATGGGAACTGCCAGTGCTGCTGCCGTTAGGCAAGGATAGCACGGGCAAGCAAAAGTATATCTTTATGATCAATCCGCATGAGAAACCGGAGCAAGTTCCGCCGGCGAACGATGTGCAAAGAGATGTTGAGGTCTTTTATTGGATTGGAACCTGGGACCGGGATAACTTTAAATTTATACCCGATCAGGATGCGCCTTCCAAAATGGATGTGGGCGACGGCTATTTAACCGCAGAGAGCGGTATGGTCACCCCTGACGGAAGAACGGTTGTGTTCTCCATGGTACAGAATGTAAGAACACCGCAGGCTGAATACCAAGCCGGATGGGCCCATAATCTGGCACTGCCGGTTTCCTTGAGCCTGGATGAGCACGATGAATTGCGCATTGAGCCGATTCAAGAATTGCAGAGTCTGCGGGGTGCTAAATTGGTTGATTTTGCCGACAAAAATCTGCAGGCTGCCAATCAATTGATCCAGAATGTCAAAGGCGACATGCTGGAGATTGTGATGGAGATCGATCCGGGCGAAGCCCAGAAATTCGGTCTTAAGGTGCGGCGCTCCGATAACGGCCAGGAGGAAACACTGATTTACTATGACAAGACCGACAAGACATTCAATGTGGACCGGACCAAGAGCAGCATCGACCCGGATGTCCGGGTGGATGGTATTCAGGGCGGATATGTAGATCTGAACGGAGAAAATCTGAAGCTGCATATTTTCCTGGACCGCTCGGTAGTCGAAGCCTTTGCCAATAATAAGAAAAAACTGACCACACGTGTCTACGTAGGAAGATACGATTCATTGGGCCTCAAGGTATGGGCCGACAACGATATTACAGTCAAGTCCATGGAAGTATGGAATATGAATGCCTTGACGGGTGAACCGGCAGCTCCGGTCGATGTTCCTGACAACTGGGACAACTCCGTATACACCGATATTACGGATCTGCCTAACCATGATTTTGCTACAGGTGATTTAACAGGCTGGATTACTGAAGGAGACGCCTTCCAGGATGTCCATGTGACTGATACCCAGTTTTTCTGGGAGACGATCTACTTCAATCCGTCGCATAAAATTCCGGGTGGCTATCATTTGTGGGGCTTCAACGAGCAAGCCGGAGGTGACAGCTTAACGGGAACGCTGAAATCGCAGAAATTCATTCTTGGCGGGAATGGCAAGATCAACTTCCTGGTCAGCGGCGGGCGTGATATCGATAAGCTGTATGTTGCGCTGGTCCGGGCATCAGACGGTAAAGAGCTATTTAAAGAGACCGCCACTAATTATGAGGAGTATCAGCGGAAGATCTGGGATGCATCGCAGTATATCGGCCAAGAGCTTTACATCAAGGTGGTTGACCAATCCACGGGCGGTTTCGGACATATTAACGTCGATGATTTCAATGTACCGGTTAAGTTGCAGAATCCGACGAATCCGAATAACCCGACCGATCCAACCGATCCAACCGATCCGGCCGGTCCGACTGACCCAAACGGTCCAAGCGATCCGATTGCTACAGCCGCTCCAACCAGTCCTCCAAGTCAGCCTGTGATTTCGGCAAGCAAACCGGAGAGTCAGAGCAGCTTGTCATTCGAGATGGCAAAGGGAGAGCGGCAGGTGCTGTTCCCTGTGACCACATCTGCAAATGACGGCAAGAATGCCCTGAAGATTAAAAACACAGATGTGGAAATCGAAGTCCCCGCAGAAGTATTAAAGGAATTGCAGGCACAGGTTACGGGCAGCGAGTTAGAACATGCGAAGATCTCTTTTGAAATGGAAACTTTATCTTCAGAGCAAAGCAAAGAACGGGTTGCACAAGCCGGGCAAAAGAATCAGGCAGCTATCTCTGCGGCTGGAGAGGTCTACGACTTCAAGTTGTCCATTGTGAAGCCTGATGGAACGAAACTGACGCTTGAGAAGTTCTCCAAACCCGTCTCAATCAGACTGACTGCACAGGAGAATTCCCAACAAGATCTGACGGGCATTTATTACATCGCTGATGACGGAAGACTAGAGTATATGGGTGGAATCTTTGCGGGCAGTAAATGGACAGCGAATGTGAGCCACTTCAGTAAGTTTGCCGTCCTTACTTATGACAAATCGTTTGAAGATGTTAATGCCTCCTATTGGGCCTATGACGTAATTAAAAGGATGGCCGCGCAGCAAATTGTCTTAGGTGTGAGTGAAACGGCATTCGCCCCAAAGCAAAAGGTGAGCAGGGCTGAATTCGCTGCCTTGATCACCCGTGCACTCGGAATAACAGCGAAGAACTCAGCCGCATTCAAGGATGTAGATTCAACAAAATGGTATGCTGCTTCCATTGCCGCAGCATACGAAGCGGGAATTGTAACCGGAAGAAGTATAGACACCTTTGTACCGGAGCAAAACATAAGCCGTGAAGAAATGGCAGCTATGATGTACAAAGCGTATCTATTCCATGCAGGACAAAATGCTGCCGTCAATCGCCAGAGTGACTTTAAGGATGCTGGTACGATCAGCGGCTGGGCTGCAAATGCAGTCGCTGGCGTACAGGAGCTAGGATTAATCAGCGGGCGCGGGAACCAATTATTCATGCCGCATGAATATGTTAACCGTGCTGAGAGTGCACAAGTCATCTCGCTATTGCTTAGCCACTTAGAACAACGGGAGGAATAGTTAATGAAAGAATTTTTTTATCGTCCGCATAATGCTTGGGTAGGGGATGTTATTCCCTATTACGAAGATGGAGAGTTTAAGCTGTTCTATCTGCACGGGTGGAGAGACAACTACCGGGAAGGTCTTGATCATGGCTGGCATTTGCTTGGCACGAAGGATTTCGTGAATTACAGGGAAGATGGAGCTTGCAGGATCGAAGGCGGAACCGGCCATATTCTCAAAGTGGACGATGTCTATCATATGTTCTATTGTATCTTTCCCGAAGGGAAACAGTTCGCCTGCCATGCCATCAGCAAGGATCTGCGAACATGGGAGCCGATTCCTGAAGACACTTTTGGTCCGGATGGTGAAATTTATGAGCTGGCGGACTGGCGCGATCCCTTTGTATTCTGGAATGAAGAAGAGGGACAATACTGGATGCTGATCGCAGCACTGGCAAAAGGACCGACGAACCGGAAAGGCTGCACCGGTCTACTGTCGTCCAAGGATCTCAAGCATTGGGAGTACCGTGAGCCGCTGTACGCACCGAACCTGCATGTGGGAGCGCATGAATGCCCGGACTTATTCCGGATGGGGGACTGGTGGTACCTCATCTATTCTTCTTATACGGGGCGTTTCGGCACATTTTACCGGATGAGCCAATCTTTAAACGGGCCTTGGATTACTCCGCAGGAAGAGGCTTTTGATGGACGTGCTTATTATGCGGCCAAGTCGGTGTCCGATGGACAGAAACGTTATCTGTTCGGCTGGAATCCGACGAAAGATGACGATCTGTTCGGCTGGAACCCGCCCAAAGCTTCAGGCAAAGACTATGACACATGGGATTGGGGCGGCAATATGATTGTACATGAAATTATTCAACGTCCGGATGGAACACTTGGTGTGAACGTACCCGAAACGGTTAACTCTGCCTTTACCGAACAGTTACCCACAAATTTTGAGGGAATTGCAGGAGATTGGTCGATCACGGACGATGTGCTGCTCTGTGAATCTCCTTATGCTTTTGCAGGTTGTATCACACAGGAGGAACTGCCCGATCAGTGCAAGATTTCTACAACCGTACGTTTCTCGGGATCAACCCAGGGTCTAGGGTTCATGCTTCGGGCAGGCGAAAGTCTTGATTTTGCCTACTATATCACGCTTGAGCCCCAGCGCAGCCGAATTACCTTCCGTGGGCCAATTATGCAATCTGAAGAGGGAGGTAAAACCTTCCCTTATGATGTGGAGCTGGAACGCCCGCTCAAGCTGCTGCCGGAACAGGAATATGAGCTGAAGGTGTTTATTGACGGCACGATTTGCGAAATTTATGTCGGCGGAGATGTGGCGATGAGTGCCAGAATGTACGACATTCAGCAAGGAAAGCTTGCTATATTCGTCAGTCAGGGGGCAGCAGAATTCCATAGGGTGAAGATTGAAACTTTGGGAGCCGGTCAGGCTCTACAATAAGTGCAGGAAATGAGTGCATCCGGTTAACTTCATACTTTTCATGTTCATTTTAAGAACAGCCATTTGAATAGGGTGGTTGTTCTTTTCTTATAGATAAGGGGGGATGCGGGCTCTCATTCGTGGTCTAATGATCTTGAGTGAAGCTGAACCTCTGTTTTGAAATTCGGATAAATTCGGATATAGCTGCAGTTTCATAAGTATCTTTACGACGTATGAATAGAGTCGGGGTTTTATAGAACTCTTCCGAGATTTCTTGAGATCGCAAGTTATATTGAACCATGGCTCTTTCAACCACTGAGCGAGGTAACAGGGATACCCCGAGACCAGCATGAATACATCCAAGGATTCCTTCCAATGTTCCAAACTCCATGATCTTAGCAGGAATAATTCCTTGCAAATGTAACCAATCCTCGAGTTTTCGCCGGTATGAACACCCAACACGAAATACCAATAAAGTCAGATTTCGCAATTGTTCAGCCTGGTCAATTGAGGGGAATTGTCCTCCCGATATGAACGCAAGTTCCTCAACCCCTATCTCTGTAATATCGAGCTCAGCATGATCAACTGGCGCAGCTACGAAAGCTCCGTCCAACTCGTATTTCAACACTAAATGGATGAGTTCTTCCGTCGTTCCAGTTTTTAATGCCAAATCCACCTCTGGATAAGATTTATGATAATCGGTGAGTATAGACGGTAGCCGAATCGCTGCTGTGGTTTCGAGCGATCCGATCCGAAGCGGCCCTCTTGGGATTGAGTTATCTGCCACGACCCGTTCCGCCTCTTGAGTAAGAAAGACAATTTTCTCAGCATAGGACTTGAGTGTTTCTCCTGATGTTGTAAGCCGAACCCCTTGCCGCCCACGACGAAATAGCGCTGTTTTCAGTTCCTTTTCAAGCTGCTGGATACGGATGCTTATACTCGACTGAACATATTCCATTTTTTCGGCTGCTTTGGTAATGCTTCCTTCGTTCGCAACTGCGAGGAAAATCTGCAAGTCCCGGATGTCCACCGTCATTCCTCCATTTTAGTATTGATAATTTTGATGTTACCAATCGCATTAATTCATTTTACACGATATTTGTGAGAAGTTACAATTAGTTCAGTAAGCGACAGGTCTTATAAAGAAAACAGGAGGTTACAGTATGACGACATATCATTCATTAGAGATAGAAGGATTGAATGTATTTTATCGTAAGGCTGGTAATCCCAACAGGCCAGCAATTTTATTACTTCATGGCTTTCCATCCGCAAGTCATATGTTTAGAGAGCTAATACTTATTTTAGAAAAAGATTACTATTTAATTGCTCCTGATTATCCGGGGTTCGGGAATTCCTCATCCCCTGACAGAGAAGATTTCCAGTATACATTTGACCATATTACTGAAATTATCGAAGCTTTTATCGATAAACTAGGGCTTGTTAAATATGCGTTATACGTCTTTGACTACGGAGCCCCTATTGGCTTTCGTATAGCCATGCACCATCCAGAACGTGTAACAGCAATAATAAGCCAGAATGGCAACATTTATCGTGAAGGACTAGGGGGAAAATGGGCGGCACGAGAAGATTATTGGCATTATCCTACACAAGAAAAAAGAGAAAGTTATAGGACAGCATTTGCGCCTGACACGATCAAGAACCAATATGTTGATGGAACAAAGGAAAGCCAAGTTTCCCCAGATGGCTATACTCTTGATATTGCTTATATGTCCCGGCCGGGAAATGATGAGAAACAATTGGATTTGATTTTTGATTACCAAAATAATGTAAAAATGTACCCGGACTTTCAAAAGTATCTCCGTGAATATCAGCCACCCTTATTGGCAGTGTGGGGTAAAAATGATGTTTCATTTATTCCGGCTGGTGCTGAAGCTTTTAAGAAAGATTTACCTAAAGCCGAGATTCATTTATTGGATACTGGGCACTTTGCATTGGAAACACATGCATATGAAATTGGAGAACTAATGTTGAATTATTTGAAAAAATAATGGAATTCGAGGTGGATAATAGAAATGCAAATAGGTTTTTTTGATTCTGGAATTGGAGGCATTACTGTATTGCATGATACATTAAAAGTTTTACCTAATGAAGATTATTTATATTACGCAGATACATTAAATGTTCCATATGGGCACAAAACGAAAGATGACGTTAAAAAGTATGTTTTAAATGCTATAGAATTTATTACCCAGCAAAAAGTAAAAGCGATAGTAATTGCTTGCAATACTGCCACAAGTGCAGCAATCGGAGAAATAAGGGCAAAATACAGTATTCCAATCATTGGTATGGAGCCTGCTGTAAAACCAGCTGTTACAACAAAAAAAAATATAGATAAACGAATTTTGGTAACTGCTACTGCTTTGACTCTAAAGGAAGAAAGACTTCAAAATCTTATTACTGAATTAGATAACGAACATGTTGTTGATTTATTACCGCTTCCGAAATTAGTTCAGTTTGCAGAAAGTTTTGAGTTTAACGAGCAAATAGTGCTGTCTTATCTTCAAGAACAATTATCTATATATGATTTAAGTAAGTATGAAACTATTGTTTTAGGATGTACTCACTTTTCTTACTATAGAGATATATTTAGAAAACTATTTTCATCGGATGTTAATATAATTGATGGGAATAATGGTACTGCAAAAAATTTAAAAAAAGTATTGGAAGAAATGAATTCTTTAAATGAAGGCAACGGCAATATTTCTTTCTATTGTTCAGGAGTCAAAGTCGAGGATAAGGCTAAATTAAATGAGTTTAATAAACTGTTCAAAAGATTGGATGCTATTAAAGAATATAATTAAACGTCTGAGATTGGGAATGGAGTATTTGAGATTTCTGATGGTGATAAGATCCAACTAATGACAGAGGAAAAAGTAGTAGTGGATTTTAAAATAACCTCGGATTATCCAGCCATATTTAAGCTTAACGATGAAGTCATTGAATCACACCCAACGGCAACTAACGAAAGCGTCCAGTGGATTTCATTCTACCCTGCAGAAACAGAAACGAATGTAGAGATTGATATTAATGGTGAGGTGCATAATTTCTTTTTCATTCTGATTGACTGAAATGAAACACTACCCCTTATTACATAAGGGTTTTTAACAGCGAATTCTCATTTAAAATGAAAAATCACAAATGTGGTGGATCACCAAAGCTGCTAAAACGACCATGAAAGCTGCGAAAAGTGGCTGATGAAAAGAGAAAAAATCATCTTATATTCGTAATCAAAACCACCCGTAGAACGGGTGGTTTTGATTTTCTCGGAGCTACTGGATGTTTCCTGGTGCGGCGACTGTGCAGCAGGGTCGGCAGAGCGGATCATACAGCGACAGGATAGCACTCCTAGGGGTTCCGGATATTGCAGTCACGCATTGTTACATTATAAAGAGCGTTCAATCATTTTCGTGACTTGTTTTAGTTGTTTTTTTTCAGAATGAGCTGCCATTTCTATTTCGATTTGTTCCAAAGTGCGGCCTTTCGTCTCTACAACTACAAACCGTATAAAGAGTAATCCCAGAATGCAAATGACACCAAACGCTGAAAAAATAATCCCAAAACTGAACTTATCAGCAAGAAGAGGGAATACAAGTCCAATTAATAGTGAACCAGTCCAATTGAAGGCTGATGAGATTCCCCCTCCGATTCCGCGCACTGAGAGCGGGAAAATTTCTCCGACAATAATCCAGGTAAGCGGTGCCCAAGAAAATGCATAGCAAAGAATGTAGCAGCAGAGGGCGATTAATGTAATCCAGTTGAGCATACCGTCATTGACTCCGAACTTGCCAAGAATAGCCGGTGTAAAGAAGGAAAGCGCCATACCTGCGCTGCCGATCGTAAGGATTGTACGGCGGTTGAATTTATCGACAAATTGCAAAAAGATAAGAGTTGTTACCACAAAGATTACACCTACAACCACCGTAAATCCGGCAGCTAACTGCGATGACAAACCGACGTTACGCGCAATACTTGTGGCATAATATACGATTGAGTTAGCGCCTTGGATTTGCTGAAAAGTCGCCATGCCAACCCCTATGATTAACGCCATTCGAAACTTCTTATGGAATAATTGAGATATCCCCGTTTTTTCATGATCGGCAACGTTTTCAATTTCAGATATCTCTGCATTTATTTCGTCATCTGAACTGCGGAGAGAAGTTAGTACCTCGCGTGCTTGTTGGCTCATTCCGTTTTTAATTAAGTACCTTGGTGATTCCGGGAGTTTGAGCATACCCAAATATAAAATGATAGCAAAGAGTGCGGCACTACCGAGCATTAACCGCCAGCTGTTTGGTATTGGTTCGAAAATGAATGCCACAATATAACTTAACAACATTCCAATTACAATCATTAATTGGTTTAAACCGGACAACTTACCACGCATATTCGCCGGTGCGATTTCGGACATGTACGCAGGAACCAAAGAAGAAGCTGTACCGACTGCAACTCCTAAGAAGATACGCGCAATTGTCAATGTGATTTCGTCCGGGGCAACTGCTGAACCGACGGCTCCGATAAAGAAAATCGTCGAGGAAATTAAAATCAGTTTCCTGCGTCCGAACTTATCCCCTAATAATCCGCTTAATATAGAGCCGATAATCGCTCCACCCATTAAAGAAGAAACAACGATTCCTATCCATAGGGAACTTAAATTAAAGTCGCTTTTGATGTGTCCTTCTGCACCGGCAATAATACCGATATCGTAACCAAATAAAATGCCGGCAAACGAACCGAAGAAAAAGATAAACTTGCTTGATACTCTAGTCATTTACTCCCAACCCCTTCTTAATAACAGATCACATAAGATCTTCAAAAAGAAGTATAGCATGCGTCAGCTAAAGGGAGATTAGGAACCGTCTTCACTAATTTGTGCTATTTCCGCACTATTTCAACCTTCGCTATGATTAGAAGAAAGTTAAAGCCTGGAGTAGCATTTTCTTGTTTACTGATATCAAAAAAATCCATCCGTGCTATTTTTGATCCTTGTACGAAGTAGGTGCCAAGCCAGTGATTTTTTTAAAGACACGACTGAAATAGTTGGGATCTTTGTAACCAACTTCAAAGCTTATTTCCTTCAAGGATAATTGTCCAGCCTTAATCAAAGAGATGGCTTTTTCAATACGAAGGCGGGTAACATAGTCGATAAAGCTTTCACCGCATTGCTGTTTAAAAATCTTACTGAAATAATGGGGGTTCAAGTGAACGAAATCAGCCACAACTTCCAGAGACAATTCGTCCGATAACTTTTCCGAAATATATTGTCTGGCCCTATCTAGTACAGTTAGGGTTTGCTCCACGCGTTGCTCGCGCATCCGCTGCAAAGCGAATGTGACATAGGATTGTTGGGTTTGATTGTTTACTATATCGTCTGTACCGAAAGAATAAGGTTGGGAGTCACGTTGTTTTAAGTCATCGAAATGACATGCCTTATCCAATTTATTCAACATAGTGGAGGCGAATACTGCTTCAAAATAGGATTTGCGGAACCCTTCGGTTCTGCTGTGTGTTGATCCAATCCCGATGGATACTTTCAGACCTAAGTGCTGCTCTATAATTCCGTACAGTTGCTCGGCCAGTTGCTTCGTCTTCTGGTACCAGTTAGTTTCACTGACGGAAGTAGGTTTGTGTAAAAAAATGACCATATGCTGGTTGATCAGTGAGCTGACAATAGAGTCAGGACTGTGGGATTTGACAAAGCTCCGGAGATAATCATAGATCTTGTTTTTTTTCTGCATATAGGCTTCACCATGAAAAGCGGCGACTATTGCACAACCGCGGGTAAGGGGGATGTCGAGCCATTCCGACAGCTGATCAGCGTTTGTATCCACTGTTTGGTCAAGCATGAGCATTAATGCCAATTCATTTTCAGCAAGCGGAAGAAGCTGAGAAACTTTATGTCGCATTTCCAGTTCCTGCATTCTTAAGTGGTTTTCCTGCTCAATTTCATTCAGTAGCCGTTGAAAAACTTCGATGAGCTGTTCCCGTTTGGCGGGCTTTAAAAAGTACTCTTTTGCACCTAGAGAAAGAGCTTCTTGTGCATAAGTGAAATAGTCGTATGCGGTTAATACAATGAATTTTGTATTGGGGAGCCGGCGTTTCATCTCCCTTAAAGCCTCTAGCCCACCGATGCCGGGCATGTTGATATCCATTATGGCAATATGGGGACGATGCTCTTCAGCAAACTCGATTGCCATCCTGCCGTTAGAAGCATGAATAATGTGGAAAATTCCAGGCATCGACCGTTCAACAATACATTCTAGGCCTTCCCGTTCAAGTGGTTCGTCATCAGCGATCAACAATCGGTACATTTGAGTACTCTCCTTCTGTTTTGGTTGGAATCCGTATGAGGATTGAAGTACCTCTACCGGGTCTGCTTTCAATTTCGATAAGATCATCTCTTTCATAGAAAAGCTGTAGTCTTCTGAATACATTGCTTGTACCAATACCAGTGGAGTTTTTATGGTCGGTTTCTGCTTCGAAATGTAGAAGCGAGAGCCGTGTCTCCTCCGGCATACCGACTCCATTATCTGTCAAGACAATACACACTCCTTCGGAGGTGCTTTGGATTAAAAGACGGATAACAGCTCCATGTTCCATACTTGCAACACCATGAAGAAAAGCATTTTCGACCAGCGGCTGGAGCGTGAGAGCTGGAATTGCCACATGCAACGCGGAAGCATCAGTGTCAATTTCAAACGAGATGCGATCACGAAAACGGGTCATCTGAATTGTGATATATTCCTTAATATGAGCAATCTCTTCCTGCAAGGTAACTGGTTTATCTAGCTTTTGCAAGCTGTATCGCAGTAGATTGGAAAGGGAGATGATCAGATCACTTGTTTTCTCTGCTCCTTCCAGAAAAGCCAGCTTGGACAGCACATTTAAAGTATTGAACAAAAAGTGAGGGTTGATTTGGCTCTGAAGTGCCTGAAGTTCCAGTTCCTTCACAATGCGTTGCATTTCCAGGCTCTTTTTGTCTTTTTCGATCAACTCGTTTAGATCAGCAGACATTTGTTGGATGGCATAAGACAGCAGTCCTAACTCATCTTCTTTATGCGGTTCCGGCTCTATCCTGAGATCTCCTTTAGCTATTTTTTTTGCCATGCTGACCAGTCTGCTTACCGGACCAGTGATGCCCCGTGAAACCCAAACAGCAAGCAAAACGCCCATGAGTGTGCTCATTCCGAACAGTGCGATACCGCGCCGATTCATGCGCTCATTTTCAGCTCTGATATTTTCGATGATAGGACCATAAAAAGTAAGCTCCGAATGAACCAATTGTTGGCCGGTTTCACGAATATAACTAACTGTTTTTTCGGTCTCCATATAATAATCGAATGCAGATTGAAGCTCTCCGGACTGTGCTGCCGCAACCGCTGAATGTTTTTGTTCCAGCAATGTTGCCAGTAAATTAATGTAGCTCTCCGGGTCAAATGAATGAGTGGGGGAGGCAAGTTTGGGCATTTTTTCGATTTGATTGTGCAATGTTATTAATTGATTCCCGGCCGTATCAATCCCTTCAGTATCCGCAGAATTGACCAGATAAGCATAAAGCAGCCGGAGGTTGCTATCAGCCGACTCGGTGGTTCTTTCAATCAGCAGGACGCGTTCCATCATTTCATCATAACTTGCCTGTACTATTTTCCCACTTTGAAACACGAAGTAAGCAACGGAATTAGCAAGGACAACGAGGAGAGGGATGAAGATTAACAGCTTCATGCGTATCGTCATTTTCCGATCACCCCAGTTTCACTACTAGAAGAAGGGACACTAAGCACGGATGTTTCAGTAAAAGTTAGACTTGGGGGCTTGATCCCCTGCAAGTATTTATGAAGTAGTTCAACTGCTTTTAAGCCCATTTCCACAGGTTGCTGGACTATTGTTAATTTAATTTCCCCCGCTTGGACTGCTTCAACCGTTTCGGTTTTATCATCAAAAGCGAAAATCTCCAGCCCTGTTGGCCGGATCCTTTGTACCGCTTTCAGTATGCCAAGACCGTCAGAAGAACTGAACCCGACCATATACCCAATTTGCGGATAACGGGAAAGCATGTTTTGCGCCACTCGTGCAGCTTGGAGCATCGAAATGTTGGAGGATGCTACTTCAATGATCTGAAGTCCTGGGTACTGACTTATGACCGAGCGAAAGCCTTGAAGCCTTAACCTCTGATTCTCAACTTGTTCGTTACTAATCAGGACTCCGATGCGACCCTGTTGCCCGGATGCTTTTACCACCAATTCGCCCATTTGTTTACCGGCGCCCAGATTGTCTGTTCCTACATAAGCCAACCTTTTCGAACCAGGCTCATCTGTATCCACAGTAATAACAGGGATACCCAAGTCTGTCGCTTTGCTGATTAATTGGCGGTATTCCGGATCATTAATTCCTTGAATCAGGATAGCATCGGCTTTGGCTGAGATAGCTTTATCTAGTAATCTGATTTGCTCGGCGGGATTTATGCGGTCTGGTCCGATATACTCCAGCTCCATTCCGTAAGCGATTGCAGCCTTGCGTGCCCCTTGCTCGATTGCTCGCCATGAATAATTCTCAAGTTCTTGAGAAATTAGCACGATGTGAATCGGGTCGGTTCCGGTCGATGAATGAGTCTGTAACGGTTTAACAAGATTATGAATCTTTAGCAACGAGCTGCTAAATTGCAGCAACAGCAACGTAAACATAACAATGATCAGGACAATAGCGAATGTCCATTTGCGGGTTTTCATACAGTGCTCCTTCAATTAACAATAATAATATTGCCCATTATACATTAATAGACTGAAGCAGGAAATCGCGATGCTTTTAATTTATGTAAGCAATTGAGTGCTGATGCGGGAGAGCGAACTTAAAACAACTGCGTACAACATTTATTTATAGGATTGGGTCTATTAATGATATAGCTACGCATCTTTGACTATGGGCGATCCCGAGCTATATAGAACACGGGGGAGAAGCTATTATCGGGACGCTGCTTTCAATTACTTACGGCAAGCAGTACCTGAATTCGTCAATATGCAAATCGTGGAGATTCACGAATAGCAGAGCAGAGAGAAAGCCGAGGAATGTTTTTGGAATTGGATAAAGCTTGATTGCCCAGTACCACTACATGCAAGATTTTAGTGGAATAGTTGTAGATGATGTACTAAGTTTTGAAAAATATTCAGTCTCACGATAGATGGTTAAGCTAACGAAAACGTTAGTATGCGAATGATCTAGTTGAAATAGGATTTTAACCAGTATCAATTTCTGCAATAATATACTATAGCCCCTCCAAACGAAGATGTAATATATGAGAATAACCGGAAAGAGAGGTTCTCATGGATACTACATCTTTTTTGATTTACTGCGTTAGACCTACGAATATCGTCATATTGTCTACTGTGAATAATCTTGGAGCGAAAAAAGCGATGGAATATACGTATGGGGCAACGATTGGTTTTGGCCTGTTGCTGGTTATTTCCGCTATGTTGAATACGATCCTCATCTCGCTCATGCCGAAAATAATTATTGTGATGCAGATCATCGGAAGCTGTTATATGCTCTATCTTGGTTACCTGATTTACAAAATGGATGTATCAAACCCGGGTGATAAGCAAACAGCTACCTTTTTGTCAGGCTTCCTTATGCAGTTTCTTAATCCAAAGGTAGTTCTGTTCACATTAACTGTAATTCCGACTTTTATTATGCACGGCTATAACTCAAGCACTGCGATGATATTAAGTATTATAGCGATTACAATAATTGGCTTTCTGGCATTTATTACATGGGTGCTATTCGGTACGATCTTCAAAGCGTTTTTACAGAAGCATAACAGTCGGTTAATGTAGTAATGGCGCTATCTCTTATTTACGCTGCTATCATGATTTGGATGTAGGGAAGCTTATGAAGAGGTGAATGGAATGAACAAATTTATATATAAAAAATCGGCCGGCATTACCGCATTGTCAGCAACGATGACTGATTTTACGTATAAAAAGCATTCTCATCAGGAGTATGCCATAGGAGTTACGTTACGCGGGATTCAAAAGTATAACCTGGCAGGCAGTTTACAATTATCCTATCAGAACGGTGTTATGCTCTTTAATCCGGAACAGGCCCATGATGGAATGGCACATGATATGACGGGTCTGGATTATGTCATGCTTTATATCGAGCCTCAATTGCTTGATATTTATTCAGCAGTTGCTGCCTGCGGTTTTGTTGACCTAACCCATTTGAACAAGCACTTTAAGGGTGTATATGGAACAACAGCATTTGAATATATGTCGCTTATAAATTAAGAAGTTGAAGCATTTCATGAGTTCATCATGAGCAGCCAGCCCAGAATAATTCCTGGGCTGGCTGCTCTTTTACATGTTTGCTGAAGGAAGCCTCTTTTTGGTGATGTCCAATGTGATTTCGTTCAGTGCTTTAAGAAGCCTGCTCGAATTGGCTGTTATATAGCTCGGCGTAGAAGCCGTTTTTGGCCAGCAGCTCGCTGTGGCTGCCGCTCTCCAGAATGTCGCCGTCCTTCAGCACGAGAATGACATCGGCATTCTTGATGGTCGAGAGCCGGTGGGCGATGACGAAGGAGGTTCGGCCTTCCATGAGCCGGTCCATCGCCTGCTGGATCAGCAGCTCTGTCCGGGTATCGACCGAGCTGGTCGCCTCGTCGAGAATGAGCATCGGCGCATTTTTGAGCATCGCGCGGGCAATGGTGAGCTGCTGCTTTTGTCCGGCTGACAAATTGACTTTGTCGTTCAATACTGTATCGTAACCGGCGCTCAAGGTCTGGATGAAATGGTGCAGGCCCACCGACTTGCAGGCATCCTGAATCTCCTGATCGGTAATACCGGTCTGGTTATACACCAGATTCTCGCGGATTGTACCATCAAACAGCCAGGTGTCCTGCAGCACCATACAGAACTGGTCATGGATATTCTCCCGGGTCAGGCTGCTGATCGGAGTATCGTCGATGTAAATCTCGCCGCCGGTCAGTTCATTGAAACGGATGAGCAGATTGACGAGCGTCGTTTTGCCGGCGCCGGTAGGGCCGACAATGGCGATTTTTTGACCCGGCTGAACCTCGGTGGAGAAGTCCTTGATGACCGGTTTGTCCGTACCCTCATAGGTAAATTTCACGTGTTCGAATTTCACTCTGCCGGTTGCGGCTTCCAGTCGTACCGTCTTCTGGCTCTCATCGTCCATTTCCTCAGCTTCCAGGAATTCAAAGACGCGTTTGCCGGCCGCTGAAGCGGATTGCAAGCTCTGCGCAGCCTGGGCAATCTGCGAGAGCGGCTGGGTAAAGAACCGGACGTACATCATGAAAGCGACGATGACCCCGAAGGAAATGTCTCCGTTCGACGCCAGTATAGCACCAACCACACAGACGGCCACAAAGCCCAAATTCCCGATAAACATCATAATCGGCATCATCAGACCGGAGAGGAACTGGGCCTTGAATGCACTGTTTTTCAGGTTTCCGTTCAAATCTTCAAATGCGCCGCGCATCTGCGCTTCGGCATTGTAGGCTTTTACAACGGTATGTCCGGTGTAGACTTCTTCCACATGACCGTTGATCTTACCCAAGTATTCTTGCTGGCTCTGAAAATACTTCTGGGATTGCTTCATAATAACCATCATCAGACCGAAGCCAATGACCGTCGCGACAACTGCTGTAACGGTCATGATCCAATTCGTCTTGAGCATCATGACGATCGACCCGATGAACAGCGAGATCGCGGTGACCAGCATACCTACGCTCTGATTCATCGCTTGCCCGATGGTATCCACATCATTGGTTACCCGGGAAAGAATATCGCCGGTCGTCGATTTATTGTAGTAGGAGATCGGGAGTCTGTTCATTTTGTGGGCCAGATCGGCTCTTAAACGTTTGGAGACTTTCTGCGTCACATTTGCCATAATGAGTCCCTGTGTTAGAGACAGTAGAGCGCTGATCCCATAGATAATGATTAGGTAAAATCCGATAGAAGCCACTGCATCCAAGTCGATTCCGGTGGCGATGCCCTTGGTAATCAGGTCGGTCATCTCCGAGAGCTGATCCGGACCGAGCAGGGTAAGCACTGTCCCGATAGCTGCACTGATTACGGCTATGAGTACTACTGGAATATATTTGCGGCAATAACGGAGAAGCTTGCTCCAGGTGCCGGGTTGTTTGTTGTTTGCAGACATTATGCCAACTCCTCCTTAGACAGCTGCGAATAAGCAATTTCTTGATAGACGCTGCAGTTGTCCATTAATTCCTCATGTGTGCCTATGCCGGCAATGCGGCCGTCTTCCAGCACGATGATCTTATCCGCATCCTTAATGGTACCGATCCGCTGGGCGACAATCAGCATCGTGGTTCCGTGGGAGCCTTTTTTCAACTCGCTGCGCAGTTTGCGGTCCGTTTTATAATCCAGCGCGGAGAAGGAATCGTCGAAGATCAGAATTTCCGGACGGCGGGCGACGGCCCGGGCGATGGACAGCCTTTGCTTCTGGCCGCCGGACAGATTGGAACCACCCTGAGCAATGTGCGCATCATAGCTGCCATCCATTTTCTCTACGAAATCTGAAGCCTGGGAAGTATATACGGCGTCCACCACTTCAGCGGAAATGTCACTGCCGTTGTCGCCGAAGGCGATATTGGACGATACTGTCCCGCCGAACAGCACTGCTTTTTGCGAGACATAACCCATCTTGTTGCGGAGCGCGCTCTGTTCGTACTCATTAACGTTCATCCCGTCGACGAGCACCTCACCATCGGTTGCATCATAGAAGCGGGGGATCAGGTTGACAACGGTGCTTTTGCCGCAGCCGGTCGAGCCGATGAAGGCGACGGTTTCGCCTTTGCTCGCGGTAAAGCTGATATCTTTAATGACATAATCATCTGCATCGGGATATTTAAAGCTGACATTTCTGAATTCCACCTCACCGGCAAGCTTGGAAGGCGAAGCGGTCAGCGATCCGTTCGTCAGTCTTGGCTTGGTATCCAGCACTTCGTTGATCCGTTTGGCCGCGACATGGGCGCGGGGCATCAGAATGAAGATCATAATCAGCATCATAAAGGCCATAACCACCTGAATCGCATAGGACGAGAAAATGATCATGTTGGAGAATGTACCCATTTTGTCAGCCATATTGGCAGATTGGATCAGTCCCGCGCCTACCCAATAAATTGCAAGGCTCAGCCCGCTCATAATCATGGTGATGCTTGGCATAAGTACCGCCAGTACACTGTTCGCGAACAGGTTCGTCCGGGTGAGATCATCATTAGCTCCGCTGAACTTATCCTCCTGATAGCCTTCCGCATTATAAGCACGGATAACGCGCAGTCCGGTCAGATTCTCTCTGGATACCCGGTTCAGGTTATCGGTCAGCTGCTGCAGCTTCTGGAACTTCGGCAGCACGAGCACGACACAGATCCCGACGATCAGGATAAGCACTCCGACGGCAATACCGGTCGTCAGCGACCATTGCCAGCTCTTGCCGGTAATCTTCAGCAGTGCCCACACTGCAAGGATCGGGGCTTTCACCAGCAACTGCAGACCGATAACAATCAGCATCTGCACCTGGGTAATATCGTTGGTCGAACGGGTAATCAGGCTGGCTGTCGAGAAGCTGTTGATCTCCTCCATGGAGAAGGACTGCACCTTATCGAACAGCTTGGAGCGCAGCCGGGCCGAGAAGTTGGCCGCGATCCGGGCCGCGATGCCGGCAACAACAATCGAGGTCGCCAGACTGCCGAGCGCACACAGCAGCATCCAGCCGCCGGTAGCCATAATCTCGCTCATTTCGCTTCCCGGTGTCTGAACCAGCCGGGTAATTTCACTCATATAATCGGGTAATTCGAGATCGAGCCATACCTGGGCAACGATAAAAAGGATGCTGACGCCGAAGAGAGCCCATTCCTTCGGGTTTAAGTACTTGAGTATTTTGACCATAAGTCTGACTCCTTTGTGTGATGATGTATGTATGGTACCGGAACAACATAAACTGAAAGTTAACTTTTCTGAAAAATAGAAAAAGCTTTGAAAAAACCTCGCGGTTCTTTCAAAGCTTTGTTTAATTTATATGTTTCTGGGGTCCCCGCAAAGTACCTGACAAGGCTTCGAAGCCAAAGCCTCACTTTGTGGGGTTATTTTTATGCTCCAGACGGCAATGTGACGATAAATGCTGTTCCTTCGGAAGGTGTGCTCTCGCAAGCAACCTTGCCGCCGTGCAGGCTAATGATTTGCTGTACGATGGTCAGGCCGAGTCCATTGCCGGCTGCCGAGTGGGACGTATCCGCCTGGTAGAATTTATCGAAGATTCTGGGGACGGCCTCCGGATCAATCCCGCTGCCGGTGTCACGGAACACCACCTCCAGCGATTCTGCCGTCCGTTTCATCCCGATAGTGATTGTTCCATGCTCCGGTGTGAACTTGACCGCATTATCCAGCAGATTAAGCCAGACCTGATTGAGCAGCTCTTTATTGCCGGATAGGGAATAATCATGCAGGGTGAGATCGAGCGATACATGTTTTTTTTCGATTTTGGCGGCCAGCAGCAGCACACACTGGCGGATCTGTTCTCCGATATTCACTTTTTGCTTATCTGTCAGAATAGTCTGTGTCTCAATCTTCGACAGCTCCAGCACATTTGAGGCCAAGGAGGCCAGTCTGGCGGATTCCTCAATGACGATATCCAGATATTCATTCCGTTCTTCTCTGGAGAGGTCGTCATGCTTCAGGATTTCGGCAAAGCCTTTGATTGAGACAATCGGTGTCTTGAATTCATGGGAGAAATTGTTCACGAAATCGGTACGCAATATCTCAATACCGCCGAGCTCCTCGGCCATCCGGTTAAAATTCTCAGACAGAATCCGGTACTCAGGGGGACTCTTCAAATACAGGCGCGTGGAGAAATCGCCGGCGGCCAGCCGCTTGGTTGCATCAATAAACTCCCGGATCGACTGAACCATTTTGCGGCTGGCTAAGCCGGAGATCGCGGTTCCGATAATGATGCAGGATAACAAAATCATGATGGGCAGCACAATTCCGCCCTGGGCGATTTCATTATTCAGCAGCCCGAAGAAATGGGCCAGAAAGAACAATATACCGGTGATCACAACGGTGATTAGGAAAATAACGCATACCATCAGTGAAAATAGGAACGGCAGGGTGATTTTCTCTTTGATTCTTGCACCCAATCTGCTCATGGATTCCGCACCGCCTTATAGCCGAGGCCGCGGACAGACACCAGTTCGAATTCGGGATACCCTTCGAACCGCTTCCGCAGACGGTTGATATGCACATTGACCGTGGTGTCCGTGCTCTCACTTTGCATCCCCCAGATTTCGTCCATCAGTTGGATACGGGTGAAGATGCGGTCCGGGTAGGACAGCAGCTTATACAGCAGGTAGAACTCTTTTTGCGGAAGGGTCTGCTTCTCCTCGTCCCGTGTAACCGTCAAGGCATCATGGTCCAGAATCACCTTGCCTACAACCAGCTTACGGGCACTTGCGATCTGGGAACGGCGAAGCAAGGCCTGAATCCGCAGCAGCATTTCCTCGGTATCAATCGGCTTCGTCATATAATCGTCGGTCCCGAGGCGGAAGCCCTTCTTTTTATCCTCAGGAAGATGCTTGGCTGTAGCCATCAGAATGGGAATCTGGTTGCCGGCATCCCGGAGCTCCTTGGCGAACTCATACCCGTCCATATTCGGCATCATAATATCAAGAATGATCAGGTCGATATGCTGCTGTTCGAGCACCTCCATTGCCCGTACCCCGTCTTCGGCGGTGGACACCAGGTAACCTTCACGTTTCAGCACGGCTTCAAGCAGTCTTCTGGCATGCCGGTCATCTTCTGCAACCAGTATATGGATCATCGCTTTCACTCCAATGGTGTGGTCATTTGATGGTAGAACATCTAACCCTATCATAACCATCCTGAAAAGGATTAGGCAAGAAATGTACTTTTGTTTAGTAAGTTTAGTTTGAAGGTAGAATCTTTCTGTTCCTTGGGCTTTTGTTCATTATATTATAACTGTATTGACGATGTATTTAAGTTGATGTAGGATTTGAATGAGTAAAAAAGTGGTAAATGTTCGTTGAAATTTAGTTTGTGTTTAGCTTAATTATTGGTCTTTCATAATTTTCAAGAATAATAGGAAGGAGATTATGTTGTGGCTTATAAAACACAAGAAAACATTTCCGCTGTGATCCCAGAGAAGGTGTCTAAGTGGGGAGTATGTGAAATTGTACTGCATGGAGGGCCCGTACAAGGCAATCCATTTGTGGACGTTTCGTTGAACGCAGAATTTACTTTTGGAGAACGCTCCATTCAAACCTCTGGGTTCTATGATGGAGAAGGTGTGTATTGCATCAGATTCATGCCGGACAGCGAAGGGAAGTGGTTGTTCAGAACAAACAGCACAGAACATTCTCTTCATGGAATCGAAGGCGTATTCGAATGTGTAGCTGCAAAGACAGGAAACCACGGACCGGTCCGGGTAAAAAATACTTTTCATTTTGCTTATGAGGACGGAACACGTTATCTGCCAGTCGGCACAACTTGCTACGCATGGATCCATCAGGGAGAAGCCATGGAGCAGCAAACATTGGCAACCTTGAAAGCGAATCCATTTAACAAATTGAGAATGTGTGTATTCCCTAAATCATATTCATATAACACCAATGAGCCGGTCTACTTTCCGTTTGAAGGTTCGCTTGAGCAGGGCTGGGACTATAGCAGGTTTAATCCGGGGTTTTTTAGGCATTTGGAGGAAAGGATTGCCGATCTCGGCGAGCTTGGTATTGAAGCAGACCTGATTCTATTCCATCCCTACGACCGCTGGGGATTCGCTGAAATGGGCAAGGATGCAGACGATCTATACCTACGGTACATTGTAGCAAGACTTTCTGCGTATCGCCATATTTGGTGGTCTCTTGCTAATGAATACGATTTTATGAGGACCAAAAACCTTGATGACTGGGAGCGGTTCGCTCAAATTGTAACGGACAACGATCCTTATGGCCATCTGATATCTAACCACAATGGTTCAATAGTTTATGATTTTCACAAACCGTGGGTTACTCATTGCAGTATTCAGCGTGTTGACGTATACAAGACGGCCGAGAATACAGACGAATGGAGAAAACAATGGAATAAGCCGATAGTTATCGACGAATGTGCATACGAAGGCAATCTGGAGTACGGTTGGGGAAACATTACCGGGCAAGAAATGGTCCGGCGCTTCTGGGAAGGCTTCGTTCGCGGAGGATATGTCGGACATGGTGAAACTTATCTGCATCCAGAGGACAAAATATGGTGGGCCAAAGGCGGTCAACTCTACGGAACCAGTCCTGCGCGTATTGCGTTTTTACGCCGTGTAATGGAAGAGGGACCGGCAGAGGGCTTGAACCCGTTGCCTTCCGATTGGGATTTGCCCTGTGCAGGGATTGAAGATGAATACTATCTGTTTTATTTCGGATTCAATCAGCCAAAGTTCCGTGAGTTCAAGATGAAACCAAACATCCGCTTTAAGGTTGAACTGCTCGATACCTGGAACATGACTGTGGAGAGGTTGGAGGATAGCTATGAAGGCACTTTCCAGATCGCTCTGCCTGAGCGGACTTACATGGCTGTGAGAATGACAGCAATTCCTATATAAAAACTAAAGAAAAAATAAAAAGGGCAGAAGTGACGGGAGGGGAAGTTTGGATACTTACGGAGCGAATGCGTCCGCCTTTGTCTACGGATTTCATCCGCGAAGAGTATAAATGACCTGAATCTATTGGATATGTTCTTCAGATAAGGGCATCGACTTGTTAAAAATTCCCCTATATAATGACTGTGAATTTGCTTGGGCATGCAGTTTTATTCTGAGTTTTTATGGGAGGAGCAAAGCAGAGGATGACATTATCTTTGGCAGGTACATTCCGTAGCGTTCCCGAAGGGATCAGAATTACAACATTTGCGGAGGATCATTTTCAGATTGAAACAACTCCGGAGGGGGGCGGCGCAGCTCTCGATTTATCGCAGTATGCACCGGGTATTTGGAAGGACTATGAATATTTGACCGCAGATATTTACCATGAATGCCACGATGTACTGGTTATCATTTTCAATTTTCGGGATACTGCCGGGCGCTCTGTTTCGGTTCATTACGGCGTTCTTCCTCGTGTAACAACGCGATTGTGCTTGCCGCTGAAGGCTTTAAATGGTGAAAAGCTATTTTTGGACCGTTATCCCGGCGTGCTGCAATCACTACTCAGGGGAGATTCCTTTGTGGACCGCAGCCGGATTGAAGGACTCTCGGTCTGTACGATTCCTTCGGTTACCGATAGGCGGTTCGAAGTATCGGGGCTGCGGCTGACACGGGAAGAGCCGGAGTTCAAGTATACTCCCAGCCAATATATTGATGAGCTGGGGCAGCTCTCCTGGAAGGAGTGGCAGGGAAAAACGAAGTCTGCCGAAGAAATGATAGCTGCATTAAATGAGGAGCTTGCCAGGGCGCGGCAAGGGGAGGGAAATCCCGATTGGCCTAACGGCAGCTATGGCGGCTGGAAGAAGCTGCAATTTGCGGCTACCGGGTATTTTCGGACCGAGTTCGATGGAGCGAACTGGTGGTTTGTTGACCCGGATGGATACGCTTTATTCAGCGCCGGGATGGACTGCGTCGGGCCTTCTTCCGAGCTGCAGGTAACGGGAATGGAGCATTTGCTGCCCGTGCTTCCTGAGCGGGAAGGGCCGTTTAAGGATGCGTGGAGCAAGAGCGGATACTCGCCCTTTATCGCCAACATGATCCGCACGTTCGGGGAGCGGTGGCGGGAATGCTGGAGGGAATTGACGGAGCAGCGATTGAAGGAGTGGGGCATCAACACGATTGGAAACTGGTCCGATCCGGATTTTATCTCCAGCTCCAAGCTTCCGTATGTTTATCCGATGCACAGCTTTCCTTCGACGAAAGAGGCAATTTATCGCGATTTCCCGGACGTCTTCAGCCCCGGATACGAGGAGAGTGCGGCGGAGTTCGCTAAGCAATTGGTTGCGCTTAAGGAAGACAAGAGACTGGTGGGCTATTTCATGCGGAACGAACCGCAGTGGGCTTTCGTTGACGGACTGAATTTGACGGAGGAGATGCTGCGCAGCCCCGTTCCGTACGCGTCCAAATACCGACTAATTGCCTGGCTCGAAGATAAGTATGGAACAGTCGAGCGCTGGAACACGGCTTGGGAATCCTCGTTTGATAATTTCCAGGACCTCTTGGATAACCAAAAAGCATCGGCAGAAGGTAATGAGGAGCGAGGGAACGATTTTACGTTATTCAACCGGATGATGATCAGGCGTTATGTAGAAATTCCTGCAAGGGCTTGCAAAGCTGTTGATCCCCGGCATTTGAATCTGGGTATGCGCTACGCCTGGATTTCCAATGAAGATCTACTGGAAGGCTGCGAAGCCTTCGATGTATTCAGCATCAATTGCTATCAGCTTCAACCGGACCGGGAGCTTATCGAGCGTATCAGCAGGAGGCTTAAGCGACCGGTGATGATTGGGGAATTTCACTTCGGAGCTGCAGATTCCGGCTTGCCGGCTTATGGTATCCGGGCAGTGACTACCCAGCAGGACCGGGGGCTCGCTTACCGCTATTACGTAGAACAAGCTGCTGCAATACCAAGTCTGATCGGTGTTCATTATTTTCAGCTTAACGATCAGACGGTACTGGGGCGTTTTGACGGGGAGAATTATCAGATCGGGGCAGTTGATGTCTGCCAGCGGCCATATCAGCCTTTGGTGGAACAGATGATCATCGCTCATCGGAACATGTATGAAGTCCGGTCCGGCCGGATGGAACCGATCGCTCAGGCGCCTGAGGAAATACCAAGAACCGGTTTCTAGACCGCTAATAGAAGGAACAGAAAAGCCGTCACTAGCGGACCAATGGCACGCTGGCGACGGCTTTCTCTTTTGCTTAGAATGCACTATATATTTCACCTTCCATGTAATTTCTTATAATCACTTGGAGTCTTACCGGTAAGTTTCTTGAATACCTCATTGAAATGTTTAATGTCTTTATAGCCTACCTGCCCAGCGACAACAATAATTTTGTTGTCCGTATGTGTAAGCAAATTGCAGGCCTCTTCAATTCGCAGCTTCTGAACATACTCTGAAATTGTCATGCCCGTATGATCCTTGAACAGCCTGCAGAAATAAGTAGGACTCAGGAACGAATGAGAGGCAAGCTCGTTAAGCTTTGTGCTTATTGTGTAATTTGCTTTCAGGTATTGGATGGATTTTTCTATAAGCTTGGCATGATGTGACATTCTGCTGTTATCGGTCTTGTACGATTTTTTTAAAGAACGAAAGATTGTAATAAGCAATTCCATAAGGTATGCTCTGAGAATTTCAATATATCCGTCCTCTTGATTCGTGAATTCTACTAGCATTTTCTTATAAATTGCCTCTATAGCCAAGTTTTCTCCGCCTAATATTTTTAGATCATCAATACTGTCAGCTTCTAAAGAAAAAATAGAACGAAAGGAGAGATAGTGGATAACGTCGCTGAAATCCTTATAATCATTAAGATTAACATCAATAAAATCCGGCTTGAATACACAGTTATAGACTTGTAAGGGGGGCGCACCAGGAGAATCAATGGATCTGAATTCGTGTGGGGTCTGGTAGTTGATCAGAAACAAATCGCCCTTGCAGACTTCATACTTGTTATCCCCAAGAATATGTATGCCTGATCCAGAGGCCACATATGAAATTTCGATAAAGTCATGAACATGTAAGTGTGGTTCCGAGCTCTCACTAAATAAGTTGAGAAATATAGAATTGCCGTTATTAAAAAATCGCTCGCCGGAATCACGGTAAATAGCAGCGTTATTCATAAAATTCACCCCATACAATTATAATATGCCCCCAAGAAATTGAAAATATGAAGCAGGTATACTCTGGATATGCGGTAAATTCTTTTTCAAAGAGGAGAGTTTAAATGAAAATAGCTTCTATGAAATGCAACCGTATCGTAAATCCATTAGGGTATAACCTTAACAAACCCCGCCTAAGCTGGGTGACGGAGGCTGAGGGGGCAACCATCCAAAAGGCTTGCCAAGTAGAAGTGGCATATGACGGGGAATTCTTAAACATCGTGCATGACAGCGGCGTTCGAGAGGATATTGATAGTATCGGTTATACGCTGGAAATGAAATTAGAGCCTTGTACCAGATATTACTGGAGGGTGCATGTATGGACGGATATCGGTGATATTATTAGTTCTGCTGCATGGTTTGAGACCTCTAAGCTGGAACAGCCCTGGTCAGGCCAATGGATCACCCCGGACTGGGAGGATAAAGCCGTCCATCCCCTTTTGAGAAAACGTTTCAGTATTAGCGGAGAGATCGCCCAGGCAAATCTTTATGTATGCGGATTAGGGTTATATGAGGTTGAAATTAACGGCGGGCGGGTCGGGGACGAATACTTAACGCCTTATTGCAACAGCTATAATCACTGGATTCAATACCAGACCTTTGATGTTACATCTCTAATAACCAAGGGGAACAATGCCGTAGGTGCTATGCTCGGTAATGGCTGGTACAAGGGACGTTTTGGCTTTCAAGGCGAAGAGGGGAGTCATTACGGGGACAGCTTTGCTTTTCTCTGCGAGCTAGTTGTCCGGTATACGGACGGGAGCACGGATATCATATCCACTGATAGAAGCTGGAAAGCTGCGCCATCCCATGTTCTTGACAGTAATATTTATGATGGCGAGATTCAGGATGCTAATAAATATGATGAAGCTTGGTCAACCGCTTTACTCAATGACGACAACTGGTCAGGAGTGCGTCCTATTGACATTGATTTCAATCTTCTCGAAGCGCGAAGAAGTATTCCAGTGCGGATCAAGGAAAAGCTGAAGCCTGTCGACGTTATTTATACGCCCAAAGGCGAGATTGTGCTTGATATGGGTCAGAATATGGTAGGCTGGGTTAGCTTTGACAATAGTGCTCCCAAGGGCCACACCATAACTCTCCATTACGGTGAAGAAATGCAAGAAGGTAGCTTCTACAGGGAGAATCTCCGTACAGCCAAAGCGGAGTTCAAATATACCTCCAATGGGCAGCCGGGTGAAGTGCAGCCACATTTTACATTCTACGGTTTCAGGTACGTGAAGGTAGAGGGATGGCTTGGGGATGTAAGAGCGGAGGATTTCACCGGCAACGTTGTTTACTCCGATTTGGAACGGGCGGGGCATATAGAAACGTCTAATCCGATGGTGAACCGGCTGATTTTGAATGCGTTATGGGGACAAAAAGGGAATTTTCTTGACGTTCCAACCGATTGTCCGCAGCGCGATGAACGGATGGGGTGGACAGGGGATGCTCAGATGTTCTCGGGAACCGCGTGCTTTAACATGGATTCGGATGCTTTTTTTCACAAATATCTGTATGATCTGGCCAAAGAACAGTCCGGTATGGGCGGGGTCGTACCTCATGTGATCCCAAGCTTCGGAATGAACAGGACAGGGGAAAATAATTTTTTGTCCGGCGGCTCCAGCGCATGGTCGGAAGCAGCGACAGTCATTCCTTGGAATTTGTATCTTCATTATGGCGACAAAGCGATTTTGGAGCAGCAGCTAGACAGTATGAAGGATTATGTTGACTACATTAGGGGGCTGGATGATGGCGGCAGGCTGTGGAATACAGGCTTCCACTTTGGGGATTGGCTGGCCCTCGATGGCAAAGGGGAATTTGATGTATTTGGCGGAACACCAACCGACATTATTGCAACTGCATATTACGCCTATTCATCGGAACTGGTAGCAAAAGCCGCTAAGGTTCTGGGCAAAGAAGCTATATTCAATGAATATCAGCAGCTTTCAAATGAGGTGAAGGAAGCCTTTTGCGAGGAGTTTCTGACAACGAGAGGGCGTCTGGTGGCAGAAACACAAACAGCCTGTATCCTTGCTCTGTTTATGGACCTCGTTCCAGAGAAGCACCGGGAAAGAATTGTAGAATCACTCAGGAAAAATCTGGAGAGTAACAAGAACTATTTAAGCACAGGTTTCGTCGGAACGCCATATATTTGCCGGGTGCTGTCCGAGCATGGGCATAATGATCTGGCCTATCAACTGCTGCTTAATGAAGAATTTCCAAGCTGGTTATATGAGGTCAAATTAGGGGCTACAACGATATGGGAAAGATGGAACTCTCTGCTTCCAGATGGAAGGTTTGGTGAGCTTGGCATGAATTCATTGAACCACTATACGTACGGCTCCATTGTTGAATGGATGTACCGGAATATGTGCGGACTAAATCCTATAGAGGAATTTCCGGGCTTCAGAAAAATACGGCTGGCGCCGCAGCCCAACCGTCTTCTGAGTTATGCAAAGGCATCTCTCAATACGGCTGTTGGGCTGTATGAGAGCGGCTGGAGCTATGAGGAGTATGGCCTGCGTTATCAGTTCCGCATTCCATTCAATGCTGAAGCCGATCTGGTGATTCGGGATACGGATGTTAAGCGCGTTACGGTAAATGGTACAGCTCTTGAGAATTCGAGCCTGAATTATACGGAAGCGGAAGATCATGTTATGATCGTACTTAAGACTGGCTTCTACGAGATCATCTGTCAGGGAGATACGAAGGAGGACAGACAATGAAGGAAATAATGGCATCCAGAAAAATGCGGGAAGATGAATTTATGGAGTACCAGGAGACAATAGCCGTCCAATATGAGAAGGAGCTGGTACAGTCTGGAATAACTAATGCTGAGGAAGCAAGAAATCTGGCTCTGTCTGAAATAGCTAAATTATTGCCGGATGGAGTACACACCAAAGGTCATCATCTAGACATTATGGTCAATGCTGCGGATGAAGAGGTTGGATTCCTATGGTACGGAAAGAGAAGGATACTGGAGATGGATGTGTCATTCATTTATGACATCATAGTTTATGATTCCTTTCGCAGAGCAGGCTATGGTACAAAAATGATTAATTTCATGGGAGATCTGATGAAGAAAGAAGGAGTAAATAAAATTGTTTTGAATGTATTTTCGAATAATAAAGCAGCAAACGCTCTATATGAAAGCATGAACTTTGAGATCCTTGCCGAGGAAAGCGGACAAAAAGTGATGATTAAAAATTTGTAGAGTACGGCGTAAATAGCCGGCAAAGCAGCGAGCCCGTGGTCATTGGGAGCCTCGCTGCTTGTTGCTCTTGTTACCTGCGGCTGATTACACCACACCCTTCTTTGCCTTCATGCACTTAAGATTGTAAGTCCGGCCGTAGGCTTTACCATATCTGACAATTCGGTCAATCATACTGTGGTCCTTCAGCTTCGTAAACGGGCAGGGGTCGGGGGCTGTATTTACTTCCAGAATCCAGGGCTTCAGGCGCTGGTCCAAGGCGATGTCTACACCGATTTCCTGAAGGCCCGGATAGGTGGCGCTTAACTGCTGGGCTGACTTTACACCGATTTCTTTTATTGCCGTGATCAAATCTTCGCGCTCCTCTGCGCTTGTGTAGGTGCTAAGCAATTCCTCAACCGGATAAATCGTCCCCCCTTGGCTTCCGTTGGTAACCACCTTGCGAGGATGCGCCACGCGTCCTGCAACTCCCGTAGCTTCCCATTGCTTCTTAGGATTGCGCTGCACCATCACCCGGATATCGGAGGGACGTCCATCGTAACCCAGCAGCCGGATACCTTTTTGGACTAAATACGATTTCCCCAGAGTTTCCCTCAAGATTGCACGATAAGCCGTGTCGTAATCAGAGAATTTGTGCACCTGCGTACCCGCCTGATAGCGGTATTGCATCTGTTTCTTCCGGCGGGCAGGATCACTGCTCCCCTTGCTGTTCACGCCGACGCTGGCCGTTTTTTCAACCCGAATCACGCCCTGGCCCAAAGATCCGCAGCATGGCTTAATGTACACCATCTTATATTTTTGCAGCATCTCATGCAGTACGCTCTTATTCATTCTTTTCGTTGTGGGGATATGCCTCTTCAGCTCCTGGCTTCCAGCCAGCACCCTTGTTTTCGTCAGCTTATTGGATATGCGCCTGATCTGCTTCTTCACTTTATCCCTCCGTGCCAAAGGATCTATAGGCTATATTACGAGAATGGCCCAGTTTTTGATTGGGCAGCCGCCCAGTAATCGAACACACCGAAAGAATGTTACATATGCTTATTATGGGTGTTTATCTATATAAGCCGCGGCAAGCGGCAGAGCAGGAGGCGGCAATGATGCTGCTGGACGAATTGCAGGATAAGGTGCTGGAGGTCATCGGGGGTTATCCTTGGTACAAGGGGCTGATCGGCGGTGAGAAAACGAGTTACAGCCTACAGGACCTGCCGCTTATGACGTCAAAAATACTGGAAACCTATTATTACACGAGGCCAGCCGACCCTTCATTGGCCGTATACAGGACATCGGGTACAAGCTCGGGCCGCCGAAAATCCATATTCTACTCCAAGGAAGACGACAGGCACTACATTGATATCAAAATAAAGCTGTTCGGTAAGCTTCTGGCGGGAAGCGGCTGCACAAGAGCTGTGGCGGATATGGGGACCGGACATGCAGCGAACACTGCGTTAACCATATTTGAACGGCTTGGCCTGGAAAATAGTGCAATTCCCTTTGAGCTGCCCATCGAACAGCACATTGAACGGTTGCAAGCCTTTCAGCCGGATCTGCTGTACACGATGCCTTCCATCCTTGACCATATCGTATACGCTGCGGGTAATCCGCGTGCCTTCGGCATCCGCAAAATCATTCTGGTCGGGGAAATCGCCACGCCAGAGTGGCAGCGCAATATGGCCCGCCTGTTCGGTCTGGAGCCGCGCGATATCATCGACACGTATGGCTCCATTGAAGTCGGCACGATTGCTTATTACTCGCATGAGCTTGGCAGGTATATTTTTGCCGATGGAATTTATGCGGAAGGGATCGGGACACAGGAGTTAGATGAGGATTTGCGGCCGCTAGGTGCAGATGAAAGCATTCTGGTGCTTACCTCGAACGTCCGCAAGATGCTGCCTGCCATCCGTTTCGTTACCTATGACGTCGTGAGGGATTTCAGGCCCGTGATGATAGGCGGGGTAGAAAAGATGAGCTTTAAGTCCATTGTCAAACGGGTAGGCCGGGAGTTGAAGCACGGGGAAAAGATCAGCCTGTACGATATCGAACAGGTTGTATACCGCCATCTTGAGGATGCGATCATCCGGGTTAATGTAAGGAACAATGCGCTGACTGTCTATATCAAAAGCAAATCTGCAGCAGACGCCACTGTTCAGGCAATCAGGCAGGAAATCAGGGAATGCATTCCGGAAATCGGCATGATGATCCAGAATCATTTGCTGAACGATATTGAGGTTATAATCGCTGCCGAAGATGAGCCGCTGGACAGCGGGCAGGTGAAGAACAAAAAGCTATATTACCAGAAAGCTAAAGACAGGGCAGAGCTGAATCTGGATGAAGGCATTGTATCAACCATCGGAAATACGCCCTTAATCAAGCTGGGCAAGCTGTTCCAGACGAGCGGGCTTGAGGTCCACGCCAAAATGGAGCTGCTGAACCCTGGGGGAAGTGCGAAAGACCGTCCTGCCCTGCGGATGATTGAGGAGGCGTGGAAGGAAGGAGCCATAGGACCGGGTACGACTATCATTGAATCGAGTTCGGGAAATATGGCGATTAGTCTGGCTATGATTTGCAAATATGCGGGGCTGCGTTTTATCAGCGTGGTTGACCCCAGAACAACGGAAACGAATCTGCAAATCCTGAAGGCTTTGGACGCAACAATCGACTATGTTGCAGATCCCGACCCTGACACCGGCGAGTTTTTGCCTGCCAGATTGAAACGCGTGCAGCAGCTCCTCACGGAAATACCGGGCAGCTTCTGGCCGAACCAATATGCGAACCCTAACAATTATCTGTCCCATTACCATACAACCATGAAGGAAATCGTGACTGAGCTTGGCCGGGTAGATTATTTGTTTTGCAGCGTCAGTACGTGCGGTACGATTCGGGGTCTGGCGGAATACGCAAGGGATCACGGGCTGGGGACCAAGATCGTAGCCGTCGATGCGGAGGGAAGCGCCATTTTTGGCGGAAATAAGGGACAGCGGCGGTTCCCGGGACTGGGTGCCGGTATCGTGCCGCCCTTCTGCAGAAGAGATCTGATCGACCGTATCGTGCATGTCTCGGATTTAGATATTGTAAAAGGCTGTCAGGCGCTCTTGCGGAGCGAAGCAATCCTGGCCGGGGCATCCTCCGGCGGGATTATTGCCGCAGTTAAGCATATGGAGCAGGAAATACCTTCGGGCTCTGTCTGCGCAGTCATTCTGCATGACAAGGGGGAGCGTTACCTCGATACGGTATATTCGGACTCATGGGTTCAGAGCCAGTTCGGCGGGGAGCTTGCGGCTAAAGGGCTTGCCTGAGGACAAAAGGAGAGAGCGGCATGCTGTACTTAAACGACCGGGACATCCGGGCAGTGGGTTTTGATTGGCCTGCCCTTGTGGATTCGGTAGAATCTGCGGTGCGAATTCTTGATTCAGGTGATTATGCACAGCCGATAAAACCTTACCTAAGATATAAAAATCTTCAAAACCGCATTATTGCAATGCCCGCATATATCGGGGGAGACGTGAGTGCAGCCGGAATCAAGTGGATTTCCAGCTTCCCGGGCAATCTAAAGTCCGGTCTTCCCCGCGCGCATAGCATCATCGTATTGAATGATCCCGTTACGGGCGAGCCTTCGGCCGTCCTGAATTCGCCCGTTCCCAGCATCGTCAGGACCGCTTCCATCAGCGGACTGATGATCCGCCACTTTATGGAGACCCGTCCACTGGAGCGGATTCAGCTCGGCATTATCGGCTGGGGCCCGATTGGGCAGCATCATCTGCAAATGGCTGCAGCTCTGTATGGAGAGCGAATCGAACGTATTCGTATATTCGATATAAGGGGAGTTGATTTGTCAGAAGCCCCGCCTCTTTACAGGGACAGGATGGAAGCAGCAGAGACGTGGGCGGATGTATATCAGCATTCCAATATCTTCATTACGTGTACCGTATCGGATTACCGCTATATTGATCTTCCCCCTGCAAAAGGCAGTCTGCTGCTGAATGTTTCATTGCGTGATTTTAAGCCGGAGGCGCTGACTTCAGTGAAGGCCATCATCGTTGATGATTGGGATGAAGTGTGCCGCGAAAATACGGACATCGAGCGGCTCCATCTGGAACAGGGGCTTACCCGTGCCGGCACCCGAATGCTTACCGATGTCGTCTCCCGCCGCAGCCTGACTGAATTCACTGCGGATGAGCCGGTCTTTTTCTGCCCGATGGGGATGGCCGTCTTCGATATCGCTATTGCGGTATACTACGTGAAGATTGCAAGGGAAAAAGAAATTGGGGCCGAGCTTGTGTAAGGAGGAGGAAACTGGTTCATAAAACATCGAAAACCCGCCCTGTGAGCGGGTTTTTCTTTGTGAAGGCTATTTCCCGTGGTGGCCGATTTAGCCAGTGTGTGCGACGGCGCGGATTTCAATCAGTTGATGCGGGAACGCCAGACCCGGCACGCCGATGAGGGTGGCGGCCGACCGATGGTCACCCGCATACTCCTTGTATAGCGCGATGAATTGCTCGAAATGCTCTTGCGGGTTTGTCAGAAAGACCTCCATCTCAGCGATGTTGGATCTCGTGACACCAAATCCCGCCAATACGCGATCGAGATTTTCCAGCGTCTGGCGGGCCTGTACCTCGAAATCGCCTTCGCCAACAAATGCGCCCTGCATATCGTGGGAGAATTGTCCCGAAATGTAGATGTTGCCGTTGACGCTGTAGCCTTGGGTGACGCCGAAGGCTTCTTCCCATGGAACACCATGATTGTAGATTTTAGTAGTAGTCATTTTTTTCTCTCCTTTTCTTCAAAGTAAGGCTAGTATAAAATGAACGTAAATAAATGAGTAGTACGCACTTTTTTGATAGGTACTACCCGAAAGGATAGTGTAACATGAGTATAGCTGACTATAAGAAAGCTAAAAGTATTCAAGAAACACCCTTTGGTTACACGTTGTCAGTTATCGGAGGTAAATGGAAAATGGTTATTCTGTACCTCCTGGCAGAAAACCAGCCGGTTCGCTTTAATGATCTGAAAAGACAAATAGGAGCGATTACTTTTAAAACACTCAGTTCACAACTAAAAGAATTGGAAGCGGATGGTCTGGTAAAACGGAAAGAGTACCCTCAAGTTCCCCCTAAAGTCGAGTACAGTCTCACAGCTAAAGCGGACACACTATTGCCGGTTCTGGAGAAATTATGTGAGTGGGGCGAAAAAAACCAAAATAATTAATCCAGTATGTTTAAACATAGAAAGGATCTGGGTAAGGATGATTGGAATTTTAGCAGGTATGGGACCCAAATCTACAGGACCTTTTGTCGATATGGTGGTGGAGCAATGCCAGAAGATATATGGCGCCAAGCATGACATGGATTTTCCCCACATGATGATCTATTCATGTCCTACACCTTTTTACATGGACAGGCCAGTCGATCATGCGGCTATGGAAAAGGCTATTATTGACGGTGCCCAGAAGCTGGAGAGCACGGGTGTAGATTTTATCGCAATTCCTTGCAATACAGCACATTTGTATTATGACAATATAAATAATTCCGTTTCTGTGCCTGTGTTAAATATAGTGGATGAGACCATTCTGAGGCTGCCGAAGACTGCTGAAAAGGTTGCGCTGTTAGCTACACCCGCCACGGTTCAATCCGGCATTTATCAAAAAAGTCTGGAAAACCTTGGTTTTGATTGTCTCCACCAGGATCACTGGCAACAATGGGTGAATGCCATTATTACCAACATAAAAACAGGTGAAATACAAGAAGCAAATGTGTTATGGCAACGTTTGTATTCGGAGCTGGTGAATAAGGCAGACGCAGCTATACTTGCATGTACTGACTTAAATGTAGTTGCAAAAGGTACTGCAGAAGAACTTGTCCTGATTGACTCGTCAGAGTGTCTGGCACAAGCTGTGGTGAAAAGGTATGTACATGCAAAAGAAGAGGGCGAATAACGTCCTCCTCTTTACTTTGGGTATTAAAAGAACTCATGAACTGTAAATCCGTTCCTCATCCTCATCTTCGAGCGTCCGCACCTCGATCAATTTCATAGCTGTAAAAGCCTTAATTCCATGCCGGTCTCCCCTGGCTATTGTAAATATTCCGCCTGTCTGTGCTGCGGCGGGCAGTCCGTTCAGAACGGCTTCTCCTTGACCGGACAAGATGATCCAGCTCTTGCCGGAATGCTCACAGAGCATCTCGGGCAAGTCATGGTTCGGCAGCAGGGACAATGAAATTGTAAGCACAAGCTTCGAACCGTCCAAGGTCCGGTCCAGGACGGTAAAACTTCCCCACTCGGGTTCCCCGTATCTCGGTTCCCCTGCAGCATTCTGCAGGATTTCTTTTATCGCGTTCGCTTCGCCTTTACCGGCAATCAGAATCCCCTCGGGACTCCCTACGGCAACTATGCCGGATACACCGATTACATGCAGCGGAATGTTCAATTCATTGACAATATGGGTATGCTGGCATGCTCCCCAAATTCCCCCGGCTCCAATCACCGGCTCTGGGATCTGGGCGGTCAGCGTTTCCCAGCTACCCAGATCCAGCCACTCGCCTTCATGCCGCAGCATGACGGCTTTGCTGCTGCGCTCAGCGACTTCCTTGTCAAAGCTGCGGACCGGGAATTCGGGATACAGCTCTGTAAATGCGGCGAGTTCAGCAGGCAGCCCCATTTGCTGCACATGCGACAGCATAAAGCTCAGCCGAAAAGCAAAAACTCCGCAGTTCCACAGCGCATGCTCACGGATCAATTCCTCAGCTCTGGAGATGTCTGGCTTCTCTTCAAAAGAAATGACCGGGGAATAGGCTTCGTTTGCTCCCTTCCCCGGAACAATATAGCCGTACTGGTCCGATGGATGGGTGGGCCTTGTCCCAAGCAACACAAGCTCGGCCTGGGAGGCGGCTAAAATATCAGTGAATTGATGAAATAACCGGAAGAAGCCGTCATCTGCAAACATATCGGCCGGGGCTACGCATATCGTGTCTTCCGGCTTCGCCTTCCCTGTGGAATACAAATAGAGGGCACCTAGCGCTGCTGCAGTGAATGTGCCGCGCTTATGTGGCTCCCCAATCACTGGATATCCATTCCGGGTATGCCGCCGCGTCAGGCCTATTTGCTCCTGGTGTGTGACGAACAACGCGGATTCACCGAGACCGGCGTGATCGAGCTGGCGGCATACCCGTCCGATCATCGACTCCGTGCCTCCGCCCGGTGCAGGCAGCAGATTTAGAAACATCTTGGAACGGATACGTCCTGACAGCGGCCACAGCCGCTGGCCGGAACCGCCGCATAGAAGAATGGTATGCAAGGCTGTTGCCTCCTTATCGCTTGGCCGGAATGGAGTATCCCTTTCGCTGATGGAACGAAAGCGAGCGGTAGGTACGGGCCAGCTTTTGAATATGCTCTTTACCCAGGGCGGCCGCCGAGGTTTTCAGCGATTTATTATTGGCGTTTCTGAGCAGCACCGAGCCGCTGTTCCCGCTGTACACATAATTGGCATACGTCTCAAATTCGGAGAAGCCGAACTGCTTCCGCTTGTCGATGCTGCGGAGAATGGCGGAATGCCACGATACCCCGTGCCGGGCTTCTATTTTTCTTTTAAGTCCGGCCAGCTTTGCTTTTTCAAACAGCATGTAATGGGTGACAAAGGATTTGGGAGAAGGGGCGGCAGTACCCAGCAGCTTCCGGTAGGTGCGGAAATATTCCGGCTGGCTCCAGTTGCGGCAGTAAAAGATGCTTTTCCCCCCGGAACGGAACCGGTGAGGCCGAATCAGCACTGTGTCGGCATCAATGACGAGAAAAAAGCTCTCCCGGCAGATATGATCACCATTCATCTTGAGCAGCTGCTGATACAGCCAGCCGGAGCGGTTCCAGCGGGAGGAGGAATAGTGGATGTCTTTTTTGGTAAACGGCAGTACGGTGGTTTCATTGACAAAAACACAGCCTTTACGTGAGCACAGATTTCTGATCCGGCTGCTGTTCGGCGAGACAATATAGATGTTGCTGATGGGATGGCGGACATGGCGGCGAAGACTGTCTATCACATGGGGGAGGGTGGCCAGATCTTTTTCAATAGCCGGGATAAGGATGTCTATGGGAGGTCCGCTGTTCGTTAAGCCTGCTGAAGTAGCTGACATAAGATCATCTCCGTGCACAAATTGACATATAGGGCGTCTGCATTAATGTATGTCGGGTAATCGCTTTATGACCGGGCAGAGGCCACGGTAAAGCCAATCTTCCTGCTCTGGCAAATGAACGCAAAAAAACTCCAATCCAATTGACATGGACGGAGTTAACGACTAAAATATGTATGCAAAAACTAATTTAAATATTATAACACAAAACAAAGAAAAAGTCAAGGATTATTTTCTGCATAAGTTGGACTAAAGAAAATATAAAAGGGCGGAAGTGACGGAGGGGAAGTTTGGATACTTACGGAGCGTCAGCGTCCGCCTGAGAGCTTTCCGTAGGAAAGCTGGCATCGTAAGCATAGGCTATGTTTGGATTTCTACCGCGATCAGCGGTTCCAGTCAGAGAAATCCAAACATAACAGCGGCCGGAAGTCCAAACATTCCCCGCAGTTACGACCAGACCCTATTATGAAAAAAATGAATGGGAGTGGATGCCTCATGTATTTGCCACGTTTGTTCAGCTCTTTGAACGTATCTATGAAGGAGCACTACATGACCGAATTGCTGGAATTGAACGAGAGAACCAGGGCATACGGACTGACTCTGACCCCGCAGGATATTGAGGTAATGATGGCGGCGAGAAATGAGGTCTTGTCCAGCTACGGTCGCGTGGAGCTTGGCATTGAAGTGACCAAGGGACTTATCGAGAGTTTCTCGGAGTCTGCGTTCATCCAGCAGGAGAATTATGCGGATACCCTGAATGAGCTGCATGAGATTTTTTATGTTCTGAAGAGTGAAACAGAAGACAGAATCAGCGATACGGAGCTTCTCCACAGGATGAAGGAATTGTTCGAGGAGGATTGCGAAGGCTCGCTCGACTTGCTCAAAGGCAAGCTTGAAGAGGAGGCCGAAGGGTTCAGGAGAGAATTGCTGAAGAACGAGTTAGATTTTGAAGGAGAGGATGACAATTGAGATTGCAGCGGAATCAATATACAGTCTCTTTAATGAACGAAGGCTTGCGGACCGGGCTGCTGTCGACCCGGGAAGTGCTGCACATTCAGAGCGGGTTTATGCAGATTTTGCAGGAGCTGATTCGTAAATACACCCGGGGCGAGAGCACTTCAGTTACCACGGAAACAGCGGAAAGCCTGCTGCATTCCATTATGTATGCGGCAGATGCTTATCTGTTCAGCTTGGGGGAGGCAAAGCAGGCGATCACGTCTCTCCAGACGATGGATGTCCGTCAAATCTATGAACGGGGCGTAGACAAGGTAAGCCAATGTTTTGAAGAAACGAAGCAGCTCTATAAAGAAATCATGGCCCATAAGCTGGAAGTTCCAATTGATGCGTATAACATGACTCTGGATGAGTCTCTGCCTGTCTTTTTCAGAAAATACGGTATCCTCTTCGATGCCCACAATTCAATGGCGAGTATTGATTACCCGCTGGCTGTCGATGATATGCGGCTGCAGGGAGTTTTCTATCTCAGGCAGTATCTGGAGCGGCTGAAGCTGGAGAACGGGTTTTGCGCAATGTTTGATCAAGGGGAGCTGCTTGAATTGCTGGCCTGCTTCGGACAAGAATGCCGGTTCAATTACCGGATCGAGCTGTTCAATATGTTTGAGCTGGTGCTGAATAATGCGGTATTCTCAGTTCTATCAGGGGGAAAGCCAGATAACGTCAGAATATCAGGGATTCAGTTCAAGCGGCTGGAAGAGCAATTCATGAACCTTACTGCTCCGCAAATCAGCGCCGTCATTTCCGGGGCGATGGAGAGACTTCAGCAAGAACTTCCGATTCAGCAGCAACTTAAGGAGTATATGGACTGTTGCCGGGAAAACCTCGTTCAGCGTATAGCAAATGCCGCACAGCATGGCAGCTTGCAGGCCGTCATTATTACGGAAAGGGAGATAGAGGCGAAGCCCGGTGTGATCTTCTTCAGCGAAGAAGACAGAATGAGCGATGTAGAGTTAAGAAGACTGCTTCACGAGATTCTGGCCTGCGAAGTGAAGGAGGACAAGATCAGGCTGATTCTATCGAGCTTCTCTTCCTTTCATGACTTTCTCGATATGCTTGAAGCAGACTGCTTGTACGGGGAAGAATATGATGCCCTCTTCGATGCGTTTGGCGATCTGGAGCTGGCGATTCTGGCGAAAATCGTATTCTATGAAGAGCTGCGCAGCGAGTCGCTGGATTTGCCGTCCATTTTATTATTGGAAAATGAGTATCCGGTGGAATGGCAGATAGAGTTTGTCCGCTGTCTTCAGGGCATGAGCCGGGAGCGGCTGCAGACGGTCTGGAAGGTTATGGGGGAACAGGATTATGAGAAACTGACATTTTATTGATTGGAAAGGAGACCGGGTATGCAGGAAGCTCTAGCATCGGAATTATTGGCTGCTGCATTTGGGCGTTACGGATTGCTTGTTGTTAATGAACATCCTGATCTGCCAAGTGTGATTGGAGCAGAAGGAGACTGGCAAGCTTTAATGGGGCTGCTGGAAGCCCGTCAGGTGTTCTATAGTAAAATCTGCAAAAACAGAGTGACCTATCTGAACAAGGAGCTTTATTTTCATCTGAAGCCTTTTCGCCAGAAGAAGATTTTTACGGAGACCGAGAGAAGAATCTATGATTTCCTGGATGAGGCCGGCGAAGCTGAAAAAGATGAAATTATCTCTGTTCTTATGCTAAGCAAAGCTTCCTGCAATGCCGCTATGGACGAATTAACAAAAAGTCTGGATGTTACTGCAACTCGGCCGGGAAGAACGCTGAATTCAACGTGGAGCACTTTAGTCTGGGGGACAAGCCGCCGCTGGGAAGAAGGACTTCTGGAAGAACCCAACTCTTATTCAAAAGAAGAGAGTGTTCATTATATACGCGAGCGGTTAAAGGGTATTTTGTCCGAGAAACAAATCGCACAAATATTGAAGCCAGAATAATCAACATGAACTGCCGGGCTGTTCAGGCAGAAGATGTATTTAAGCTGCTTAGCGCAAAATATAGCCGCCATCCGGGAACAGTGTGCTTCCGGTGGTGTAGCTGTTGGTCATCAAATAAATCGCTGTATGTGCGGCTTCAGCTGCTTGCCCCACCCTGCCAAGAAGATTCATGTCAGTGTATTCGTCATATGATTTATCTCTGACTGTCTGGGCTGCCCCCTCCCAATTAAAGGAGGTGAGGATCGTGCCAGGTGAGATTACATTAACCCGAACGCGAGCCAATTCTACAGCTAATGCTTTACCTAGACTTTCAATGGCTCCATTGCAGGCAGCATAGGAAGCTCCATCAGCCAGAGGCCGTTGACCAAACGCGCCGGACATCAGCACAATAGAGCCACTACGGTTAATAAAAGGAACGGCGTATTTTACAGCGTTATATTGAGGCCAGAACTTGGCATTAAAGCAGCTGTGCGCAACTTCAGTGCTGGATGTAATCGGACCTCTGACATAAGAGGCACCTGGTGTAAATAAATGATCGAATGCTCCTATACTCTCGAAAAAAGTCTTCAGTTCAAGTTCATTTTGATTATTGAGCGGATAAATTTGGACTGATTCGAAACCAAGGGAGTGCTGAGCCTTATCCAATTTATCCTTTGAACGACCGGTAAGCCGCTAATATTATTTATCTTGCTGATTGACGGAACGAAAAGATTCGGTGAACTAAAGCGTCTTATACCGGATGTCTCACAGGGGACGCTGGCGAAGCAGCTCCGTGAATTGGAGGAGGACCAGCTCATTAACCGTGTTGTCTTTCAGGAAATACCTCCCAAAGTAGAGTACAGCATTTCAGAGCATGGAAAAACACTGACTGCCGTTTTGGATAGCATGTGTGGCTGGGGCAGGCAGCATCTGGATTATCAAAAACAACAGGAAGAGTTGGCTTAACAAAAAAAGAGCGGATATCCAGTTGACCTGGACCCGCTCTTTTTTTGTCTGCTACCAAACGGCCAGAAACAATAAATTGCATATCGCAAGGGTAAAAACTGCATAATCACTGAAGCGAAAACGGTAAAGGCGGATCGGAGTTCTTCCCTCATCCCCTTGGTAGCAGCGGGATTCCATCGCTACGGCCAATTCCTTCGCTCTAAGAATGGACATTACAAATAGCGGCATCAACATGGGCAGCACTCCGTGGAATCTGGAGGCTATGCCTTTGCGGTGAAATCCGCCTCCCCGGGCAAGCTGAGCTTTGCGGATTTTATCAAATTCTTCAATGAGAATAGGGAGGAACCGCAGGGCGATAGAGAACATCAGCACCGCTTCGTGTACGGGCAAACGCCATTTTTTTAGTGGATTCAATAAAATTTCCATGCCCTCGGCTAAAATAACCGGCGAGGTTGTCCGCACCAGCAGCGACAGCAGCAGGACAATACCTGCGATCTGCTCACACATCATCAATCCGTTAATCAGACCTTGGGGAGAGAAATGAAGCCAGCCCCAGGTAATTAATTCTTCACCAGGAGCAGATAAAAGAATGGCCTGATAGATCATTGTTGAGGCGAAAAAAAGCGTCAATGATAATAGAGTGAATGCAAGTACACGCCAGGACAGCTTGGCTACCCCCCACAGAATCACTAAAACTAGCAGTTGCGCTGTTTTTAGCTCCGGGCTACGGGTTAGAAGCATAGCTGCACCGAAGAATAGTACAACCAGAATTTTCATGCGCGGGTCCCAGCGTTCCAGCCACGAATTCCTTTTTTGATACAGTAAAAAACTATTGCCGGACATATATTTTCCCTCACTTGTAGTTAGCTAGTGTATGTTGTTCCTGCCAGCGGGCAATGATCGCATTAGCTGCTTCCCTGTAAGAAAGCGGTTTGACCTCTTGAACGGCACCAAGCTCCCGCAGCAACCGGTTTACGGCAAGAGCCGGAGGCTCCTCCCATCCAAAAGACTCAAGGAGCTGCGGCCGTGACAGCAATTCAGAAGGCGCTCCGTCTGCCAGAAACCGCCCATCCTTAAGCGTAATCAACCGTGAAGCATGCTCCAGAATTTCATCAAGCTGATGGCTCACCCACATGATTGTTATCCCGCGTTCCCGGTTCAGCTTGTGCAGCAGTTCGAAGAGAGCGGTGCGGGACTGCAAATCTAACCCGGCAGTCGGTTCATCAAGGATTAGAACATCCGGCTCCAGCACAACGACCCCTGCAATGGCAACCCGCCGTTTTTCTCCGCCGCTCAGCTCAAAGGGACTGCGATCCTTGAACGCCTCGTAATTCAACTGGACGGATTCCATCGCCGCGCGTATTCTAGCCTCTTGAACTTCTGCTGGAAGCTTCGCGCTCTTAAGACCGAAGGCAATATCGTCGAAGACTGTAGTCGAGAAGAGCTGATGTTCCGGATACTGAAAAATAAACCCGATCCTGTCAAACAGCGCTGGCTGCTTCGAAGCATAGGGGTCAATGCCATCCAAAAGAACCGTGCCTTCTGAAGGGGAGAGGAAGCCCTTTAACAGCTGGAGAAAGGTCGATTTGCCGGAGCCGGATTTACCGGCGATTGCCAGAAGCTCCCCGCTCTCAATGCTAAGCTGAAGCTTCTCTAGCACCAGCGGGCCGGCTAATGGCTTGTTCTTGCGGCGTTTGCTATAGGAAAAAGAAACATCATTTAATTGGATCTGCATAATAGCCCTCGCAATTCCTGTTCATTGGTTACAGAGGATACAGGGATACCCTCCTGCCGTAAGATTCCGGCAAGCGCATGGTAGTAAGGCAGCTCCAGCCCGCAATCATGCAAAAGCTGGGTTTCCTTCTCCAATTTTGCAGGTGCTCCAGTTGTGACGATTTCACCCTCCCTGAACAGCACCCAGCGGTTGGCTTCGATTACTTCCTCCAAGTGATGCGTAATATAGATCAGCGTAAAGGGGAATTTCTCTCTTACCTGATGCAGAGTCTCTACGAACTGGCGTCTGGCAACCGGGTCCAGCATAGAGGTGGCTTCATCAAGGATGAGATAGCGGGGGGCGAGCGCTAATACGGAGGCTAGTGCAAGCTTTTGTTTTTCCCCGCCTGACAGCTGGGTGACTGGCCGTTCTTCGTCAGCTTCTAAACCAACGAGGCGAATAGCCCAGGCAATCCGGTTCTGTATATCGTTTTGCGGCCAGCCAATGTTGGATAGTCCAAAAGCAATATCCTCGCCTACAGTGATCCCGACCTGCTGATTCTCCGGATTTTGAAACACGATTTGTACCGCTCGCCGTATAGCAGGAATAGAGCTGTGTTCACTTGTGGGATGCCCTTCAACAGACACCTTTCCATCGGTCGGAAGCTCTATTCCATTGAGCAAACGCGATAGTGAAGATTTACCCGAGCCATTGCGTCCCAGAAAAGCTACAAATTCACCGGGAAGGAGCTCAAGGGTAATATTGGACAATGCCGGCTGTTGGCCGGCATTGTCTGTTTTTTCATCAGGTTCATTATAGTGAAAGGTCACGTCAGAAATATTAATCATGAAGTAATCTCTCCCTTGGGAAGATTTGCGGGACCAATCGGGCCGTACACACTTTTGGTGTCAGCAGGATCAAAGTTTCCATCTGCGGTATTGGGAATTTGCCAGAAAAAATCAATGGTCACGCCTTCCTCAGCAGCGAGCTTCAAGAAATCGCGGATGAACACTCCTTTGCCCGGATCGCAGGAGGGACTGCCTGAGATTCCGAGACCGCCTACGATAGAATATCCGTGATCCTGATAGGTCTTCAATTGTTCTATGACGGGAAGCAATATTTTACGGTTATGAGTGCTAAACTCCGGTGTATCATATTCCTCTACAGTCATTGGAGGACGTTCGGGCCCAAGAAAGGTGAATTCAGGACAAGGCAGCTGAAACAGCCCATATCCTTGCTCGTAGCTCCAATCGACGGCCGCTTTCATTACGCCTGGACTACGAGCCTCACCTTCCACCACAGCATTCTGATTAATGACGCAGTGGGAGGCCACAATAATTTTTTTGCTACGCTGCATGGGATTCCTTCTTTTTGATTGATGGACGTTTGATCAGGGATTGCGGCAGGTTTTTGACGATATAGTATACAAGCAGGGTGGATAAAGTTTTATCAATTAGATTCTCCCCAAGGCGCGGCAGGAAGGCGGCTGCGAACAAGCTGGTTCCTGCTTTCTTGAGCCATAACACGGCAACGTCCTGGACGCCGCCGGTTAAGCCGCCGAACAGCCCTATGGCAATGACCGATCCAACTGCAGGGCAGAGAATACCAAGGATAATTCCGGAGAGAAGGGCGGTGGAGAAGCGGAGACCGTTCTTACGGGCAGCATAACCGACGACCAAACCAACAATGATATTCACAAGAGCAAAAGGAATTGCGGTGTAACCCGAGGTAACGCCAAGCACCAGGTTGGTCAGAAGGCCGACCAGAGCTCCCCAGAGCGGGCCAAAAATAGCAGCGATGAATATGGTGCCTACTGTATCAAGAAAAAGGAAAGGGATTTTTAAATTACTGACAACTGTACCTGCAATAACATTAATGGCAATGGCAAGTGCTCCCAGTGTAATGATGAGCGTTTTTCGATTCACGATGGTGTTCCTCCTAAGGATTCATAATTTGTGATAGTCTGCTGAATGAAGCGTTCAACTGAAAAATATGAATCCGACTCCCCCTTTGTACATAACGAGCGATCACAAATAGAGCCTTTAATAGTTCCATGTGAATGCTACAGACGAATAAATAATAACCCTAGTAATTGCATTGGAATTATTGTTTATTATTGTAGCCGCATTTTGTTAGAAGTCAATAGCTTAATCATTTCTTTTTAAATATTAATTGAGACGCAAAAAGGGCTGCCGAGACTTTCTCGACAGCCAGGGGGCCAGAAGCATTGCTTATGGGGGTTCCTCTACGAATGGACAAAAATAACTACCAAACGGGCCATATACTCTTCCATCTTCTGCTTGAGGTCATAGCTGCCGTCATGCAGGCACCAGTTATAAATAACCCCGCGCGCTGCAATAAATAGATACTCCGTCATATCCTCCGCAGACATATCCCGAACTAATTGTCCGCTGGCCTGCCCTTTTTCAAGCAAAGCCTGAAGGACATTCTGCATGTAACGCCCCTTGGCGATGAACAGCTTATTATTGCAGGTATAGAGCTGCTTCATCGTTTCAATGCCAATGTTCAAATTGTACTCGGCATAAATTTTGAAGTAATCAATAATATCGCTACAAATCGAAGCCGAGGGCTCCAAATCCCTGAATTTCTGATCAAAATAACCGTCTGCCTGCTCGTACATTTCAACGAGGATGTCGCTTTTGGTGGAGAAATAGTTATAAAAAGAACCGACGGAAACTCCGGCTTCACTGCAAATCTCAGCGATTGTGATCTTTTCGAGGGATTGCTGCTTCATCAGCTTGACGGCACTCTCGAACAGGTTGCTTTTGGTCTGGATGCTTTGCAATTGACGTGAGGTTAACGTTTTTTTCTTGGGCATTTCAATACGCTCCATCTGTATAATATCCTCTTAATTTAGGCTTTCGGATTCCTTTTGTCAATTGAAAAGAGAGTGTATTTTGCTGACTAAGTGAAAATAATCACATTATTTGTCGAGTCATGCTTTTATAATGAACGTATTCAGTGAATACGTTCATTTAAATTGCAAACCTATACTACTTTAGGAGGACTTCAAGTGAAGGATAACCACAAAATTCTATTTGAACCCTTTAAAATCGGCAAGCTCGAATTAAAAAACAGATTTGTGATGGCCCCGATGGGACCCGGCGGACTGTGCAATGCGGACGGAACGTTCAATGAACGCGGCGTAGAGTACTACGTGGAACGGGCCAAGGGGGGAACAGGGCTGTTAATGACCGGCGTAACGATGGTCGAGAATGAGATTGAGAAATGCGCTCTGCCTTCCATGCCTTGTCCAACGCTCAATCCTTATCATTTTATTAAGACAGGCAAGATGATGACCGAGCGGATTCATGCTTACGGGGCTAAGATTTTTCTGCAATTGTCTGCAGGCTTTGGACGTGTGAGTATTCCTTCTATAGTAGGCAAAACCGCAGTTGCCCCTTCGCCGATTCCGCACCGCTGGCTGCCTGGTGTGACCTGCCGGGAGCTGACGGTTGAAGAGATTCACACTTATGTGCGAAAATTCGCCGAATCCGCAGCGATTGCCAAAAAAGCGGGCTTTGACGGGATTGAGGTTCATGCGGTGCATGAAGGCTACCTGCTTGACCAATTTGCCATCTCTTTCTTTAATCAGCGGACCGATGAATATGGCGGAAGCCTGAGAAACCGTCTGCGTTTTGCCATTGAAGTCGTTCAGGCGATCAAGGCGGAATGCGGCCAGGACTATCCGGTATCGCTGCGTTACAGCATCAAGAGCTTCATCAAGGATTGGCGCCAAGGCGGACTTCCGGGTGAGGAGTTCACCGAGCAGGGGCGGGATATTGAGGAAGGCATCGAAGCGGCATTAATTCTGGAGGAAGCCGGATATGATGCGTTTAACGGTGATGTAGGCTCTTACGATTCCTGGTATTGGGCACATCCTCCAATGTATCAGGAGAAGGGCTTGTACCTGCCGTACAACAAGATTCTCAAAAGCATTCTCAGAGTTCCCGTAATTACTGCCGGAAGACTGGATGATCCCGACCGGGCCAGCAAGGCAATTCTTGACGGAGCTACCGATATGATTGCACTGGGCCGGCCGTTGCTGGCGGATGCGGATATCCCGAACAAGATCAAAGCGGGCCAGATCGAGCGCATTCGTCCGTGCCTCTCCTGTCAGGAGGGTTGTATGGGCAGATTGGCGTCCTTTGCGGCCATATCCTGCGCCGTGAATCCGGCCTGCGGCCGTGAGAAGGATTATGCCATTGGCAAGGCGGAGCTGCCGAAGCGCGTGCTGATTGTCGGCGGCGGTCCGGCAGGCTGCGAGGCGGCCCGTGTGGCTGCGCTTCGCGGACACCAGGTCACGCTGCATGAGAAAAACAGCCGTCTTGGCGGCAATTTGATTGCCGGCGGTGTGCCGGAATTCAAGGAAGATGACCATTTGCTCGCTGACTGGTATGGCGTAGAATTGAATGCGCTGAAGGTTGAGCTTCATCTTAACAGCGAAGTGACCAGAGACACGATCCTTAGCAGCGGCGCCGACGCCGTGATTTTTGCCACCGGATCATCTCCGAAAAGCTTCCATATCGGCACATCCGCCAATGTCTATACTGCCGAAGAGGTCCTGCTTGGACAAAAGGATGCCGGGAACTCCACAATCATCATCGGCGGAGGACTGGTAGGCTGCGAGACCGCATTATGGCTGGCGGATCAGGGCAAAAAAGTGACGCTGGTAGAAGTGCAGGATGACATTCTGACCGTCGGCGGCCCACTGTGCCATGCCAATGAGGATATGCTCCGTGACCTAGTTGCCTTTAAAGACATAGATCTACTTACAACTACTGTAGTGGCCGGGGCGAATGATCAGGGCTTTGTGCTGAAAAATAAAGCCGGCGAGGAAAAAGTGCTTGCGGCGGATTCAGCAATTCTTGCGGTAGGCTACTCGCCTCAGAAGAAATTGTACGAGGAGATCAGTAGTGAGCTTCCGGAAACGTATCTGCTGGGAGATGCCAAGCAAGTCCAGAACATCATGTATGCGGTGTGGGATGCTTATGAGGTGGTGAAGAATATATAAGCTGAACGTTAGAGAATATATATCGGGATTTGGTCGTGACTACAGGGAATGTTTGGACTTCCGGCCGCTGTTATGTTTGGATTTCCTGATTTAAACCGCTGGCCGCGGTAGAAATCCAAACATAAAGGCGGACGCTATCGCTCCTCCAGTTCCAAACTTCCCCTCCGCACTCCTACCCTTTTATGGGTTTCACAAGTTCAGCTTATATAAGAAGAGATGGAGTAATGGCAGGCTGCCTTTATGCAAAAAGGCAGCCTGATCCGTTTAAATTCAAGCTTGCATTTGCATAGATATCTATGTATAATGAGCTCATGCTTAATTATAACGCTTTATCATTGATCAGCAAGATTCGCACCGAAGCGTATAAGCTGATCGTTTCTGAGCTTGAGAAACATGGTGTCGAAGGGATTGTTCCTTCACATGGCGATGTGCTTATCTTTCTGTATGAGCAGGATGGCCTGTCTGTCAAGGAGCTTGCGAGCAAGGTTCACCTTACACAGCCTACAGTGACTGTTCTGATCAACAAGCTGGAGAAGCTGGGGTATGTGTACAGAATAAAGAGCGGGGAGGATAGCAGAATTACTCTTGTAAAGCTTACGAATAAAGGCATTGCGCTGCAGCCGGCCTTTCGGGAAATATCGGATAAGCTGAATGATGCCATTTATGGCGGTCTAAATCCCGCACAGCGGGAGGATCTTGAGTTTTTGTTGGAGCATATCTATAGAAGATTTTAAAAAAAAGTTTTTAATTTTTTTTGAATAATTATATAGATATCTATTAATTATAAACAAGATGAGATTCAATCAAATTATATCGGAGGTAATAACCATGAAACATTTAATCGTGTATGCCCATCCTAGTGCTGAGAGCTTTAACCATGCCATTCTGGAGACAACGGTTCAAGCGCTGAAGAAAAAAGGGCATGAAGTTGTAGTACGTGATTTGTACGCTCTTGATTTCCAGCCGGTGCTGAAGCCGGAGGATACGGCAGCAATGCGTAGCGGACAGACTCCTGCAGATATCCTTACGGAACAAAAGTTTATTTCTGATGCAGATGTCGTGACCTTTATTTACCCGATCTGGTGGACAGGGCTTCCTGCGATTCTCAAAGGTTATGTTGACCGGGTATTTGCTTACGGATTCGCATATGCCTATGGGGAAGCCGGGATTGACAAGCTGCTAAAGGGCAAAAAAGGATTTATCATCAATACACACGGAACTCCAAAAGAAATCTACGATCAGATCGGCATGAGCGCCGCGCTCAAAATGACATCTGATACCGGCATTTTTGACTTTACAGGAATTGAACCAGTGGATCATTTGCTGTTCGGCAATATTCCTTCGGTTGGACAGGCTGCTCTTGATGAAATCCTGGTCCAGGTTGAAGAAAAAGTGACAGCTTTATTCTAACCCAAAGCTTATTTTTTATCGGCCCTGCCGTTGTCCGAGAGACAGCGGCAGGGTTTTGATTAATTTCCTGTTTTTCTCAATTAAATGGAATAAATAACCGATATAAAGGATAGCATCATTGTTTCTAAACTATACTTGGAGGAATCTACATGCCCTACACTATGGAAGTAAGCGTTCCAAAGAATCAAGTAGTTGTCAAAGCCTTCGGCCTTACCGCAGAAGATGTTCCATCCTACATAGCTGATTTTGAAAATGCGATGAAAAAGCTGAAACCAGGGTTCACCGGAGTAACCGATGTTACCGGGTCCAAATCCATTCTTACGCCTGAGGTTGCCGCTATGCTTGCACCTACAGGAGAGGTAGCAGTTGCTCATGGAGTCGCCGGATGGGTTTATGTAGCAGATTCACCGGTATGGAAAATGCAGATGAAGAGACTGTTCGGCAATTTTGCAGTGCATTATCCAACTTATGAAGAAGCGGATGCCTATCTGCAAAGCCTGACTAAATAATTCATATTTCCTAAGTGAAGGTCCTGCGGGGCTTTCACTTTTTTTTGCTGCGCGCATATAAGATGGAATGTGTTACTATGCTTTAAAATAGGTTGATAACCTATGTACTTTGTGCTTTAATGCAGTAGTAGCACGGATGCGGGCGGCTGTTATTTTTTTGAAAGGAAATGAATTGTTTCATGAAGAGATCATTGAAAAGCATTTTAAATAGGCCGATTTTATTGTTTAGTTTTGTGCTGCTGCTGAAAAGCGCTGTGGCCTGGTTTGTTGTTTTTAACGACGGCCCAAATTGGAGCATGCTGTACACGGAAATTCCTTTTTTCATCATTGTATTCAGCCTGATTGAATGGCTCTCCTCCAAGCGGAAGATTCTGTATTATATGATTGCCAACTTGTTTATTACGATTATTTATTTTTCCGTTCTGATGTATTACAAGTACTATGGCGTTATTGCTACTTATCATGCTTTGCAGCAGGCGGATAAAGTCACGAAGGTCGGAGAGAGCACGTATTCCCTGATCACGCCGTATTATCTGTTTATTTTTGTGGATATTGTCTTCTTCCTGTTTCTTATGTTCCGTCCTAAATACATTGCCAAATGGAAGGAAAGGGGCTTGTACCGTATGAGCCGGCCGGTCCTGATTACCGTTGCCGTTGCTTCATTCGCGCTGTGTATCTTCAACATCTGGCCCAATCGTGCGAGCATGAACGAGATCAAGAAGGCGGAGAGCATGGGGATCTTGAATTATGAGGTCTATACGCTGTTTGCGGACAGCACAGAGAAGGAAGAAATCATTGACAGCAAAGAGATTACGCAGCAGGCCGTGGATAAGCTCAAAGGCGTCCAAACCCGACAGTCACCGCAATACTTCGGAGTTGACCAAGGGAAAAATCTGATCGTAGTGCAGATGGAATCATTCCAGAACTTCTTGATTGGACTCACGATAGACGGACAGGAGATTACCCCGAATATTAACAAGCTGGCCAAAAGCAATACGTATTTCAACAATTTCTATACCAATGCGGGCCAGGGCACTACCTCAGATGCTGAGTTTGTGGTGAATTCTTCTTTTTATGTGCCCAAAAACGAGCCAGCTACCTCTTCATCCTATATGAAAAAAGCTGTGCCCAGCTTGTCGAGACTGCTGAGTGAGAAGGGATATTTTACTGCTACCTTTCATACCAACAGTGTGGAATTCTGGAACCGCAGGGCGTTGTACAAGGCACTAGGCTTTGACAAATATTATGACCAGACCTTCTATGGTGACGATGATCATATTGCGTTCGGTTCCTCGGATGAAGTGCTGTTCAAGAAGACGGTACCGGAGCTGTCCGCACTCGATGCCAAGGATAAGCCTTTCTATGCAATGGTGATTTCCATGAGTGCCCATCATCCGTTCCGGTTGCCGGAGGAGAAATTCAAGATGAAGCTGCCGGAGCGTTACGAAGGAACACTGCTCGGCGACTACATCCAGTCCCAGAATTATGCGGACTATGCAATGGGGCAATTTCTGGATGAGCTGAAAGAGAGCGGGCTATGGGATGATAGCCTGATTGTGTTTTACGGGGATCACCAGGGGGTGCCGATGTATACCCTTGGCAACGATGAGAAGAAATTGCTGCAAGAGCTGGTCGGGCATGAGTATGGCTACACCGACATGTTCAACATTCCGTTTATTGTCCATTCGCCAAGCGGGGCGCTGCCTGCCGTGATGGAGCAGACGGGCGGACAGATTGATATTCTGCCGACGGTAGCCAATTTGCTGGGAGTCCCGCTGCAGAATCAACTGCATTTCGGTGAGGATCTTATGAATACGCAGACGAATCTGATTCCCTTCAGACATTTTCTGCCGACAGGGTCCTTCGTGAACAACACAAGTATTTATTTGCCGGGGAATGATTACGAGGATGGCAGCAACTACAGACTGAGCGATAATGCGGAAGTCAAAGACGGTTCCACCAAAGCGCAGTTCGAAGCCGCCGAGCGGCTGCTGGGCATGTCGAACAGTTATCTGCTGCAACTGCCGGAAGGGCAGTAATCTGAAACAGTAAGTATGGGGGAGACCCTATGCCTACTGTTTTTTTGTTAAAATTCATCAACCTGTCCATTTAGCTCTTCGAAATAGTGATAGACCCCGTTCAGAATATCTACTAGAGCGTCGCTCTGCTCCTTGCCTAGATAATCAATCATGCCCTTGAACGTATCGCGGATTCTGGCAACGGCTGTATCGGCAAAACGTTCTCCCTTGTCCGTTAATGTAATGCCGCTGACTCTCTTATCCTGTGGATCGCTGGAGCGGATGACATAACCTTGCGCCAGCAGGCTGTTCACCATTTGGGTGATGGTGGGGGAAGTGACTTTGTGCATCTTGCTGATGTCCGAGACCGTGAGCACCTGCTTGCCTGACTTCTCCGTACCCATTCTGATCGTCACCAGCACGCGTATTTCACTGGGCTTCAGCGGGGAGGTATTTGGCTTTTGCCAGTTAATCTTGGAGAATTGCTGAAATACCTCCATTAAGTCGTCTACTTTCTCATATCTGTCTTCGTTCATGTGTACACCCCATAGGCTTATTTAGCCTAATTATAGTCCAGACCGTGAAATAAAAGAAAGGAAGGGACAGGAAGTGCCTGATAACTAAACCAAAAACAGTTGAGTAAGCGTATACAAATAGTTTTGTGCTAATCAAGTTTCTTGAAAACAGCCCATACAAGCAGAATCAGGCATACGCCTAGCGCAATGAGAACGAACGGAAACCACACCGGTGCGGAAGCTGCGGTTAGATTGATCGAGCCCATCCCAGGATTCACCTCCTTTCTTGTAGGGATTATGGCTTATTCTGCGGGGTTGTAGAGAAGTGACGTCTGGTATTTGTTCAAAAAAGTGATCCATTCCTCCGAAGGCTTCTCGTCCGTGACAAGGTAATCAATCTCGTCAAAGCCGAACAGTCTGATAAAGGCGATCCGGTCAAACTTGGAATGGTCAGCCAGGAGAACGGCTTTGCTCGCCTGCTGGCGCATCAGAATCTTGAGCTCGCTTTCGGCTTCGTTGGAATCGCTCAGCCCGCCCGTCATTGAGAGCGCCTTGCAGCTGAACAGCGCGACGTCTACATTGTATCTCTGAATGGTATGGGAAGCGCTCGGTCCGACAAAGGAGTTGGTCTCTGCTCCCAGCACTCCGCCGGTGGAAATCAGCTTATGCCCGGAATGCTGGAACTCGGACAGGACGACAAGCGAGTTCGTGATGATCGTCAGATTTTTTTTGGCTTCGGTGATTTTCTTCAGGGCTTCAAAGGCTGTAGAACTGGTATCTGTCATCAGACTGTCCCCGTCATTGATCAGCTCCAGGACGTTTGCGGCAATATTCCGTTTTCCTTCAATATGGACTGCATGTCTATGGGAGTAGGAGGGGTCTTCATTGGTGTGGACGTTCAAGACAGCACCGCCGTAGCTTTTTTTGGCAATGCCTTCTTTGTCGAGCTTCTCCAGGTCTCTGCGGATGGTCTCCTCGGAAACGGCGAAATCCTGGGCCAAATTGGCGACATGGACTTTCTTGTTGCGGTACAGCTTGTTGATAATGAGCTCACGGCGTTCAAATGCTCTCACTGAGGCGGCCTCCTTGCTATAACATATCTGTGTTCTTATTCTACTATAACTTCAGAGATAAATAAAAGTACAATCCACAAATAAACCACATTATTTTTATAAAACCACACTTTTTATTCATATTGATGTGGATTTATGTTGACATTAGATTATTTTGATTTTATGATGAAACTTATGGAAGCGCTTATATTGTTCTTATCATACGGAGGAGGTTGTATGGCATGACAACTCATTATCCCAAAATCGGAATCCGCCCTACGATTGACGGGAGACGCCGCGGCGTGCGTGAATCGCTTGAAGCTCAAACGATGGGTATGGCTGAACGGGTCGCAGTCTTTCTGCAGGCGAATCTGCGTTACCCGGATGGTTCGCCCGTAGAATGTGTGATTGCAGATTCCACCATCGGCGGTGTGAAGGAAGCTTCGGCCGCGCAGGCTAAGTTCTCGAGTGCAGGTGTAGGCGTGTCGATCACTGTGACGCCTTGCTGGTGTTATGGCTCGGAGACGATGGATATGGATGCCACGATTCCCCATGCGGTGTGGGGTTTTAATGGTACGGAAAGACCTGGCGCCGTGTATCTTGCCGCTGTGCTGTCGGCGTATGCCCAGAAGGGCATTCCGGCCTTTGGGATCTATGGGGAGGATGTACAGGATTCGGGAAGCGAAGACATCCCTGCTGATGTTCAGACCAAGCTGCTGCGGTTCGCCAGGTCGGCGCTGGCGGTTGCTCTGATGAAGGGAACCTCCTATCTGTCGATGGGTTCGGTATCCATGGGGATCGCCGGTTCGATTGTGAACGACCAGTTCTTTCAGGAGTACCTGGGCATGCGCAATGAATATATTGATATGTCTGAGTTCGTCCGCCGCTTCGAAGAGGGGATCTATGATCAAGAAGAATTTAAGCGCGCGCTGAAATGGACGAAGGAGAACTGCCGGCTGGGACCTGACAATAATCCGGCGCATCTGCAGGTCAGTGATGAAGTGAAGGAATCCCAGTGGGAGACCTGTGTCAAGATGGCGCTTATCGGCCGTGACCTGATGGCTGGCAATCCGGTGCTGGCGGAGCTTGGATTTGAAGAAGAAGCCCAGGGCCACAATGCGCTTGCCGCAGGCTTCCAGGGGCAGCGCCAATGGACGGACCACTTCCCGAACGGTGATTTCATGGAGACGATCCTGAATTCCTCCTTCGATTGGAACGGAAAACGGGCTCCTTATATTCTCGCAACGGAGAATGACAGCCTGAACGGCGTGACGATGCTGTTCAATTATCTGCTGACGAATACGGCGCAGATCTTCGCCGATGTCCGCACTTACTGGAGTCCGTCTGCCGTGAAGCGTGTCACCGGCTATGAGCTTGAGGGCCAGGCGGCGGGCGGTCTGCTCCATCTGATCAACTCCGGCTCCGCCGCGTTGGATGGCACCGGCGAGCAGACGGCGGATGGCAAGCCTGCCATCAAACCGTTCTGGGAGATTACGGACGATGAGGTGGAAGCCACCCTGAAGGCTGTAGAGTTCCGGCCGGCTTCACAGGAATACTTCCGCGGCGGCGGCTTCTCCACCGACTATCTGACCAAAGGCGGCATGCCTGTGACAATGGCCCGCCTCAATCTGGTCAAAGGGCTGGGACCGGTCCTGCAAATGGTGGAAGGCTACACGGTGGAGCTGCCCGAAGCGGTGCACCGCACCTTGGACGAACGCACCGACCCAACCTGGCCGACGACCTGGTTCGCACCAAATCTTACCGGAGCCGGCTCGTTCAGCTCAGTATATGACGTAATGAACAATTGGGGAGCCAATCACGGCGCCATCAGCTATGGGCATATCGGGGCCGATCTGATAACACTGGCTTCGATGCTGCGCATTCCTGTAAGCATGCACAACGTTGAGGAATCGCGGATTTTCAGACCGCGCGTCTGGTCGCTGTTCGGCACGGAGAGTCTCGAAGCTGCCGATTACCGGGCCTGCCGCAATTTCGGACCGCTGTATTAATACTAATCTATGAAGCGGGCAGGTGCATGCAATGAGTAAGCTGATAAGGCTGCTCGCCGTGGATCTGGGGGCAAGCTCGGGAAGAGTGATGCTGGGAACCTATGACGGCAGCTCGATTGTTACAGAAGAGCTTCACCGATTTGACAATACGCCGGTCCAGGAGGGCGGACATTTGTATTGGAACGTCCCGGTGCTGCTGCAGGAGATCAAACATGGCATGAAACTGGCGCTCCAGACTCACGGTGAAATTGCCAGCATTAGTGTGGATACCTGGGGTGTAGATTACGGCTATATTGATCATGCCGGACAACTGCTGAACGCCCCTCATCACTACAGGGATCAACGAATGAGCACCCACCGGGCGAGGCTGGAGGAGCTGCTGCCGCCGGAGGAGCAATTCCGTCTGACGGGGAATCAGCCGGATCTGATCAACACGGTATATCAGTTATATGCGGATTTCCAGGAGGATAGCCAGCTTCAGGAAACTGTCGATAAACTGCTGATGATGCCGGATTTGTTCCTCTACTTGTTATCGGGAACGGCTTCCGCCGAGCGAACCATTCTAAGCACAAGCGGTCTGCTTGACGCCGGTTCGGGTGAACCCTCCACCGAGGTATTCAGCAGGCTCGGAATTCCTCTCGGCTTGATCCCGGACCAGGTGCCGGCGGGAACTGTCATCGGCTCTTTGCTGCCGGAGCTTTGCAGTGAGCTTGGCTGCGGACCGGTCCATGTGATCGCTGGAGCATCCCATGATACGGCTTCAGCCGTTGCCTCTATCCCATATACAGACAAGGGCAGTGCGGCATTTATCAGCTCTGGTACCTGGTCTTTGGTTGGGATGGAGACGAAGGCGCCGGTCCTGGACCGGCAATGCCTTGGCTACGGCTTCACCAATGAGAGCTGCTACGGCGGCAGCAACCGGCTGCTGAAGAATATTACGGGTCTCTGGCTGCTGCAGGAGACCCGCAGGGTGTGGGCTGAAGCCGGGGAGGCGCTCAGCTACGGAGAGCTGACTGCGCTTGCCGAGAATGAGGGGCCGTCAAAGTCTTTTATTGATCCTGACGATCCGCTGTTCCGTACACCGGGAGATATGCCGGGTCGCATTGCCGAATACTGCCGGAGGACAGGACAGCGGGTGCCGGAATCCAAAGGGGCGATTGTCCGGGTTATTCTGGACAGTCTTGCAAAGTCCTATGCTGCGGCGCTTAAGGGACTTGAAGACATTTCGGGCAAGAGGGTCCGCGTCGTCCATATGGTCGGAGGGGGCATTCAGAACCGGCTGCTCTGCCAACTGACGGCGGATGCCACAGGGAAGAAGGTTATTGCCGGTCCTGTCGAAGCGAGTGCGCTTGGCAATCTGCTGGTGCAGCTGGCCGCCTTGGGCGAGCTGGATTTCAGCCAGGCCGCAGCGGTAGTCGCCACATCCGAAGCCTTAAGCCTGTATCGGCCGAATAAATGAAAACAGAGGAGAGTAAATCATGGATGAGCTGGAAAAGAAGCTGCGTCTGCAAATTTGTGATATCGGCAGAAATCTGTTCAACAAGGATTATATCGCCGCGAACGACGGCAACATTTCCGCACGTTTGAGCGCAAATGAGGTGCTGGCCACTCCGACTGGAGTCAGCAAAGGTTATTTGGAGCCGCACATGCTGGTCAAAGTCAATCTTGTGGGAGAGATTCTGGAAGCCCATGAAGGCTACAGACCTTCAACAGAAGTGAAGATGCATCTGCGGATTTACCGCGAGCTGCCTGAGATGAACGGGGTTGTCCATGCCCACCCGCCGTTTGGCACCGCCTTTGCTATTAAAGGGGAAGCGCTCGATAAAATGATGATGCCTGAATCCGTCATCGCCATGGGCGATATTCCGCTCGCGAAATACGGCACGCCATCTACGGAGGAGGTTCCCGATTCCATTATGCCGTTCCTGGGCAAGAAGACAGCCGTGCTGCTGGAAAGTCATGGCGCGTTGTCCTGGGGCAAGGACGTCATGGGCGCTTATATGAATATGGAGCGGCTGGAGTACACGGCGAAGCTTACCTTCCTGACCCGCATGATTGACGGAGAACGGGAGCTGCCGCCGAAACGGATCGAAGAGCTGGTTGCGCTGAGATCCTTCTACGGAATGTAAGGGGGAGAATTGCCATGCTGAACAAAATCCCCAAGCTGCTCTCTCCCGAGCTGGTGAAGACGATGATGGAGATGGGGCATGGCGATGAGCTTGTGCTCGCCGATGCCAACTACCCCGGACATGCGCTGCACTCCAGGGTGATCCGCTGTGACGGCATTGGGATTCCGGAGCTGCTGGAAGCGATCCTGGAGCTGCTTCCGCTGGATCATTATGCGGAGCATCAGGCCGCTCTGATGAGCGTTGTTCCCGGAGATCCGGTAGTACCCGTAATATGGGATACCTACATGGAAATTATCGCCGGACATGATCCCAAAGCGGTGATAGCCCATGAAGCGCGCTTCGACTTCTATACCCGCTCCAAAAGCGCCTATGCAATCGTAGTCACTGGCGAAGAAGCGCTGTACGGCAATATTATACTCAAAAAAGGTGTGATCAAAAGCGTTTGACCGCTTTGATCTGGAGTCTGAATTTTCGGGAGGGCCAGAAGCTGCCATGAAATGGCTGCTTGGGCCCCCTCGTTTTTTGAGCAAGATGGATGTAATCAGTCTGACGCATTGAGTCTTAAGAGATCGTATCAGATGTATCGGCTGAGCGTTTGCGCGGTGTCTTCTGCTTCGGAAAGAACCCGGCGATGAACAAGGTGATATGCCAGGCGAAGACCCAGAGCACGGTGTTCTTCAGGCCGGCCGAAAGTCCGAGAATGCTCCAGGAGTAAGAAGTCAGGAACAGAAGAGTACCTGTTGCTGTAAGCAAGACGACACGAATTCCGAGCCAGAGGTATGGCTGCCGGTTATGCTTGGTTATGAACACCCGTCTTCCTTTTAGCAGCCGGAGAACCCAGACAAGCACATATATACCAAGCAGCGCTGCAACAGCGTATGCGATGTAGGCGTTAGTCTTGCGTGCAGCATCAAGCGCGTCATATCCATCCGGTACGGAGCCGGTCAGCGACTGAACCCAAGCATGGTAAATGTCCTGCCGCAGGTCGATGCCGTTCTCGCTGTTCGTCAGAATCACGAGGCCATCCCCGGTCTTCGGGACGAAGCCGTAAAAGCTGTGAAATCCCCGGTTATCCCCCGGATGATACAGCATGATCTGGCCGCTGGACAGGGTTCTTGTGAAAATACCCAAACCATTATCAGCCAGAACCGGTGTCTGCATCTCTTGTATAAGCGGCTTTGAGATCACACTGCTGCCAGCCAGCGGTTCATTTTTCCCACCCATGCTGGCCATAATCAATTTCATCAGATCAGTGGAAGTGGTAGATAGGCCAGCGGCGGCTTTTTCAGTAAAATGATAATCCGGCAGCGTCTGTCCGAAGTAACCGTATCCTTTTGCCATCAGAGGGTTGGCGGTGGTGTCCCCGAAGGTGCTGGCATTCATTCCTAACGGCTTCAGCACCTGCTGATCCATATACTGTTCAAAAGGCAGGCCGGTGACCTCCTCAATCACTAGCTGCAATAGCGTATATCCCGCACCGGAATAGACTGCCTCCGTTCCGGGAGCAGCGGCCAGCTTCACCGGATCATTGGACCATCCGGCCCCTGATAAGGATTCCTCCAGCGTCGGCAGCGGCTCTCCCGGAGCGGAGCCAAGATAACCTTGGTGTGCGGGCAGGCCGGCGGTATGGCTGAGCAATCTCCTGAGAGTGACCCCACTTTCATCAAATTCAGAGCTTGGCAGCTTCCAGCGCGTTAAATATTTCGTGACGGAATCATCGAGCGATACCTGTCCTTCTTCAGCGAGATGAAGAATACCCCATGCGGTCAGACTCTTGGAGATTGAACCTGCCTGGAACCGTGTATCGTTGTTCACGGGCTCACCGCTCTTAGTATCGGCTACCCCGTAATTAAGCGAGTAAGCCTCTTGCCCGTTATGTACCAAGCCCACTGCCACTCCGGGAACATCGTAGGTCTCCTGCCACTCGGGCACTTTGCGGTCCAGCAGCAGCTTGAATTCCCCGATATTTCCGGGAGATGAAATTTTAGCAGACGCTGGACTCCCTGCCTCCGCACTCACACTACTGGATAGGCCTGAAACCGCCAAACCTGCGGCAATCGTACATAAGGCTATAATGCGGTAAAATGCTGTTTTTTTGCTGGATTTCATGTGTTTGGACTCCTTTGATCTTCATTCATATAAGCAATAAATACAGCGTAGTCCATATGTAGTTAATCTCCCATAGATTTAGCTTACGATAAGCTTTAATTTTCCTTAAAGGAATCTTACAGCGCTGTAAGGTGTCTAGTGAACGTCCGGGCAGTACTGAGTAGTGGATCTGGAAGCAATCACTGCCGAACGAAAAAGAAGAGGAGAATCTACAGCCGCAAGGCCGGGAGTCTCCTCTTTTTTTGAAGATATAGCAGTATTGAACTTCAGGCAAACGGGGCAGCGGCAAGCTGGATGCAGTGGGTAGGACAACTGTCGAAGGCCTCCTGCAATTCTTCCAGCATGTCCTCGCTGATAGCTGTAACCCCCCGGTTATTATCACCCTCATAGATCACGCCGGCGATTCCGTTGTTATCCAGATCGAAAATGTCCGGGGCTGCAGAGCTGCAAGCACCACAAGCGATACAGGAATCCTGGTCGACACTGGCAAATTGACTCATGATTCTCTCTCCTTTTTAAATTTGATAAGTTACGAAAATGATGATTTCATGATAGTGTATGTCTCTTGGAATGGATAATATGCTTCTTCATATAGGCTTATTCATGTGTTATTGTACATTCACAAATGTTATGATGCATAACATTAATACGTTATTTTTAGTCGGATGAACAAAAACAAACGATTCGCGATTGATTTTTACAGTAAAATGATATTAAAATACACGCAACAAGTTATATAATCTAACATATAATTCACTACCTTTATGGAGATTAGAGTGAGTGGAGAGGTGGAACGAACATGATAGAGGAAAAGAAGATACCGGCACAAGAGCTCGAGCTTCCCCGTGACTGCACGTTCTCCCCTGAGGACTGGCGGGTGCTGGCTGAATATTGGTACCCTGTAGCGATTGCAGACGAGGTGCAGGACAAACCGCTTGCGGTGAAGCTGCTGGATATGAAGCTGGTGTGCTACCGCAGTGAAGGCAAGGTGGTTGTTGCGCGTGATCTGTGTTTCCACCGGGGAGCGCCGCTGAGCAAAGGCTGGGTGGAGAATGGTGAAATTGTCTGCCCGTACCACGGCTTCCGCTATAACTGTGAAGGCAAATGTACAGCCGTTCCTGCGCATCCCAGCTCCAAAATTTCACCCAAACTGAAGCTGATCGTCTATCCTGCTGTTGAGCGTTATGGCCTGATCTGGACCTGCCTGGGGTCAGCACCGGAGCAAATTCCGGCCTTTCCCGGCTGGGATGATCCGGATTATATTAATATTTTGCCGCCGAGCTTCGATATTGCCGGTTCGTCCGGCCGCCAAATGGAAGGCTTCCTGGATGTCTCACATTTCGCTTATGTGCATACGGCGACCTTCGGCGACCGCAACAATACGGAGGTTCCGCAATACAAGGTAAGACGCGAGGGCGACGAGCTGGTGGCCGAATACTGGAGCACAGTCAGCAATTACGGCAAAGGCCAGGAGAATCCGGCGCCAGAGGGCTTTATGTGGCTGCGCGAGTTCCGTGTGTTTCCTCCGTTTGCGGCTTCGCTTACGGTATATTTTCCGGATGAGGGAAGGCTCAAAATTCTCAACTGCGCTTCTCCGGTCTCCGCCCGCTACACTCGGCTGTTCTGCCCGATCTCCAGAAACTTCGACAAAAGTGCGCCGGTGGAGGATACGATCAGGTTCAATCTGCAGGTCTTTGGGGAAGACGCCGAAATGGTGGAATCGCAGACTCCAGAGGACTTGCCGCTGGATTTGCAGGCTGAAGCCCATATTCCGGCAGACCGCACCTCCATTGCATACCGCCAGCTTCTTACCGAACTGGGGCTGGGACGGTCTTATACTTCATAGAAGCTGGACTCATTAATAAGAGCTGCAGCTATCATATTCCTTCTTGTGTTTGTTCCTGCAGGAGCATACGCAAGGAGGTTTTTTGCTTTTACCAATGGTGTAGAGGGCATGTCTTGGCGGAAAGTTGCAATTCACTGCTTTTTCTTCTACTTTTAAAAGAAAGAGAATACTAGCCAGCAGACTTATCTGCCCGACTGGAGAATATGGGTGCAACTCTGATAAAATAGGAATAAGAGAAGGCACCAACAAAATCCAAGACTGATCCGGCAACGGCGCTAAGCAGGGCGGGCATCATACCAAAGGAGACTTTATTGTGAATGAGAAACTGAAGCAAGCCTATGAAAGGTTAGGGCTTTCTGAAACCGTAACCAGAGAGGAACTCGACAAGCGTTTTGATCTGCTGCTGAAACGGCGCCGTTCGCTGAAGAGTGAAACGGAAATAGCAGCCTATGAAGAAGAGTTCCAAGCAATCAAACTTATTCTGGATTCAAGAGATCAGCAGGAGATTCAGGAGGCGGAGGACCAGCGGCTGGCCAAATACGGCAGCTTTGCCGGTGGAGCGCGCAAATGGGAACGCTTTATGCGGCTCTACAAGACACATGTCATCATCGGTATCATCGCTGTAATTGTGCTCATTGCCGGCGGCAACGCACTGTATAACAATTGGCAGCATAAAAAATACTTGGCCTCGTTGCCCCCGATAGATGCGAAGATCATGTTCATCGGCAATTTCGGGGTGAAGGACCCGAACGGCAAGACGGATGATCTGAACAAGGCGATTCTTGCAGAATACCCGCAGTGGAAACGGGTGGACAGCAGCATTGTCTACCTTCCCAAAACAGGGGCGGGCGCAGATACACTCGATATGAACTATATGCAAAAGGCAGTCGTCGAGCTGGCGGCGAATTCGCCGGATATTCTCATTCTGGATGAAGCCACGCTTGAATGGATCGGCGGACAGGACGGGTTTCAGAATCTCGAACCGATTTTGAAGGATGGCAAGATTTCAAGCAGTGATACCCGTCTGAAGTGGGGGACGGATGGAGAGAGTGGCCAGAAAGAGCTGTACGCCGTGGACATTACGGACTCGAAGTTTGTATCTGGTTTGCCGATCAACCGTAATACTCAGTCTGTCGAGATCGGAGTTCTGGGCGGGGAAGAGCAGAAGGTCAAGATGTTTGATTTCGTAAAGCATATTGCTGAGGAGTCAGCAGGAAAGTGAAAAATGGCGGAACGGAGGGCAATGCCTCTTCGTCCCGCCATTTTTTGATAGTGCCTACTGCTCCAAGCGGTAGCCGCCGTGGAACACAGGGCCGACATATTGGTTGAAGGCATAACCGCTGCGAATCGCTGCGGAGACGAAATCCTTCGCCTTGGCTACGGCTTCATTCACAGAAAGGCCATTAGCCAATCCGCCTGTGATGGCAGCGGCAAAGGTGCAGCCCGCTCCGTGGTTGTAGGCCGGTTCGATTTTGGCTGTTTCCAGAACGGTGTATTCGGATCCGTCGAAGAACACGTCGATGGCCTTATCGCCGCCGAGCGCCTTGCCGCCCTTTACGACAACATTTTGTGTGCCGAGCAGATGGATCAGTCGCGCCGCTTCCTTCATTTCTTCAATTGAAGAGAGCTTGCCCAGCCCGGAAAGCACGCCTGCTTCGAACAAGTTAGGGGTGACCACAGTGGCCAGCGGCAGCAGCAGATCGCGGATTGCATTGGCACTCTCCGGATTCAGTACTTCGTCTTCCCCTTTGCAGACCATGACCGGATCAATGACAACATTGGTCTGCTGATTGTCTTTAATTGCTTTTTCCGCGACATGGACGATATCTACGCTACCCAGCATGCCGGTCTTCATAGCATCGACAGGACCGCCAGCGAACACGGTTTTCAGTTGCTCAGCTACAATTGCCGCATCAATCGGATAGACGTTGTGATGCCAGCCGTTATCCGGGTCCATCGTAACGATAGTGGTTAAAGCGCTGAAACCATAGGTGCCATACTCCTCAAAAGTTTTCAGATCAGCCTGGATGCCGGCGCCTCCGCTGGAGTCACTTCCGGCAATCGTTAAGGTTTTGATGATTTTTGACAAAGTGAACGTCCCCTTCTTTGTATATAAATAGATATTGCCTGATTCGAAAGGAATCATTTTAAACACTACGATATTATAACAAAAATCACTGCTGCCGTCCGCAAAATAACCCCATAAAGTGAAGACATCGCTTAGAGGGCTACTTGTAAATATAAGAATTTATATGTTTCACACTATAAATTATCCTTATATTTCTCGCTGAAACGGATACCGTCCTTATAAGGACGGCGTAGCCGTTTCCACTTGTTCCGCTTCATTATCATGAGAATAGGCCTGCGCGCATCATCGGATATGCCGCAGGCCTTCAATATGTTCCTTCTGATTATCCCCGTTATTTGTGAATTCAGTGGCTATGTAGAGCCTGTCCTGGGCTGTCCAACAGCAGATGGGGTTCGGTGCTGCGAAGGAAATCCAGCACCTTGTCAAAGATAATGCGGTGGCCTTCCTTATTCGGGTGGATGCCGTCACGGCAAATAAACTGCGTGTAGTCCGGATGCTGGAGAAATGCGCCCCGGACATCAATGATCTTGGTTCTGGTGGTCTCCGCGACCTTGATAATGGTGGAGTTGTATCTTTCCTGCCACCAGTAAATTTTGGTCACACTGCCGAGAAACTTCATAATGTTGACTTCCGAGGCAGGATTATTTCCACTGACCCACTTGAAATAGTTGTCCGCATTCAGCGGAGGAAGACTCATCAGAATGGGGGTTATCCCCTGGTTCTTCAGGAAATCAATCATATCGAGCAGCATGCGTTCGAATGCCGGAAACGCGGTCTTCGGATTATGCTCTGCCTCCGGGTCGTTCGCAATCTCCTCCCAGTGGAAATCACAGTCATTTCCCCCGTATTCAATCAGCACCACATCCGGCTTCTCCTTCAGCACATCACGCTTAAGATTGCCGAAGCCCTTGAGCAGGGTGTTGCCAAATCTTGCAGTGTTGCGCAGCGCTCCCTTCAGCTTCCCTTGCAGCAGAGAGACATAGTTATCCTCCAGAATAACATATTTGCTTCTGGCTTCGTCGTAGACCACACCTTTCGAGATGGAGTCGCCGCTGACCATATATTTAAGCCCAAACTCTGCATTTACCGAACGTTTTTCGTTCATATGCATTGCTTCACCTCCGATATCTGTATTGTACTTTATTTTAGTGTAAACCTTCACGAAGGCATTGCCTATGTATAAATGTCACGGTTATATCTGCTGTTCATTCAGTAGATGGCTGTATAAGTTGAACTTAAAAAAACATAAAAAGGGCGGAAGTAGCGGAGGGGAAGTTTGGAACTGGAGGAGCGAATGCGTCCGCCTTTGTCTGCGGATTTCAACCGCGAACAGCGGTATAAATCAAGAAATCTGCAGACAACAGCGGCCGGAAGTCCAAACATTCCCCGCAGTTACGACCAGACCCCAATATGAAAATCTAAAGTTCAACCTATATAAGTTGAACAAGAATGTGAGATATAACTTACAGCCTTGCAGTGATATGATAAATAGGAAAAGACACTCCAATATACCGGCAGAGGAGGAAATAGAATGAGTGAGATTATCACGGAATGCATGAGAAGACTGGATCAATCGCTGGGCTATTTGGAGCTGGCTGTCGGGCGGCTGCCGGAAGAGAAGGTGTGGTTCCGTCCCAGGGAGAAAATGAATGCAATCGGCAATCTGTGTCTGCATCTGGCCGGGAATGAATACCAGCATTTGGTCAGCGCCATTGGTAATCGGTCAGCAGAGAGGGATAGACCTGCGGAGTTCCTGACCAGGGGAGGGTATACGGCAGAGGAGCTGCTGGAACAGCTAAGACAGGTGAGAGCAGAGAGCTGGTCCGTAGTCCGTAACCTGACTGCAGGAGATTTGGAGCGGGTGGTTACTGTGCATTACCCTGAGAATTCGGGTGTTGCCAGCTATAACTGGAGCATCCAGAAGATTCTGATCGGTACGGCAGAGCATTATGCCTACCATACCGGCCAGATTGTATACGCCGCCAAATGGCTGCAGGAAGAAGATGTTCATTTACTGAACTGGAAGCACTACAACTAATTGCTGCACAGGTTTTTCATCAGGGCAACTGTCTCTTTGACATCAGGACCGGTAATATCCTCAAGCGATACGTCGATCATCGGCTTGTGGGTCTGAAGCTTCTTCAGGAAGTCGGCGGTGTGGAACAGTCCCTGGCCGGCTTTGCCGTGACGGAACCCGCTTCCTTCGGCATAGATACCCTTAAGGTGTGCCAGAATGATCCGTTCGCCGAACAGGCTGAAGGCATCGTCTACAATTTCATCCTGTAAGTGAACCTGATCTCCGATCAAGTTGCATGGATCGAATACCACACCGATGGAGCTGGAAGGTACTTCATCCAGAATACGGCGCATTTTTGCCGGTGTGGACAGAGTATGGGTGCTGACGCCCTCAAGACCCAGAAGAACGCCCCATTTCTCGGCTTCTTCAGCTAATTCCTCAACCGTGGCCTTGAGCGTGTCCCAGCCGAGTTCTTCATACCGGGAAGGCTCAAGCTCTTTATAGGTAGTTAAATTCCCGGTCTCTGTTGCCACCATCGGCGCACCGAATTGCCGGGCATAACGCAAATGCTCCTTGAATCGCTTAATCTCCTGCCGGCGGACCGCCGGATCGGGATGAATAGGATTGATGTAGCAGCCGAGCACACCGATGCGGATGCCTGCTTTGTCAAACTGCTCGCCGATATAGTTAGCCAAGCCGGGACTGAGCTTGCCGGTTGAGGTGTCAATATCCTGTATAGCTTTGGACAAGGCGAGTTGTACGAAATCAATTCCGTAGTCCTGAAGAGCGGCAGTCAGCTCTTTAAGCGGTAAACAGCCTGCGGTGTGTGCTAAGGTTCCGTAACGAATAATGAACATCTCCTTTTGAAATCTATGGATTTGTATTAATATTAATAGCGCTTACAATGATATGCAATGATAAAGAGCTTAAGAAATAGGAGTGTATGAGATGAATACGATTGAGCAACGCAAGCAGGAGCTTCAGAACTGCCGTCCGGAACCCACATTGGATATGGAGACGGTCAACAATTACTGGGATAGCATTCTTGAGGAATATGGGAACAGACCCCTGGAATGGGTTTCTGTTCCCGAAGTTACGCCATATCCGGGAATGCAGGTAAGCAAAATCAGCTTCAAGGGCTTCGATGAAACCACAGTCCATGCCTGGTATATCCAGCCCTCACTCCCTGCGTCCGGCGGAGAGCTGCGGCCTTGTATCGTGACCTTCCCCGGTTACACCGGAGATAGGGGATATCCGGAAAGATACGCTTCCTGGGTGCTGCTCGGGTATGCTGTTCTGGCTGTAGATGTGCGGGGACAGCTTGGTGAGACCGGCAACCGGCTGCCTCACGAAAGCGGTGTAACCCGGGGCTGGATTACCCAGGGGCTTCTGGACAAGGAACGCTCCTATTACATGGCTGTGGCGATAGATACTGTCCGGGCTATAGATACTGCTGCAGAGCTGCCGGGAGTGGACCCGTCACGTATCGCCGTCACCGGTGCCAGCCAGGGCGGGGGGCTTGCACTGCTGGCCGGCGCACTGAATCCGCGTGTCGCGGCGGTTGCCGCCGATATCCCCAATCTCTGCCGGCTGGACTTTGGCGTGCTGAATTCAAGCAGCTCGCTAACGGAGATCGCCGACTACGTGAAACGCTATCCGGAGCATCTGGAGCAGGTACTGCATAATCTTGCTTATTTTGACATCGTGAATCTGGCCCCTCGCATTACAGTTCCTGTATTGATGTCTGTCGGCTGGAAGGATACGGTGTGTATGCCTGAAACGGTCTATGCCGCATATAACCGCATTGAGTCGCCCAAGCTGATGCTGGATTACCCTTTTTCCGGGCATGAGGTCAGTGAGTACCATCAGCGGCAGAAGGTGCTGTTCCTGCAGAGACATTTGGAATCAGCCGGGCACTAGCTTAGTGGCGGTCAAGTTGTGATTTTGGCATAAGCGGCAAAGAACAGCGCCAGCTCTCCCATGATGAGCACATTCGGTACATGAACCACCATATTCAGAATGTAAAAGAAGGCCAGCATCGCCGTCAGCAGCGCTAAATGGAGGACTCCAAGTCTATGCTGCTTGTGCCTGTAAATATGGAACACCCAGGTTGTAGAAGCGAAGTAGAGTAGAACGGCACCGAAGATTAGATTGACCATCAGTGCATAGTGAAGCTGATTTAGAAATAACAGTTGGATTGAAGCGGCGAGCATGCACAGCGACAAAAAGATGAACAGATGGCCGTAGATAATCGTCTGCCCGGCGGTTTGGATGTTTTTGTCCACCTTTTTCTCCAGGTTGTCATAATATTGCCACCACATTGCGATGATCAGGACGAAGGTCAGGGCTGCGAATCCCACAGACTGCCAGGTCCAGGAGCTGGACTGCAGCACGGCAAGGATGCTGACAACGGATTCCCCAAGCAGAATCAGCGCGAACAAAGAGAAACGTTCCAGCAGATGGTGTGTATTAGTTGGAGATTTCACCAGGATTTTTCTGCCGGTCAGCGGAATCGTAATGTCCAAGGCAATCCCAGCGTACAGCACCGCATATCGGACCCAGGAATCAAAGAACAGGGAGCAAGCGGAGATCGCGAGGCCGATCCAGAAGCGTGTGCCTAGATAATGGGCGGTGGCCCGCATGTGTCCGGTTTCTTTGGAGTGCACGTAATGATATTGAACTGCAGTCATAGCCCGAAGCCCGATATACCCGATCAGAAATGAATAATAATTGGCATCAAAATCCACAGACAGACTGGCGGTCATGATCAGCACAAAAAACAATTGGACGATCAGAAATATCCGGTGCGAAGCAATATCCTGTCCAAAGCGGTTGACAAAAAGCGTCTGACCGACCCAGGCCCACCAAATGGGGATGAAAATCAGCACAAATTTGCCCAGTGTCTGGAGGGAAATGGCCCAGTCTTCCACGTGCAGCAGCACATGGCTTGCTTTGGAAACTGCGGCTACAAAGAGCAAATCATAAAAGAGCTCCAGCCAGGTTACTTTTTTTACAATCATATGCCATACCCCTTTGCCATTAGATGATTTCATGCTTATAGTCTGTTTACCCAGAGCAGCCGGGGTTATATGATATAATAAAGGTTATTTTCTGCTTACCGCAAGACATTTATAAGTTTTTGGGGAGGGATTGCAGGGTGGAGAAGGGCGGAGAGAGTGTTCCGGCAGAAACCGTTGTAGAGAATTTTAGATACAGTAAGCAGAATGAAGAGCTGGTGAAAAAGAGCTTCTGGAGCAAAACCAAGAAATTTGCCGGGAAAATACCTTTTACCAAAGATGCCGTGGCGATGTATTACTGTGCGGTTGACGCCAAAACCCCGCTCTGGGCGAAAGGCATTGCCTTCGGAGCGCTGGCCTATTTCATTTCTCCAATCGACGCCATTCCAGATGCGCTGATCGGCCTGGGGTTCACGGATGACGCGGCTATTATTGCCGCAGGCGTAAGAGCGATAGCCGGTCAGGTGACCGATGAGCACCGGCAGAAGTCGGAGGCATTTTTCGGGCAGGAGCAATAAGCAAAAAAGGTGCAGCATGTGCTACACCATACATTTTCCGCTATAGGGCAGCTTTCCTTGGAAGGCTGTTTTTTTGTGTATCTTATACTTGTGGAGACAAGGAGGCTGACTCCTCCTGGGGCTGGCGAAGCTGGTTCTGCTTATATTCCTCACCCCAGTCCCTCATCAGCTTAATGATGGGAATTAGCGTCTTGCCGAACTCGGTTAGTGAATATTCGACCTTTGGAGGGACCTGCTGGTAGACCTCACGGTGGATCACCCCATCCTCTTCCAGCTCGCGGAGCTGCAAAGTCAGCATGCGCTGGGTAATTCCCGGACAGATCCGGCGGAATTCATTGAAGCGTTTTTTGTCCTCCATCAAGTGGTATAAAAGCACACCCTTCCATTTGCCCCCGATCACGTCGAGCGTGAACTCTACGGGACAAGCTGTTCCCATATCATCCGGGCACTCGCCAAACCCGCCTTTTCTATTGCGCATAACAGCCAAACTCCTTCAGTATCAATTTGTATACTACATTACATTAATGTGCGTACTTTAAAACCCTGCATATATACTCTAATATTAATCTCGCAAGCAAGACATAGTCAAACCAAATGATGTATATACGAAAGGGAGTATGGATATGGAAACAGCAACAGTAAAAAATGAAATTTTGGCGGCTTATCAGTTCAGACATGCCACTAAAGAATTCGACGCCAGCCGCAAGATCAGCAGCGAGGACTTTCAGTTTATTCTGGAAACCGGACGGCTGTCACCAAGCTCCTTCGGGTTTGAGCCTTGGCGGTTTGTGGTGGTGCAGAATCCGCAGGTCCGCGAGAAGCTGCGCCCGTTTACCTGGGGAGCGCAAAAGCAGCTGCCGACGGCAAGCCACTTCGTGCTGATTCTCTCCAGATTGCCTAAGGATATGGCCGCCGGATCGGAATACATTCAAGGGATGATGAAGGATGTGCAGAATCTGCCGCCTGAGGTTGCCGAGGAGAGACGAAACTTTTACGCAGCCTTCCTGAAATCGGATTTCGGACTGGATGGCAATGAGCGGGCGATGTTCGAGTGGGGTGCACGCCAGACTTACCTGGCCCTTGGCAATATGATGACCGCCGCCGCTCAGATCGGGATTGATTCCTGCCCGATTGAAGGCTTCAATAAACAGCAAATCGAAGAGATACTGGCTGCGGAAGGCATTATGGACCCTGACCATTTCGGAATCGCTTGTATGGTGGCCTTCGGTTACCGTCTCAATGAACCACGCGGCAAAACACGGCGCAGTGCTGATCAGGTTGTGCAGTGGGTGTAAGGCAGCCGGAGATAACGGTATGATGAAGGAAGATTATTGAAAAAACGGCTCTGCTGGCAGCGGCGTTGTGGAAACACAGCGAGCTTGCCGGCAGAGCCGTTTTTGTGTGAATGCAGAAAATACATAAAAGCTTCGAAAAAGAATTGAAAACTTGCTGAAAGTTCTGCTAGTCTAGTAGAGTCGATGTTTTTAAATAGAATTGTTATTTCAAGATTGAAGGGATTCCTGCAGCATGAAAATCATTCGTATCATTGCCGAAGTTGGCGTACTGTACGCATTCTATCTTGCCGGAGAATATCTGCAAAAGCTGCTGCATCTTCCAATTCCGGGCAGCATTGTCGGACTTCTGCTTCTCTTTATTTTATTGCTGCTGAAGATTGTGCCGGTGAAGCTGATCGAGAATGGCTCGAACTTTATACTCGCCTATCTTCCGATGTTCTTCATTCCGGCAACCGCCGGGATTATGAATCACCTGGACATTTTCAGCGGCAGAGGGCTGCTGCTCATTGGCATATTGGTTGTAAGCAGCGTATTGACCATGGTTGTGACGGCCCATTCCAGTGAGTGGATCGCGCGTCGCAGCGCAGGACGCAAAGCGGGACTCAGTGACCACGCCAAAATCAGTGCCGTACCCGGGAAGGGGACTGAAGCATGAGAATCCTGCTTGCTGTAGGCTTCGTCCTGATGAACGTTGCCATCTATCTGTTCATGTCCATGCTGTACAGACGGTTTCGTCTGCCTGTGCTTTTGCCGGCGCTGACCGCGACCTTTACCGTAGTGGTGCTGCTGCTCGGATTCGATATTTCTTATGACACCTACATGATCGGCGGCGAATGGATCAACCGTCTGCTGGGACCGGCAGTGGTGTCGCTTGCGTATCCGCTGTACAAACAGCGCCATGTGCTGTGGCAGAACCTGCCCGCTATCCTCGGAGGCACGGTCACCGGGCTGCTCGTCGGGATGTTCAGCGGGCTGCTGCTGGCGGCCGGGCTTGGCTTTTCCAAGATGTACGTGCTCTCAATACTGCCCAAATCCATTACCACTGCCGTGGCAATCCAGATTTCCAGCAACCTTGGGGGGAACTCGTCCCTAACCTCTGTATTCGTAATGGTTGCCGGATTCACTGGAGCGATTGGCGGGCCTTATATTATCAAGCTGTTCAGAATCCGCAGTGAATCCGGCATTGGCATCGGTCTGGGAACTGCCTCTCACGCCCTTGGCACAGCCAAAGCGCTGGAATACGGCGAACGGTCCGTCTCTATGAGCTCCGTAGCAATGACAGTCTGCGCCATCGTGGGTTCCATTGTCGGTCCAATCGTCGCTTGGATCATGTACCACTAAATCAACTTAGTTCTCCACCCGCAGCCGGATAACATTCCAGGACGCTTTGGACAACAGGGCGGTGATGCGGCCACCCTCTGCTGAAGCTGTTCCGCGGTTGTGCGGGAGGACTGCCCCCGGGTTGGACTTAGTGTTTGCTGCCTGAAGATCTTCATGATCCATGACGGTATGCTGAATGACGGTAGTTTTCCCGAAGCTGCGCAGATCCACGGAAAGCTCCATCCCTTCGCTTAAATGACGGTTTACCGCAAAGACGGTGATCTCGCCAAGCTCCTCGTTATACACACTCACTGCTTCCAGGTAAGGAACATCGGTGAAATCCTTGGAATCATATTTCGGGCTGGAAATGAGCGGATGCAGTACTGTTCCCCGGCCATAAAGCGAAGCATGCATGTAAGGGTAGTAAGTGGTCTGGAGCCACAATGGGCCGCCATTCTCAGTCATAATCGGCGCAATGGTGTTGATCAGCTGGGCAAGACAAGCCATCTTCACCCGGTCCGCGTGCTTCAGCAGGCTGATCAGGCAGCAGCCCACAACCAGCGCATCCTCCATATTGTAGACATCCTCGAATTCCGGCGGCGCAATCTGCCAATGTGTGTCCATACGGCTTGACCCCTGCGACTTCCACACATTCCACTCATCCAGTGACAGATAGATTTTCTTTTTGCTCTTCTTTTTGGCTTTGATATAATCGCAAATCGCTGCCACACTGTCGATGAACTGGTCCAAATCCAGTGATTTGGCTAGAAAATTAGGCGTGTCTCCCACGTTGTTGTTGTAGTAGGTATGCAGAGACAGGAAATCTACATTGTCATAAGTCAAATCCAGTACGGTAGCTTCCCATTCGGCAAAAGTGCTCATGTCGCTGCCCGAGCTTCCACATGCAACCAGTTCCAGTGACGGGTCCACCCAGCGCATCGCTTTGGCGGTTTCATTGGCTAGCCGTCCGTATTCTACAGCGGTTTTGGCTCCGATCTGCCACGGGCCGTCCATCTCATTGCCCAGGCACCAGGTCTTGAATTTATGCGGAGCCTCTACGCCGTGGGATCTCCGCAGGTCACTCCAGTAAGAGCCGGAGGGGTGGTTGCAGTATTCAACCAGATTTCTGGCGGCATCAATGCCGCGTGTTCCAAGATTGACTGCCATCATAACCTCTGAACCGGCCAGCTTGGCCCATTCAGCGAACTCGTTCGTGCCTACCTGATTCGTTTCTGTCGTCCACCAGGCTAATTCCAGAGTACGCTTGCGTTCCGACTGAGGGCCGACGCCGTCTTCCCAGTTATAGCCGGAGACAAAATTGCCGCCGGGATAGCGGATGATTGGAACATTCAGTGCCCGCACCGCTTCAAGAACGTCTTTGCGGAATCCGTTCTCGTCAGCGGTAGGATGCCCGGGTTCATATATTCCGCCATACACAGCCCGGCCCAAATGCTCAATGAATGAACCGTATAGTCGAGGGTCCACCTCGGCCAGCTTGAAGTCTTTGTCAACAATCATGGATGCTTTAATAGTCATAGAAGAGTCGCTCCTTTGGTGAATTAATATATATCCTAATTGAACGCTTCGTTTTCTGATTACATCATACGAATCATCTGCTATACTTAGCAATATAAAAATTGAGGATTAATATAATTGCTAATTCTTATGAATCTGGAGGATACAGATGTACTTAACAACGGATTCGGAGTCGCTTAAGGTGTATGAAGCTTTGGCCAGCGAGGTCAGGCTGCGGATTATTGATCTGCTTAGCGAGCGGGAGATGCATATCAAGGAGCTTGCCTCCAGCCTTTATCTGAGCAGCGCCATCGTCAGCTCACATGTCGCTAAGCTGCAGAGGGCCGGCATCGTCAGCTCACAAATGAGAAGAATTGATGGCGGAACCTATAAATACTGTTCGTTATCCGCCAATTTTTTGCAAATTAAGCTCTCGGGTTCACATGGCATTTCCAGAAAAGTAGTCGAGGTATCCGTGCCGGTCGGACAATATACGGATCTGCAGGCCTCACCTACCTGCGGGATAGCCACAACGGAGAAGCTGATCGGCTACTATGATGATCCGCGCTATTTTCTGGACCCGGAGCGGGTGGATGCCGGGATTCTCTGGTTTGCCAAGGGTTACGTTGAATACAAGGTTCCCAATTATCTTTTCAAGGATCAGACGGTTCAGGAGATCGAAGTCTCAATGGAGATCGGATCAGAAGCCCCGAGTGTGAATGAGAAATGGCCTTCAGATATCGCGTTTACCTTGAACGGGGTCGAGTTGGGGAAGTGGACAAGCCCCGGTGACTTTGGCGTAATGAGAGGGCGCTTGACCCCGGCCTGGCTGGATTCAGATGTGAATCAGTACGGCCTGCTCAAGGTACTGCGGATTAACAGCGGCGGAACGTATATTGACGGACAGCAGATTTCAGCGGTAACTCTGGACGATGTGGGCTGGCAGCAGGACCAGTGGAGCTTCCGTTTCACAGCAGAGGACACCACCCGCAGACGGGGCGGATTGACCCTGTTCGGCCGCGGTTTTGGCAATTATGAGCAGGACATTGTATTTAGGGTATATTATTGTTAAAAAATGATGTGATTATAAGCCGAAATCCATAACCTCTGCGAAAGATGTTTGCAAAGCAGGCTGGCGGGCAACTCTAACTATGTAACCTATAACCTGCATAGCGCGCAAAAAGGAGGATTTCACATGGCAGATCATATCGGGAACGAAGCGGACATCCGCAACAAGCCAAATAAAGCCGGAGATTCGCTCGCAGAACGCAAAAAGATGGAGAATGGCGTAGACGTTGAGCCGGAGGCTGACGACTGGGTATCCAAACCGGCGGAATCCGCCCATCCAGACCCGCTTCCCAAGAATTAGAGCTGAATTTGCAGGCTGGCAGACTATCCTTTGGGTAGTCTGTTTTTGCGTCTGGCAGCGTATCAGGAGCCTATTCAAAATTCCAATTAAAAGGCAAGAAATCTCTATTAGACAGCGCCCAGGATCGGGGATTAAAGTTAATAAAACCTGTTACCCAAAGGCTTGAAAGGAGAATGCCGAATGAAATTTGCATTATTTAGTCTTATAGCGAATACTTCTAACGCAGTGACAGGAGAAGTGCTTACCACGCAGCAGAAGTTTCAAAATGTGCTTAATCAGGCTGTGTTGGCCGAGAAGCTTGCCTTTGACGCTTATGGCGTAGGCGAGAGGCATGGGGCTCCCTTCCTGTCCTCGTCGCCTCCGCTGGTGCTGACCGCCATCGCCGCCAGAACCTCCCGCATTCGCTTGATTACTACGGTAACCGTATTGAGTGTCCTTGATCCGGTACGGGTAGCCGAAGATTATGCGACGCTTGACCATATTTCCGGGGGGCGTCTGGAGATGATCATCGGCAAAGGCAATGATCCCCGGCATTATCCGCTCTTTGGCATAACCGAGGAGGAACAATGGGAATCGCTGGCCGAGCGCTACGGGCTGCTTAAGCGGCTCTGGACAGAGGAAAATGTAAGCTGGGAGGGACGCTACCGCCCGGCTCTGCACAACGTCACTACGCAGCCAAGACCTTTTCAGAGCTTCATTCCGGTATGGCATGGCAGCGCATCGAGTCTGCTGTCTACAGAGCTGGCAGCCAGATACGGCGAACCCCTTTTCTCCTCCAATAGCTTCCATCCACAGGCCAAATATAAGGCGCTAATTGATCATTATCGCGAGCGCTTAGCGTTCTACGGTCATGATCCGAAGAGTGCGGTTGTTGGCTCAGGGGCCGGCAGCTTGTATTTGGCGGATACCACCGAGGAGGCTGTGAGGCGTTATCGTCCCTACTACAATGCGTTTCAAGCAACGGATTCAGCCAAGCATAATCAATCGCCCTTCAGGGATCTGGAGGATAATATTGCAAATGGTCCTGCACTTGTCGGCAGCGCGGAGTCCGTGATTGAGAAAATATTGGATTACCACAAGGCCTTTGGCCATGAAGTGTTGAGCATCAGCGTGGACGGTCTGACAGAGGCGGAGCAGCGCGAGCAGTTGGAGCGTTTTGCGGCAGAGGTTATTCCGGTGCTTAAACGGGAAATTCCGAGCAAGGTCTGGGAGAGCAAGGCGCTGACCGTTCCTCAAATTGTGCATTAACTGATTCATTTCCCGGCTTTCCATGTTGAGAACGGTTTAGCAATTATTGTATACTTGAGCCACGTACAACCTGATCATGCCGTCATTCTCCAGTTCATTGCAGATTTCACAGGTCTCAAGCAATCCATATTGCGGGGAGGAATCCTAGATGCGAAGTCGGAATGAGAACGGCCGGTACCGGCACAAACGAGGTGACGCTCTGGTGGGCAACCTTGAGAAAAAGTACGGCTCGGACTTTGGCGTACGCAGCGACATGAAGCTGGAAACGCTGAGGAAGCAGCATGACGGCCAGTCGTTGACGCAACTGCTCAAGGAACAGCAGAATAAAAGCTAATATACGGGAAGCGCTGCTACAGGCTCCCAGGATTATGGCATAACCTGCGGGTTATGTTTTTTTTGCTGATCATTAGATTTCATGTCCTGCACAAAGGGTAACCAATAATTTCCTTCATAGTTTCCGCCCAAACTAGGCATACTAGCTCCCAATAATATCTGTTGTAAAAGATTAGCAGGAGGGGGCGGAACAAAATTTCAATCACACAATTGCTTTCGCTGGGGCATCACACTGCTGTGGGTGTGACGGGAGAATATTTCTTTTACTTTATGCTGTACTCTTTTCTTGGATGGGTGCTGGAGGGCAGCTACAACCTGTACAGCGTGGGAACCTTCCGGAAGGAAGGGTTTCTGAAAGGGCCGTTCAAGCCGATGTACGGCTTCGCCCCGCTGCTGCTGCTGCTGGCTGCCAAGGATCTGGGGCTTCCATTTCCGCTTATCGTGGCGCTTGCCTTAATCATTCCTTCCGCCGTTGAGTATGTCAGCGGATGGCTGCTGAAGGCGGCATTTCACAAGCAATGGTGGAACTACTCAGAACTGCCTTATCAGATGCAGGGTCATATTTGTCTTAAGTTCTCTTTGTACTGGTGGGGACTGGCGCTTGCCTGCATTTATGGACTGCATCCGCTCATAGAAATGCTGTATAAGCAGGTTGAGCCGTTGCGGCTGCTGGTGCTGCCGCTGGTGGCGCTGATATTCACGGCCGACCTGCTCTGGACCTGCCGGACCCGGCGGCGCGGCCTAAAGGGGCTGGAGCTGCGGGAAGGCTAGGGCTAGAACAAGTACGTTAGAGGGCCAGAGCGAGTATTTTAGATGAAAGAGCATACGGTAGATCAAGGGACATCTTCAGGCCAATGAGCCGGGGATGTCTCTTTGTTATTTTTGGCGGACAAGGAATAGATGCTGATAATGTCAAATATAGTGAGAGGAGTTGACGCAAAGTAGGCATCCCGGGAGGAATTATGAGAGGGTTTTGGAAGAAAAGCACTGTTGTCATTATTCTGGAAGCATTCATTATTGGCCTATTGACGGGCCTGCTGGTGCTGGCAGCCAATAAGGGTGAAGCCAGGGATCAGCCGGATTTGATCACGCATTTCGATCAGACCGATTTGGACAGAATCAAAGAAATGATTGCGAGATTTGGCGGCGGCAGAGGCGATAACCTAACCATGATTCAGTGGGGAGTTGACAGCGGGCCGTTCATTCATGACTTATACAGTGACGGCAGAGTGATCCGTTGGACGGTGGACAATACCAGAGACGGCATGTCGTCCAACACGGGAAAGACCGAATATGTCTGTAGGGCAATGAGGCTTGATGAGACAGTAGAATTTTACAGTGTTGAGTTGTCCAATTGCGAGGGTTACGCGAAGGATGAGACAATCAGCTTGATTTCGTTCCGTAAGGACGCGCTATAAGATCGTTGAAAAGTGCTGCAATACTACAAAAAACAGGAGGGTGTCATGCCAATATCCGAATATTATCGCGGGCTGCGGGAGAAGGCTGGAAGTGAGATGCTGATGGTGCCGTCTGTGGCGGCGGTGATCAGGAATGAGGAGGGCGGGATTCTCCTGCTTCGCAATGGCGGGGAACAGCTATGGGGACTTCCTGCTGGCGCAATTGAACCGGGGGAGAAGCCGTCACGGGCGCTGCGCCGGGAGGTTTTTGAAGAGACAGGTCTGATGGTGAATCCGAAGCGGATTATCGGGGTGTTCGGCGGAGAGAAGTATGCTTACGAGTACAGCAATGGCGACCGGGTGCAATATACAGTTATTGTGTTTGCATGCACGATTGTCAAAGGAACCCCACGGAGCGTGGACGGTGAGGCGGAGGAATTCAGGTTTTTTGACAAAGAGGAGCTGCCGGAGCTTACCATCCCGTATCCCCGGGAGATTTTTATGCAGGATTCCGATACGGACCCGGCGATCTTCGAGTAAACTTAACACCACGATATGGGAGCGACCAACATGAGAGCCAAAATGATATATTGCTGCGCTGTGCTCATAGCCATCGTCCTGGGTCTCAGCTCTAGAGCTTTCGGAGACCGGCTGCCACCGTTTGTCGCAAGCCATTTAGGGGACGCGCTATGGGCGGCGATGGTTTATTTTGCCTTCAGGGTGCTGCTCACCCGCCGGGCTTTGGGGCTGTCGCTTGTGCTGAGTCTGAGCTTCAGCTATGGCATTGAGTTCAGCCAGCTCTATCAAACAGACTGGATCAACGGGCTGCGCTCTAATGCAGCGGGAGGGCTGATCCTGGGAAAAGGTTTTTTGTGGATCGACCTGCTCCGCTACACAGTGGGGATAGGGCTCGCTTATGGTCTGGACAACGGTTGCCTATCCAAAATAAGGAACTGATGGAGCTGGAATTGCTTAAAGGCATTAGGAATACACAATTCTATAAATCTTACAAAATTGCTTCTGGATTATACAGGTCAAAGAATATATATTAAGTGAGGTGATCTGCGGTTTGTAAGAAAATGGATGATTGAAGCTGCATATCTCAAATGCTGCCTGACTTGGAGATGAATGCGTTAATGACAATGACAAACAGTTTAATCGTAGTGTGCCTGCTGACGATGATCATTCATACGGCCGAGACGTTATCATATTCAGTACGTTTTGCCGGAGTGAGGCTGAACAAGATCGCTATTGCTTTATCGCTGACCGGAATTATCGTGCTGGTGTCGAGAACGGCAAATATGGTGCAGGCACCGCTGACGGCGAAATTTGTGGACTTTGCCAAAACAGACGCCAGCTTCCCGCTGCTCAACTATTTGCGGATCATTATGCTGTCCTCGTCCTTGGGGACTTTAATTGCCATTGCTGTGTTTCCCACCTTTGTAGGCCTGTTCGGAAGAATCATCTCCAAGCTGGAGATTGAAGGCTCCATACCCAAGCTGCTGACCAGCGTAACTATCGGCCAGCTTAAGAATACCCGCAAGTATATCCGCAAACCCAGATTGAAGCTGCACAGCTTCCGGTACCTGGGTATTCCGAAACGGTTCATTGTAATGAACATCTTCGTTACCGGGTTCTACACGGTAGGTGTATTGTCCTCGCTCTATGCGGCGCACTTAATGCCTCAGTTCAGCACGACCGCCTCCCAGGCGTCAGGGATGATTAACGGGGTAGCTACGATACTGCTGACCGTCTTCATTGACCCGCAGCTTGGAGTGATTACTCACAAAGCCACTGAAAATGCGGAATACCGTGACCAGCTCGGCAAAATATATGTCCTGTTAATGGGTTCCCGATTTTTGGGGACATTGCTGGGCCAGCTCGTGCTTGTCCCTGCAGCATATGCAATCTGCTGGCTGGTGCAGTTGATCTGAAGATTACATACATACAGAAGTTACCTGGATTGAAACGGGGTATCAAGCCATGGCAGCAGAAGCTTTATTTCGGTAGTTTGGATTCTGCCGACCGGAGCGCCAGGGTGATCTTCTGCTCCCAGCTATAGCTCATCTGACCCAGGGTGCGGATCTCGCCCATCTTGGCATATGACAATTTCATCGCGGTAGCCGCAGTAATGGCATCACCGGCTTGAACCGCGGCTTTATAGCGTTTGTCGGCCTTCGCACGTTCGGTCTGTGCAGCGCTGACCAGTTTGTTCTGGGCGGTTATCTGCTTCTTAAGACTCGCTATGGGAGCAAGCGCATCCTTGGCAGGTTTTGTCTTGGCTGCGGCTGCGGCGCGTGCTGCAGCCAGCAGGGTATTCTTCGTCTTCACCTCGGCCCGGGCTGCGGCTGCAGCCGCCTTCAGTTTGTTGCGCTTGATCTCCAGCAGGGTAGCGGATTTCAGATTACCCGCTTTACGGGCAGCAGCAATCTGCTTGCCAAGCGAGCCATATTCCTCAAGAAGCGGAGCATGCTTGTTCTTCATGGCTGCGGCCTCCGCCTTCAACCGGGTCAGCAGGGAAGCATCCGTTGCCTGCAGCTTCAGGTTGATTGCGGCAAGATCCGCATTGTTCTGCTTGCGGAGCGTCCCCGTCCGCAGGTTCTCGGACTTCAGGGTATTCTGCAGAACGGTATAATCGTTGTAAAGGGCATGGATATCATCCAGTGCGGAATCCCAGTCTGCTGCGGCTGCTGCTTGAGGGGCATGTCCTGCCCATAATGCCAGCAGAAGCAGCCACACCAGCCATCTGCTGTAAAAGCTTGTGCAACACAGCCTTGCTGAAATTTTTCTTACCCCTGTACGTTTATTCATTTCCTCCAGCTCCTGTCATAAAATTCGCCAACAGGCACAAAAAAAGCACCTCGAAGGAAGGCGTAAATGCCTGTCCTGCGAGGTGCTTCTCCCGCTTGGCGTGTGTAATTGTAAATCCAATATAGCTTGAAATTAATGGATAGTCAAGAACGAAAAAGAACATTAGTTCTATTTATGTGACAGTTTTTTCTTGTTTTAATGTAACTCTACTAAAAAATCTAGTAGAATAGTTCTATAGTTTACAATACAGGGAGATGACAGAAGTGCAGCTTAGACATGTGAAAATCATGGGTACAGGAAAATATTTGCCAAGCAGAAAGGTGACCGATGAGGAACTGGATGCTGCACTTGGCACATTTCCAGGATGGGTTAACAAAGTGACCGGTGTGGGTGTGCGTCATTATGCCGGAGAGCATGAGACCGCATCTTTTATGGGAGCGAGAGCGGCTGAAGCGGCGCTTGCCGCCGCAGGCCTGAGCTTTGCCGACATAGATTGTCTGGTCTGTACCAGCGGAACCAAGGAGCAGCCTTTGCCGAGCACAGCCGTATTTATACAACAGGCTATGGGACAGGAGAATTCCGGGGTGCCTGCCTTCGATATCGACTCAACCTGTCTCAGCTTTCTGGTAGGCCTTGATGTCATGTCATATATGATAGAAGCCGGGAGATACCGCAATGTGCTGCTTGTAGCAACGGAAATTGCCTCGGTCGGACTGAACCTGCAGGATAAGGAGAGTACGGCGCTGTTCGGCGACGGAGCCGCAGCGGTTATCATTGGCCCGTCAGCAGCCGGAGAAGCCTCCCGGATTGTGCATGCTTCCTTGAAAACATACAGCAGCGGAGCGCGGTACTCGGAAATTGCCGGCGGCGGCACAAGGCTTCATGCGAAGAATTTCAGCAAGGAGAATGCTGTACCTTATTTATTTCATATGGATGGACAAGCAATCTTCAGAAAGGCTTCGAAGCTGCTTCCGGACTTCATTCGTGAAATGCTGGAGCAGACAGGCACGGCAATGGAGGATTTCCGGCTTGTTGTGCCTCATCAGGGGAGCGCGATGGCGATGCGGCTGCTCCGCAACAAGCTGGGCATTGCCGAAGACAGGTTTCTTGATAATACGCCGGGCCACGGCAACACCATTGCTGCGTCGATCCCGATGGGACTTCATGAAGCCATTCTGCAGGGCAGGGTCCGCCGTGGGGACCGCGTACTGCTCATTGGCACGGCAGCAGGGCTCTCCCTGGGAGGCATGATTATTGACTACTGATCCAATAGCAATAGGCGTTCCGCAGGTCCAGAACATACTGATTACTGGCGGGAGGGCGCCTGTAGCCCTTGAGCTGTCGCGCATGCTTAAGGCAGAGGGCTGCCAAGTATTTGTGGCGGAAAGCGCGGAATATCATCTCTGCCGTGTCTCCGCTGCGGTTGAGCGCAGCTTCCGGGTCCCGTCTCCGCGGCATAGCCCCGTAGCCTATATTGAGCAGTTAGCCAAGCTGGTTGAGGAACTGCGCATTGATATATTAATCCCTTTGTGCGAGGAGATTTTCTATATCGCAGCAGGAATTGACAGGCTTGGCGGCTGCCAGGTGCTGGCAGCAGGAGCGGAGCTGCTGACCCGTTTGCATCACAAGGGTGAGTTTATCACCTGGGCCAGCGGGCTTGGATTTGCAGTCCCTGAGACAAAGCTGATCCGCAGTGCAGAGGAATGGAGGCTCATTGCGGAGAAAGCTGCCCGAAACGATGAGGCCCTGGTATTTAAACCGGCCTATTCCCGTTTTGCGTCCAGAGTGATCCTGCCCCGTAAGGCTTCTGGGGGAAAACCCGCAAGAACCTTCGCAATAAGCGAGGCGCCTGCCGGTCTCTCATTAGCCGCACCTTGGGTGGCACAGCAATACATCCAAGGTGAAGCGGTATGCACCTATAGCATTGTGCATCAAGGCACAGTTGTCGCGCATGCCGCCTACGGCAGCCGGTACCGGACAGGCAAGGCGGGCGCCAGTGTATATTTCGAGCATTTGGAACACCCGGATGCCTTCGCATGGGTAAGACATTTCACTGATGCTATCTGCTTCACCGGCCAGATCGGATTCGATTTCATTGAAGCCGGGGATGGAACCTTGTATCCGATTGAATGCAACCCGCGCGCCACAAGCGGTATCCACTTGTTTGCCCCTGAGGATGGGCTTGTCCAGGCGCTGCTTCATCCCGAAGCTCTGGTGCGCTCCGGCACAGTGTGCATCCCCCGTTCAGGACGAAAGGCGATGCTCATGCTCCCGATGCTCGCCTGCGGCCTGCAGCCTGGTCCGGGAGGCCTGCGCAAGTGGCTGCAGGCGCTGCGCGAGGCGGAGGATGTGATAACCCGTAAGGATGAGCCGTATCTTTTCCGCGAGCAGCTTCGTGTAGTATATAACGCCCACAGGCTTGCCCGGCGCAAACATATTTCAATTACTGAAGCTCTGACTGAAGATATAGAATGGAATGGTGAGCCATGACCAAGGCATTGGTAACGGGAGCAACCGGCTTTCTGGGCCGGCATACGGCGCGAAGGCTGGTAAAGCTGGGCTGGGAGGTATATGGGCTTGGGCGCAGTCTGGAGGCTGGAGTACAGCTCGAAAGGGAAGGCACGTTTTTTGTAGGGGCGGACTTGCGCAATGCCGAAGCGGTATCCCGTGCTTGCAAAGGAATGGATGTTGTATTCCACTGTGCGGCGCTCTCGTCTCCCTGGGGGAAATACAGTGAGTTCTACGGGTGCAATGTCGAAGGTACACGCCATATTGTGGAGGGCTGCTTGCAGCATGGCGTTGAACGGCTGATTCATATCTCCACCCCGAGCATCTATTCCAGCCGGTCTAGCCACATAGACATTCGGGAAGCGGACCCGCTTCCTCAGAAGCCGGCTAATAGCTATGCTGCAACAAAGCTTCTGGCGGAGCGGGTGGTAGAGCAGGCGGCAAAGGCGGGCCTGACGGCATTTATGCTCCGTCCAAGAGCCATATTCGGCCCGATGGACAATGCGCTGTTTCCGCGGCTCCTTGAGGCCAATAAGGCCAAAGGTGTGCCGCTTCTGGATGGCGGAGGAGCGCTGATTGATCTCACCTGCGTGGATAATGTGGTCGATGCCATGCTGCTCTGCTGCACCGCTCCGCCCCAAGCGGCCGGGCGGGCCTATAATATCTCTAATGGCGAGCCAGTTATGTTCAAGGAGCTGCTTGCCCGGCTGTTTGCCAAGCTTAATATTCCGCTGCGCACCAGGAGAATTCCTTACCGGACCGCCTATGCCGCAGCAGGACTGTTGGAAGGGATACATAAGCTGTTGCCCTTCCTTGGGGAGCCGATACTTACCCGCTATTCCGCGTCAGCGCTGGGTATTTCCCAGACGCTGGACATTTCGCTGGCCCGGGAAATGCTTGGCTATCGGCCCCGTGTAACTATAGACGAAGGTATTGAATCTTTTGCGGAGTGGTGGAGGGAACAGAGATGATTACTTCAATACCGGTATCAGTATCCATATTATCGGCAGGGTACTGCGTACATCCTGAACTGCTGACGCTGCGCGGCGGCACATATAGGCCTGTGGCTTTCCCGGCGGGATATGCCCTGCTGAGACATCCGCAGCATGGTCCGATTCTGTTCGATACAGGCTACAGTGTCCGCTTCTTCAAGGAGACGGCGCAGCTTCCGGCCTCACTCTACCGCCATATCACACCTGTGGTATTCAAGGATGAAGAAAGCGCCGTTAACTGTCTGCGTGAAGCCGGGATTGCGCCGGAGGAGGTTCGTTATATCATCCTGTCGCACTTTCATGCTGATCATATCGGCGGTGTCCGGGATTTTCCCCAGGCGAGGTTTATCTATCTGCGGAAGTCTTATGATGCTGTGCGCGGGCTTGGGCCGATCAAAGCGGTGCGGGCAGGATTTCTGCCCGGGCTGCTGCCGGAGGACTTCACCTCCCGTTCTTTGCCCGTGGACGAGTACTCGGCCATGAGGCGGCTAGACGCCGCCCTTCCGTTCGAGACAGCCTATGATCTGCTCGGAGACGGCAGTCTGCTGGCTGTGGAAATGTCCGGCCATGCTGCCGGGATGATCGGCCTGTTCGTATCCACCGGCGAGCATGACTATCTGCTGTGCGCGGATACGGTATGGTCCAGCCGGGCCTTCCGCGAGAACCGCAGGCCGCATCCCGCAGCAGGACTCATTATGTCTGATAGGAAGGAATACAGACTTAATTTTGAACGCCTGCGCCAGATTCATGAGAAGCTTCCAGAGCTGAGAATCGTACCAAGCCACTGCCGCGAGGCGCTTGCCGCTTGGGGAACCGGTGGTGTGAAATGAGCCGGATTATGCGAACCGTCTATTATTATTTCCTGACGAAATGGGGACACCGCTGGAAGAACCGGGCTGAGCTGGAGGAGTGGCAGGAGCAGCGCATCCGCCGTCATGTGGAGCATATCCGCCAGAGGTCGCCGTTTTACCGGGAGCTGTGGACGGGTATTCCTGACGAGCAGTGGCGGCGTTTTCCGGTTATTGAGAAAACGCTGATGATGGAGCATTTTGATACGCTGAACACTGCCGGAATTACCAAGGAGAAGGCTTTTGCCGAAGCCTATGAGGCCGAGAACAGCCGGGATTTCAAGCCTACGCTTGAGGGCATTACTGTGGGCTTGTCCTCGGGAACATCGGGCAGCCGCGGCATATTTCTCGTAGATGAAGAGGAGCAGGCAGCCTGGACCGGAACGGTGCTGGCGAAGCTGCTGCCGGGAGGGCTGTGGAAGCGTGCGCGGATCGCTTTTTTTCTGCGGGCAAACAGCAACCTTTATGAGTCTGTCCGACAAGGACGGCTGCAATTTCAGTATTTCGACCTGCTGGAGCCGCTGGATCAGCTTGTGGCCCGAATGGAGCAGTATTGTCCGGATATCTGGATTGCTCCGCCCTCCATGCTCCGTCTGCTCACTGAGGCCCGGCAGTCGGGCAGCCTGACGGTGCAGCCGCGCCGGATTATTGCAGTCGCAGAGGTTCTGGACCCGCTGGACCGGCAGCAGATTGAGGACACTTTCTTACAGACCGTACACCAGGCTTATCAGTGCACAGAGGGTTTTCTCGGCTCCACCTGCGAATGCGGCACACTGCATCTTAATGAGGATATTGTTCATATTGAAAAAGAGTATCTCGACCAGGCATCGCGGCGCTTCGTGCCGATTGTGACTGATTTCTCCAGATCAGTCCAGCCCATTATCCGCTACCGGCTGAACGATATTTTGACCGAGGCGGCTGAGCCCTGTCCCTGCGGGTCCCTGTTTACGGCAATTGAACGGATCGAAGGCCGCTGCGATGATATCCTGTATGTGCCGCATGCCGAAGATGGACGGCTGGTGACGCTGTTCCCCGATTTTATCACCCGTGCTGTGCTGGCGGCTTCACCTGATATGGAGCACTATCGCGTGATACAGCGCAGCCCGCTCGATATGGAGATTTCGTACCGCACACGGCAGGGCAGCACAGAGGATACAGAGTCCTTGATTGCGGCGGAGCTGTCGCGGCTGTTCAACCGGCTGGGCTGCATTCCGCCGAAGCTTACGTTCACCGCATACAGCTTCATACCCGGCACCACGAAGCTGCGCCGGGTGGAGAGGGGCTGGAAGCTGTGAAGATCAGGATCGTTCAATATGACCGGGAGCATATCGGAGAGCTGGAATGGCCTGATACGGAATACGGCCGCTATGCGCGGCAATATATTTTACCGCTGATGGAGCATCCGCCAGAACATTTCATTGCCAACGTGCGTACAACAGTCAAGGTGGTTGTGGTCGAGGGGATTCCTGTCCCCATTACAGTCAATGCTGCGGATTATGCCAATTCTTATGTATGCTCGCCGTATACGCACTATGTCAGCTATGCGCGAGAGGAGCTGATCTTGCTGAACAACCGGCCGCTTCAGGCGGCGCTTTCCTGCTTGCTGTATGGAGTGGGCGCTCTGTTCAGAAGAGCACGGTTCAACAAGGTGGTTCAGGTCAACAATTGGCTGCTGTCTACGAATCTGCATCCTGCTGTGAGCCCTGACCAGATGATGGAGGTGCTAGATTTCCTTCGGCGCGAGTATCCAGGTTATACTATTCTATATCGGTCACTTAGTAGGGAGACATCCGGTACTATGATAGAAGCGTTAAGAGAGTATGGCTGCAAGCTGGTGCCCAGCCGCCAGATTTATTTGCTGCAGCACCCCACCGGCTCCAAGGCCAGGTGGCTGGTGAAGCGGGACCGGGCTTTGCTGGATAAGCATGGCTACACGGTTCAGGACCAAGGCGAAATCACAGCGGAGGATATTCCCCGGATTGTGGAGCTGTACGAGCTGCTGTATATACATAAATATTCGCTTCATAACCCGCAGTTTACAGAGGCTTTTATCCGGCTGGCGCTGGAGCAGCGGACACTGCACATATACGGGCTGCGCAAAAATGGCAGGCTCGACGCGGTGCTTGGCTTTTACAGCCGGGAGGGCGTGATGACAGCGCCGCTCTTTGGCTACGACACGGCACTTCCCCAGCCGCTTGGCCTTTACCGGATGCTGTCCGCTGTACTGATTGATATTGCGGAAAGGGATGGGCTATTGCTGCACGAGAGCTCAGGTGTGGGACAATTCAAACGCAACCGGGGAGCCGTGGCGGCTACCGAGCTGTCGGCTGTGTATGACAAAGGCACTTCCTGGCTGAACCGCAGCGGCTGGTCATTTCTGGAGCTGCTGCTGCGCCGGATCGGCATGCCTTTGATCCAAAAGCTGAAGCTGTAATTCAAAGGCGGCATGCATATACTCACAAAGCTAACGTGTGCTCTACCCAATCTATTAGGAGGTGCAGCGTGAACACTGAATACGGGCAGAATGCTGATCGAATCGCCCTCATTACCGGAACCTCCAGCGGCTTCGGGCTGCTGACCGCGCTTGCTCTGGCAGGCAAAGGCTACAAGGTTGTAGCTACCATGCGGGATTTAAGCCGCCAAGGGGAGCTGATCCGCCAGGCCGAACAGACTGGTGTCAGCGGACAGATTCAATTAATGACCCTGGATGTGACGGATGCAGCTTCAATAGATTCTGCTGTGGCTTCAATCATCGAGAGCTTTGGCAGAATTGATGTGCTGGTGAACAACGCCGGATTTGCCGTAGGCGGCTATGTGGAGGAAGTAAGCATGGACGAATGGCGGCGGCAGATGGAGACGAACTTTTTCGGACTGGTTGCGGTGACCAAGGCGGTGCTTCCTGTCATGCGCAGCCAGCGCGAGGGCTTGATCATCAACGTCAGCAGCGTCAGCGGGTTGAACGGGTTTCCCGGCTACGGTCCGTATGCGGCTTCCAAGTTTGCGGTGGAGGGCTTCAGTGAAAGCCTGCGTCATGAGCTGCTGTCTTTTGGCATCCGTGTTGTGCTGGTGGAGCCGGCTTCCTTCCGTACGCCGATTTGGGGCAAAGGGCTGGAAGGGATGCATACTAGCGCAGATTCCCCGTATCGGGAAAAGCTGGAGGAAGTGCTTACGTATTCCCGGCGAAGCGCCGAGACCGCACCAGATCCTATCCGGGTTGCCGAGCTGATTGCGCGGATTACGGAGATGAAGGCACCCAAGCTGCGTTATCCCGTAGGCAAAGGCTCGCGTCTCTTAATGATCGGCAAAGCCCTGCTGCCCTGGAAGACGCTGGAAGGAATTATCGCCAGGTCGCTGAAAGGGATGAAATAGAACAAGGTGATTATTTTAAAATATAAGGATTTATATGTTTTACGCCATAAATCATCCTTCTATTTCTCGCTGAAACGGCACCGTCCTTTTAAGGACGGCGTAACCGTTTTAACTTACCAAAAGGATGGGAGGTGTCCCTATGCCGGGTACGGTAGGACTGCATATTTGTTTTGATGAGCAAGGACGCGAAATAGAGATTCTGGATGTGACTCCGGTTGCACAGGATAAATACCGCATTGAAGAAACGCCAATTTTTAACCCGGGCATTGCCCTTGGGGACATTATCAGAGTCAAAGAAAAGCAAGGGATTGCTTATTATGTGGAAACGGTGCAGAAATCGGGATATCTGAGATATGCCTGGCTCCTGAGCAAGGAAGCGGCAGGCTCGCAGGAGATTCAGGAGTTTAAGCAGCGCGTCAGGGAGCATGACGGGAAATGTGAGCAGATTTTTGGCGGCTTGCTTGTCATCCATCTTCCCAAGCACTCCGCAGTGGATGCGGAAGCCGAAATGGCCCAGATTATTAAACAATTTGATATCTAATACTTGAATGACCGAGAGGTGGCAGAAGGATGAAAAAATTTCTGAAGCAATGGGTGCCAAGCATAGCAATCGGTATTATTTTGTCTTTGTTTATCCGCACATATGTGGCTGAAGCGATGAGAGTTCCAACCGGATCAATGATTCCGACCATACAGATCAACGACCGCCTGGTGGTGGAGAAGATGCTCTGGCTGACGACGCTGAAGCATGGCGACATTGTAGTGTTCAATCCGCCTGTAGCTGGCGAAGAGCAGAAAAGATATGTGAAACGGCTGATCGGGCTGCCGGGAGACACCGTTGAAATCAAAGACGGAGCCTTGTACAGAAACGATGATAAGATTGATGAGCCTTACCTTCAGGAACCGATGAACTATACCTTTGGGCCGGTCACCGTTCCGGCAGACCATTATTTTTTTCTCGGCGACAACCGGAATACGAGCTATGACGCCCATATGTGGAACACTCCGTTTGTAGCCAAGGATAAGCTGATCGGCAAAGTTCTGCTCGACGTCAACGATCTTTTCTGAAAAATAGGATAGTCTATCGCTATATCATTCCGATTTGTGAAAGGAATCTGCCATGCAGGACAATTTACCTGTATCCAGAATCAAGACGCCGCTTGCTGTCCGTTCGATGCTAACCATAGTCTTTGTCATCATCATTCAAATTCCAACGTTAGTGGACAGTTTGAGAAATCAGGCCCATCCACATACTTTGACGAGATATTTTATGATCTTTTGGATTGTTGTCTGCACTGCTATCCTGGTGTTCCTGCTCTGCAATGCTCTGCGGAAAGCGGCTGAAATCAAGTGGGGAGCAGGTTTACTGATAATCCGAAATGAAGCCATCCCGGCGAATAAGATTCAATCCATCCACATTGACGGTTCACTTGTGGGAATTAAGCTCATAGGCAAACGAATTGTACCGCTCCGTCTCTGTTTCCGCTTCATAGATGATAGAGAGCAGTCGATGAAGCAGTTAGGCCGCTGGGCGTCAGAGAACGGAATCAAGCTCGATTACGGATTGTTTATGAAATGGATGTAGAGAAACCGCATTGTAATACTCCAAAATACCTTTATCTGAAGCGCGGCCAATACTGTAAATTGCCTGCATGCAGTAAGGCGAGAGTCTAAAGTTGGAGATTCAATATACCTAGGTGCAGGCAGTGAATGTGACTTTAACCATATTGTGACTTTGCAGGCTTTTGGCTATGATCAAATAAAGCTAGAGGAAACATTATTTCTGTACATAAAAGGGGTGCTGATACTTGAAAGTACATGTCACTGATCTCAAACACGGCGACTGTCTTCTGACAGACACTTTCAATAGTGTAGGACTGCATGTTCTTCCTAAGAGAACAGTTGTGCAGCGCGAGGAAATCACCATCCTGATGCGGCACAAGATTGAATATGTGGATATCGAACCGCGTAAAGTGCTGCATGAAGATAACGGCAGTGGTCTGAGCCACAGTCTGAATGACAATTTTGACAATGCTATTCAGAACTACGAATCGATATTCCTGGAAGCCTTGGCCCAAGGCAGCTTTACCCAATCCATGGTGGATGACACGCTGGAGCCGCTGCTGGAATCGCTGGATGAGCAAAAGGATGTTGTGTCTTTGCTGCTCCTGCTGGAACGTGATGACATTGATACATACCACCACTCATTGCAAGTGGGTTTGCTGTCGTATTACATAGCTGCATGGCTCGGCCATTCCAAGGAAGACCGGTATCAGATCAGCCGTGCCGGCTACCTGCATGATATCGGCAAAAGCCAGGTTCCTGCGTCCATTTTGAACAAGCCTGGAATCTTAACGGCTGACGAAGTGGAAGAAATGAAACGCCATACCTCCTACGGCTACGATATTATCCGCGGCTCGAAGATGGATGAGAATACGGCATTGGTAGCGCTCCAGCATCATGAGTTTGAGGATGGGACCGGCTATCCGAACAAGATCGGCAAAAGTGACATTCATCCGTTCACCGAAATTGTGGCCGTAGCGAACATCTACATGGGACTGACAACCTCCAGACCGAATCAGCCGAAGCAAGGGTTGGTTTCCGTTCTGCGCAAGGTGCATGAAATGGGCTTTGGCAAGCTGAACGGGACAGTTGTCCAAGCGCTAACCGGACATCTGCTGCCTGGTTTTGTCGGTAAAAGCGTACAGCTCAGCAACGGGGAAATTGGCACTATTGTAATGAACAACCCGCTGGACATGTTCAAGCCGCTTGTTAAGGTAGACAATGTGTTCAGAGATTTATCCCGCGAGCGCGGTTTGTCCGTAGAAGAAGTGTTCATGTAAGCAGGAACATTAATTTAGTGATTTAAGATCAGGTTATCTCATCTGTCCGGAAACGGACGGTGAGGTAACCTTTTTTATAAATATAAGAAAGTTTAAGTTGCACACTATACTTTATCCTTATATTTCTCGCTAAAACGGATACCTGAAAGCGATACGCAGTATCGCTGCTTCGGAAGCATAGGCTCCCTTTAAGGACGGCGTAGCCGTTTCTGCTTGATGGGTGAAATTTGAAATCCGTTAGTAGATTGGCTATGATTAATGAGAGATTAGGATAGGAGAAATGATTATGAGCAGCGAAACCCAGATCGAGAAAATCAAGCAGATCAAATATGAACTCACCCGTTTTATGATGATTTATAAGTTCGCCCTTGAGGAAATGGAGACCAAGATCGAAATTCTAAAGCAGGAATTCCAGATGCTCCATGATTATAGCCCTATAGAACATACGAAATCACGGATAAAGTCACCTGAGAGCATTATGAATAAAATGCTGCGCAAGAACAGCGAGATTTCCCTTCCCGCCATCAGAGCGAGTATTAAGGATATCGCGGGGCTGCGGATTACCTGCTCTTTTATCTCGGATATCTACTATGTCAGTGCAATGCTGCAGAAGCAGGATGATCTGAAGATTCTCAGCGTGAAGGACTATATCAAGAATCCCAAGCCCAATGGCTATCAGAGCCTGCATTTGCTGGTGGAGGTTCCGGTATTTCTGTCCGACTGTCAGGAGCATGTATGCGTAGAAGTGCAAATCCGTACAATTGCTATGGATTTCTGGGCCAGCCTGGAGCATAAAATTTTCTATAAATACAGCCAGGCGGTTCCCGAGCATCTGACCCGGGAATTGAAAAATGCCGCCGACAGAGCCTATGAGCTGGACCTGCAGATGGAGCGCCTGCACCGTGAAATTAAGGAGATCAAGGATGCCCAGGAGGATGATTCCGATGAAGAGCTGCGCAGGATCATTATCAACAACCAGCAGTTTCACCTGCCGGCCAATTTCATTAAATTGCTTGGAGAGTAGAAAATAGGGAGAGATGGTGGATGAGCGTACATAATGCCCGGCAGATTGCTGTGAATCAGGTCGGCTACCCCACAGAAGGCACAAAAATCGCTTTGTTCAGCGGTGAGGGGCATGATTTTCGTGTTATTAACGAAAAGACGGGGGCCGTGGTCTATACTGGACAATCCGGGGCCGCTACTTTGGACAAGCCCAGCGGTGCCAGTGTACATGCCGCTGATTTCTCTGAGCTGAATACAGCCGGAAGCTACCGCATTGAAGGAGACAATGGCGCAACATCCGCTTCCTTTGTCATTGCCGACAAACCTTACGGGGAGCTGCAGCAGGGACTTTTGAAAGCCTTTTATTATTTCCGCTGCGGTGTCGAACTGACCGCGCAATATGCCGGTCCCTGGGCGCATGGGGCGTGCCATACCGCAGAAGGAACCGTGTACGGACACCCGGAGCTGAAGCTGGATAGCTGCGGAGGCTGGCATGATGCAGGAGATTATGGTAAGTACTCCGGTCCTGGAGCGAAGACTGTTGCGGATTTGCTGCTCGCCTATGAGCTGTATCCGGCGGCGTTTGCCGCCCCGGTTCCTCTGCCGGAAAGTGACGGGACAACCCCGGATGTTCTTCTGGAATGTAAGGTTGAGCTGGACTGGCTGTTCAAAATGCAGGAAGCGGGGACCGGCGGTGTATATCATAAGCTGACCACACTGAATTTCCCGGGCCTTGATGTCATGCCGGAGGACGATACGGCTGAGCTGTATTTCTCGCCGGTATCTGCAGCCGCTACAGGGGATTTTGCCGGAGTTATGGCGATGGCAGCAAGAGTCTATGCGCCGTTTGACCCGGCGTATGCACAGAAATGTCTTGCTGCGGCGTCTGTTGCCTGGGGCTGGCTGGAGCGGCATCCCGAGGAGCCTGGGTTCACCAATCCGTCGGGAATTACCACGGGTGAATACGGAGATGAGTGTGATCACGACGAACGCTTCTGGGCTGCGGCGGAGCTGTACCGGACTACGGGCGAAGAGATTTACCATCAGGCAGTTCAGTTGCTGGTTCAGCGGCCATTTCCGAAATACAGCTTTGGCTGGGCGGATATGGGGGGCTACGGTACACTCGCTTATCTGTTGACCGGGGAAGAACGGACAGAGCCAGCCTTGTATGCTTCACTGAAGCAGGGACTGCTGGCAGAAGCTGACCGTCTGGTCCGGCAGAGCCGGGAGGATGGATACCGCATTTCTTTGCTGGAAGAGGATTATATCTGGGGCAGCAATATGCTGATACTTAACAATGCCATGCTGCTGCTGGCAGCGGAGCATTTCAGCGGGGAAGCGGCTTTTGCCGCCTGCGCTCTGGATCATTTGCATTACCTGATGGGGCGTAATGTGCTGGATATCAGTTATGTAACGGGGTTCGGAGACCGTCCGGTCATGCACCCGCATCACCGTCCATCCGTGGGCGACGGTGTGGCCGATCCGGTGCCGGGGCTGGTGTCCGGCGGGCCTGACCGTGGCCTGCACGACGAATATGTCGTGGAGCATTTGCAGGGCAAGCCTGCCGCACAATGCTTTGCCGACCACGATCTCAGCTATTCCACGAATGAGGTTACGATTTACTGGAATTCACCGGCTGTGTTTGTGGCAGCGAGGTTTAATGCGTAAATGAAGAACTATAAAGTGATCAGTCTGGATATGTTTCAGACACTCGTGAATGTTCAGGATCGGACAGGCTATGTGTGGAGGCGGATTTTGCTGGAGGATTACAGCGATGAGCGGGCTTTGGAGCTTGGTGGACTGCTGCTGAGCCATTATCATACCCAGGCAGAAGCGATTCGTGCTGCTGGTGGCTTTTGTACCACCAAAGAAATATACCGTCGCGGGTTCGAGCAGGTTTTCCAGCAGCATGCTGTGAATTTCGACGACTTGAAGGCTGTGGATATTTTATTCGCCGAGCACCGGCAGTCCACCTTGTATGAAGAGACAGAGCGGTTCCTGCGGCGGATTACCGGGGGAGAATACGAGGTCTGCATTGTCAGTGATACGGATATGCTGATGCTGCCGGATTTTTACAAGGACTATCCTATTAGGCTGTTCTCTTCTGAAGAATACCAATCCTACAAAAATGACGGCCTGAACAGAATGTTCAGCGAGGTTATAGCCTTTTACGGCGTGAAGCCTGGAGAGATTATCCATATCGGCGACTCCGCCTCAGATGTGCTGGGAGCGGCCAGAGCGGGCATGAAGACCTGTTGGCTGAACCGGGACGGAGCCGAATGGAAGCATGAAGTTAAGCCGGATTATACGGTCAGCGACCTAGACGAATTCTACGCCATCCTGTAGAGACTGGAGAAGAACATGGATCAATTACGCTATCCGATAGGTCCCTTCAAAAGCGCAGGCCCGCAGACGGCCGAGGAGCGGAAGATGAGCATTGAAGAACTGCGTGCGATGGCGGCACGGTTAAGAAGGATCATTGAGCCGCTCACCGAGGAGCAGTTGAACACTCCCTACCGTCCAGGCGGCTGGAGCGTCAAGCAGGTGGTGCATCATCTCGCCGACAACAACATGAATGCCTATCTGCGTTTCAGACGGGGATTGACCGAAGAGGCGCCGGGAATTCCTTCTTATAGGGAGGATTTATGGGCTGAGCTGAGCGATTACAGCAGTGAACCGGTTGAAACCTCGCTTCTATTACTGGAGAATCTTAACCGGAGATTCGTTACTTTGCTCAGTTCACTGGAAGATGCGCAGTATAGCAGAACCTTTGTAAGCCTGATGCTGGGAACAATGACTCTGGATACGGCGCTGCAAAGATACAACTGGCATAACCGGCATCATCTTGCCCAGATTACTTCACTGATTGAGCGCAGCGGCTGGTAAGTGTTACGGGCAATAAGAAGAGCAAGCGGATTCGGGACAGGTCCCGCCGTTTGCTCTTATTCATGTCCTGCTGCGCAAAGACCTTAGTCGCGGCTGGCCTGGACAATTTTATCGGCAATCTCTTGAGGTCGTGTATGAGGGGTTGTCATGTGATCGCCTGTGCCTTCGATGAACCGGTAAACACCTAAATGGCTTGATTGTCCGGGATGCCAGCCGTAAGGCGGGATTTGCGGCATTGCAATATCCTCTGTCAGATAAAGATAGCTCTTTGGCGTCGGCAGACTGTAAAATTTCTTCAGATCGAGCTTCTCGAACAGCGGCCCTCCCGGTTCAGGAATAACCTTCTTGTACAGCGCTTGCGCCTGCTCAAGTGTGGCTGTATTTACAAAGGTATCCCGGAAAAGATTAAAGGGGAGCATGATTGTATTGTTCCCGGAAGCCTTGAGCAACTGGGCGAACACCTCTTTTGCCGGAGCGGGGAACTGGTCTGCCGCACTTTGCCCGTCCGGCACGACGAAGGCGTCAAAAAACACCAGACGTTTCAGCCGGTCCGGTACCTGCTCAGCCGTTTTTTGAATCACCGTACCTCCAAAGCTGTGCCCAACCAGGATAATATCGTGCAGATCCTTCTGCTTGATGAAATCAACGACCGATTTCGTCTCCTGCGCGTGGGTTACGTTTTTGTTCTGATCCGCGCCGTGTCCGGCGTATTCAGGTGTGTACACGGTATGCCCCATTTTGCGGAGCTCGGCGGCAATTTCATCCCAGAAGCTGGCATCAACCCAGGCTCCATGCACCAGTACAAAGGTGAGCGCCCCGGGATTTGCCGGCTTGCCTTTTACAGCAGCTTCAACTCCTGACGCATGGACAGGCTGCCCAGCCCACAGAATCAACAGCGCCATGAGCATGGCGAGGGCCGGTATTGCTTTGTTTTTTATCCACATCATGTTCCAAATAAGCCTCCTAAGAATTGGGTTGGTTAAACCAATAGTTGAATTCTGCCCCAAAGAAGGATGAATGATGTGTGGATTCTGCATCTCAATCGTTTATAATTATAAATTAGATACACCTGTTGGCAGCTGCTGCCCAGTAACACGAGGAGGTTAAGTAATGCCTAGACCGGGAGGAGCAGGACTCTTATCCGAAAAGAAGAAGCTCAGTCTTACCGCGCTGCTGATCGGTCTGGTAACACTGGTGGTTCTCCTGACATCTACGATCCTGCTTACCGCTTCATATCAATCGAAAAAAAGATCATTGATCAAAACAACGCTGAATCTGAACCTTGTCAATGCCGAAAGAATGAGCCAAACGATGGATTCTCTCTTCCGCTCCATGCGCAGCTCCCTTGAATTCAGCGCGTATAGACTGTCGCACGGAGTGAAGCCTGAAGAAATTAATAATTATCTTGAGTTAATGCGCAACAGCAGCAACTATTTTAATTCGATTCTCCTGGTAGGTGAAAATGGCATTATCCGCAACACCTCACCGGCAACACTTGGACTAGCCGGCAAAAAAGTTGATTCTCCGTGGGCGCTCGAAGCGTTGCGCCTGAAGAGCCCCTATCTTTCCGAACCCTATACAGCCCCCTCTACCGGCAGAATGATTGTGTTCATGAGTGAGCCGCTGTACGACAAAGACCAGCATTATCTGGGGCAGCTTGGCGGAACAATCTATCTGCAGAATCATAATATCCTGAATATGATTTTTGGCGGCAATAACGATGTTGATGCTGAAGGCTCCTATTATTACATTGTGAGCGCTGACGGGCATTTGCTGTTTCACCCTGATAAAGAGCGCATTAATGAGGATGTCAGTGCAAACAAGGTTGTGCAAGAATTGATTGAAGGAAAAAGCGGACAAATGCAGGCGGTGAATGTTCGAGGCATCCCGATGCTGGCCGGTTATTCCAAAGTTACGTCGAATGGCTGGGGAGTTGTGGTGGTTTCGCCTGTGAGCGTCATCCAGGATGAATTACAGAGCCACCTCCGCATAACAATCGCCTATACCATAATTCCTTTTGTGATCCTGCTGCTGCTTGTGATTCTGCTGGCTCATCAATTGGCCAAGCCGTTCGTGATGCTAGCGGACCTGATGAGCAGGGTAGGCAAAGAAAAAATGGAGCTTCCTGAGCTAAAGCCGCATTGGAATCGGGAAGCAGACCTGCTGACCCAAGCGGTTGCCATTGCCTGGAGTGATGTTCAGAAGCAGACGAGCCAACTGACCCAGGAAGCGATGACGGATCTTCTGACCGGACTTGCGAACCGGAGATCGGTTGAAGTCACGATGAATCAATGGATCGCCGCACAGTTTTCCTTCTCTGTCATTGCGCTGGATGTGGACAAGTTCAAATTCGTGAATGACACTTATGGCCATCTTGCAGGGGATGAGGTATTGAAGCAGGTAGCCGGAATCCTGACGTCTAGCGTTCGCCCAGGCGATGTCTGCTGCCGTTACGGCGGGGAGGAGTTCGTGGTGCTGCTTCCGCGCACCAAAGCTGCAGATGCGTATCTCGTTGCGGAGCGAATTCGCAAAACGCTGGAAGGAAGTGCCGGTCCGCTGGCGATGAAGGTTACTTCATCGCAGGGAATTGCGCATTTTCCTACCCACGGAAATTCCCGCGAGGAGCTGCTGGAGCAGGCGGACCAGGCCATGTATATGGCCAAGGGCATGGGCAGGAACCGGACGGTCATTGCTGGTGATTAGGACTTAGGTGCATCTTCCCTTGTGGAGGATGCTTTTTTTTTGGGACAAGGCCGGAAGAAAAAATCATTCACCTGGGCATGAGCGGATACATATCCTATCGTAGAACGAGAATAAGGTTTTTGCAGAAGGGATGGATTGCCCGGTGACTTTATATATGGATTACAAATCACCCAATACACAGTTTGCTTTTGATGTGAACAGCAATACAACGTTTCGGAAGGATGCCTGCAATTATATCAATACGTTATCGGTTAATGAGCTCAACACGCTGGAGAATACATCCCTGCTTGATATTTTTCTCAGCAAATCCAATGTGGTTGAACCGCATTATCATCAAAATGCCGCCGAACTGGTCTATTGCATCTCCGGCGAGGCTGTAGTCTCATTGATCAACCCGTTTACGAATGAGCTGCTGCATTTCCCCATCTGCCCTGGACAAGTGGCGAATGTGCCGCAGGGCTGGTGGCATTATGAGGTTGCCACTGTAGACTGCACCCATTTGCTGGCGATTTTCAATGCTCCAGTTCCTGAGGTCATTCTAGGCTCGGATCTGCTGACCCTTACACCAACGAATGTTCTTGCGCACACCTATTGTCTGAATGAGGCCAAAGTGAAGGATACGCTGGCTCCAGTGCAGCCCGGCACGTTTATTGGACCGCCTGCGGACTGCTGCAAACCCGGCAAGACTGCAGGGGCAAATGCCGAACATCCTAATTCTATGCCTCCATATATGTATCCGCAGTCGCCGCAGATGCTCCAGTCCTACGGTTACCAGCCAGCTGATCCCTCGCCGGGCTATTATGGTCAGCCGTATGTCCAGCAGTACCGGCAACAGCCCTATGTTCAGCCCTATCCCGGTACGCAGACTTCAGTCGATCCCTCCGGTAATATATAGGAGTAAACCGTAACTACTATTACTTACAATTGCTTTGATCTAATGATACAGGTTGCTTTCCATCAATGTCTGTGTAGCCATAATCAATGGCAATTTGTGCGGCAGTCATTTTGGAACCACTTTTGTTCAAAATATTCTTATCAGAAGCCAATGCTACAATTGCCATACCTATGAATTCAGGAGATTCAGAATTGCTTAAATTAAAATATTCTGATGCTTTTAAAACAGACTCAGTTCTAACAAGTCCAGGGTAGATTGTAACTACACTGATATTATTTTCTTTCAATTCATATGCCATAGTTTCTGTTAATTTATTGGTTGCTGATTTCGCCATTCCATAAGAAACTCCCATATCATTTCTTTCTGCCGCCCAAAAAGAAATATTTACAATTAATCCAGTTTTATTTTTTATCATATGTGGAATAGAATAACAACTTGTAACAAAATGTGCCCTAACACCAGATGTAAACATTTTATCAAAGCGACTTAATGGAGCAGTCCAAAACCCATTCTCTGTCCAAAATGGTGTTCCATCATTATAGTATTCATACCCACCCCATACATTATTTACAAGGATATCAATTTTCCCTTGTTCTGCAATTATCCTCTCTATCACAGCTTTGGTTTGTTCATCATCAGTGTGGTCGCATTTAATCCCATATCCAATACCATTATTATCCCGTATCTCTTTTTCAGTTGATGAAATACATCCACCGAGATTGACTGCACCTTGGTATTCAAATTCTGTTCTTCCAGTAAAATAAACGATTGCACCAGCCTTCGCAAGAGCTATCACAATTCCTTTGCCTATACCTCTGGTTGCTCCTGTTACCAATACTACTTTTCCGTTAATCTTTTGCATAAAATTAAATCCCTCCTATTGAAATTCGAGTTTTCATTATGCGAAGGAACATATGTTCTATAGTAGTATAACATATCTTGTAAATAAACATCCTATTTACGAAAACCACTTTGATAAAAAATAGCCACCCAGGGATGCTCCTGGGTGGCTAAGTACTGATTAATAATTGTCGGGTGGAGTACTTAATCTTGTTTTAAGACAGACGGACAAGCACCCGCCCTCTTGTACCCGACTTAAGAATATCCTCCAGAGCAGATGGCAGCTCAGACAAGGGGATCTCACGGTCTACAAGAGCTTCGAGTGAATCAGGCTTCAGATCCGTAGCCATCCGCCCCCAAATTTTCATCCGCAGCTCCATAGGACAGGAAACGGAATCAATGCCAAGCAGATTTACACCGCGCAGGATAAAAGGAAGCACAGTCGTCGGAACCGCTGTTCCGGCGGTTAGACCGCTGGCGGCAACCGAGCCGCCATAGGCGATCTTGCTCAGCACCGCCGCAAGCGGAGCACCGCCAACAGAATCAACAGCCGCCTGCCATAGCTGCTTGTCGAGCGGCTTGCCTGCACCGCCGCTGACGTCCTCGCGGGAGAGGACCTCGGCAGCGCCCAAAGCCTGCAAATAACCGGCTTCTTCTGTTCTGCCGGTGCTGGCGGCCACGTGGTAGCCTTTCTTGGCGAGCATTGCGACTGCCGAGCCGCCGACGCCGCCAGTCGCACCGGTAACGAGCACTTTGCCTTTATCCGGCGCGGCCCCGTGATCCTCCAGCGCCTGAATGGACAAGGCGGCGGTGAAGCCGGCTGTGCCGTAGATCATCGCCTCCCTCAGCGTAAGCCCTTCCGGCAGAGGGACGACCCATTCCGCAGGTATCCGTGCGTATTCGCTGAAGCCGCCGAAATGGGACACGCCGATGCCGTAGCTGGTGGCGATTACTGACTGTCCTTCGTGAAACCGTGGATCGGCAGAGGATACAACGGTTCCCGACAAATCAATTCCCGGAATAAAGGGATAATTGCGCAGGATGTTTCCGTTCGGGATGCTCGCTAATCCGTCCTTATAGTTGACACTGGAATAGGCAACCTGGATTAATACTTCTCCGGCGGGCAATTCCGCTAACGTTACAGGCTTAACTGCAACGGAAAAGGTCTCGGATTTGTCCACGACCAAAGCTTGAAAATGTTCTGGCATAGAAGATTCTCCTTTTTAACGGCTATAATATTTGTAGCTAAGTTATATAATATTTATTCTGACCGGTCAACTTTTTATTGTCCATGATATAATATACATTATTTCTTTAAAAGTGGAGGCCCTATGGTTCGTTACAAGAAATCCGAGGAGAAACGCAAACAGATTCTATTCGCTGCTTTTCAGGCATTATCCGAGCTTGGATATGATTCCGTGACCCTGCAGACGATTGCCGATCATGCCGGGGTCAGCAAGGGCGTTGTGCATTATTATTTTGACAATAAGGAAGCGGTGCTTGTGGAGCTGCTGGAATGGCTGACCGGCAAAATATCGGCCAAAGAGCAGGCGGCGGTTCAGGAGCAGCAGACAGCAGCCGGCAAGCTTACTGCGTATATCGACTCCGTTTTTGCCGGACCGGCAAAGAACCGTTCTTTTTACCGGGTGTACCTGGATTTCCTGTCCAGAGCGAGCCGGATTCCGGTGTACCGGGAGATTAACCAGCGTTTCTACGACAACTGCGCACGGATAAGCACGGAGGTGCTGACAGCGGGCCAGCAGGAGGGGGTCTTCGCCAAAGAGCTGTCCCCGGACACCACCGCGCCCGTGATCCGCGCGATTATCGACGGCTGCCTGATTCAGTGGCTGATGACCGACAATGACGATTTGCATGCTGTATTTAAGGAGTCTTGTTATGCTGCGGTTATGAAAATGCTTAGTGTGTGAAGAACGCCTGATCCAAGCTGGATACCTAAGTGTGCAGGTTGGCTGCTAGAGATACGATTATGTATAAATTGTGAACTGTAGTATATTGAATATAGAACGGTCTGATGAAAGGGGCTTGCTCTATGTCAATTGCGACAACGATGATTATCCGGCTGGAAATCCGCAAGTCGGTTGCGGCCTTTGGCGATGTGGTGTCGAAGCTGGCAGCCGTCGGAGGTGATATTGTGGCCATAGACGTAATCCGTGCAGGTAAGGATGTGACGACACGGGATATTACGGTTAACGTCCAGGATGCCGCAAACGAAAAGATTGTCACGGTACTCACGGCTATGACGGGGATTAAGGTAATCAATGTATCGGACCGGACCTTTCTGGCGCACATCGGCGGGAAAATTGAAGTTACACCCAAGATGCCGATCAAAAACCGTGAGGACCTGTCACTGGTATACACGCCCGGTGTGGCCCGCGTATGTATGGCGATTGCCGAGGACCCGGGAAAAGCCTATTCGCTTACGATGAAAAGAAATACAGTGGCTGTTGTTACCGATGGAACCGCTGTGCTGGGTCTGGGCGATATCGGGCCGGAGGCGGCAATGCCGGTGATGGAGGGCAAGGCAATGCTGTTCAAGCAATTGGCCGATATCGATGCTTTTCCCCTGTGTCTGAATACCAAAGATCCGGAGGAAATCATCCGCATTGTGAAAGCGGTTTCTGCTGGTTTTGGCGGGATCAATCTTGAAGATATCAGCTCACCACGCTGCTTTGAAATTGAGCGGCGGCTGTCTGCCGAGCTGGATATTCCAGTATTTCATGACGATCAGCACGGGACTGCGGTTGTCGCTTTAGCCGGTCTATTAAATGCCCTCAAAGTGGTGAACAAAGCTATAGAGACATGCCGAATCGTCGTTGTCGGCGTTGGAGCTGCGGGAGTTTCCATCTGCCGTTTGCTGCTGGCGGCGGGGGCGCAGAAGATTTATGCCGTTGACCGGGAGGGTATTCTCAGCAGTAGGCAAGCTTACGATAATGCCGAGTGGAGCTGGCTAGCCGGGGCAACTAACCCCGAAGGGCTGACAGGAGGGTTGACCGAAGCTATTCGGGAGGCAGATGTGTTCATTGGAGTTTCCAGCGGTGGCATATTGAGTATCAGTCAGCTCCAGAGCATGGCGAAGGGCAACATTGTGTTTGCCATGGCCAACCCCATCCCCGAGATTGAACCGGAGCTGGCTGAACCTTATGTCCGTGTGCTGGCAACCGGAAGAAGCGATTATATGAACCAGATTAATAATGTGCTGTGTTTTCCGGGTATTTTTCGCGGTGCACTGGATTGCCGGGCGAAGGAGGTAAACCTGGAAATGAAGCTGGCAGCAGCGCAAGCGATCGCCTCGGTTGTCCACCCGGACGAACTGAATGAGCAGTATATCATCCCGAGTATTTTTAACGAAAAGGTGGTTGAACAGGTGCGCAAGGCTGTCATTCATGCTGCAATTGCAACGGATGTAGCCCGGCGGATTCCACCGGATATATCCGAATGAACCTATAAACAGATAAGACAAATGAACCTGCGGCCACCCGGCTTGCGGGTCTTTGCTTTTCGATGCTTCCCGCTGACGGAACAGCAAAGTGAAAAGTGTTGCTGTACCTTTGGAACTTAAAAATATACAATGGGCTGTAACTATTGCATTTCTTGGGGGAGGAGCCATGTACAGCAGAATTCATATTCTTGGAGCTTCAGGAGCTGGGACAAGTACACTGGGCCGGGCTTTAGCGGGCAGGCTGTCATATGCGCATTTGGATAGTGACGATTATTTTTGGAAGCATAAATATACGGAGCAAACAGAAATTACAGAGAGGCTAAGCAGAATCAAGCATGATTTGGACACCCGGGAGCCGTGGATTTTGTCCGGTGCGGTCTGCGGCTGGGGAGATGGGCTGCGTTCCAGCTTTGACCTGGTGGTATTTCTGTGGATTCCTCCGGAGATTCGCCTGGCGCGTTTGAGAGCAAGGGAGTACGGGCGGTATGGGAAGGAAATTCTGCCGGGTGGAAGCCAGTTCGAGGCTACGCAGGCTTTTATGGAATGGGCGGCTTTATATGAGACAGCGGGGCCTGAGGTGAGAAGCCGGGTGCTGCATGAGGAATGGATGTCCGGCCTTGAGTGTCCTGTGCTGAGACTTGAAGACGATTTGACCGTTGAGGAGCGCGTTCAAGCGGTGCTGACGGAAATGTCTACAACCAACCAGAAAGCGAGACGAACATAAATGGTAATCATTAAAGAAATCGAAGCGGATTCACTAGCCGCATTGAACATGCTGTACGAAGAACTTACGGGCAGACTCACAGATCCCCAGAAGCTGGAGGCGGCGTTTCAGACAATCAAGGCGGACAGCCGGTACATATTGTTGGGTGCTTTTGTAGAGGGGGAGCTGCTGGGTTCAATGATGGGAATTGTCTGTCAGGATCTCGTCGGTGATTGCCGCCCGTTTATGGTGATAGAAAATGTGGTCGTCTCCTCCCGGGCGCGCCGTCAGGGGTTAGGTAAAAAGCTGATGACCGCCCTTGAAGAGATCGCTCACGAAAGAGATTGTTACTATATCATCTTTGTTTCCGGTGAGAAACGGAAGGAAGCGCATGTCTTTTATGAGGCAATGGGCTACCGTGAAGAAAAAGTGGAGGGCTACCGCAAGCATTTAAGCTCGCATTAACACGCCTGCAATTCTTACTACCCTGTACCCGCACAAAATGTGTGTGTAATCACGGCTACCGCTTCCTTGTACAGGTTAGAATAATGGGGCATTCCCGGAGGGTTTTCAGGTGAAAATTGGAAGATATACATTTAGGCTGCGAACAACAATTACGTTGATGATCTGTGCAGTGCTTGTTTTAATGCTGCTGGTGGTCTATGTGCTATTTGGGATGAAGGTCTCCTCGCAGACTCAAGCCGCGCTGGAGCAAAAGGCAGTCACCTTGTCCCGTACGCTGTCCCGCACACCGCTGATTATTGAATCCCTGACGAATTCACACACCTCACCCGAATTGCAAAGCTACACCGAGGACATTCGGACGTTGAACCATGTGGAGTTTGTGGTTGTCATGAATATGAAGGCAATCCGTTTGTCCCATCCGGACAAGGCAAAAATCGGGAAGCATTTCAGCGGCGGCGATGAAGCGGCAGTTCTGCAGGGACAGGAGAGCATATCTGAAGCTGAGGGATCTATGGGTGAGTCCGTGAGAGCGTTCTCGCCTGTATTCGCCGCAAGCGGGGAGCAGGTGGGGGCGGTGGCGGTAGGAATCTCATTAGGAAAAGTTAAGCTTGCCGTAAAAGAGAACGAGAGCATTCTGTATTGGGGAATTCTTATCGGCAGTGTGATCGGTGCTGCGGGAGCATACCTGCTGGCCCGTACCATCAAAAAGCTGATGTTTGGCATGGAGCCTGCGGCTATTGCCAAGCTGCTTGAGGAGCGGAGCTCCATGCTTCAATCTCTGCGGGAGGGGGTCATCGCAGTTGATCAACACTCCCGTATCACCTTGATCAATAGGGAAGCCAAGCGGTTGCTTGCTGTAATGGGCCTGCAGGAGGAGCCGCTTGAACAGCCGGTGGAGAAATATTGGCCCCTGCTGCGGATGAATCATGTCCTTGAGACCGGCGATGCCATCCAGGATCTTGAAGTGGAGCATAACGGGGTCACTGTACTCGCAAATGTTGTGCCTATCCGTGTAAACGGTACAGTAGAGGGGGCCATCGCCACGTTCCGCGACAAGACGGAGATCAGTCTGCTGATGGAACGTCTCACTGGCATTTCTCAGTATGCCGAAGCCTTGCGTGCTCAGGCGCATGAGTTCATGAATAAGCTGCATGTCATTCTGGGATTAAACCATATGCGCCGGTATGATCGTCTGGAGGAGTACATTACCAGTACGGTCACCACGACACAGACGGAGATGGGAGCTGTTGTCAGACAAATAAAAGACCCTGTAATGGCTGGATTCCTGCTGGGCAAGCTGAGCCGGGCCAGAGAAGCAGGCATTCGGCTGATGCTGCTTGAGGATGGAGTTCTGCCGGAGCCGAGCGATCCGGAGCAATCCCGCCAGCTGATCACGATTGTGGGCAATCTGCTGGATAATGCGATGGAAGCGCCCGAAGGGACGGGAAGCAAATGTATTCACGTCGGTTTTCAGTTTCAGGATAATACGCTTATTGTTACTGTCAGTGATAACGGCAGCGGCGTACCTCCTGAGTGTGAGCCATTTATATTTCATCAGGGCTATTCGACAAAAGGAAATGACCGGGGCATCGGCTTGTACCTGGTTGAGAGGAGTCTTAAAAAAATGGGCGGTACGATTGTATGCGAAACAGGCAAAGGAGAAGGAACCCGGTTCACAGTTAGTTTACCTTATCAAGCGAAGAGTGATGGACAATGATAAACGTACTGATCGTAGAAGACGATCCGATGGTAGCAGAGATGAACAAATTCTATCTGGAACAGGTGGAGGGCTTCCGGTGCGCAGGTTGGGCCAGATCCGCAGACGAGGCTATGGATCAATTGGCGGAGCGGTCCTTTGAGCTGATCCTGCTGGATATTTACATGAAGGAGAGCAACGGCCTTGAGCTGCTGTCATCTATCCGCAGGAGCAGTATCCGAATAGATGTCATTGTTATTTCAGCCGCCAGTGATAAAGACAGCATCCGGGATGCGCTCCAGAACGGCGCTGTAGATTACCTTATCAAGCCGTTTGAGTTCGAACGCTTGCGTGCCGCGCTGTCGGCTTACAGGGAGCAGCATTATCTGTTCCGCAGCCATGATTCGCTGGACCAGTCTGAACTCGACAAGCTGACCGGCTACAGGAAAGGGGAGTCTGCGGCCCAGGAATTATCAAAGGGTTTTACCCGCAATACACTTCGGGCTGTCTGGAAAGCGGTGGAGACCTGCAATGCAGCTAGCTTCTCTACCGAAGAGATTGCGGCGTTAACCGGAATTTCGCGTGTTTCGGTTGGCAAATACCTTGCCGGACTGGTGGACATGGGGGCTCTTGATTGTGATATTACCTATGGCACCGTAGGAAGACCTGTACAGCGATACCGGATATCTCCCCGGGGAAGCTCAGTAATTTCTAAATTCATATAACCTTAGGGGCCGCAGACCGTCAATTCCTGATTTTAGGGAGTTGGCGGTTTTTGCATGTCTATTTTGATAGCGCTTACTTTAATAATTTACATAATTCAATCAATATTTACGGAAAAACAAAAGCGCTTTCATTTGCGCTACTATAGGGCTGTAGACGAAATTAGGAGGTAATGCATAATGCAAAAAGTGGTTCAACCCCCTGCCGCGGAAAGGGACACAAGCACGTCCTTTACGGCAAACGAAGGATTTCTGCAGAAGCTGAAACAACTAAAGGTAGGTGTCATTCCCCTTCCGCTTTACGTAATTATAGCTCTTATTATTTATGCAGCAGCAGTAACCGGGAACCTTCCCAACGACATGATCGGCGGATTTGCAGTGATTATGGTTCTGGGAATCCTGCTGAGTGACCTGGGCTTCAAGCTTCCGATTCTCAAAAGCATTGGCGGTCCCGCCATCCTGGCTCTGATGGTTCCCTCGTTCATGGTGTTCTGGAATGTCATCAGCCCGGATGCGCTCGCCTCAGTCAAAACATTGATGAAAACCTCAAACTTTCTGTACCTGTACATCTCCTGTCTGGTAGCCGGCAGTATACTGGGCATGAATCGGAAGACCCTGATCAACGGTGTTGTGAGAATTTTCATTCCGATGGTGGTCGGGACCGTAGCCGCGATTGGAGCGGGTATCGCCGTTGGGCTGATGTTCGGCTACAGTCTGCATCACACGATCTTTTACATTATTGTTCCAATCATCTGCGGGGGGATCGGCGAAGGTATTCTTCCGCTGTCCATTGCTTACTCCCAAATTGTTGGCGGAGAATCGGGAGCCTTTGTTGCGCAAATGATTCCGGCTGCCATTATCGGGAACATTGTGGCGATCATTGGAGCCGGACTGCTTAAGAAGCTGGGTGAAAAGAAAACATCCTACTCAGGCAACGGCATGCTGGTGAAGGAGAAGGATGGAGAGAAGCTTGGCGGAGGAAGCTATGAGGATAAGCCGGTGGTATTCCCGCTCATGGGCGCCGGATTATTGGTAGCCTGCGGATTGTTCATCTTTGGCAGCCTTGCTTCGAAGGTTGTAGGCATTCCCGGACCTATCCTGATGATCTTCACTGCGGCGTTGATCAAATGCTTCAAGGCGATGCCGGAAAAAATTGAGCAAGGCGCGTTCCAAATGTACAAATTCGTCTCCACCAGTCTGACCTGGCCGCTTATGGTGGGGCTTGGCATGCTGTACGTACCGCTTAACGACGTGGCTGCCATCATCTCCATTCCATATATTCTGACCTGTGCGTCGGTTATTGTAGCGATGATTATCTCCGGCTTCTATGTCGGCAGGCTCATTCGAATGTATCCGGTTGAAGCTGCCATTGTGACAGGCTGCCGGGGGGGACTGGGCGGAACCGGTGACGTGGCAATCCTGTCTGCAGCCGGGCGTATGGAGCTGATGCCTTTCGCCCAGATCTCCACACGCATTGGAGGAGCAGTTACGGTTATACTTGCGACGCTGCTGCTATCGGTGTGGCATTAACAATTATTAGCAGGAAAAAGTGCTTTTTACGGAGGAGAAGAGGAGATGTTGTGTCCATTAATGATCTGAAGCACATCAGTATCCCGATTAGGATTTTATATCCTTGCTAGAGTACTTTTTTCAGTGATATGATTCAAATTATTGAAACGGAATGAAAAAAACGCATTTCAGTTAGCAGGAGGAAAAATGATGACAATTATGGATGAAGTTATGGATGAAGTTATGGGGCTGCATCTGGGAGGCAAACTTTCAACCGGGCTGAAAAAACCGATTCAGTCGATGGAGGATCTCTCCAAAGTGTATACGCCTGGTGTCGCCAGAGTATGCCAAGCCATCGCTGGAAATGAAGATTTAGCCTATGAATATACAATTAAGAAGAACATGGTTGCTGTTGTCAGCGATGGCACTGCCGTGCTTGGTCTCGGCGACATTGGTCCAAAGGCTGCAATGCCGGTTATGGAGGGCAAAGCTGTGTTGTTCAAACAATTTGCTGGCGTGGATGCTTTTCCAATTTGCCTGGACTCGAAGGACACGGAAGAGATTATTACCATTATTAAAGCGCTCGCGCCTACATTCGGCGGCATTAATCTGGAGGATATCTCCTCCCCGCGCTGCTTCGAGATCGAAGCAAGGTTGAAGAAGGAGCTGGATATTCCGGTCTTTCACGATGATCAGCACGGGACGGCAATCGTAGTGCTGGCGGGAATTCTGAATGCGCTCAAGGTCTGCAAGAAAGACATCAAAACCGCGAAGATCGTAGTGAACGGTATTGGAGCAGCCGGTATAGCCGTATCCAAGATGCTGCTGCATGCCGGAGCCGTGAATCTGATCGGTGTGGACCGTCAGGGGGCGATCAGCCGGACTGTGGAATACGACAAGACGCATTGGAGTGAATTTGCACAGATTACGAATCCGAATCTGGAAACGGGCTCACTGTCCGAGGTTATCAAAGGCGCCGATGTCTTTATCGGAGTTTCTGCACCGGGAATCCTGAAGCTCAGCGATGTGCAAAGTATGGCCGCCGACCCGATTGTGTTTGCGATGGCGAATCCTACACCTGAGATTGATCCTGAAATTGCTGCGCCTTACGTCAAGGTCATGGCGACCGGACGCTCTGATTATCCGAACCAGATCAATAACGTCCTTTGCTTCCCGGGAATATTCCGCGGAGCGCTTGACTGCGGGGCTACGGAGATCAATGAGGATATGAAGCTGGCGGCAGCCGAAGCAATCTCTTCAGTAATTCCTGCAAGCGAGCTGCGAACAGACTATATTATGCCCGATGCGTTCGACACACGTGTAGTGGAGCGTATCCGTGAAGCTGTGATCCGGGCTGCGGTCAATAGCGGTGTGGCGAGAATAATTAAATAGAGACTCCAGTCAGCTTAGATAAATAGAGAGAATACAAAAAATATAAAATGATGTCGGTGATTAAATAGGGGGCAAAGTATGAAGTCAGCGAAGAGTGTATACCGTTTTGATGAAGGTTCTTTATCGATGAAGGCTTTGCTTGGGGGAAAAGGGGCCAATTTGGCGGAGATGACCAGACTTGGCCTTCCCATCCCTGCCGGATTTACGGTTACTACGGAAGTCTGTGCAAGGTATCAGGCCAGCGGCAACCTGTCCGAAGAGACATTTGAGGAGATTTGCGCCGTACTCAGCGATTTGGAGAATAAGCAGTCGGCATGGTTTGGACACTCTGATAGTCCATTGCTGGTGTCTGTCCGTTCAGGCTCGGTAACGTCGATGCCGGGAATGATGGACACAATTCTGAACTTGGGTCTGAACGATTTCACGGTTCAAGGACTTGCCGAGCAAACAGGCAATGAAAGATTTGCATACGATTGCTACCGCAGGTTCATCCAAATGTTCGGAGAAGTGGTACTGGGCATCCCGGCCCTTCATTTTGAGCATGCCCTTGAGCAAATGAAGAAAGATGAGAACTGCACCAGTGATCAGGAGGTAAATGCGGAGCAATGGAAAAAGCTTGTTCTGCGTTACCACTGGCTGGTTGAAGCACAGACAGGCAAGGCGTTTCCGCAGGATGTATATGTGCAGCTCAGAATGGCGGTTGGCGCAGTATTCAAAAGCTGGAACAATGTCCGCGCCAAAGTGTACCGGAAATTATACAATATTCCTAATGAGCAGGGAACGGCTGTCACTGTACAGGCTATGGTATTCGGCAACCGGGGCGATGACTCTGGGACAGGCGTGCTTTTCACAAGAAACCCTTCCACTGGCGACAAAGAAATATACGGTGAATATTTAATGAATGCCCAGGGAGAGGATGTAGTGGCCGGAGTCCGCACACCGCGCAGTATTATTGAGCTGAAGGAGGATTTGCCGGAGATCTATGCCCAGCTGGCTGCTGTTGCAGAACAATTGGAAGCGCATTATCTGGATATGCAGGATATTGAATTTACCGTCGAGAACAGGCAATTGTATGTGCTGCAGACCCGCAGCGGCAAACGTACCGCACAAGCTGCGGTTAAAATCGCTGTCGCTTTGGTTGAAGAGGGACTTCTGACAAAGGAAGCGGCGGTTAGCCGGATTGAAGCGGGACATCTGGATCAGCTGCTGCACCGCTCAATTGACCGGCAGGCGCAGCTTCAGGTTATTGCCACAGGTCTGCCGGCTTCACCTGGAGCGGCATCCGGTGTCATCGCACTGGATGCGCAAACTGCGGAAAGCTTGGCGCGTGAAGGAAAGAAAGCCCTTCTGGTCAGTCTGGAAACCTCCCCTGAGGACATTCAAGGCATTCTTGCTGCCCAGGGGATATTGACAGGAAGAGGAGGAATGACCAGCCACGCAGCGGTTGTAGCCAGAGGTATGGGCAAGCCTTGTGTCTGTGGCTGCGACGGCTTGTCCATAGATCTGGAGCATCGCTCAGTGACTGTAGGCGGTCTAACCTTCCACGAAGGAGACAGCCTTTCCATTGATGGAGCAACAGGCCAGGTTTTCTCAGGGATTGTATCCCTTACGGAGCCGGGGATCACACCGGAGCTGCTGACGCTGCTGGAATACGCCGACGAGATCCGTGAGCTGAAAATATACAGCAATGCTGATACACCCGCAGATGCCGCTAAAGCGCGTGAATGGGGTGCAGAAGGGATCGGTCTATGCCGGACGGAGCATATGTTTTTCTCGGATATCCGGCTGCCGGTTGTGCAAGCCATGATCCTTGCGGGCAGCAAGGAGGAAAGAATTCAAGAGCTGAGCAAAATCATGCCTATGCAGCAAGCAGACTTCGAGGCGATCTTCGAAGCGATGGATGGATTGCCGGTTACAATCCGATTGCTGGACCCTCCACTGCATGAGTTTTTGCCTAATCAGGAGCATCTGGTGAAGCAGATCCGTGAATTGGAGACCGCAGGGGCAGGGGCTGATGATGAGCGCGAGCGGCTTAAGGCTACTCTGGCCAAAGTCCGTACTCTTCAGGAGCGCAATCCAATGCTGGGGCTTCGCGGCTGCCGTCTTGGCGTTCTTTTTCCGGAAATATACGATATGCAGATTGAAGCGATCTTCAAAGCGGCCAAGGCGGTTCTTGGGAGAAGAATCGAGGTACGCCCGGATATTATGATCCCATTGGTGGGGCATGCCAATGAGCTTCAGACCCTTAGAAAACTGGTGGATGATGTGGCAAGACAAGTGCTTTTTGGAGAGCATAAGGACCTTCAGTACAAGGTTGGAACCATGATTGAAGTGCCAAGAGCGGCTATCGTTGCCGATAAAATTGCTGAACATGCGGATTTCTTCTCCTTTGGCACCAACGATCTGACCCAAATGACCTTCGGCTACAGCCGGGACGATGCGGAAGAGAAATTCTTGAACAGCTATCTGGAGCAGCAGATTTTGCCGTCCAATCCGTTTCAAAGTCTGGATGAAGAAGGCGTAGGCGAGCTTATTAAATGGGCTGTAGCCAAGGGCAAGTCGAAGAAATCCTTCCTCAAGACCGGAATTTGCGGTGAGCATGGCGGAGATATGCAGTCCATCGTCTTTTGCCAGCAGGCCGGACTGGATTATATCAGCTGCTCCCCGTATAGAGTTCCTTATGCCCGGATTGCGGCTGCGCAGGCAGTGCTTGCTTCCCGGAAAGCGGAATCGCAATGATGACGCCGCAGGAGATTTATGTCTGCTCTGATTCTGTCGGGGAAACCGGAGATACGGTTATAAAAGCGGCTTTGCGGCAGTTTGACATTCGGGCAGTGGGGATCAAGCATTTCCGGCGTATCTCAAGCGAGCAGGAAATCCGGGAAATTGTGGAGCTTGCCGCACTGTCGCAATCCATCATTGTGTACACCCTTGTGGAGACGTCATTGCGGGAGGCCATTCAGCTTCAGAGCGCGTATCATCATGTTCAAGCCGTAGATATTATGGGACCTGTCATTGAAGCCATCAGTGGCGCTTTTCATAATCCTCCGCTGCTTAGACCTGGCCGCCGCCATGAGCTGGATGCAGCGTATTACAGCAGAATTGAAGCGATAGAGTTCGCTGTAAAATATGATGACGGGCGTGACGCGCGCGGAATAGGGCTGGCAGATATTGTGCTCATTGGCGTGTCGAGAACCTCCAAAACACCGCTGAGCATGTATCTGGCATATAAAGGCTACAAGGTGGCCAACTGGCCGTTAACCCTGCATGCCCCGACGCCTCCAGAGATGATGAAGATCCCGCGAAATCGTATATTCGGGCTGACGATGGATTTGGAAGCACTGATTAGAATCCGTACAGAGCGGCTGCGGGCGCTTGGCCTGGGTACGCATGCAGGCTATGCCTCCGAGCTGCAGGTTCTTGAGGAATCTATCCATGCAGATAGCCTTATGAAGCAGCTCGGCTGCGCAGTAATTGACGTGACAAACAGATCCATTGAGGAATCGGCCGGACTGATCCTCGAATCCATTCAGTAATACACGCCCTCTATTTGCCAAAAGACAGCATTCGCTCGTGTGGAGCAGATGCTGTCTTTTGCTTTTCGTATGTTGTGTTTGATAGCTATTTCCGTTGAACTATAGATTTTCATATTGAGGTCTGGTCGTAACTGCGGGGAATGTTTGGACTTCCGGCCGCTGTTGTCTGCAGATTTCTTGATTTATACCGCTTTTCGCGGTTGAAATCCGCAGACAAAGGCGGGCGCTATCGCTCCTCCAGTTCCAAACTTCCCCTCCGTCACTTCTGCCCTTTTATATTTTCTTTAGTTCAAATGATATGACCATCTCGGCAGCAGAAGTCAGCTTCCCGTGCTTTTATAATGTCTGACGCCAATGCGCCAGACGAGCAGGGAAAAGCCCAGAAAGACAGCCCCGGCAGGAAGCGCCATAAGCCCCAGCCATTTCGGATATCCCCAGCCGCAAATGGTGGCTGCGGGATAGAAGCTGATGAACAGGATAGGCAGCACGAAGCTGAACATGGACTTCAGCGCCTTCGGCATGTACGGCTCCGGGCAGCGGGTGATTTGATAGCTGGCATTGGTCAGGATATAGATCCAGTCCAGGCCTTTGATGGTAAAGAAGGCGAGCCCAGAAGTAAGCACGAACACTCCGCAGTACAAGAGGCAGCCTCCTGCCAGCGCCATAAGCAGAATTCCAATCTTCGCGGGTGTAAGGGAAATGCCGAGCTCCGAGAGCGCCCAGAAGACTGCGCAGATTCCTGTAATGGGGCGGACCGCACGGTGAAGATGAAACCGTGAGGCTGCAACCTGGACGAACAAAGAACGGGGGCGGAGCAGCAGCCTGTCGAAGTCACCCGAACGCAGCATCTGCCACGGGAAATAATCAAAGCCGCGGCAGAAGCTCTCCGCGAGTCCGAAGGAGGCTATCGCCAATGCATAGACCAGAATAATATGCGCGACGGTCCACTCCCCGATGTTGCCAAAGCGGGAGAAGAGAAGCACTGTAGAGATTGGGTCCGAGATGACAACAACAAGCACCTGGATCAGCATCAGCCACCAGCCCTTGTATTCCATGCCCGACAGCAGATGCATCCGCAAATATTTGAAATAGATTTTGCCTTCGGCGAGCATATTTCGGTTCAACCTCCCTGCACGATGATGCTTTTTAGTTTATGGTTCATGATGAACCGTCCGGCCACAATGAAGATGGTACTCCACAGCATTTGCATGCCAATTCCGGGCAGGGCCTCCGAGGGAGGAAGGCTTCCTATATATAGCTGCAACGGGATATCGGCGAACCCGCCAAAAGGCTGAAGATAAAGAAAGGTCTGCATAAAATCGGGCCAAAGTCTGAGCGGAAGATATGTCCCGGATAAAATACCGCTGAGCAGCAGCAGAATATATGTTGGCCCGTCGCCCCATGTTACATTTAAGCGTATGGTAGTCACAAACATGGCAAACGCGGAGCACAGAACAAAAGCCATCACAACCGACAGAAGGAAACAGAAAAAGCCAAGGGCAGAAGCAGGGCTGCCCAGCGCGTAGCCGGCAGGCATTAGCAGTCCGACAGCAATGGTTGCCAGGCTGCGGACCCAGGAGGTTCCAAGCTTGCCTGCCGAGCTTTTGACGAACCAGTGCGTATACAGATTCATCGGACGGCACAGTTCCACGCCAACATCGCCGTTGTTGATTTTGCCCATAATCTCGCTGTCAATGCTCATCGTCTGCAATACAAACAGCCCTTGGGCCAGCCACACATAGGATATTGTTTGCGTGAGGCTTAAGCCGTTGTTATTCCACGCCCCGTTATCGCTGTATGTATAAAACACGGTAAACAGCACGCATTCCAGCAATCCCCAGAACACGCTGACAAACACACCTGATATCGCGGAGACACGGTACTGCAGCCCTTCGGCCATACGAATGCGGAAAAGCGAGCCGCAGGCCCTGCAGGTATTTCTGAAGTTCATTTCACACCTCCTAAAAGTTTTGCGAGCATAGGCCTCACTGAAATACTTCGAGCAAAACTGACTTCGTAAGCATATGCTTAAGTTTTGCGAGCATAGGCCTCACTGAAATACTTCGAGCAAAACTCGCTTCGTAAGCATACGCTTAAGTTTTGCGAGCATAGGCCTCACTGAAATACTTCGAGCAAAACTCGCTTCGTAAGCATACGCTTAAGTTTTGCGAGCATAGGCCTCACTGAAATACTTCGAGCAAAACTCGCTTCGTAAGCATATGCTTATACCAGCGACAAGTCGTTGTACATAGCGGCAATCATTGCATCGGTATTCACCTTCATGATCACCTCAGGCGCATATTTATCCTGCAGCCCGGCGAGCTGACCATCATACAGAAGCTGCCCGTGTCCAATGACCATCACCCGCTCGCAGAGCGCTTCAATGTCGTCCATATCATGGGTGGTCAGCACCATCGTTACGCCGTATTTGCGGTTTTCCTCCTTAAGAAAATTGCGCAGCGCAAGCTTGGATACCGCATCGAGGCCGATGGTCGGTTCATCCAGGAATAGGATTTTCGGCCGGTGCAGTAGGGCGGCTACAAGCTCGCAGCGCATCCGCTGTCCCAGCGACAATTGTCTTACAGGTGTTTTTAAAAGCGTTTCCACACCAAGGGTCGCCGTCAGTTCAGATAGCCTTGCTCTGTAATCTCCAGGGGGGATGGCGTAAATATCCTTAAGCACATCAAAAGAATCCGACACCGGCACATCCCACCAAAGCTGTGAACGCTGTCCGAAGACAACGCCGATTTTCGACACATGCTCCACCCGGTTCTTCCACGGAACCTTGCCCATAATTGTGCATTCGCCGCTGTCCGGTGTGAGGATGCCGCTCATCACCTTGACCGTGGTGGATTTGCCGGCCCCGTTCGGGCCGATATAGCCCACAAGCTCGCCTTCGGCAATTTCAAAACCTATCCCGCCGAGCGCCTCCACCTGAGTCACGTTGCGCATAAAAGCGCCCTTCAGCAGACCCCATTTTCCTTCGGGCCGTTTGTACACCTTAAAGCTTTTTCGGATATCATGTAGTCTAATTTGCATCAACAGCACCTCCTTCGTGCAGAAGATCATAACACTAATCTGTAGAGTAGATAAAATGGCATTAAGCTTGCCCCTCATCCTTGAACGCTGCCCGAAAAGGGTCGAACATTTATTTTCTTCATTTTCCATAAAAATGCTTGCTATCTTGACATTTCCGTGCTATATTAATTTTATAGTTAGCGCAAGTAAATAGGATTGTTTTTTTACATATGTATCTCATAATTGACTTTAGGTACCGGTGAATATTTCACCGGTATTTTTGCGTTTATTAATGGATGCTATATAGCTTTCGCATGTGCCCTCATGCCTGCTTTCCGCAAACAAATATAATCATCTTTTCCATCAACAGCCCCCGCCTTGGTGTGATAGACTGGAAAAAAGTATGGTCAGTTTAGCATTTACCGTATACTTTTTAACTCATAAACGTTAAGGAGGATTTCATGCAGACCTTATTTCGTTATAACTGGATGGTACGCGAGGAATGGTACAAATGGTGTGAGGAGCTGCCGGAGGAAGAACTGCTGAAGCCGCGTGTGGGCGGGGTTGGCGGGATTCTAAAGACACTTTTCCACATCGCCGATGTGGAGTGGAGCTGGATCATGGTGATGGAGGGTAAGCCTGACTTTCAGGAGGATTTCGCTGAGTTCAGTAGCCTGCAGAAGGTTAGAGAGCTGGATGCCCGCTTCCGGCCAGAGGTGGAGCAGTTTGTGCTGGCCTGGAATGATGGGCTGGAGCGGAATATATTGATGAATGAACGGAGAGATGGAACAGTGGTGGCCGATACCTGGGGCGAGATTATGCGCCATATCATCGCCCATGAGATTCATCATGCGGGTCAGTTGTCTGTTTGGGCCAGAGAGGTCGGCAAGCAGCCGCCTTCCGCCAATCTGATTGGCCGGGGGCTTGCGGATATTCAGCTATAGCCGGAGCTGCTACATGCCGCGCGGAAACCACAGATGGCGCAGATCGACCCAGCCCTGGCTGTTGAAGGTGACGCCGCGCACGGAAGGCAGATAAGCAGTCTCGGCTGGCTTTTCGTACAAAATATGCAGTTGATGCTCACGTGTCAGCCTGTCCTCAATGCGCTTGAAGCCCTCGGCTCTTGCCAGGGGATCAGGCTCACGCGTGATTAGGTTCAGCATGCCCTCAATATCGGCCCGGGTACGCGGCTCGATGTGCTGGGACAACGTCAGATACAGATCGAACAGCCGAAGCTGCTCATCCTGATCCCGGAGCAGGGAGAAGACGATAAGATCGGACTCCAGGCGGATGGGGCCTTTGAATTCTTCAGGTGAGACGGACTGGACATTGCAAGCATAACCATGCTGTACCAGCCGCTCCGCAATATGATCGGCATCGGCGGCATACTGCGGAATTGTGGCAATTTGCAAGGTAACGGAGGAGCCTGCGGCAGCCCTCGGGTGAGCGCACATCGCTTCATCCAGACAAGACAAAATATCCGCCCGGAGCAGAGGATCGTTCAGCGGTCCTTTTTTCTTTGTGTTGCAGGTGACAAATTTGCGGACAGAGGATTCGGAATGGATCCGGCTCCAGATCGTTCCGTCTTCAAGTGAAGGATTCGGGATGACATGGAAGGCTGGGCCAGTATCCGGCAGTGTGGAGTCCACTCCAAGCGGCACATGGAGGATTTCCACCCGGTCCAGATGGGCCCGTCCCTGAAAATAATAAGGGAACACCTCCAGCACGCAGAGCTCCTCGCTCATCTCCACCACCTTGAAGGGACCGGTGCCTACCGGCCTGCGTCCAAAGGCAGCTTCGCCGATGGACTCCAGATCTCTCGGAACAATGGCCGCCCGGCTGGTGCACAGAAACGGGAGAAACAGCTCGTTCGGCTTCCGCAGCAGAATGCGGACGGTGGAAGGATTCAGTGCCTCTACCTCCGCAATTTCCTTGAAAATAGAGCTGTACAGCGTCCGCTGCGAGGTCAACATCAGCCGCTCGAATGAATAGACCACATCCTCCCCGGACAGCACCTTTCCATGATGGAACAGCACCTCTTTGCGCAGATGAAAGGTCCAGGCCGTGCGGCTGCTGTCCGTTTCCCAGGCGTGGGCGAGGCCGGGAACGATCCGGCCCCGTTCGCCGCTGCGGCTTACCAGACCATCAAACACATGGCTTGATACAAACGATTCGGCCAGCAGATTCATGTACAAAGGATCAAAGGTATGGAGCTGCTGAGTAACCGGAAGCCGGAGCGTATCAATCTGCTTGTCGCTGCGGATTTCGGAATGATGCCCGAAATAGGCCAGCAGCCAGCCCTGAAGCGTATCCTGGAGCGAGGAGGAGCGGGCGTGCCCGCGGATTCCCTCTATAGCGCTGCTGATCTCCTTGCTGCTGATGGCCTGCATCATGGATTCGAGGGCGATGTCCTCCGCACTCGCCAGAAAGACCAGCGTCGAGCGTTTTCCCCGCCCCCGGCTGGGCGTCCAGGCGATCCAGCCCTGTGCGGCCATTTTATTGATAATATGCAGGGCATTGCGGTGGGTGCATTCCAGTGTCAGCGCCAGTTCATCCAGGGTAACCGAGATTTCGGCCGCCCCGCCATAATGTGAATGGAGCTTGAGAAATTGACTGTGCAGCTTCATTAGCTAAGGCCTCCTCGTGCAAAATAGGAAATAATCCGCGTTTTCTTTCTCTTTTTTTTCTTATTTTATCAGCTAAAATCAGGATAAGATAGTAAGAAGATGGGGGTATTTACCATGAGTGATCAAGCGGTACCAAAACCGGAACGGGCTATCCAGGCCTTAGTGGCTGCATTTCTGCTGGCAATCGTCCACCAGTACCTGTTCTATGGTAAGATGGCGGGAATTTCATTGCCGATCTTCGTATGTCTGTTCTATGCTTATATGCTCTATTTTGCCAAAGACAAGCTGCGCAAGCCTACAGCATTCAGCTATGTCTGGCTGGGGGCGGTGTTTCTGCTCTCCCTAACGTATGTGCTGTTTGCCAACTGGATTTTCTTCGGGCTGAATTCGCTGGTTCTGCCGGCGCTAATCTTATTACATATGACCTACATGCTTAGCTACAAGCAGCCGTCATGGAGCGGATTCGGGCTGATCGGCGCGGCGCTGGAGCATTTTTTTACCCAAGGCTTGCGGCACTGGGCTACCGTCTTCAAGATCATCCGCAAACCCGGCAGTAAGATGGAGGACGAACGCAAGCGGGTGCTGTACAAAGTGCTGATCGGGCTGGGGATTTCTTTTCCGCTGCTGGTCGTTGTAATGTCATTGCTCTCCTCGGCGGACGGTGTGTTCCATCAGATGCTGGCGGAGCTTCCGCAATATTTGGAACGGATTTCTTTTGGCGAAGGTTTCGCACGGGTATTGTGGATTGTTCTCCTTGGCATGGGAATGTTCGGCTTTGTCTGGGGTTTCGTGGATCATAAGGTGTATGAGTGGAACCCGAAGCCGATGCTGAATATGGAAGGCGGGCCTGCGGTGGAGCCGGTTTCCGATCTGTTCCCTGACCCCTTGTCGCTGCGGGTAGATCCGGTAATCATCACTACGATCCTAACGGTAATCAATACGGTGTATGTGTTGTTCGTAAGCGTGCAGTTCTCCTACCTGTTCGGTGCCTGGGAGGGGATACTGCCGGAGGGAAGCACGTATGCCGATTATGCGCGGAGCGGTTTTGTGGAGCTGATTGTGGTGACCTCGATCAATTTCGCCATTCTGCTGCTATCGCTGCACTCGGTAGGGGAGAAGAAAGGCCTGCTGCCAAAAACAGTGAATTTCCTGCTCTATATCCTCGTGCTCTGCTCTATGGTCATGCTGTACTCCGCCTATTCCCGGCTGACGCTGTACGAAGAAGCCTATGGATACACGTATATTCGTTTCCTGGTGCATGCCTTTATGGTTTTCCTTGGGCTGCTGCTCGTGATTGCCGCGGTGCGGATCAGTAAGGTAAGGTTCCCGCTCGCCAAATGTTACATTCTGCTTGGGCTGCTGTCCTATGTGCTGATCAACTTTATCGGGATGGATGCCATTATCGCGGAACAAAATATCCAGCGGTACGAGGCAAGCGGCAAGCTGGATACGAGTTATTTGGAGAGGCTGTCACCGGACGTTGTACCGAAGCTGATTGCCTTCAGCAAGCAGGAGAACGGCAAGCTGGACGCCATTCTGCACAATAAGCGCGAGGATTATGCGCAAGTCACACGAAAGTGGCCTTCCTTCAATCTGGCAAAGTTTCGCGCGGAGCGGGCCCTGGATCAATATTTTGCAAAATAGCTGCTGTCATTAGGCAACGGAAGACCGTCTATTCCTGCTTTGGCCGGAAGGACGGTCTTTTTGGCGTGGTGTGGCCGTTTGCAGCAGGCTGCTCCTCCAGTTCAAATGCTCGCCTTGTACTTTCAGCGAATGCTCAGTTTAACTTCAGATGAATTTAAGCCTTCTGCAGTAGGATGAAAGCACTAGAAGCACAGGAGTCACAGAATACATACAGATCTGGAGGAATACATATGTTTACAAAAATACGCGCCAAAATCCTGTTCGGCTTCGCCGCAGTTATTGTTGTGTTTATCGCTGCCATTGCCGGAAACACGCTCTTCCAGGGCAAGGTCACCATGCTGAGCGATGAGATTAACCGCAACTACAGCAAGCTGTCGCTGGTGCAGGAGCTGACAGACAAGATCCGCACGGCGGATGGCCTGGCTGCAAGATATGTGATGAGCAATACGGATGAGGAAAGAAAGACATATCTCACCGGCTACGAGGCCAAGGCTCCTGAGATTACCGAGGCGATTGCGGAGCTTAAGAAGACCGGGCTTAATGACGCGGAGCTGTCCGGGCTTACTACGCTGGAGAGTGAATGGAGCAATTATCTCACGGTGCTGGAGAGCGCTTTTGCCAAGGCCAAAGCAGGGGAATTCCCGAATGCGCAAAAAGAGTTCACCAACCTTTCGCTGGATAAAATCATTGAGTCCCAGTTGGTTTTTGAAAATGTGCTCAGTGAAGAAATTCAGAAGGAGCAGACCCAGGCGGCCAGTCACCGTAACTCGGCGATGGCTATCAGCTTTGGCGTGACAGGACTGTCGGTGCTGCTGGCTGCAGTCATTGCGCTGCTCCTGTCGGCACGAATTGTGAAGCCGCTCCGCAGTGTGAATGAGCAGCTGCAGGAAATTGCCGAAGGGGACGCGGATCTGACCCGCAAGCTTAGTGTGCGGACGAAGGATGAGATTGGCGAGCTAGCCCGTAACTTCAACAAAATGACGGACAATCTCGCCGCGCTGATCGGACAGGTGAACCAGTCGGCAAGCGGTCTCGCGGCTTCCTCCATCAAGCTTACCTCCGAGAGCGGCGTCACCGCCGAAGCTACGGAAAAGATTGCCGGCATTATGGGCGAGGTTGCTTCCGGCAATGACCGGCAGATGAATGATTTGCAGACGAATATGACAACGATTGTGGAGATGTCCATCGGCATCCAGCAGATTGCCTCCAGCGTGCAGGATATTTCGGAAGCTTCACTGCGTTCAAGTGAGTTCGCCCTTGCCGGTGATGTGTCTCTCCAGGCTGCAGTCAGCCAGATGGACTCGATTAACCGCTCGATTCAGTCTTTGTCTGAACAGGTGCTTGGCTTCGTGGACCGTTCACGTGAAATCGGCAGCATTGTTGATGTTATAAAAGGCATTGCCTCGCAGACCAACATGCTGGCGCTTAACGCAACAATCGAAGCGGCGCGGGCCGGAGAGCAGGGCCGGGGGTTTGCCGTGGTGGCCGATCAGGTCCGCAAGCTGGCGGAGCAATCCGGTGAATCGGCTAGTCTCATCGCCGTGATGGCAGCGGGCATTCAATCCGATGCCGATGATGCGGTGAAGATCATGAAGAACAGCATGAGCGAGGTGCAGGGCGGCACAAGGATCATTGAAGAAGCCGGACGTTCCTTCGGCGAGATTCGCATCTCCATAGATGCCCTGGCCGGTCAGGTGCAGGAGGTATCGGGAGCAGTGGAAGAGATTACAGCGGCAACCGAAGAAATTGTGGAATCCATCCGTACGGTTACGCAAATCTCTGAAACAACGGCATCGAGCACACAGCAGGTCGCCGCCGCTTCACAGGAGCAGATGGCCTCGGTGGAACAAATCGCTTCTTCGGCCGGCGCGCTGAGCTCACTGGCTCAAGGGCTGCAGGGGCTGGTAGCCAGATTTAACGTGTAGCCTAATAGGAAAATTGGCCCTGCCGGAGACGGCGGGGCTTTCTTTTGTCTATAGGACGGCGCAGCCGTGTCCACTTGTTCACACACAATGGTTGTCTTTGTCTGCCCGCCTGTAGATTGAAAGGACAAAGCTGCTGTGCTACAATATGAATGAATTATAATGCATTCATTCACAAAGACGGGGTTGATAGCTATGGAAGATAAAAAAACGGAGCTTTTCAAATGCGGGAAAGAGCTGTTCAGCTCTAAAGGCTTTAAGGACACCAATGTCTCCGACATTACCAAGATGGCAGGGATGGCGGTAGGCACATTTTATAATTATTACGCCTCGAAAGAGAAGCTCTTTATGGAGATTTATTTGAAAGAAAATGAAAAGCTGAAGCAGCACATTATGGAGACGGTTAACCCTGACGAGGAGCCCCTGAAATTGCTCAAAGAAGTATTGGCGCTGAATTATAACGGCATGATTTCGAATCCCATATTGAAGGAATGGTATAACAGGGAGCTTTTCAGCAAGCTGGAGAAGGAGTTTTATGAAAAAGGCGGTATCGAGAGCGTTGATGAATTTACGAATAGCGCTGCAGCCGAGCTGATCAAAAAATGGAAATCTGAAGGGAAAATAAGAAGGGATCTGGACGATGATCTTATCCTTGCCCTCTTAAATTCCATACCCTATATAGATATACATAAGGAGCAGATTGGCATTCAGCATTTCCCGCAGATCATGGATTATTTAGTGGAATTTGTGATGAAGGGCCTGACGGATATTCCGCAATAAAATGAATGCATGTTAAATACACTGAAAAAATGCGGGTGAGTACAATTTTGCTTCACGCGCATTATTTTTTTATCAAAATGAATGAATTTACTTATGTTCATTCATATGATGATTATATATTGAAGAGAGAGGTGCAATTATGAAAACATTGATTATTTACAAATCGGTCCACAAAATGAACACCGCAAAAATCGCAGAGGTTATGGCGCTGGCCATGAACGCAGACATCGCCAAGGTGGAGGACGTCCGGCCGGAAGTGTTGGCCAAATATGATCTGATCGGTTTTGGTTCAGGCATTTATGCTTCCAAGCTCCATAAGAAGATTTTCAAATTCATCCGGAAGATGCCTCCGACGGACAAGAAGGTATTCATTTTTTGCACATCAGGCTCAGGTGAATTTAAAAAGAAAGAGCTGATTACAGAGAAGCTTACGATGAAAGGCTGTACCATCATCGGCGAATTCTACTGTCCCGGGGAATTCAGCCCCTTTGGATTCAACATGGATAAAAAGGGACATCCCGATGAAAATGACCTGGAACGTGCGCGTGTGTTCGCGAAGAGTCTGCTGGAGAATCGACAAGAGCCGGTCCTCAGCGCTACAATGGATGTTAAGCTGCATAAGAAATGAGGAGGCTCTTTCCATGTCATCGCTAGTAGTCAACAATATTACGGAATTGATCGGTGATACGCCAGTGGTCCGTTTGAACCGTCTGACCGGCCCGCAGGATGCCGAGCTGTATGTGAAGCTGGAAATGTTCAACCCCAGTGGCAGCGTAAAAGACCGTGCGGCCTACAATCTGATCCGCCAAGCGGAGCTTGCGGGACTGCTCAAACCCGGCGGAACGATTATTGAGCCTACGAGCGGCAATACCGGCATCGGGCTGGCCATGAATGCCGCAGCCAAGGGCTACAAGGCCATACTTGTTATGCCGGATAATATGACGAAGGAACGGATCAATATTTTGAAGGCGTACGGCGCTGAAGTGGTGCTGACTCCGGCAGCGGAGCGGATGCCCGGGGCCATAGCCAAGGCTCTGGAGCTTGGCAAGGAAATCGCGGGCAGCTTTATTCCCCAGCAGTTCGAGAACCCGGCCAACCCGGACATTCACCGGACAACAACAGCGCTGGAGATTCTGGAGCAGATGGACGGACGGCTGGATGTGTTCGTTGCCACTTCGGGAACCGGGGGAACCATTACGGGAACCGGAGAGGTGCTGCGCCGGGAGCTGCCGGACATCCGTATTGTGGTTGTGGAGCCGCAAGGCTCGCCGGTGCTCTCCGGCGGCCAGCCCGGACCGCATAAGCTGGTTGGAACCAGCCCGGGATTTGTGCCCGCGATTCTGAATACTGAGGTCTATGATGAAATTGTCCAGGTCGCAGATGAGGACGCTCTCGAAATGGTTCGAGTGCTAGCCAGTACGGAAGGGCTGTTGATCGGACCTTCCGGCGGTGCGGCGGTATGGACGGCGCTGCAGGAAGCGCGGAGGCTGGGCAGTGGCAAGCGGGTCCTCTGCATTGCCCCCGATACGGGTGAACGTTATCTTAGCATGGGGATTTTCTAACTTGGGAGTGGAGGGAATTGAATGCTGAGGCGATTAGGGACTTTAATGGCGGTGCTCGTGCTGCTGTCAGGATGCTCCTCACAGCGTGGGAATGCTGAGGAAGGGGGCAAGCCTACCGCTTCGCCGTCTGCCGAAGTGCAGGCCACGCCGTCTCCGGCGGCAACGTCTGACCCCGGCGGCAGCAGTGAGCCGGTAGCCTCGGCAGCGCCGGTGGCTTATCTGGATACCGCCAAGCTGACATCCAGCTTTGGATTTGCCGACGGCACCGGCAAGCATATTCTTGCCACAGCGGAGAATGAAGGAGAGCTGGAACGGATGAAATCGCTGAATACGGCTGTCGGCAATAACGGCCAGACTCTTGCGGTAAAGTTCGAGAAATGGCAGCATGGAACTGCTAACAGCAACGGCAGAGATATGGCGAATAATTTCGCCAATCTGTCCGGATATGTTTTTACGGTTCAGGAAGGCAGCGCCTTGACGGATCAGACCTATTACCTGGCTGACTCCGCTGAATTTAATCTCCAGTCATTGCTGGCCGTTAAGCCGGCAAGCGGAGAGCAGCAGCTTGGGGCGGATGACCCTGTGCGGAAAGACATTGCTGCGCTTAAGCAGCGGGATATTCAGTCGATCTGGAAGCTTGCGGATCTGCCGGAAGAGCGGCAGCTCTATCTGGTTCAGTTCGTGAGACTGGATAAGGATATGCTGTTCAGTCTCGCTTTGCAGGAAGGTACGGAGCTTAGCTTTATGGATTATCCCGCTGAAATCAAGGATGATGCATATTCAGTATGGCGCGTGGATGATGGCGGCGAGGTGACCCCGGATATGTTCTCTCTGTTGTTTGCCGCCAAGACGGCAAGCGGGCTGGCACTTGGTTTGGAATGGTGGGGAGCGGAGGGTGTGAATTCCTTCTTCCTGCTCCAGCAAGGAAAGAGTTTCAAGGAAATGGATATTCAATATAGCCGGTATACCTCACCGATATAGGGAATATTGGGTGCGGCTTGCGGCAGAGCTTGGGAGTAATTCTGCTGGATTGTTGTAGAGCTGGATCACATTGACCTGACGATTCAAAAAGGCGATGTAGTCGCGGTAATCGGTTCGTCGGGCGCCGGCAAATCCACGCTGCTGAGATCCATCAACCTGCTTGAAGTGCCGGATGAAGGAACCATTACGATTGACGAGCTGACGGTGAACATTGCCAAGAAAACCAAAGCGGATGTACTGGAGCTAAGGAAAAGTACGGCGATGGTATTTCAGCAGTTCAATCTGTTTCGGCTGAAGACGGCGCTGGAGAACGTTATGGAAGGCTTAATTGTGGTCAAAAAAATACCGAAGGAGCAGGCGCGCCAAATCGCCGCCGGGAAGCTTGCAAGAGTTGGTCTGTCAGATAGGGCGGATCATTATCCCAAGCAACTGTCCGGCGGACAGCAGCAGCGGGTTGCGATTGCCAGGGCGCTTGCTATGCAGCCGAAAATTCTTTTGTTCGATGAGCCTACTTCTGCACTGGACCCGGAGCTTGTCGGCGAGGTGCTGGATACGATCAAGAAGGCGGCGGAAGAAGGCAACACGATGCTGCTGGTCTCCCACGAAATGAATTTCGTCCGTAAAGTGGCTACCAGGGTTCTGTTTCTGGATCAGGGCGTTATTGTGGAAGACGGGACGCCGAATGAAGTATTCTCAAAGCCGAAATCCGAACGGACCAAGCAATTTCTGGCGAATTATTACCGGGACCAGGAACCGGAATTTGCAATTTAGAAGAAAAGAGAGGATTATTCCTAAATAGGGAATAGTCCTCTTTTTTTGAAATAGAAGAATTTATATGTTTCACGCTATAAATTATCCTTCTATTTCTCGCTGAAACGGATACCTGAAAGCGATACGGAGTATCGCTGCTTCGGAAGCATAGGCTTCTTTTAAGGACGGCGTAGCCGTTTCCACTTACTGTGGAAATTTTAAATACTTAATTTTGTAACATTTATCGGTTGCCTATAGCCCGAAAGAGTCATGTGGGTATTGCTGCGGTAATGATATTGTAAATATTAGGATTTTGGGAGGGGACAGCAACGTATACGAGAATCAAAGTGCTTATCCTGCTGCTGCCTACAGTAATGGTCGGGATTTGGGAGGTTGTGCGCCATCAGTTCCTGATGCCCTATATCTCTATGGATATGGGCAATTACTTGACGCCTGTGCTTGTGTTTCTGTTCAGCATCGTACTGCTGGTGCCGCTGTTCACAATGATGGAACGGAACGGGCGGGAGCTGGAGCAGGAGCGGGCGCAGAAGACGGCAATGGAAGCGAGAGACACGCTGGCAAAAGAGCTGCATGATGGAATGGCGCAATCATTATTCCTGCTCTCTGTGCGGATTGAGCGTCTGGAGCAGAGCCGCAAGAACGGTGAGATCAGCGCGGACAGCATTGACCAGATCAAAAAAACCGTGCATGAGGTCAACCGTTATGTCCGTGAGGCCATATCCAATCTCAAGGTTCCCGTTTCCGGCCAGCAGCCGTTTTCGCTTGCGCAGTCGGTTCAGGAGCAGCTCACGCATATTGCCAGAGAGGTTTCGATTGATGTTCTGCTTGACTGGAAGCTGCCGGAGGAGGCCCTAAGTCCCGCAGAACAGGCAGAGCTGCTGGCCTGCATCCGCGAGGCGATGATTAATGTACGCAAGCACACCCGGGCGGGCAAGGTAGCTATTTCCGGTCTGGGCAGCGCAGAGCAGTGGGGGGTTGCTATTACCGACGACGGTGCAGGGATTGAGCATGAGGACCCTTTTGCGGTGAGCGGCAGCTATGGGCTGCGGATTATGAAGGAACGTGCTGAAGGTATGGGCTGGCTCCTGGCGCTGAAGTCAGGCGAGTATGGGACTCTTATAGAGATTACAAAAGGGGGAAGCTCCATATGAACCGCTGCCGGGTACTCGTAGTCGATGATCATGCCCATGCCCGTGAGGCGATGTGCGAAATTTTGGCGATGGATGAGCGTTTTGAGGTGATTGGCGCAGTGGAGAGCGGCGCCGAGGCGATTGTCTGGACCGGGCAGTGGATGCCTGATCTGATTCTAATCGATATCGGAATGCCGGGAATGGACGGTCTGGAGACGACCAAGCGGATCAAACAGGAATACCCCTATGTCAAAATCGTCATCGTGACGGTGTCGGACGAAATTTCCAATTTGTTCGAAGCGCTGAAGCAAGGCGCGCAGGGCTATCTGCTGAAGAATTTGGCTCCTTCAACCTGGATCGAATACTTGCAGGCGATTGTCAGTGAGGAGGTTCCACTGAGCCGGGAGCTGGCTTTTCAGATTCTGAAGGAATTTGCGCTCACCTCTGTCAAGGAAGAGCGGGAAGCATTGACGGTGCGGGAGAAGGAAATACTGGGCTGTGTATCCTCCGGCTCCACCAACAAGGAGATCGCAGCTAGCCTGGGCATCTCCGAGCATACGGTCAAAAACCATCTCAAGAATATTCTGCAAAAGCTCCAGCTCCAGAACCGCACTCAGCTTACACGATACGCTCTGGAGCAGGGACTTGCTTCGCGGGGACGGGACTTCCCGGGGAAAAGATAAAGACAAAAATATACGTAAATGAGGGGTAACATGAACCAACTGCTTCGCAAATTAATGACACTCGCTGCTCCGGCAGCGGCACTTCTGCTGGTGCTCGCCACTATGGCCAGCGCGCATGTAACGGTCAGTCCGGCTGAGTCGGCCACCGGTGCATGGGAGACCTATACACTCAAAGTGCCTTCGGAGAAGGATGCTGCCACTATACAGGTTGACCTGCGCATCCCGGAGGGAGCGGAGTTCAAGCAATACGAGGCGGCACCAGGCTGGGACGTTACCATAGAAGGCAACAAAGTAAGCTGGATCGCTAACGGCAAGGGCATCCAGGCCGGACAGTTCCAGCGCTTCTACTTCACTGCCAAAAACCCGGACGCTGCCGGCGAGCTTGCCTGGAACGCCTATCAGCATTATGCCGATGGCAGCGTAGTCCAGTGGTCCGGTGAGGAAGGCTCAGAAACACCGCATTCCATCACGGAGATCGTGCAGGCGGCTGGGGGAGACAGCCATGCTCACGGTTCGATGGATGATCATAGTTCGATGAACATGGGGGCGGAAACAGATAAAGCGCAGGAGAAGCCTGCAACCCCGGCAGCCGTCTATGTGGCACTGGGAGTATCCATCCTGTCGCTGCTGCTGTCGATTGCCGGTTTGTTCCGCAGTCCGCATGCCTGATACGGGAAAAAGGTGAATCGTTCACATGATAGGAGGGTGTTCCGGGAGCCATTCATGGCAATTGGGACACTCTTTCCTGTCCTTAGGAGTTAATTATGGAGGATTATGTAAAAGGATAGCGAATATAACTCTATTAAGCCGGGCACTTTTTACAAGCATTTTATATGCTTTTTACAAGCCTATAAGGAGGACGAAGATCATGGCGCTTCAAGCGGAAACTCTGGTAGAAGAATGGCTGAACAAGAAGGGGTATTTTACCATCCGGGGTATTAGAGAGAAGCTGAACGAAATTGACTTTCTTGCCGTCCGCAACAATGGAGATGAGGGCTGGGAGTACATTCATTGCGAGGTGCAGGTCAGCGTACGGCCGGTGGCGTACATCAGCAAGCTGACGAAATCGCAGATGGAGAAGCTGGGAGCGAAGTCGAAGACCAGTGCTAAAGTGAGAAACTCTGAGAGCATCAAGGACAGTGTGAAGGCCTGGGTCGAAATCAAATACACCTCGGATAAAAAGAAGAAATTGCGGGACACGCTGGCCGGCGGTGCAGATTGGCAATATTGGTTCGTGCATGGCAAAGTGAAGGATACACGTGAGCTGGACTGCATCCGTGAAGAGGGAGTGAAGCTGATCGCGATCAAGGATGTCCTTCAGGAGCTCACACAAAACAACACAGATCACAGCTTCTCGGCAGCTTCGGCCGGGGACCTGGTGGAGCTGATAAATCTTCTGAACGCGGAAGAGCCATTGGCGGAGGAGGAGGCGTGATGATCCGCGGAACTATATGTAGATGCGTGCAATGATAATACTTGTAAAATAGCCTCGGACGATATGAGCGTCCGAGGCTATTAGTACTGCATTTAGGCTGCTGTGCTAGAGGTATTTGCGTAGGGGTTCGTCGTATCAATCCTCCTGATCCTTAACGAGGGACGGACCGTAAAGCCTTTACTTTCCCGAAAGGGATACATTTAGCTGGGCTAACAGACCGTAACGCGCTTATCGCCTCTTCGGCAGGTATATTTAGGGTGAATGTCCGCACTTAAAGGCTCTGGAGTCCGTTCACCTGCGGAAAAATGACTTCCAGTAGAAATAAGAGCGGCTGAGTCCGTTACAACTCTTCCGATCAGGAGATGATTCTGACGATCTACTAGAGCGATCTGTCATCCGGCGAGTTTTTCTTGGAAGCGTCTTTGTCCATCTGAGACGGGTTAAAAGAGACAACAGCTTCGCCCTTTTCATTCCGGGACACACTGTAGGTTCCTGCAGACGGCTGCCGGGGCTGGCCATTACTGCTCACATATTCATCAACTTGACGGGAGGCTGAGGACGCTTGTTGATTTTCCGCCTGATCCTTCGGTGCCTCCTCAGAGGTTGAAGCCTTTGCTCTCAACTGTTGGATTTTCTTATCCAAATCCTTGATCTTTTTATCTATGGAATCATAAGTTTGGCTTTGTTTTAATGAAAACGGGCTTTTTTCTTTCTGCTTTTCCTGCTCAAGCTGTGCTTTCTGCTGCTCCAATGCTTTAATATCCTGCTCAACGTTTTTTGAACCGCCCCCGATTGGTTTTTGCGGAGCGTGGGCCCCAATACTACTGACATTCATATGTAAAACCTCCTTTTATCTTTGAAAACACACTTAGCATAATCAGCAGCTTATGTCATTTCAATAGATTTGGAATCAGATGCTGTCTGAGTGTAGTGGAATGATAAAAGGACATTCAATTTATACATTTGAGGGGTGCTTTCTACGCTGACCGCTCCATTATACTTTTCAGCGACAGCCCGAATGTTTCGCAGGCCAATGCCGGAGCCTCTGGCGTGTGTACTTTCCCCGTTGCAGCTATTTTCAATTTCGATCATAAAAAAATCCCCTTTTTGAACCGCATAAATAATTATGTATTGGTCCGATCCTTCAGTGGGGGTACAGGCTTTTATGGCATTATCAACGGCGTTTGAAAAAATGATGCACAGATCCATCTCATCTATTGCGTCTCCGGAGGGAATCTTCATGGTGCAGTCTACGCGGATGCCTTTTTGCTGCGCCAGCCCTAATTTGCTAGATAACAGCATATCAATGACCATGTTTCCAGTTTGGCAGGGGAAGGAAAACGTATCTGAGGCCATTTCCAGCTTATTTAAGTATTCCGACGCCTTTTCATTTTCTCCTGTTTTTAAAAGCCCGCGCAGCACCGTCCAGTGACTTTTGATGTCATGCCGAAAAGCTCGGGTCTGCTCATACCGGGTTTGTACCTCCTGCATATAATCCTTTTGCGTATCCACCTGTTGCTCTAACAGTGTGTTTCGCATTTGCAGTTCAAAGGCCTCAGATAGTTTCTGATAGGCAAAAAGCACGGCTAACAGACAAACAAAAGCCGCAATTTGGATGAGTAGCATTTCCCAATCATTTATGCTTGAGAAAAGGCGGGCTCCGTTTCGGTTGAAAGCGGCGGTAGTCATAAAAACATACTGCACAACAAGCAAAACAAACAGGATTGGCAGTAACAGAATCAGTACATACGGATTCATGGGAGTTTTTCTCAGGTCAAATGACTTTACTACATACCGGTAACAAAATGTTATTGCAAGCAAGTTGCATATTAGTAAAACAGCATTCATATACGGGGAAAATGCATAAATGATGCTGGATAAGGATTGGAAAATACCGTTTACCACCTGCATCATACTTATGGTCAATATGGCTGTAATTGCTGATAAAGCCGGAGTACATCGCAAAATAAGACACCCGAATCCGAATAGTGCGGCCAGCTCTAAAATAGTCGAGTTCGGAAACGATACGCGCAGTTGTATTTCTGTGGCATACAAAAAATACATCATTAATACATATGTGAAATAGTGAACCCATTTCAAACTTTTATTGATAAATTTTCCGAAAAAATTAATCTCAAGCCAAGCTAAGCTGCCGTTCAAAATACAAAAATAGAAGAAGAAATCAAACCATTTATTTGGTAGGTTGAACATTTCCATAATATCTTCGTTCTTCTTTCATATAGTTTAAAACTGCCTTTGCAAAATCTTGCTGCCGAAGCCTTGAAATCGGAAGATTATCTCCATTCTCTAATCTTGCCGTTCCATGTTCATAGCTGCAAACGTACTGAAGGTTAACCAAATAACTGCGATGACATCTGAAGAAAAAGGGTTTTAGCTGTTTTTCCAATTCTTCTATTTTGAAATAGTATTCAATTACCGTTTGCTTGGTATGAACAACAATTTTTCTGTTAATGGCCTCGCAGTATAAAATATCTGAAAATCGGATGGATTTGCACCAGGCTCCTGTTTGAATAGTCAAGCTGTGTTTTCTTCGGTCCTCTATGTAATGAAAAATACGGTCCATTGTCCGTATGAAACGGTTATCGTCTATCGGTTTTAATAAGTAGTCCGATGCTTCCACCGTGAAAGCGTCAAACACATATTCCTTCAACACGGTGACAAAAACAAGCATACTCTCTGAACCTGCCTGCCGTAATTGTTGCGCTGCTTCCATACCGGTGATGCCGCCCATTTGTATGTCAAGGAAAATAATATCGAAGGATTCCTTGCTATCAAGCAGCGCTTCAGCATGTGAAAAAGGGAAGACCTGACTGGAATAATTGGTATTTTTCATATAAGTAGCGATTTTATTTGTTAATTCGGACAGCATGATATGCTCATCATCACAGACAGCAATACTAATCAAGGATTTCATCTCCACTGTACATCGGATTTCAATTCAAGCATACAGATATCTAGCATACAGATATCAACGTACCGATGCAATCGGAATGATGTGAAATGCAGTTTTATGATCATCAAATGCAAAAGCGCACGCGAAGAGCATTAATTAAAATGAAAGGAGCCTCAGATGGTTCTCTGAGGCTTCTTTGCATAAATGAGATTGAATTATTGCAGCTATTTTGGGGTCTGGTCGTAACTGCGGGGAATGTTTGAACTTCCGGCCGCTGTTATGATTGAATTTCCTAATTTAAACCGCTGATCGCGGTATAACAAATAACGTGACATGTTAGCTTTCTGGTGAAGCCGATTTGACTTCTGTCTTGGTAAGAGAGTATCTTATAACGAAAACAGATTATGGAAGGAGCAGTATGAAGGATTTGAAGATCCTCTTCATCATAGGAATTATTGTCATCGTACTTATTGTGCTGGCGCTGGGCGTGGAGCGGCTCAGACCGAAACAGGCGGAAGTCGCTGCCTCTTCGGGCATGCCGTACGATTTGGTTACTACCTTCAAGGGTGACACCGGAACGAGCCGGGCCTTCACCTGGTTTACTGCAGATCCCGGCGCTGCCGGATGGCTTGAGGTTGTAAAGGGCGGGGCAGCAGCTTTTGCAGGAGGAATTCCGCTTAAGGCTGAGGCCGTAAATACAGTCATCCAGACAGATGCCGGTGCAAGAGGTGTACATAAGGCGGAAATATCGGGGCTTGAGCCGGGAACCCTGTATTCTTACAGAGTGGGCAGCGGAGCGGAAGGGGAATGGAGTGATGTCGCCGAGTTCAGAACAGCGGAAGCGGGCAGCGGCAAGGTGACGTTAATTAACGTGACTGATTCGCAGGGAGTTACTTCTGCTGACTTCAAGCTATGGGGCAAGACGCTGGACAAGGCGTTTCAGACCTTCCCGGCTGCGCAGTTTATCGTGCATAACGGTGACCTGACGGAGGAGCCGGAGAAGTCAGCAGGCTGGGACCAGTTCTTCGGGAATGCACAGAGATGGACCACAGGCGTTCCGCTCATGCCGGTTACGGGCAATCATGATGAGGTGGATGGAGACGCAGCGGGCTATACCTCGCATTTTAATCTGCCGGACAACGGGGCGAAAGGTTCCATAGCAGGAACCTCGTATTCTTTTGACTATGGCGTTGTCCATGTGGCTGTGCTGAATACGGAGAGCAATCTGAAGCAGCAGGCCGAGTGGCTGAAGAAGGACCTTGCGGGCACGGATAAGAAGTGGAAAATCGTAGCGATGCACCGTCCTGCCTATGGCGGGAACACCTACAAGAAGGTGGAGGATTGGACGGAGATTTTTGACAAATATCAGGTGGATTTGGTGCTGCAGGGACACAACCATGAATATTCCAGATCCTATCCGCTGTATGGCGGGAAAATCGTTCCCGAACAAAAGAATTCGGGCAGCGTCCGAAGAGGTACGGTGTATGTAGTCACCAACGCTTCCGGCGCAAAGTTTAACGAGAAGAAAAACGATCAGTTCTACCATAAGGTTCACTTCCAGAACAACAAGCAAATGTTCGCCGGAATAACCGTAAGCGGCAATACGCTAACCTATCAGGCCTATGCTGTAGACGGCAGTAAGCTGGATGAGTTTGTGCTCCGTCATTAACCCTGACAAGACTCTTCTGAAAGGATGCAGAAGGGTCTTTTTTGGATGATAATATACTAATTTGTAATAAATAGTGTGAAAATGGTACGTAAACAGGTGACGATTTTCTCAAAAAAACAACTATTTTCCCTCACAAATTATAATATTTTCCAATTAAACTGTAAGCGTTACCAGAAAAACAAAATATAGGAGGCGTAAAACGTGAATCGTAAACGTATCCGCAAAATGGGACTAGCTATCCTGCTCGCCGCTATGACAAGCTCATTGTTCACTGCTTTTCCAGCGACAACCCGCGCAGCCGCAAGCGAAGCCTACAACTGGAAAAGTGTCGTCACCGGTGCGGGCGGAGGGTTTGTACCCGGTATTATTTTTAATCAGACCGAACCCAATCTCATCTATGCGCGGACAGACATCGGCGGAGCATACCGCTGGAATCAAGCTACCAGCAGCTGGATATCCATCAGTGATGCGGTAGGCTGGATAGACTGGAACAAGAACGGTGTCGATGCGCTGGCTACCGATCCCGTAGATCCGGACAAGGTATACATGGCTACAGGAACCTATACCAACAGCTGGGATACCAACGGGCAGATCATGCGCTCCAGTGACCGGGGAAACACCTGGCAATCTACCCCGCTGCCGTTCAAGGTAGGGGGCAACATGCCCGGCCGGTCAGCCGGCGAACGCCTCGTTATTGACCCGAACAAGAATAATATCCTCTTTTTCGGAGCACGCAGCGGCAATGGATTATGGAAGAGCACAGACTCTGGAGTGACCTGGTCGAAGGTAAGCTCCTTCACGAATGTGGGTACCTATGTTCAGAACCCGAACATTGAGTATGGTAGTGACATAGTGGGATTATCCTGGATTACATTTGATAAGACAACAGGAACTCCCGGCCATGCGACCCAAACGATCTACGTCGGCGTTGCAGATACGGCAAACAGCGTCTATCGAAGCACCGACGGCGGAGCGACATGGTCGGCAGTTCCCGGACAGCCTACCGGCTATCTTCCTCATCATGGCGAGCTCTCTTCCACAGGAGATCTATATATTACCTACAGTAATGGAGTAGGGCCGTATGACGGCAGCAAAGGCCAGGTATGGAAACTAAACACAGCCAGCGGTGCCTGGACGAACATCAGCCCAACCAGCGGTACGGATAACTGGTATGGCTTTGGCGGACTGGCGCTGGATGCCCAGCATCCGAATACGCTTATGGTAGCCAGCTTTAATGCCTGGTGGCCGGACGAGGTGATCTTCCGCAGCACGGACGGCGGTGCGACCTGGAGCCGGATCTGGGATTGGGGTTTCTACCCTGAACGTAACTATAAATTCAATTTGGACATCAGCGCAGCGCCTTGGCTCGATCATGGAGTGACAAACCCTACTTCCATTGATCCGTCGCCTAAGCTCGGCTGGATGATGGGTGATCTGGAGATTGACCCGTTCAATTCGGATCGTATGATGTACGGAACTGGAGCTACAATCTACGGATCTAATAATTTGACCTCCTGGGATACAGGCGGCAAGGTTAATATCTCTGTTATGGCCAAAGGCGTAGAGGAAACAGCCGTGCTTGGCCTGATTAGTCCCCCGTCGGGAACGGCCCACCTGATCACGGCGCTTGGCGACGTCTCCGGCTTCCGGTATGAGGATCTGACACAGGCACCGGTCAAGTTCCAGACCAGTCCGTCATGGGCGACTACGACAGGCATTGACTATGCGGAACTTAGTCCTTCATATGTGGTGCGGGTAGGCGGGGCCGATAAGGAAAAAACACCGAGCATGAAGTCGATTGGTATCTCCAATGACGGCGGAGTGAGCTGGTATATGCCTAATGGCGAGCCTTCGAACGGCGCAAAGACCACCGCAGGGCAAGGACAGGTTGCAGTCTCTGCCAGCGGCAACTCCATTCTGTGGAGCACCTCGGATATCGGTGTCTATTATTCCAAGACCACCGGCAACTCATGGACAGCGAGCACCGGAGTTCCTGCAGGTGCCAAAATAGCCTCTGACCGGGTGAACGCGAATAAATTCTATGCGTTCTATGCCGGAATCTTCTATGTCAGTGTGGATGGCGGGGCTACTTTCAGTGCTACAGCGGCAACTGGACTGCCAACCGACAGTGTAGACGGATTGCAGCCGAGTAACGCCCAGGTCAGCATGAAAGCCGTTCCCGGAATTGAAGGAGATATTTGGTTTGCTGGCGGTAATACAATTGAAAATAAATATGGCATATGGCACTCTACCAATTCAGGGGCAAGCTTCACCAAGCTGACGAATGTCCAAGAAGCCGATCTGATTGGCTTCGGTATGGCCGCCCCAGGCAAGACCTATATGGCGCTGTATACGGTTGCCAAAATCGACGGAGTCAGAGGGGTCTTCCGTTCAGATGATGCAGGCGCATCGTGGGTGCGCATCAATGATGATGCCCATCAATATGCCAAAATCAACATGGCAATTACCGGTGATCCACGAATTTACGGACGGGTCTATCTTGGCACGAACGGCCGCGGGACGCTGTACGCTGACCCGGTAAATGCGCCTACCACTGGCGCTTCGATCACACCAACCACCGCCAGCTTTGACAAGAAGACCGCGAATCAGGCAGATATCGCCGTTACCATGACTTTGAACGGCAATACGCTCAGCTCGATCAAGAATGGAGCCGCAACCCTAACAGCGGGAACGGATTATACTGTCAGCGGGACAACCGTTACCATTAAGAAAGCCTATCTGGCAGCACAAGCCGTGGGTACGACCACGCTGAGCTTCAATTTCAGTGCAGGAGCGGCACAATCGCTGGCTGTTACTGTCACGGATACAACGGGAGTGGCAAACTCAGCGATCACACCGGTTACCGCCAGCTTCGATAAGAAAACCGCGAATCAGGCGGATATTCCAGTCACGTTGACCTTGAATGGTAATACCTTAAGCTCGATCAAGAACGGAGCGGCAACCCTGACGGCTGGAACGGATTATACCGTAAGCGGCACGACCGTAACACTCAAGAAGGAATATCTGGCTGCCCAGGCGGTAGGTACAACTACCTTGAGCTTCAACTTCAGCGCCGGAGCTGCGGCTTCACTTGCCGTTACTGTTGTTGATACTACCGCAGCAGCAAATTCGGCCATCACGCCGACCACCGCCAGCTTCGATAAGAAAACCGCGAATCAGGCGGATATTCCAGTCACGCTGACCTTGAATGGTAATACTTTAAGCTCGATCAAGAATGGAGCGGCAGCCCTGACGGCCGGAACGGATTATACCGTCAGTGGCACAACCGTAACACTCAAGAAGGAATATTTGGCCGCGCAAGCGGTAGGTACGACTACCTTGAGCTTCAACTTCAGCGCCGGAGCTGCGGCTTCACTTGCCGTCACTATTGCAGATACAACTGCCGCACCGGCAGGTGCGATTAAGGTGCAGATGTTCAACGTCAACCAAGCCGCATCTGTACAAGCCATCAATCCAAAACTCAAGCTGGTCAACACAGGAACAAGCAGCATCTCGTTGTCAGACGTGAAAATAAGATACTATTACACGATTGATGGCGAGCAGACACAGAACTTCTTCTGTGACTGGTCCCAGGTTGGCAGCGAGAATGTGACCGGCACTTTTGTCAAAATGCCGGCTGCAAAGACAGGGGCGGATTATTATGTGGAAATTGGCTTTACAAGTGCCGCTGGCTCACTGGCCGCCGGTGCAAGCATTGATATCCAGATGCGGGCAGTGAAATCGAACTGGACCACTTACACGCAGACAGACGACTATTCCTTCGACCCGAAGGATAACAATTATGCAGACTGGGGCAAGGCTCCGGCCTATATTGCCGGCAGCCTTGTATGGGGGAATGAACCTTCATAATGTAAAGGGGGAGGCAATTTGAACGAGGGGTGTCCCAAAAAGCCATCAAGTGGCTTGGGACCCCCCTCGTTTTTTGCGCAAGATATACGTAAGCGCTTGGTGAGGACGCTCCGCGAACGCATCGTTGTTTCAATCGCGACAGTCTTTTACATCCAGGTAGAAGGAGGTACAGTATTACAGTGTTTGCCCGCTGTCCACTGTAATGATCTGTCCGGTAATAGCCTCCTGCTCTAGAGCGTAGCAAATGGACCGGGCAATATCCTCCGGCGTGGCGATGCGCTGCAGCAGCAGATTCGGGGCGAGCTGGCGCATTTGCTCTTCGCGGCCCGCCCACCATCTGGTGGCGACAGCACCCGGTGCTATGCAGTTGACGCGGATGTCCGGGGCCAGCGCGCGGGCCAGGGATTTGGTCAGCCCATGCACAGCGGCTTTGGATACCGCGTAGGGAAGAGAGGAGCCTGCTCCGGTAGTTCCGGCAATGCTGCCGAGATTGAGGATGGCGCCTTGCTTGTTCTTTTTCATATATGGCGCCACTGCCCGGGCGCAAAAGAACATACCTTTGACATTCACATCAAACAAATCATCCCATACCTCCTCCGTGGCTGCTTCCAGATCACTCATGGGAAGATGCTTCGTAATACTGGCATTATTCACGAGCAGATCAATAGTCCCAAAGCTTCCGGCGATCTGTTCTGTCATATTCCGCACTTCAGTATCCTTAGACACGTCGGCGCGTACTGCAATAGCCTGCCCTCCCCGATCAATGATCATCTGGACCGTTTCCAGTGCCTCCGTCTCCGAACGGGAATAGTTAACGGCGACGATAGCTCCGCGATTAGCCAGCTCGAGACTGGTTGCCCGGCCAATGCCGGTGCCTCCACCAGTTACTAGTGCCACTTTGCCTGACAATTCCATGCCCATTCACTCCTTGATTGAATTATTGTGCTTATTTCGAGATCAGCCGAAAGCCTTCTGTTGCACTTTCTGCAGCAGATCCTCTCTGAATCGGCCGGAAAACAGAATCTATTGCATTCTGTGCAGCCGAATTGAGCCGAAAACCTGCTTTTGGCCCGTAGTACAGAAATCTAATGTACGAAAGAGACAATTTCATAATTCAAAACCCTTGCTATGACTGGTTTTTTTGAGCATAGAAAAAGGAGTACCTCCCCAAATTCTCGAAGATATAGGCGACGAAACCAACATCCGAGAAAGAAGAGAGGTAATCCCTATCTATTCTATTCGACAAGAAGAGCTGTTTTCCTTTGAGGATTTGCTCCTTATGCGCCCGGAAGATAAATACAGTCAAATCTTTGAACACTTAAACCTTGCCACGGTTCTGCACGCCCTTCGAAAGAAGAACAACCGTGGTCGGCCGGAAGAACTAAACGTCCCTGCCATGATCTACTCGCTGCTCATCGCTAAAATGGAAGGCATAGAGTTTGTTTCTGCATTGATCCGGCGTCTTAAGCACAGCGAGGAGTTTCGAGCACAGTGCCGCTTTACCGGCTCCAACAGCATCCCAAGTCCGGCCTCGTACACCCGTTTGATTCATGCGCTTGAGCAGACAAGTATGCTTGAGAAACTGCAGGATACCTTGGTGCTGTCTGCCATGGAAGAAGGCTTTGTTACCGGTACACATCTCGCCGTTGATTCCTCCATTGTGGAGGCTTGGGATTGCCAATTTAGCGAAAATGCGTCCAAACGCCGCGCGGCCCGCCGTGCCAAAAAGTCAAGCGATGCTCCGGTGGCCCAGCAACTGCAGTTAGAACTCACCGAGCCGGAGCCCCAGTCCGTGAACGAGCCGCTCAAGAAACCCGTTTACCCGCGTGGACGTCCTTCTGCTGAAGAAAAGGAACGCCGGCGCCAAGAACGCGAAGCCTATGAAAAGACCCTGGGACCCTTTGAGAAAACCATTGAAGCGATGCTGCCTTACACGTATGACGAACTCCTTGCAGCGCTACCCCGGCATGCTGCACGTTGTGACAAGAAAAATGCGAAGGGCAGACTCACCAGTTATTACGGTTTTAAGGCGAATTTGCTGGTCGATACGGACTGTCAGTATATGCTTAGCGGCATATGGAGTTCGGCGAATTTGAATGACCAGCGCATGGCCGTCCTACTCCTTAAAGGTCTGCGCCTAAAGTTTCCTGCACTGAAAGTGAAACATGTCTTGGGTGACAAAGGGTATGACAGCTCGGCCATTTACCAGTTGATTCATTCGTTAGGAGCCTATCCTATAATTAAAATGATTCACCACAAAAAACCGCCCGAGGGGATGAACCAGGACTACACTCCCATGTGCTCGCAGGGCCATGCCTACCGCTACGACAGTTTTGATGCCAAGTACGAAACCCTGCGGTATACCAAGCCTAGCCAGTGCAAGGACTGTCCGCTTTCCGGTTCTGACTGCCAAAAGGTTTTTAAAATCCGCATAAAAACGGATTTGCGTAAGCATACCTATCCAGCAAGAGGCAGTGAGAGCTTTACGCAGCTGTATAATAAGCGAACGGCTGTGGAGCGTGTTTTTGCATATCTCAAAGAGTATTTTGGCATGAAGCGCACACGTCACCGCGGCGTCCGTGCAAGCGTCGATTTCCAGCTCAGTACGTTGGCCTACAATCTCAGTAAGTTTGCACTAGACAAGTTGAACAAGCAGTTGAGCAAATCCCAGCAAGTTGCCTGATTTTTTTTAAAAAAATGACCGCGATTTTTGGCCGAGTACGCTATTCAGCAAACTGAATTATGAAATTGACTCCGAAATACAGCAGAAGGCCATTCATCACAGAATAATGGATTTTCTATTGCAGAAAGTGCAATCACGCCCCGACTTCCATATACTCCAATGACCGTTAATCATCTTCTGATGGTGCCGTGAAGTAAAGCGTGGCCAGCTACATAGAGTATTTTATTAAGTTTCTTCGATTTTGTATAATTGAATGTATTGAAGGATATGTTCAATTATTTTGAATTGATACTATATAAGTTGATCATAAAATCATAAAAAAGGTAGGAGTGCGGAGGGGAAGTTTGGAACTGGAGGAGCGAACGCGACCGCCTAAAAGCTTTCCGTAGGAAAGCTGGCATCGTAAGCATAAGCTGTCTGCGGATTTCCACCGCGAGAGCGGTATATAATCAAGAAATCTGCAGACAACAGCGGCCGGAAGTCCAAACATTCCCCGCAGTTACGACCAAACCCTAATATGAAAATCTAAAGTTCAACTTATGCTGCAACAAAACTTGAAGCAGAGAGAAGGGAACTATTCTGGACCTGAAAACATTAAAAACCTTTCACGCCATCATCCGTACCGGAAGCTTCAACCGTGCGGCGGAAGAGCTGAATTATGCCCAGTCAACGGTCACGATGCAAATTCAGAAGCTGGAAGCGGGCCTTGGGGTTGAGCTGCTTGAACGCGCCAAAGGCATCAGCTTGACTGAAGCCGGACGCTTGTTCTACGAACAGAGTCTGCGCATTGTGAAGGATATGGAACGGCTGCAGAGCAGCCTGGCCGACTTGAAATCAGGTGAAGCAGGGAGTGTGCGTATAGGTGCAACCGACCCTACAGCCAGCTACCGGCTGCCTGTAATTTTGCGCAAATTCATGTCTCAGTTTCCCAAAATGGAGCTGTCCGTAGATATATCCGGTACGGGTGCGCTGTGTGAGCGGCTGCTTCATGGAGAGCTGGATCTTGTGCTGTGCTCGGCCCCGGAGCTGGGAAAGGAGCTGCATTTTGAGCCGCTGTTCACGGAGCCGTTCGTGCTGTTAATGCCTGAGGAGCATCCTCTTGCCTCAGAGGTGAAGATCACTGCAGACCATCTACGTGGACACCGCCTGCTGATTACTGCACCCCATTGCCCTTACCGCAAAAAACTCGAAAGCGTGCTGCAGGAATCTGCTGGCCCGCCGCTGGATACGATGGAAATCGGCAGTATGTCCGCCTTGAAATTCTACGTGGAGAGCGGGCTCGGAATCGCGCTTGTGCCGGAGGTTACACTTCATCCCGTACCAACCGGAACTATATTCCGTAAGCTGGAGGGACAAGCTGTGGATATGACCTGCGGCATAGCCTGCCGAATGGCTGATTACCCCTTGAATTCAGCCAGCCGGAGCCTGTATCAATTTCTGAAGCAGGAGCTGGCGGAGCTCCCTCTCCTCTAAATAGTTGGTGAATGTTGACAAAAGGAGAAGACGAGATTATATTGATATTAACAACAAGATAATAACATATTAATAATAAGATAAATTAGATCTGTATAACCCCCTAATATTGTGGAAAGAAGGAGCTGCGATGGCCAAGCTGTTTATTGTGGGAAATGGATTTGATTTGGCGCACAGAATGAAGACATCCTATGAGCATTTCCATCAATACCTGAAAGAAGAGTATCCTGAGTCGGATGGCGACAATTTTACAGTACCCGAAAGTACAACCATGCCCCGTGGAGATGAGGTATATGACGATGTTGACACGGTATCCTACTTGCTTCGGCTAATATCCAATGTCGAGCCTGAGGCGGATAAATGGAGTGATCTTGAGACTTCATTGGGTGTTTTGGACCTTAGCGAATGGATTGATAGTATTGAAGAGCAGCTGGATGAAGACGGAGATCCGGATTATAGCAAGAATGCATTCAACATTGAAGATTTGGTCAATAGTCTGATTGAACCCACCCGGCGCATTACTGATTATTTTACCGATTGGATAGATACGATTGAGGATATTGAAGAAATTTCAAGTAAAGATGATTTTGCCGCACTTATTAATACAGAAGACGATCATTTTCTGACGTTCAACTACACGAGAACCTTGGAAATCCTGTATCGGGCCAAAAATGTCTGTCATATCCACGGCGAGCAAGGAGGTGACCTGCTGTTTGGACATGGCAATGATGAAGATTATTATGAGACCAATATGGAGATGTATACGGGTTCAGAAGAAGGACTGCAGGAAATTCAGAAGCTGCTCCGGAAAAATACCGCTGGCGCCATGCTGAAGCACAAGCATTTTTTTGAGGGGCTTACATCCTCCGTTGACAGTATCTATTCATTCGGATTTTCCTTCGCGGAGGTTGATAAAATCTATATTGAAGAGATCTGCAAAAGGGTGGACACAGCGAAGATCACCTGGTACCTAAATGATTTCGAAAGCCCTGACAAGCGGGCAGAATACCAGGAGATGATTAGAAGGTGTAAGTTCCGCGGGGATTTCAGCACTTATCATATCTCTTAAAATGGGTCCCAAACACACATAAACCTCTATTATTGATTATTCATCAATAATAGAGGTCTATGCTGTAACCACTATACCCATGTTCTTCTCAGACTCCTTATCCTATCCTTTGTACTCAGCCGGGTAGAAATCGGTCCGAGGCGGCAGTAGATTTGCCTATCCTGCCCGTTAAATCTTCTCTAATTCATCCCCTGGTAACGATTGGATTGATGTTTCAACATTTGAGCTTTAGGAAGCCCGCACCATTTCGTTCCGGGATGGATTGAAAGCTTTACCGACAGGATCAAAGATATAGTCTCAATCTCAGGGAGTACATCTGCCAAAGTGACCCCGCGAAGCGATTGTAGCTGCCCGCCGTTGTTCCTTTCTGCAGTGTATGGTTCCTTGAGTTGATACCTGAATTATACCCCCGGACAGCGGATTAGTAAAAAGGCGAATACTTTAAATTTGGGTCTATTTTTGATTGCATTCTAATGTAAGCGCTATTATTCGCCTGATTACTTGGTTTTTTGTTGTATAATTTCGTATAGTCTAAGGTGAAAGAATAGCAGAAGGGGGAAGAGCTATGAAGCTGTTTCAGCTAAAGACACAGCCGCTCTGCATTGAGCGGATACAAGAGTTCCTTCAGGATAACTATGTCTGCATCGGATATACGGGCATCGGTGATCTGGATAACGTGGACAGGGAGGAAATCCGCAGAAGGCTGGTTCAGAGCGGTGCGGTTCAGGGGCGGGAGCTGGAAGCAAATCTGGAGAGTCTGGAGCTTTTTGTACATAGCATGCAGGATGGGGATTACGTGCTGGTCGCGGATGAACAGTGGGCGTATTTGGGCGACCTGGGTGATTATTTCTATGATGAGGCTTCTGACAATGCCGGGGATGGACGCTGCCACCGGCGGGGGGTGACCTGGCTGAAGAGTGTACCCATTGCTGAGCTTAATCATTCTGTGCGGGAGTGGGTGGCGGGTGAGGCGCTTGTCTCGCAGTACACAGGGCCGCTGCCAAGGGCAAATCTTGATTTATGGATTGCAGGCTTAACGGCGGAGGGCAATATGAATGGGGACAAGGCAGGAAAAGTGGATGATGAGACATTAGCCGAAGCGCTCGCTGTTCTTAAGTCCGCTCTGTATAGCGAGGATATTGAACGCCGGGAACGGGCCGCGATTGCGATCCTGCAATATGCCAAATGATTTCTCCGCATAGATGAAATAAAAGCGATTTCACTATATACTGAGCATATACTAACAAAACTGAGTTTTGTAGAGAAAATTCATGTAGCTTATGCTAACAAAATCTTAGGAGGAACAAATGGGCATTCAATATTTTTCTGAGGAACGTATCTTTCATATTCAGAGCAGCGCAACCAGCTATGTTATTCAATTGCTGCCGACCGGCATTCCGGCACATGTATATTGGGGCAGGAAAATCCGTGCAACCGGATTGTCCGCCATTCTGCAGCGCACGGAGCGGTGCTCCTTCTCGCCAAGCCCTTTTCCGGAGGATATGTCGATCTCGTATGACACAATTGCCCAGGAATATCCATCGTACGGAGCAGGGGATTTCCGCCATCCGGCCTATCAAATCCAAGCTGCGGATGGAACGACGGCTTCTGAGGCAGTGTACGACAAGCACCGTATCTATAAAGGCAAATCCGCGCTTGAAGGACTTCCGGCCACTTATACAGAGCATGAGGACGAGGCCGAAACGCTGGAGCTGGAGCTGCTTGATGCTGTTGCCGGATTGCGGATTATTCTGAGCTACACTGTATTTGGCGAACTGAATGCGATTACGCGTTCTGTGCGTTTTGTGAACGAAGGTGCAGGTTCGCTGAAGCTGCTGCGCGGACTCAGCATGAGTGTAGACCTGCGCGATTCCAGCTATGACCTGCTGCACCTGTCAGGCTCATGGGCACGGGAACGTTATGTGGAGCGCAGAGCGCTTGCTCCTGGCATGCAGGGCATTGAGAGCCGCCGGGGCGCGAGCAGCCATGCCCACAATCCGTTCCTTGCCCTGCTCTCCAAAGGGGCGGATGAAGATCACGGAGAGGTGTACGGGGTCAGTCTCGTCTACAGCGGCAGCTTCACCGCCCAAGCCGAGGTGGAGCCGTACAAGACCACCCGCTTGTCCATCGGGATGAATCCTTTTGACTTCAGCTGGCTGCTGGAGCCGGGCCAGTCGTTCCAGACCCCGGAAGCGGTGCTGGTCTTCTCGGCGGACGGTCTTGGTGCGATGTCCAGAACCTATCACAAGCTGTATCGCACGCGTCTGGCCCGTGGATCCTACCGCGATCGTACACGTCCAGTGCTGGTAAATAACTGGGAAGCCACGTATTTCGATTTTACCGCTGACAAGATTGAAGATATTGCCCGGGCAGGCAGTGAGCTTGGCATGGAGCTGTTCGTACTGGATGACGGCTGGTTCGGACACCGCGATGATGACCGCAGCTCGCTTGGCGACTGGTTTGTTGATCCTAAGAAGCTGCCTAAGGGTCTGGCGGATTTGGCTGCGCGGGTGAATAAGCTGGATATGCAGTTTGGCCTGTGGTTTGAGCCGGAGATGATCTCCCCGGACAGTGAGCTGTACCGCCAGCATCCCGATTGGTGCCTGCATGTGCCGCAGCGCCGCAGAACGCTGGCCCGGATGCAGCTTGTGCTGGATTTCTCGCGGGAGGATGTCTGCCGGGCGATTGGCGACCGGATTGCGGATGTGCTGCACAGCGCGCCGATTACCTATGTGAAATGGGATATGAACCGCAATATGACCGAAATCGGGTCTGCACTGCTGCCGCCGGAGAGACAACGGGAAACAGCTCACCGTTACATGCTGGGCCTCTACAGTGTGCTTGAGCGAATTACCTCGGAATTCCCGGAGGTGCTGTTCGAGAGCTGCTCCGGCGGCGGCGGACGGTTCGATCCGGGCATGCTCTATTATATGCCGCAGACCTGGACAAGCGACAATACCGATGCCGTCAGCAGGCTCAAAATCCAGTACGGAACAAGCATTGTCTATCCGCTGAGCGCGATGGGCAGCCATGTGTCGGCAGTGCCGAACCACCAGGTTCACCGCAATACTTCGCTTGAGCTGCGCGGTCATGTGGCCATGTCGGGCAATTTCGGCTATGAGCTGGATCTGACGAAATTTTCGGTAGAAGAGAAGGCAACGGTGAAGGAGCAGGTGGCGCTGTATAAAGAGCTGCGTCCGCTTGTGCAGTTCGGAGAGCAGTACAGATTGCAGAGCCCTTTTGAAGGCAATGAGACGGCGTGGCTGATTGCCGCCGAGGATAAATCCGAGGCTGTGGTCGTATATGCCCGCACGCTGGCCCAGCCTAATGATGCTCTACATTTTCTGCGCCTCAAGGGTCTTGATCCAGAGGCCGATTACCAGTGGCTTGAAGACGGCGGCGTATATGGCGGGGACCATCTCATGTATGCGGGGCTGCCGCTGCCTGCGCTGCACGGAGATTTCCAAAGCGTTCTGTGGCGCTTCCGCAAAATATAGATCGTTATCAACTGAAAAAGGGGGTGTCTCAAAAGCCATGAAATGGCTGCTTGAGGCCCCCCTCGTTTTTGAGTTAGAGATACGTTAGCTCGTGGTGAGGACGCTCCGCGAACGGACCGTTGTTCCAATCGCTGTGCTCTCCAGATTTTTTTCATTCCCCTTAGCGGTGAAAATCCG